>CAWDDV010000011.1:0-158420 GCA_963801205.1 uncultured Acidimicrobiia bacterium
AGTCACCATTGTTCAGATCTTCGGAATACGTCCATAACCGGACGATCCGCGCACGTTGGGAAGCAGGACGACATATGCCTGTGACACGAAGTACTGCACCTGGGGTTGCCACGAATCCATGAACTGCGCGGTCGGGCCGCCGTGAATCCAGAGCAGTCCCGGAAACTGCTGGCCAGGCGCTCGGTGACGCGGTCGATACAGGTACGCGTTGATCTCACGACCGTCCCAGGTTGGGTAGCTGATCTTTTCCGGATCCACCAGCCGCTCGCGCAGCTGTCCGCCCAGCATCGAGGTTGTCAGTTGGCGCTGCTTCCCCGTGGCGACATCGACAAGCCAGATATCGTTCGGCGCGACCGGACTGCCGAGAAGGTAGGCGATCTGCGAGCTGTCAGGCGACCACGCGGGTTCAGACACGACACCCATGCGCGGTGCTACTAGGACACGCGGCTCGCCGCCTTCGGCTGGGACGACGCGCAGGTCGAGTGTGCCATTGTGATTCTCGACGTAGGCGATGTAGCGACCGTCGGGCGACCAGGCCGCGTCGCCCTGATCGGCCTCGGCGGGTGCCGGTTGACGCGGTGCGCCGGTGGTACTGGTCGAACTTTCCCAGATGTAGATCCAGCCGGAGCGATGGGAACGGAACAGAAAGCTGGCTCCATCAGGCGAGATAACGGGATACCCGAATGTTCGACCGTAGTGGTAGTCGAAGAAGTCGGTGTCGGTAAGTACGACCTGCTCCCGGGAGCCATCCGCAGACATCCGGACGACCTCGTGATCGGTCCAATCGCCGTTCAGCCGGATGAGGATGGCGTCACCCGCGGGTGTGAACGACGGGTAGACATCGTAGCGTGCGTCGTCAGTCAGCCGAGTGTGCCGTCCGTCAGGAACGCCGACGCGGAAGATATCGAACTGCCCGAAGGCGTTGGACGCGACGACGAGTGACCGGCCGTCCGGTGTCCAGCTTAGCGCCTCAATACGCCCACCGAGACGCGAAAGCTGAAAGAGATCACCGCCATCCCGTGGCCAGAACCAGACTTCATCGACTCCCGACTTCGCGGTTACTACCGCAATGTATTCGCCGGTTGGTGACCAGCGCGGGATGAACGTCGCCAGGTGCCCGACACCACCCAGACCGACGGAGAGCCGCTCCAACAC
Organism: uncultured Acidimicrobiia bacterium; assembly: GCA_963801205.1. Taxonomy (GTDB): domain Bacteria; phylum Actinomycetota; class Acidimicrobiia; order Acidimicrobiales; family AC-14; genus JAXDMK01. Next base: position 1,156 of record CAWDDV010000011.1, read on the forward strand.
GCCGGAACTGACATCGACGCTCCACAGTTCGGGAGTGCCGCCGAGGTTCGACACAAATGTCAGCGAGCGTCCATCCGGAGACACTGCGGACCTTCGGTAGCAGGTGACTTGATTGCGAGGAGTTGATCGAGCGAAGCGGTCGCGGGGTGCGTACGCCCTTCAGCATACGATTCCTCGGTTCCTATGTCAGGTGTAGCGATGTCGGGGTTCTGCGGCTGCAAGACTAACGCTGCTGTTGCTTCCTCAGATATCGGTCGCGGGCGCATCGTGCGGTGAAGTGAATCAGCGGCCGTTGATTCCGACCGAGGGATCACTGGCGACTCCGTCACAGCGGATACCTGATTTGCCTTGACTACAGTTGACCGAAGCAGTTCGCTGGCCCGAGAGACGCATGCCGTTCACGGCGAGCGGCGGAAGATGCGGTACGATCCGACGGAGTCTGTCTGGCGTTAGCTCCGCCAGTTGAGCGAGTGTCACGATTCCTCGTTCGCCAAGCGCGCGGCGGACGAGGCCGCTGAGACAGACATCGCCGACCGGCACATTGGTGGGGTCGATGCCAACCGACTTCAAATCTTCAATGAAGGCTTCTCCGAAAATCGGACCGTCCCCGTCTGTGCTCCGCGAATAGCTCATCGCAAACTCGTTTCCCTCATACGTCGGTCGTTCGGCTGCCATCTAGGCACCCAACGGCGTGTGGTCAGCAATGGTAGTGTATAGCCCATTGTCACGATTGCGACTGCATGGGTAACGAAGTCTGCGACCGAGCCGTCGCCGCGCGGTTTGGTGCTCACAGCCGCTGCGCTGTCGTCGTGACTCGTCGATGTACCGAGATTGTCCCTGCAAGATACAGGACGCAGCCCGCGACCATGATCCAGCCGTTGACGGTGAAAATGGTGCGCACGTCCCAGCGTTGGGCGACCAGGCCGAGCGCCAGCGGCCCGGCGATGCCGCCGATGCTGCCGAGGGCGGAGTAGAGGCCGACGGCCGCGCCGCGATGGTCGATGTCGGTGTGGTCGGCGACATAGGTCTGCCCGGCGACGAGGTAGCCGCCGAAGGCCAGTCCGTCGAGGGCCAACAGCAGTGTCAGCAGCAGCACGTCGTCGGTGCGGGCGATGCCGAACAGGACGACGACCTGAAGCGCCAGCGCGCCGAACAGCACCGGCTGGTCGCCGACCGCGCGCGTGACGATGCTGTTCGGGATGCGTCCGGCGGCGGAGACGAGGGCGCGGATGGCGAACATCGTGCCGATCGTCGCCTGCGAGATGCCGGATTCCTTCGCGTAGAGCGGCAGGAAGGTTGAGATCGCGCCAGCGAACGTTAGCGAGGTCAGCAGGCTCCCCAGTGCGACGAGCGTCAAGTCGTGCTGCTTCGCCAGCAGGCCGAGGTTGCGGTACCAGCTTGTCGGAGGGCGTGCGTGGGTCGGGGTGGCTCGTGCAGCACGCGGCGTGCGAAAGCGATGGCCAGCAGCGCGAAGCCCGCCGCGACCAAGTACGACTGGCGCGGTCCCCATTCGTCCGCGATCGCGCCACCCAGCAGCGGCCCGACCGTGAAGCCCAGCCCCATCGCGGTCGTGTACGACCCGAACGCGACCGCGCGTTGCCCCGGCTCGGTGATATCGCCCAGGTAGGCAGCCCCGATCTGGAATGTCGCGACGACGGCGATGCCTTGCAGGATGCGGCCCAGCGCGATCATCCACGCGCCGTCGGCCACCGCGAACGCCAGCATCGAGAGCAGGAACGCACTCAACCCAATCAGGATGACGTGGGTGCGTCCGATGCGGTCGGAGAGGACGCCGAGCGGGATCGACGCAGCCAACTGCGTCACTCCCCCAACCGTGTTCAGCGCGCCAAGCAGCGCCAGCGAGACGCCCAGATCGCGGGCATACAGCGAGAAACTGGGGATGATGATGCCCGCGACCACATCGGCCAGGAAGATCACGAGACACAGCGATGCCACCTCGGACGAGAGGCTTGAACGTAGACGGTCGATCACGTCGGCTCGCTACCTGCTCTATCTGCCGATGCTACGAAATGACGATCGGCTCGTAGGTAGAACGGGTCAGCGACCGCGCGCATTCCTGCTCGACGACGACGACATCTTCGCAGCGCACGTAGAACTGGCCCGGTCGCCCGATCTTCGGCTCCAGCGCGAAGCACATGCCCGCCTCGATCGGCTCGGTGAACTCTGGCAACATCCACGGGTTCTCATGCACGTCCAGCCCGATAGCGTGGCCGAGCGCGTACCACGAGAACTGGTCGCGGAAGCCGTCCTCCGTCACCGACTCGACGACGAAGTCGTGGATTCCGGCTGGCGTGATCCTGCCGTCGCCCATGACGACCATCGCTGCCTGGATCGCCTTCGTGATCGAGCGCCAGGCACGCAACGGCTCGTCCTTCGCCTCGCCCATGAAGACGGAACGCCCGAAGTCGGAGCAGTAGCCCCGGTAGACGACGCCGAAGTCGAACGCGACCGTCATCCCAGCCGTGATCGGCTGCGGCGTGGCGCGGTCGATGTAGTTGCGCGCCCAGCGCGTGCCGTGGCCGTCCAGCACGACCGTCGGCATGAACGAGAAGGCGTCACCGCCGTTCTTCTTGAGCTGGTAGTCGATCTCCACCGCCAGATCGCGGTCGAGCATCCCGACGTGCATGCGCTCGACGATGGCCGCGAAGGCCGCGTCGGTGATGCGCGCCGCTTCCTCCAGCAGCGCGATCTCGTCCGGCTGCTTGATCGTGCGGATCCTGTCGACAAACAGGTCAGACATCGGCACGAGCCGCGCGTTCGGCAGCGCCGCCTGCAACGACAGCACCGACTGTCCCCAGACCGTCTTCGGAATGCCGATGGTCTTGCCATCCAGCCCCAGCCGCTGCGCACTCTCGGCCATGAACGCGTCCGGCTCGCCTCCGTCCGGCATCGCCATGACCTCAAACGGCGCGCCTTCGACGTATTCACGCAGCCAGCTTGGCCGCAGGATCAGCGTTGGCTCGCCCTCCAAGGGCAGTACCAGCCCGGTGATCCAGTCGCCCTCCTGCCGCCCGACATCGTACGTCACCGGCTTCTCCAGCCCGGTCACATACTGAAACATCGGCCCGTAGTTCAGAAACAACGCGTCGATGCCGTGCTGCCGCATAGTGGCGCGGGTGCGCTCGATGCGGCGCTGGGTGAATTCTGGTGACATCGTTCGCTCCTCCAGTTAACTGCCAACGAATATCTAGCGGTACGAGACAGCGGGTCATCCTGGAATGTGATTGAGCGTTATCGAGCGTATGGTCCTGGTTCTTCGCGCACGAAACGCATGGCACTCTCGAAGGAATCAGCGTAGTCGCAACCGGCAGCGCGTAGAGCAGCGCGGATTCCGGGCTCGTTGAAATCCTTCCAGTTCTTGCTCACGAAACACTTCGGTTCGGCGGTGTCCGTCAACCTGGAATGCGAGAGTACCGTTGCGAGGACGATTGCGTCTTGTAACGAAAGGTCGAAGGATCCTCTGATCGCGATGACGGAGGTGATGGTCGCTGCATCGAGATGAAGCACGACGCTCACCGAAAGCAGCCGTTGGATCGTCTGTTCCAGAAGATCAATCTCCACGGCTTCCATTTCACGGAGCAATACAGGAATGTCGCGGAGTGGTCAACTGACGCTTGATGTGGAATAGATCGCGACAACTCGCGCACTTGGTCATTCAGCGTAGCGCTGAGTCGTTGACGATTTCTACCTCGCGTCGTGACGGTCGAGATCGGTTCCGTGATCGAGAACTCTGGAATTGCAAGCGTGACGTTGTGCCGTTCCGCCTCAGACAGGATATCGAGTGCGGCAGCGGCATCTTCCTGTTCAAGAGCGATCTCCACAACGAAGTTCGATTCGACATAAACGATCAAGAACCGACCTCAACGACGACGGGCTGGCTGCGAATCAGCGTGAGTAGTCCAGAGTGTTGGAGTACATCGTCAGGGTCAACAACCGGCGAATCGGTAGCATGGACGATGTCATCCAGCCACTGTTGGACGATAAACTCGAAGATTCGACCGTGAAGGCGAGATTGTGAATCAAACTCCTCGACGTAGCGAGCAACGACCGGCGTCATGCTGAATGATGCGAGGGGAGGTGCTTCAGCGGCCGCGTCGCTTTCGGGTCCCCACAAATGCCCTGCGTCTTGCGACACGAGTAGGAAATAGGGTGTGTGATGCAGTTGCCCATGGGCGAGCATGTTCCTCCGGTACGCGACCGCGATCTCAGGGTTCAGATTCTGCCGGTTTTTTGCCTCGACTGCTGCAATGGGACCAGAATGCAGAGAATTGAGAACGAAGTCCGTAATTTGGGCAATTCCCGTCATGCGCTTGTCCTCCCAAAGGCTCCCGATGCGAATTATTCTAACGTCTTGAGAACGATGCGGACTGACGCGACAAGTCGATCAAAACGTAGCATACAGGATCATCAGAACATCGGGCTGTAGGCTGTCCCTCCGTACAGCTACCGTATGTCCGGAATCTCGATATCCACTTTCGCCGTTCGCCAATACGCTCAATCCAGCAGACGGCTGACCGCGTGTGTCAGCCGATGACGCGCAGTGCGGCGCGCAGGTGGAGGAACGGGCAATGGGGCTGGCGAGGTGGCGGAAGTGGCTGGGCGTGGCGACGGTTTCTGGCATGCTGCTGGGGATGATGGCGACGGCGCAGGCGGAGCAACCGGGGACGTACGAGTTCTGGGAGACCTGGGCGCGCACCGACCTGGCGGTGGCCGAGAGCGTCGACAAACGCACCTGGATGTGGGGGCCGGAGGCGATCTCCGACACGAAGTGGGAGGAGTACGTCGAGGCGCCGGATGGCTACGCGGCTCGTGCAGTACTACGACAAGTCGCGCATGGAGATCACCGATCCGAACGTGATCCGACCGACAGCCTCTGGTACGTCACCAACGGCCTGCTGGTCGATCGAGCTCGATCACCGGCCAGCTGCAGATTGGCGACGACCGCCGTTCGATACACGTATGCCCGGCCGACGATCAACGTCGCCGGCGACTCCGACGACCCGACGGCGCCCACCTACGCGACCTTCGGCAGCCTGCTCGACGTCGCCGCCCGGCTCGCCAGGATGAGCAGCGATCACGAGCGGTGCTGGACTGCGGACGGCGTGCCGTGGAACGACGACTCGTACGCGGCGCTATGGCGTGACGACCGCCGACGTGTACGTGCCGGGCATCGACCACAGGTCGCGTCGGTCTTCTGGGACTTCATGAACGTCGACGGCACGGTCTGGCGCGACGGCGGCTACATCGCTCGGCCGCTCTTCGAAACCCGTTCTACGCGACCGGCTACCCGATCACCGAGGCGTACTGGGCCAGCGTCAAGGTCGGCGGGACCTACACGCGACGTGCTGATGCAGTGCTTCGAGCGCCGCTGCCTGACCTACACGCCGGGCAACCCGGCCGGCTGGCAGGTCGAGGCCGGCAACGTCGGCCAGCACTACTACGTCTGGCGCTATGGCGACCTGCCAGCGGCGTATCGGTAGCTTTGTCATCCTGAGATCGCAATCGAAGGAACTCCAAACGTTGGCACGGAGCGGACGCCAGGAGATCCTTCGATTGCGATCTCAGGATGACAAGGGCTATTCCTCCGGCGACTCGAACCAGGTTGGTGAGCCGACGGTGGTGATGCTGATGTGGGTCATGTTCTGGCCGGGGGCCGCGCCATGCCAGTGGCGTTCGCCAGGGGCGGCGTGGACGACGTCACCCGGATGCACGAGGAACTGCTCGCTCGCAGTCCCGACACGGCCCTCGCCTTCGAGGATGTAGAGCACCTGCTCGCCCGGGTGCTCGTGCCAGTTCGTCCGTGCGCCATCCGTGAAATGCACGACCGACACACTCATTCCGTGTTCCTGCTGCGCGCTCAGCACGCTCTCCAGCGTCACATCGCCAGTGAACGTATCTCCCTTGCGCGCCGCACGATCTCCAGCCTTGACCACCTTCATGCAGACTCCCTCCTGCTTTCCACTTTCCTCTTTCCTCTCGCTACTCGCCTCACACCCGCTCCGCAAACCAGCGCACGGCCCGCTCCAGCACATCGCGGGCGTGGGCACGTTCGCGCATGCCGTGGCCCTCGCGAGGGTAGACGACCAATTGGGTTTCGACGCCCAGTTCCTTGAGCGCGCGGAACATCTCGTGCGCTTGCCCGACCGGGCAGATCGGGTCGCGTTCGCCGTGCAGGAGCAGCGTTGGCGTCGTCGACCTGCGAATGTGCGCCATCGGCGAGAACTGGCCGTAGCGGCCGTCCCACTCGAACGGGATCGGTGTCGTAGAAGACGGCGTCGAAGTCGGGGATCGTGGAGACGCCGTGGAACGAGATCCAGTTGGTGATCGACGCGCCAGCGACGGCCGCCTTGAAGCGGTCGGTCTGCGTCACGCCCCAGGCAGTCAGATAGCCGCCGTAGCTCCAGCCGCCCAGCCCGAGCCGGTCGGGATCGCTGATGCCCTGCGCGATGCAGTAGTCGATGCCGAGCATGACATCCTGCCAGTCGCCGCCGCCCATGTCGCCGTTGTTCGCTTCAGCGAAGGCCGTGCCGAAGCCCATGCTGCCGCGCGGATTTGGCAGGAAGACGGCGTAGCCTTCGGCCGCCAGCAGTTGCACCCAGCCCATCGAGCGCACACCGGGGAAGTCGTATGACCACAGGCTGGTTGGCCCGCCGTGGACGAGCACGATCGTTGGCAGCGGCTGTCCCGGCGTCGAACGGCCGGACGGGCGAGCAGGCCCTGTATCTCGAGCCCGTCGAACGAGCGCCAGCGCAAGGTTTCGATCGACGCCACTCGCGCTCCGCGATGTACGGGTTGGTGTCCGTGTGGCGGAGTGACGCGCCAGTGCTCGGGTCGATCGTGTAGACCTCGGCTGGCTGCGTTGGGTCGCCGCGGACGATGGCAAGCAGACCGTCGCGCGAACGTGAGACTGGAACGCCCGCGTAGCGCAGGATCGAGGCGCGCTCCTGCCAGAACGACGTCGAACGCGCCGTCGAGCCCCAGATAGCCCAGTGTCGCCTCGCCGTCCTCGATCGCGGCGCAGAGCAGTCGGGTACCGTCCGGTTCCCAGTGCACGGAGAGATACGAGCGCGGATGGCCCTCGGTCAGATTGAGTCCGGCGCCGCCGTCGCGATCGAGCAGAATGACATCGCCGCCAGTCATGCCCTGGTCGCTCCAGACGCAGGAGATGACGGCGAGCTGCTGCCCATCTGGCGACCAGGCCGGAAAAGTCATCTGCTTCTTCGAGTGAATACAGCTCGGTCGCTAATGGCCCGTCGCAACGTCAGCCGCACCAGCCGCGCGCGGTACCACGACCAGTTGTACGGCTCGTCGGAAACCAGCGCGACGATTTCAGTCCCGTCCGAGACCGGCAAACTCCCAGACCTGCGTCTCGACACCGGGGATCGGGAGTCAATTCGCCAGTCTCAAGGTCGCAACGTGCAGAGCGCGTGAACCGATGACGCGATTCGTAGACAGTCCAGTCGCGGCCCGCTGTGCGGTCCTCGTCCGTTTCGTGGCGACGGATCGGGGACGAGCAGCGTCAGTGTCGCGCCGTCCGGCAGTCCAGGCTGATGCCGGAGACTCCATCCGGGCAGTCGGTCAGTTGTCGGGCTTCGCCCCAGCCGCAGTCGAGAATGAATACCTGTTCCTTGCTTCGACTCGTTCGGCTACCGAGGAACGCGAGCCGCGTGCCATCCGGCGACCAGCGCGGCTGGGCGCCGCGGGTCTCCTCGTTGGTGACGGGACGGGCGCTCCTCCGTCAGTCGCGACGAGCCAGATGCGTGAGGCATGCGCGAGCTGTGCGGATCGGAAACGTTCGCGGCGACGACGTAGGCGACGACGCTGCCGTCCGGATGAATCTGCGCATCCGAGACAAGTCGGAGCTGCATGAGATCGTCAACTGAGATGCGTGCTCCGCGAGATTTCGGTCATCAGCATCAACTCCTATCGTCACTCGTGCTTCGTCGCGCGTTTGTTGCGCGTTCATTGCGCGGACTGTGGCAGGAATCGGTTGGCGGATGCAAGCCTGACGCGGCGGATGTCACAAATACGTCACAGCGTTCGTGCTTCTTTTTCCTATTCTAGACGCCGAAAAACGCTGAACATCGCCCTAGGTGACGAATTGGCGCTTGGCACTGTGGCCAAGGGCGTGTACTATCCCCGCACGGAAGGGTGTACGAATACCCCCTCTCACTGGTCCAGCGCGGTCGTGGGGACTGCGCCGGACGAACCTGTGCCCGCGCGAGGGGTCGCGCCGGGTCAGGGGATACGAGGGGTATTATGTAGGAGGGTGTCCGTATTATTCGTCGTATTTCGCTTGTAGTGCCGTTGGCTCTGTCGCTTTCATTGCTGTCTCCAATTGTGCATGACTCGGGTTGGCTACCCGGAATCGGAATCGCTGACGTATCAGCGCACGAACACTCGAAGCGCGGCAAACGTCTCTCCGACATCAAGGAGCACGGCCCGGTTGATGGATCCCTTGTGGGTCGCATCGCTGGCACCGCTCCCGTGGATGCCGCAGATTCAGGCAGGTCGCGGACGAGACCGGCGTGCCGTGGGAAGTCCTGCGGTCGATCATGGTGATCGAGTCTGGCGGCAACGCTCAATTCGGTCGATCATGCCAGCGGCTCGGTCGGGCCTGATGATGGTATCGCCGCATGTCGCCTCGCGAGCTGGAACCAGGCTCGACCACGAATCTCTGGGACCCGGAAACGAACATGCGGATCGTCGCTGGCTACCTGAAGGCTGCGCAGGCGCGCTGGGGGAGCTGGGATCTGGCCGTCGCGGCCTGGGCAGACGAGCGCAATGCCGACGATGCCAGCATCTACGTCAGTGGCTATGCACCGGAAACGGTTGTCACCAACTATCTCCACGAGTATCGCGCGCTGGCGACCGAGTTCCAGTTCGCCGAGGGCGGGATGACCCACGCCGGTTCGGCGCTCTGGGCAGGAATCTCCGCGATCGGGTACGCCGTATGTCTACGGTGGGCAGTCGCCCGACTGTGTGGCTTCGACTGCTCCGGCTTCACCTGGTGGGCCTATCAGCAGGTCGGCATCACGATTCCACGTCCAAGCGACACGCAGTGGGCGGCGTTGCAGAAGATCGACGCCAGCGCAGGCACAGCCGGGCGACATCGTCGCCTTCGCTGATCCAGCCTGGGGCGGGGGTATCACCCACGTCGGCCTGTATGCCGGCAATGGCCTGATGCTGCACGCACCGCGCGAGGGCCAGGTCGTCTCGTTCTCGAACATTTACGATTCGTACTGGGGCGCGCATCTGGTCGGTTTTGGCCGCGTGGATCCGGCGGCGATGCAGTAGCAATCGTCCCGGATGTAGTCAGGTTTATTAGTTCCTTCCGACCCCAGTTTCGGGTCACCCGCTTCATGCAGGTGGCCCGCTTTTCGTTCCAGCGAGAACTGCTCCTCGACGGCCAGGCTCCACAGGTGCTGGAGGAGCGGCGGCCGGCCCAGGGACTGGAAGTACGACTGGTGCTCGAAGATCAGCCGCCAGTTGCTGACGTAGCCGAGGGCGGCCAGCACGTCGGCCCGCAGCCGGTAGCCCTGGTCGGTGGCCAGCAGGGGGACGGCCACCGAGACCCCCACCAGCAGCAGGAACAGCGCCGGAAGCAGCCGCCGGGCCCGCCGCCGCCAGAACCGCAGGAGCCGGATCTTGCCGGTGCGGCGGTGGTCGGTGAGGAGGAGGGCGGTGATGAGGTAGCCGCTAATGACGAAGAACACGTCGACGCCCAGGAACCCGCCCCTGGCCCACCCGATGCCGGCGTGGTAGGCGAACACGGCCGCCACGGCCAGCGCCCGCAGGCCGTCGATGGCGGGGACGTAGCGCAGCCGCGGCTCCTCCGCCTGCCCCTCGGCCCCGGCTGCCACCAGCCCCGTCACGGCGGCAGCGTACCGGTGGCCGGCTTTCGGCGCGGTCGCGCCAGCGCCAGCAGCGCCACTCCCAGTGCCGATGCCACGACCGACGCCGCCAGCACTCCGACCTTGGCCGCGTCCTCCGCCTCGGGGGTGGTGAAGGCGAGGCCGGCCACGAACAGGGACACGGTGAAGCCGATGCCGGCCACGGCCGCGATGCCGACGACCTGTGACCAGCCGACGCCGGCAGGCAGCGGCCGATCCGGAGACGGACCGCCAGCCAGGCGGCCGGCGTCACGCCCACCAGCTTGCCGACCACCAGCCCGAGCGACCACCCCCAGGGCGATCCGGGACGCGCCCGGGGCGTCGAGGGCTCGGCCGTGAGCACGACGCCGGCGTTGGCCAGGGCGAAGAGCGGGACGATGGCGAAGCTGGTCAACGGGTGCAGGAGGTGCTCGAGGCGTTCCGCCACCGACACCGACGACTTGGCCAGGTCGGCCATGACTTGAGCCTCGGCCGGCGACGGCTCGTCGGACAGGTCGGCGGCCCGAGTCCCGGCGACGGCGGCCGCGGCCAGGGGGCGGGCCGGGGCCAGCAGGCCGAGGAGCGACGCCGGCGATGGTGGCGTGGACGCCGGACTCGTAGATGGCCAGCCACACGCCCGCGCCCAGCAGCGACGTAGGCGGGCAGCCAGCACCACACCCGCCGCCCGCAGGAGGCCATGGCCGCCAGCAGCAGGGCCGCCACCAGCGAGGGCCTGCGAACGAGATACCGGCGGAGTAGAAGGCGGCGATCACCAGGATGGCGCCGATGTCGTCGACGATGGCCAGCGTCAGGAGGAACAGCTTGAGCGCCGGCCGGCACCCGCGGCCCGAGCAGGGCGAGCACGCCGACGGCGAAGGCGATGTCGGTGGCCATCGGGATCGCCCCAGCCCCGGGCGCCGGGCCGCCGGCGTTCACTGCCGAAGTAGACGCAGGGCGGGGACGACCATCCCGCCGACGGCGCCGATGGCGGGCAGCGCCGCCGTCCGCCAGGACCCGCAGCTCGCCGGTGACGAGCTCCCGCTTGATCTCCAGGCCGACGACGAAGAAGAAGAGGGCCATGAGGCCGTCGTTCGACCAGGTGGCGGAGGTCACCGTCGAAGCCGATCGTTCCCGACCTGGAGGCGGACTCGGTGTGCCACAGGGAGACGTAGCGGCCGCCCCACGGGGAGTTGGCCCACACCAGGGCGACTGCGGTGGCCAGCAGCAGGGCCAGCCCGCCGGCGGCCTCGGTGCGGAGGAACTGCTGGAGGCCGCGGGGCAGCCGGGGACCGGTCTGCACGGGGGACGGGCGAGGGGACGGCTGGGCAACGGTCGCTCCGGGGTCGCGGCGGACGATGACGCCGACCAGGCTTCCCGGCACTCCCGGAGCCCGACCCTAGGGCATCTTGGTCTCGAGGCGGCGAAGATAGCCCTCGGACAGGGCGTGGAGGGCGTCGCGGCAGTCACCGTTGAACGACGCCCCGTGCATCACCGCCAGCGTGTCCGGCCGCATCTCGGCCAGCTCCAGGAGGGTGGCGACCAGGTCGGGGGTGATGGCGGTGGCACCTAGCGCGTCGTCGGCCTCGAAGGCCCACTCCACGATGTCGGCGCTGTCCGTCATCGGGGGCCGCTCGCCCACCTGGGTGAACACGTCGGCGCAGAGCAGGGTGTTGGTGGTCTCCTCCAGCAGCATCCCCGCGTCCCACCCGTGGAGGACGTGGGGGGTGTTCTTCCACCGGACCCGCTTGTCGCCCAGATCGAGGAGCTCCCCGTCCCGGAGGACCTTCACCGGGGCGGAGGTGAGGTCGGCCGCCGTCCACTGGGCGGCGACCCGGCCCATCACCACCTGGGCCTGGCGGGACACCCCCTTGAGCCACAGGTCGAGGGCGCCGCACTCGTCGGTCTCGACGTGGCTGAAGCCGACGTAGTTGATGCGGTGGAGCTTGGTCACCCGGCCCGCGAACTCGGTCATGTTCTCGAACAGCCACTTCGGACCACAGTGGAACAGCAGGGGCTCGTCGGAGCGGATGAGGAACTGGTTGAGGGTGAACCCCCACTCGCCGACGTCGGGCAGGAAGGTCGAGATCTGGAAGATCCCGTCGGCGATCTCTTCGAGGTTGGTCTTCACGGAGGGCATGTGCCCCCAACCTACGGCCTCGCCGGCTAGGGCTTCTGGGCTCGCATGCCGGCCACGGCCGCGGCCAAGCCCTCGGCGTCGAGGACGTCGGCCATCACGCCGATCTGGTCCTCCCAGACGTCGTCGGGGATGGCGGCCTTCACCTCGTCCTCGAGGATGTGGAACACGTCGAGGCCCAACTGGACCTCGGCCAATGCACCTGCGTACGCCGGGTCTCCCAGGATCACCGTCTCCGCCGAGATCTCGGCCGCCTCCGGGTCGGGGGCGCCGAGCAGGACGAGAAGGTTGGGAGCGCCGTGCGCCTCAGAGAGTCGGAGGATCGTCTCCTGGCTCTGCAGGTCCATGGCCCCTGAAGCCGTTCAGACGAAGCACTCCGTGGCCACGAACACCACGTTGCCGCCGGCGGCTTTCACACACGCCGCGATCGAAGGCCCGGAGATGCCGTCGCGCTCGCCCATGGCGATCACGAACTTGTCCTGGAACACTCAGCTCACCTCCCCCCCAAAAAAAAGGACCACAGGTTCAGTGGCCGAGGTTCTTCTCGACGAAGGCGGTGACCTGGGCGGGGGTGTTGGCGGCCGGACCGCCGATGCGGTCGACCTCCTCGCCGTCCTTGAAGATCAGGAAGACGGGCAGGCCCATGAGGCCCATCGACATGCACAGGCGGCGGGCCTTGGGTGCTTCCAGCTTGACGACCTTGAGCTGGCCCGCGTGCTCCTCGGCCAGCTTCTCGACATGGGGGTTGAGGGCGAGGCACGGCTGGCAGTCGGGACCCCAGACGTCGACCAGCACGGTGCCTTCCGACACGACCTCCTGGAAGTTGTCCCTGGTGGCCTCGGTGACGAGCTCGCTCATGAGGATCGCTCCAGCAGCACGCTCATGCCGTCCGAGAGCTGGCTCATCCGGCCCAGGAAGAGGCTTCCCTTGGCGATCAACATGACCCTTTCGGCGTTTCCGGTGGTGAGCCGCTCGAGGGCGTGGGGGAGGTAGCAGAGCGACGAGGCCAGGTGGCCCTGCGTGGGAGCGTACCCGGGCATGCCGTGCTCTTTAACGAAGTCGGCGATGGCGGCCCGCTCGATGTCGCCCCGCTTCACGGCCAGGGCGGCGATGGTGCGGTAGTTGCGCTCGGGGACGTTCCCCGACCCCTGGGGCTCGGTGATCTCCGGGTTGTGGAGCTCGGTGGCGAAGTCGTCGATCGAGGAGAACGGGAGGCCCAGGCGGGCCAGGGGCCGTTGGCCAGGGCCTCCATGACCTGGGGCTGGGAGCCGCCGGCAGAGACGGTGTGGCGGCCGACGGCGTCGAGGCGGAGACGCGGCCCGTGACGGCCGGCCGCGCCGGCCGCGTCGGCCCGTTCCACCAGGGCGGCGGTGCCGCCCAGGACATCCTCCAGGACGGGAAGGCCGTTCTTGAGGTGGCCCTGGAACTTCATGCCCAGCTTGGCCATGGACCCGCCCGCGATGACGGCCACCCGGTCGAAGACACCGCTGCTGACCAGGGCGCCGGCCATCACGAGGGCGGGCACGGGGGCGGCGCAGAAGTTCTTGACGTCGGCCCCGCTGGCCTGGAGCAGACCCCCCTTCTCGGCCACCGTCTTGGCCATGTTGCCCCCGCCCCGCTGGTAGCGGTCGCCGATGGCCTCCTCGCCGCAGCCGAGGACGTAGGGGATGGAGAGAGGGTCGACGTCGGTCTTGTCGAGGAGGTGGAGGAGGGCGAGGGTGGCGGTGGCCTTGGCCGCCAGGTTGTCGAGCAGGACGATCGAAGTCAGGGACTCGTCGAAGCCCTCGCCCCACCGCATGACCCCCGGGTCCGCCCCGATACGGGTGGTGCCGGGCTCGGCCGCCACCGCCTCCACGTCGCCGGTGGCCTTGTCGAGCCGGTCGAGGTCGAGGCCCTTGGCCAGGGGGTGGCCGGCCAGGGCGGCGGCCGCCCGCTCGGCGGCGGCCGCGGAGATGGTGAGCAGGCCGAAGTCGTCGAGGATGGCCAGCAGGCCGAGGAACTCGTCCTCCGGCATGATCTCGCCGGCCGGCGCGAACCGGGTGGCGCCGGGGAGACGCTGGTCAGCCCCCACCCACGGCCGGGGTGGCAGGTCACGGGGGTGGAGGGCGTTGACGTACGCCTGGTGGGGGCCGTAGCCGACGGCGTCGTCGTAGGACCGGAGGGACGCGGCGAAGCTGGCCGCCACCTCGGGATCGCGGGGCAGCTCCCGGCGGGGCTTCGACCCGTGCTCGGTCAGCCCCGGCACGTGGGCCAGGACCTGCGTCGACCCGGTGATGATCGCTTCGTCACTCATCTTGGGTCACTCATCTTGGTCACTATCTTGTTTGTACTCGGCAACCTCGAAGACGGTGGGCTTGGACACGTGGGTGGTCACCGCGGCCAGCCCCTGCTCGACCAGGCGCCGGCGCCAGGCGTGCTCGTCGGCCGGCGGCAGGGACGGGTCGCCGGCCGGGTAGGGGATGCCTCGGGTGCGGACGATCCGGGGCACGCCCACCCGCTGGGCGATGGAGACCAGGTTGCAGAGCAGGGCGGTGGGGATCCCGGCCCTCTCCAGCTCCTTGGCGAGCGTTGCCCCGCAACGCGTACCGGTTCCTCACGTGGCGGTGAGGATGGCGGCCCGGGCGCCGGACCGGCGAATGTCGGCCGCCCACTCGACGCCGAAGCGGCGGGCGTTGGCCACCGACGTGCCGTTCCCGGTGGTGACGAAGTACTCGGGCATCAGGGCCCCGATGCGGCCCTCGGCTTCCATCTCGCGGGCCACGTCGAGAGGCAGGATGCGGTTGGGGTCGTCGTTGGCGAACACGGTCGAGAACCCGCCGTGGACCGACCGCCACGCACCGGTCTCCATCGCCGTCAGGTCGTCGATCGGGTAGCGCAGCCAGCGGGTGGCCCGGGCCGACTCCAACGACCCCGGGTTGGCGTCGGGCACCAACCCGCCCTCGGTGACGAAGGCCATGGTGATGGCGGCGGGGTCGTCGATGGGCGCGGCCGGGGTGACCTGGTCGAAGCGGGGGAGGGGGACCTCGGTGGCGTCCCGGTCGCCGCCCAGGCGGGCGAGGACGAGGTCGACGGCCCGGGTGGCGGCGTTGCGCTCGTCGTAGACCGACCGCCGGGGGAGGCGTCCGATGCGGCCCTCGGCCGCGGTCAGCTCGACGCCCATGAGCATGGCGGTGGCCGCCCCGGCCAGGGTTTCCATCGACGGCCCCATCGTCCGGGCCACCTCCCCGGAGGCGACGACGGGAGCGGTACCGGCCTCGTCCAGCCCGGGGTTGTCGGGGTGCATGGCGGCGACCGCGGGGATGCCCGCGGCGGCGGCAGCGGCCACCACCCGGGCGCAGGCCAGCCCGTAGCGGCCGCTGGTGAAGGCGGGCCCGGCGACCACCAGGTCGGGCTCAGCCGCCTTGATCAGGCTCGAGGATCTCGTCGACCGCGCTGGTGGTGCCGACGGCGTAGTCGTCGCCGCACCACACGGTGGCCACGATCTGGTGGGCAGGACCGAGGAGGGCGGCCAGCTTGCGTCCCGGGCCCTTGGGCTCGGGCGCGCGAGGCCGGTCCGCTGGCGGCCGAGTCCTCCCCGCCGACCCCGGCGAAGAACTGGTTGATGTAGTGGACGACCCTCATCTTCTTGGTCTCATCTTCTTGGTCTCATACGAGTGCCCTGAGTCTCCCCCAGCCGAGACAGCTGAGTGCGCAGTAGATCACCGCGGTGGGCAGCTCCATCTCGTCGGTGGCCGGCTGGTCGACCAGCGCCACCCGGTCGCCGCCGTAGGCCCGCTCGACCGCAGGGAGGGTGAGGCGGTGGTCGTAGTTGCCGGTGCTCACCATGGCCGTGGCCCGTTCTGGGGGCACCACGATCGGCGGCCCGGTGCCTTCGATGCCCGACATCTCCGCGAACAGGCCCACCGCGGTGATGCCCCGCTCCTCGAGGGCGTCCATCTTGAGGGCCATGTCGGCGTCGGCGTTGCCGCCGCCCTCCTTGGTGACGATGACGGCGTCGAAGCCGGCGTCGGCGCACACCTGGGCGGCGACGGCCGAGATCTCCTCCTTGGCCGCCATGGCCACCGGCTCGGGGGAGATGACGATGCCGGCGAAGCACAGGTCGACACCGTGGCGGGCCCGCAGGGCGGCCGCCACCGGGTGGTTCTGGTGGACCCACGTGGGGTTCTTGAGCGACGGGTGGCCGAACTGGCCGCTCACCACCGCCCCGTCGTCGACCTCGCCCGGGTCGATCACCCGGGGCTGTTCGCCGGCGAACGACGTCCCGTTGACGAAGACGTCCTTGAACGTCCCCTGGGTCTGGAGGTTGGTGAGGGCGGCCACCTTGGGGCAGGCCGTCGCCCACCTGCGGGGTCGAGGGGCTCCTCCACCGCGTCGGGCTCCACGTCGAGGCCGGCTTCGGCCAGGTGGGCGGCCAGCCGGAGGGCGCCCAGGCGTAGGGCGGCGTCGACGTCCTCCCACGCGGCGCCCTCGGCCGGCATGAACTCGACCACCAGGTTGACGGTCTGGGCGAGGGGGGACAGGTCGGCCGCCGGCCCCGACATGTCGATGATGGCCTCCTGGGCCCGGGGCAGGTACCCGGCCACGACCACCGCCGCCCCCCGCAGCAGGTGGGTGACGCCCGGTGCCGGCACCGCCGTCGGCCGGTCCCACGAACCCGGGGAAGATGCCCCCGCCACCAGGGCCTTTGGTGCGGGGCTCGACCGCGTCCAGCACCTTCACGATCCGGGCCGAGTCCCCTGGCGCAGCCACCGAGAACGTGACCGAGGCGAGGGCGGGTGAGTCGAACGACGCCTCTGCCCCGTCGCGGGGACGGTGAGCACCCCACCGGCCAACCCCAGCCGTTCCCCGAACTCGATGCGCCGGACCTGATGCACGAGTCGAGTGAGCCCCACGGGCACCAAGGGTAGTGAGTCTTGACCTCCGCGAGGATCGCCCCAGTCGAGTGTCCCACGGCGTCGGGTAGGAGCGGCCGGAGTGGAATGACACGGGCGTCATATCGGTTGGTAAGGGTGCTATGGCTCAGACACAGCGAACGCTGGAGAACTGGCGGCAGCAGATCCGCGTGCCGCGATCTCGACCCCAACATCTTCTTTCCCGCCACCGACGCGGAGGCGGGCGCGGCCAAGGCCGTGTGCGCCTCCTGTCCCGTCCGCGTGGAGTGCCTCGAGTACGCCATCGCCACCCGTCAGGACGACGGGGTGTGGGGCGGGCTCGACGAGACCGAACGGCGCCGGCTGCGCCGGCGGCGCCAGGCTGCGGCCCGCGCCGCCCGGGCCGCCTGGCCCCGGGCGCGGAGCGGCGGCGTCCGACGGCGGTCCAGCAACTTCGCAGCGCCTTCACAGGCCGCTCACAGCCGCGGTCGGGCTGAATAGGGGAGCAAGCTCCGGCGTCGCCGGCCGGCCGGTGGGTCCTCCCCCCTGCACCGACCGGCCGGCGGCGCCGCCGAGGCCGACGCGACACTTGACCACTCCAACGGAGGCAGGCCCATCGTGAACGTCTCGCTCGTCGAATCCGGCCGGTTCCGTCCCCTGGATCATCGCCGCCCTGGTGCTCGTGCCCCTGGCCGCGCTGGTCGTCGTCTACCTGCTCTTCTTCACCGACGACTCGCCCGACGAGTTCACCCTGCCGACCCGCCCGCCGCCGGCGGGACCACCCAGACCACCGTCGCCGGCCACCGGCGACACCTCCGTCCTCGAGGGCACGTGGACCGTGGCCGCGGGATCGGAGGCCGGCTACCGGGTGCGGGAGAAGCTGGCCGCCCTGCCCGCCACACAGCGACGCCGTCGGCCGCACCGAGTCGGTCACGGGCACGGTCACGGTCACGGGCCGCGGGCGCCAGCTGGTGGCCGACGCGGTCGACGTCGAGGTCGACGTCTCCACCCTGGAGAGCGGCGAGGACCGGCGCGACAACCGCATCCGCACCCAGGGCCTGGAGAGCCGACCAGTTCCCGACGGCCACCTTCATCAGCACCGCGCCGGTGGCGCTGCCCGCGCCGGCACCGAGGCGGGCCAGGCGGTGAAGGCCGACGTCACCGGCGACCTCACCATCCACGGCGTCACCAAGCAGGTCACCATCCCCCTCGACGTGCGGCTCACCGGCGGCCAGGGCGAGGTGGTCGGGTCGTTGAAGTTCCCGTTCTCCGACTTCGGGATGTCGCCGCCCGAGCATCGGCGGGTTCGTCACCGTCGAGTCCGACGCCACCCTCGAGTTCAAGCTCCTCCTCGCCCGCGGTTGACGCCGCAGTGGTGCCCGTCGTGCCGTAGGGAATGGCCGGCGGGTACCGCGGCCTGCCGGGAGTGCTTCGTCGAGCTGGTCGAGGAGGAGGCGCTGTCGGCCATCGCCCGATGCCGGCACTGCGGCCGGGACTGGCCGGCCCGGATGCAGGCGTGCCCCGACTGCCTGGCCGAGCTCCGCCTCGACCCCCAGCGGGCGGCCGACATGCTGGCCGTCACCCTGGCCCAGGGGTTCTACCCGTCCCGGCCGGCGGGCTCGGTCCCCTTCGCCACTGGCTCGCCTGCACCCTGCTGCGGGCCCGGCCCCACGCCTCGCTGATCTTCGTGGGCGACGACGGCTTCCTCGAGGCCCACGTCGAGGGACGCGACCATCGGGCCGTCGCCCCCCTGGTGTGCCTCGACCTCGACGGGAGGGAGTTGTTCCGCATCGACCGCTACCACGCGGCCGACGACGCGCTGGTCGCCTACGCATCCGACGGCGCCGCCCTCGCCACCTTCCTCCGCCGGCAGGCGGGTGTCCGCCGCGTGGTCGACGTCCGGGACGAGACCAGCGCCCCCGTGGCCGCCCTCCGTGCCGCGCCCGGGCGGCGTCGGCGACGGCCTGCTGCTGGTGGAGACCGGAGGGTCGGCCGTGGCCCGGGTCGACCTACAACGAGGTCGAGAGCGACGGGTGGGTCGACGACGAGTGGTCGGTGCGGCCGACGGTCGAGGTCGACCGCCTGCCGCTCCGCCCTCTCGCGCTGGTGGCCCTCCTCCTGGCGGCCAAGATGCTGCTCGGCCGCGTCACCCCATCCCGAGTGCAGACCCCCAGCCGAGCAGCGCTCGACTATCTCGACGAGGACTCGTAGGAGCGGGTCCTCGCCTTACCTCGCCGGCCGCGCCCGCCGCCGAAGGCGGCCGCGTCCGGATGGCCGCCCCGCCGGCCAAAGGCCGGCACCGCCGTTCGGGGGGAGGTCCGGAGGGGGCCTGCCCCCCTCCGGTTAGCCCACTGCGTGGTTGTACATGAGGTTCATGCGGTCGAGCTCGGCCTGGGTCCAACCGGCGAGGGTGCAACGGCCCAGGGGGATGGTCGGGAACATGGCCGACGCCGAGTTCGAGAGGTTGTAGTCGAGCCCCAGGGTGTTGCTGAAGATCTGCACGACCATGGTGAACTTGTCGCCCGTGCACATCGGGTCGACCAGGCTGGGCCGGAAGCGGCCGATGGCATAGAAGATGTGGTTCGCCGGCGCCGGGCCCGGGAAGATGGCGGCCGAGCCGGGGGCGGTGGGCGATCCGGAGCCGCCGAGCGTCTCGTCCTTGCACAGGACCAGGAACTGCGGCGGGCCCAGGGCGCACGGCTGGCCGGGGGCGAAGTAGATGTTCTGGTAGTAGAGGACCACCGGGTAATTGGTGTTGTACCCGTTGTGCAGCGCGTTGATGATCTGGGCGAACGTCTGGATGTGCGGTGCTGAGCGACGGGTCGCCGGTGTTGTCGATGACGGCAACCGACCGGTAGTAGGGGTGCGTCGCCGGCACCGAGATGTGTTGGTTCGGGCCCCAATGGGCCGGGAAGAAGGTAGTGGCGAAGGTGTCGGCTCGGGCGGGTGTCGGCTGGAGGGCAAGGACCGCCACCGCCGTCATCACCGCCGCCGCCGTCCGAACCGCCCGCATCGACCTGCTGACTCGCATGTCCACGCCTGTTGTCCTTTCGTGGTGACTCAACCGCTGAACGTAGTGACGCCCCACGTCCATGACAAGGGTGGTACCCACCCTCATCGAAGAAGAGACGTGCCGGACTTCTCAAGGGTTCCGCGCCGGAGGTCGATACGCGGGACATGACGACGAAACGGCGGGCCCGGCTGGCACAGGTCGCGGTCGGCGTCGCGGCCCTGGTGGTGCTGGCCACCTCGACATCGGTGGCCGCCATCCGCCTGACCCGCGACGACGCAGTGACCGCCGAACAGCTCATCACCGACGCTCGGAAGTTCGTGGTCGACAACAAGAGCGTCTCGTTCCACGGGACCAGCCGCCAGGAGTCCGATTTCGGCAGCTTCGACTTCGAGGGCGAGGAGAAGGAGGAGGTCCCCCGGGACCAGGTCACGACGATGGTGAGCCGGTCCGTGATCGAAGGCGTGGCCGTTGGCCCCGACCGGTCCGGGCCCTCACCCGCTCCGACGGGTACGTCTCGGAGACCATCCAGATCGGTGACGAATCGTGGGCCCGCTTCGCGGAGGACGAGGACGAGCTGTCCGACCGGAAGTGGACGGCGATCAGCGAGTTCTTCGGCGGGGGCGAGGAGGACCCCTTCGGCGGCGGCTTCCCCGGCGGCTCGGGGATGTTCTCGATCTTCGCGTCGCTCGAGGACCCCGAGTTCGGCTTGACCGAGCTCTTCGACCGGACCGTCCTGCCCACGATCGTCTCCCGCACCGGGGACGAGACGGTCGTGCGGGCGGGTCTCGACCCCCGCGACGAGTCGGGGGCCGGCCTGAGCGAGACCAGCCGGGGCACGATCGAGATCACCCTCGGCAAGGACTCCCGGCCGCTGCGGTCGGTGGTGGAGGAGATGATCGAGACGGAGGGCGAGGACGACTTCCCCGGCATCCGCATCGACGCCCGCCTGGAAGTGGAGTACTCCGGATGGGGCGAGCCGGTCACCGTCGAGGCCCCGAGCGACGCCGAGATCGACCGCACACCGTGGGTCGAGGAGGAGGCCATCGCCGGCTTCCTCGACGTCCCCCTCCTCCAGCCCCGGGGCATTCCCGAGGGATGGGTCCTCGACTACGCCGACGTGCTGCCGGCGGACGAGTTCGACGGTGCCTGCGACCAGGTCGAAATCGACTACATCAGCCCCGACGACGAGTTCGGCTACTTGTACCTGTACCAGTCGGACATCGACTGCGCCGACACCGAGGCTCCGTCCGAGTCCGAGCCCTTCGTGGCCGGCTCCAACCGGGGCTGGATCGAGGCGGACGCCGAGTACGGCTACACCTTCGCCCAGATCGTGGTGGGGCGCACGGTGATCGAGGCCGACACCGACCTGTCGCCGGAGGCCCTGGCCCGGGTGCTCAGCCAGCTGCGCACGCTCGACTTCACCGTCGAACCGGACCCGATCCCGGGACTCGAATCGGGCTTCGGCACTCCGTCCTGAGCCCGGCGGGCGACGTGCCACGCTGAGGCGATGCTCTTCGGCGTCGACGTCTCCCAGCACCAACTCACGTGGGACGAGCTCCTGCGCCGGATTCGGTTCGCGGAGGAGGCCGGATTCGAGTCGGCCTGGGTGTTCGACCACTTCACGCCGCTCTACGCCGACCCCGCCGGTCCTTGCCTGGAGGCGTACACCCTCCTGGCGGCGCTGGCCATGGCGACGGAGAGGATCCGCCTGGGGGTGTTGGTGACCGGCGTCACCTACCGCCACCCGTCGGTGCTGGCGGCCGAGGTGGTCACTGTCGACCACGTGTCCGGGGGTCGGGTGAACCTCGGGATGGGCGCCGCCTGGCACACGGTGGAGCACGAGCGGCTGGGGATCGACTTCCCGTCGGTGCGGGAGCGAGCGGAGCGGCTGGAGGAGGCGATCCAGGTGACGAAGCTGCTGTGGACCGCGGACGACGTCGACTTCGACGGCCACTACTACCGACTGCGGGGCGGCTACTTCAACCCCAAGCCGGTGCAGCGGCCCCACCCGCCGGTGTGGGTCGGCGCCGACGGCGAGCGCCGGACGCTGCCCATCGCCGGCCGCCGGGCCGACGTGTGGCACGGCTTCGGCCCGCCGGACGAACTGGCCCGCAAGTGGGGCGTCGTGCGGCGGGCGGCCGAGGCGGCCGGTCGTGACCCGTCCGAGATCGCCCGCTCGACCAGCCTGTCGTTGTCGGAGCCGTGGGACGAGGTCCGCCGGCGGGTCGACGACCTGGCCGCCATCGGCGTCTCCCACCTCATCGCCAGCTGGCCCGCCGAAGGCTGGCCCCGCATCGAAGAGTTCGCCACCAGCGTCCTGCCGGCCTTGCGCTCCCCCTGAACTGGTGACACATCCCGGGGCCAGGCCCCGAAAATCGTCACCGGTTGCGGGTGGCCGTCACCTGTTGCGGGTGGGCGCCGGGCGGGTCAGTCCTCTCCGGACCACTCCTTGTCCTCTTTGTCCCACTTGTCGTTGCGGGCGTCGACCCGGTCCTGCCAGTTGCGAGCCGCGTCCTCCGACTCGTAGGGGCCGAGGCGGTCGTCCGGAGGGCAGTTGGTGTCCCCGCCCTCCACCCGCTGGTGGGTCAGGCACCAGTACCACGTGCCGGGTTCCGCGTCGGTGGCCGTCATGATTGACTCCTCTCGTGCCTCACGGGGAATGCATTCCCCACCTGACCAGGAGGGAGAAACGGTGCGATTCCGACGGGACGCTCAGCTTGACACGTCGCAGGTCTCCGATCGCCGTAGTGCGGGGCCGTTGCTGGCCGGGGGTGGGGGCCTCGTCGGCGTCATCTTCCTCGTCATCCAGCTGCTCACCGGCAGCGGTGGAGAGGGCGGACCGACCATCCCGTCGCTGGGCAATCTCGACACGGAGAACGACCTGTCCGGGGAGTGCGACACCGGCGAGGACGCCAACCAGCGGGAGGATTGCCAGCTCGTGGGCGTGGTCAACAGCGTCCAGGCCTTCTGGGAGGCGACCCTGCCCGGCTACCGCAGGGCGACCACCGTCCTCTACAAGGGTTCGGTCCAGACCGCGTGCGGCACGGGGACGTCGGACGTGGGGCCGTTCTACTGCTCCGCCGACGAGAAGATCTACATCGACCTCGGGTTCTACGACGACCTCCGCACCCGGTTCGGCGCCCAGGGCGGCCCTTCGCCGAGGCGTACGTGATCGGGCATGAGTACGGCCACCACGTGGAGAGCATCCGGGGTGTCCTCAGCCGGGCTCGGAGCGAGGAAACCGGGCCTCAGAGCCCGGGCGTACGGGTCGAGCTGCAGGCCGACTGCCTGGCCGGGATGTGGGCCAGGGGCGCGGTCGACACCGGCTTCATCGAGGAGCTCACCGAGCAGGACATCCAGGACGGGCTCGACGCCGCCGCCGCCATTGGCGACGACCGCATCCAGGAGAAGGTGCAGGGCCAGGTCAACCCGGAGTCCTTCACCCACGGATCGGCCGAGCAGCGCCAGAAGTGGTTCCTGACCGGCTACCAGTCGACGGACATCAAGGGCTGCGACACGTTCGCGGTGCCCACCGTTTGACGGGCTGGTTTGCCGGAGCCCTCCGGCGGTGACAACGGCGGCATGGACCTACTCACGATCATCCTGGTCGTCCTCATCCTGGTGGCCCTCTTCGGGGGCTTCGGCTACGGCGGGGGGAGGTACCGGGGCGGCGGGATCGGCCTGGGCGGGATCCTGCTCATCATTCTGCTGCTCATCCTTATCTTCTAGGCCCGATCGTTAGGGGGGGTCCCTCTCGCGTTATCCCACGGTATTCCACGGTTTGTGGAAATCTAGGGGCGAGGACGGTCGAGCCAGCGGTAGCGGATCCATCCGTCCACCGGGCGGGCCCCGAGGGAGCCGTAGAACTCGATGGAGGGCGTGTTCCAGGCGAGCACGGCCCACTCCAGCCGGCCTGGGCCGGCTCGCTCCGACAGATGGTCGAGCAGCGCCCGCCCCAGTCCCCGGCCCCGGTAGTCGGGGCGGACGAAGAGGTCCTCCAGCCAGATGCCGGGCTGGGCGAGGAACGTGGAGAAGGTCGGGAACCAGACGGCGAAGCCGGCCACGACGTCGTCGACCTCGGCCAGCACCACCCGGGGGACCGCGTCGGGACCGAACAGCGCCGCTCCCAGCTGGTCCTCGGTCCAGGCGACCTCGTGGGCGAGCCGCTCGTACTCGGCGAGGGCGCGGATGAGCTCGGCGATGGCCGGCAGATCGTCAGGCGTCGCGTCGCGGAGAACCACCCCTCCAGGTAACCAGCCGGGGGCCCGAAACGCCGTCGGTACAGTGGCCATGGTGACCAGCGACGCACGGGCCGAGCCGGCGCGGTCGGACTTCATCCGGGAGATCGTCGAGGACGACCTTCGTACCGGGAAGCACGACGGCCGGGTGCTCACCCGGTTCCCACCCGAGCCCAACGGCTACCTCCATATCGGCCACGCCAAGTCGATCTGCCTCAACTTCGGGATCGCCGAGGAGTACGGGTCGCACTGCAACCTCCGCTTCGACGACACCAATCCGGAGAAGGAGGACGTCGAGTACGTCGAGTCGATCGAGCGCGACGTCGAGTGGCTGGGATTCTCGTTCGGCGACCGCGCCCTCTTCGCCTCCGACTACTTCGACGAGATGTACGAGCTGGCGGAGGACCTCATCCGGGCCGGCGACGCCTACGTCGACCACCTCACCGACGACGAGATCAAGGAGTACCGGGGGAGTCTGCAGGCGCCCGGGCGGCCGTCGCCCTACCGGGATCGCACCATCGACGAGAACCTCGACCTCTTCCGGCAGATGCGGGCCGGCGACCTACCCGACGGGGCCTGCGTCCTCCGAGCCCGGATCGACCTGGCCGCCCCCAACATGAAGATGCGGGACCCCCTGCTCTACCGCATCCGCCACGCCTTCCACCACCGTACCGGCGACGCCTGGCCCCTCTACCCCATGTACGACTACGCCCACCCGATCTCGGACGCCATCGAGGGCATCACCCACTCCCTCTGCACGCTCGAGTTCGAGAACAACCGGGAGCTGTACGACTGGGTGATCGCCCACACCGGCGTGTCCGAGCGCCACCGGTTCAGCCGGCCCCAGCAGATCGAGTTCGCCCGGCTCAACCTCGACTACACCGTCCTCAGCAAGCGCCGGCTCCTGCGACTGGTCGAGGACGGCCATGTCACCGGATGGGACGACCCTCGCATGCCGACCATCGCCGGCATGCGCCGCCGGGGGTACCGGCCGGAGGCGATCCGGGCCTTCGCCGACCTCATCGGGGTGGCCAAGGTCAACTCTTCCGTCGACCTGGCCAAGCTCGAATTCTGCGTCCGGGACGACCTCAACTGGGTCGCCCCCCGGGTCATGGGCGTCCTCCGCCCGCTGCTGGTGACGGTCACGTCGTGGCCGGAGGACGAGGTCGAGGTCCTGCCCGAGCGAAGCCTCCCGTTCGGGCGGGAGCTGTGGATCGACCGGGACGACTTCATGCTCGACCCGCCCGCTGGCTACCAGCGGCTGGCGCCGGGGCGCACCGTCCGCCTGCGGCACGGGTACCTCGTCACGTACGACGGGGTGGTCGAGGAGGACGGCGAGGTGGTGGAGGTGCGGGTCCACCACGTGCCCGAGACCGTGGGCCACACCCCTCCCGACCTGGACGTTTCCGGTGTCATCCACTGGGTCTCGGCCGCCCACGCGGTGCCGGCCGAGGTCCGCCTGTACGACCGGTTGTTCCGGGTGCCCCGTCCTGAGGAGGGCGACGGCGATGTAGCCGACGTCCTCAGTCCGCAGTCGTTGGAGGTGGTCGCGGGCGCCATGCTCGAGCCGAGCCTGGCTACCGCCGAGCCCGGCAGCCGCTGGCAGCTCGAGCGGGTGGGCTATTTCGTGGTCGACACCGAGGACTCCCGTCCCGGGGCGCCGGTCCTCAACCGCATTGTGACCCTCCGGGACTCGTGGCGGGACCACCGCCAGGAGAAGGCGCCGGAGCCCGCGCCCGCGCCCACCGGCGCCGGTCATGCCCAGTCGGCCAAGGCCAAGACCCGTCCGCCGAAGCGGAGCCGGGTCGAGTACCGGGCCGAGGCCCGGGTGCGGGAGCCGGCCCTGGCCCACCGGCTGGCGGCGTGGCCGTCGGAGTACGGGATCTCCGAGGCCGACGCCGACCTCCTCACCGGTGACCTGGCCACGGGCGACCTCTTCACGACCGCGGTGGCGGCGGGGGGGCCGACGGCGGCGGTCACCCGGTGGATCGTCAACGAGCTCCCGCCCGCCCTGGGCGACCGCGACGTGGCGGACGTGCCCCTCACCGGCGCCGGGCTGGCCGCGCTGGTGGTCGCCGTCGAGTCGGGCGCCATCACCGGCGCCGCCGGCAAGGAGGTCCTGGCCGAGATGGTGGAGCGGGGCGGCGAGCCGGACGCGATCATTGCCGAGCGGGGACTGGCCCAGGTGAGCGACGAGGGCGCGCTGGCGGCCCTCGTCGACCAGGTCATCGCCGCCAACCCGGACAAGGTTGCCCTCTACCGGGGCGGCAAGACGGCGCTGTTCGGGTTCTTCGTGGGCCAGGCCATCCGGGCGTCGAGCGGGAACGCCAACCCCCAGGTGGTCCAGCGGCTCCTCTCGGAAAGGCTGGCATGACCGGCCCGGAGGCCGGTCCATCGTGATCGACGTCAGGGTGGTCGACGCCCTCTCCGGGCAGGTCCCGGTGGGCTCGGAGGTGGCGGTGAAGGGGTGGGTCCGCAACCGGCGGGACTCCAAGGCCGGCGGGGGACTGGCCTTCCTCACGGTCCACGACGGCTCGTGCTTCGACCCCATCCAGGTCGTGGCCCGGGGGGCCTGCCCAACTTCGAGTCCGAGGTCGCCCGCCTCACCACCGGCTGCTCGGTGGTCGTCACCGGCACCCTGGCCGAGTCCAAGGGCAAGGGCCAGGCGGTCGAGATCCAGGCCGAGGCGGTCGCGGTCGTGGGCTGGGTGGACGACCCCGAGACCTACCCGCTGGCGCCCAAGCAGCACTCGTTCGAGTACCTGCGGGAGGTCGCCCACCTGCGGCCCCGCACCAACACCTTCGGCGCCATCACCCGGGTCCGCCACTGCCTGTCGATGGCCCTCCACCGGTTCTTCGACGAGCACGGCTTCTACTGGGTCCACACGCCGATCATCACCGCCAACGACGCCGAGGGGGCGGGGGCGATGTTCCGGGTGTCGACCCTCGACGTGGTGAACCGGGCCGATTTCTCGGAGGACTTCTTTGCCAACGACTTCTTTGCCAACGACTTCTTTGGCAGAGAGACCCACCTCACCGTGTCCGGCCAGCTGAACGTGGAGGCCTACTGCCTGGCCATGAGCCGGGTGTACACGTTCGGGCCGACGTTCCGGGCCGAGAACTCGAACACCGCCCGCCACCTGGCCGAGTTCTGGATGGTCGAGCCGGAGATCGCCTTCGCCGACCTGTCCGCCGACGCCGACTTGGCCGAGGCATGCCTGCGGTCCGTGTGCCGGGCCGTGCTCGACGAGCGGGGCGACGACATGGCGTTCTTCGCCGACCGCATCGACCCTGAGTGCATCGTCCGGGTGGAGCGGCTGGTGGAGTCGGCCTTCGTGCGGATGAGCTACACCGACGCCGTGGCCGCCCTGTCGAAGGCGGTCGACGGCGGCGTGCGCTTCGAGTTCCCCGTCTCGTGGGGCATGGACTTGCAGTCGGAACACGAGCGCTACCTCACCGAGCAGCTGGTGGGCCGGCCGGTCGTGGTCACCGACTACCCCAAGGGCATCAAGGCGTTCTACATGCGGGTGAACGACGACGGGCGGACGGTGGCGGCCATGGACGTGCTCGCCCCCGGCATCGGCGAGATCATCGGCGGCAGCCAGCGGGAGGAGCGCCTCGACGTCCTCGACCGCCGCCTCGAGGAGGTCGGTCTCGACCGGGACGCCTACTGGTGGTACCGCGACCTGCGCCGCTACGGCACCGTCCCCCACGCCGGCTTC
Organism: uncultured Acidimicrobiia bacterium; assembly: GCA_963801205.1. GTDB lineage: Bacteria > Actinomycetota > Acidimicrobiia > Acidimicrobiales > AC-14 > JAXDMK01. Next base: position 29,026 of record CAWDDV010000011.1, read on the forward strand.
GGCCTCGGCTTCGAGCGGACGATGGCCTACATCACCGGCATGGCCAACGTCCGGGACCTCATCCCGTTCCCCCGGACCCCCCGGAACGCCGACTTCTGACGGTCGCGCCGACGAGTGTGCAGTTGTGTCGGCCTACCCGACACCACTGCACACTCGGCGGGTGCGATGGCCCGTTGCTCAGCCCTGGAGGGGCTGGATGGGACTGCAGCTCTTCACGGCGGGGACCGCCGCCAGCACGGGGACGAAGGCCAGGGCAGCAGTGGCGATGATCTTGCGCAACATGTCGAGTTCCTTCCTGTGTCCACCTCTCGGGCACGGGTTCTTGACAGGAACGATCATCGGGGAGGCCCCTTGCCAAGGGACTGCTGTGCGCTTGCCGTCGGTGCCGGCCACCCTGGTCCCATGACGCCGTGGACCGCCGGACCGGGCGTGGTCGAGTTGCCCGCCGGCCGGCGCATCCGGGGCCGGGGACTGCGGCACCCGTTGCCCGACGGCCCGAGTCCGGAGTTCGGGGTGTACCTCCTCGGTCGCGACCCGGGGCCGTTCGACTGGGAGCACCGGTGGGTGCGATGGCCCGACTTCCGGACGCCCGCATCGACCGACGACGCCGTCGCCGCGCTCCGTGAGGCCTTCCGAAGAGCCGGGTCCGAGCGGGTGGAGATCGCCTGCGGAGGCGGTGTCGGCCGGACCGGCACCGCCCTGGCCGCCATCGCCGTCCTGGCCGGTATCCCGCCGGACGAGGCGGTCGACTGGGTGCGCCGCCACTACCACTCCCGGGCGGTGGAGACGCCGTGGCAACGGCGGTGGGTCGCCCGCGCCATCGGCTCCTAGGAGTGGAACCTGCGGTCGCCGCCAACTGGTGACGAAATCGGGGGCCCTGTGTGGCCCCGAGAAACGTCACCGGTTCGGAAGGGGCCGCCAAATTGGTGACGGTCGCCGCCCATACGTGGCCGTCAGCGTCACCAGTTCCGCTGGGGCCGCCAACTGGTGACGGTCGCCGCCCATACGTGGCCGTCAGCGTCACCAGTTCCGCTGGGGCCGCCAACTGGTGACGGTCGCCGCCCACACGTGGCCGTCAGCGTCACCAGTTCGGAAGGGGCCGCCAACTGGTGACGGTCGCCGCCCATACGTGGCCGTCAGCGTCACCAGTTCGCAGGGCGCCGCGAACCGGTGACGATTTCCGGGGCCTCCACCCCAAGAATCGTCACCAGTTAGGACAGGGCGAAGAATGCTCGTTGCTCGTTGATGAAGCCGGCGTCCACGTACATGACCAGCGAATCGGCGGTCGTCGACGGGACGGCGAAACAGACGTTCCCCGTCAACGATCCGCCGGTGAAGGCCTCGGCGAACGAGTCGAACGGGTCGGGCACGACGCCGCACTCGCCGGCGCGAACTTGCGTGTTGCGGCTGTCGAGGGCGCTGAACGTGCAGCTCGCCCAGCGGCGTGCTCGAGCCGTCGCCCATGTAGGTCGCACTGACGTTGACCAGGTAAAACTGCTCGCCGTCCTCCGGCGGGTCGTTGAACTGGTTCTCGGACATGACCGCCGGCGTGCCGTCGGGCGTCACGCCGAGGACGGCAACGGTCCAACCGTTGTCGAACCCGGCCTCGGCGCCCACGGGCAACGGCGAGGATCGGGCCCCGAGCCGGGCCGGAGTCGTTCCCGCCGACTCGCGGGTGGTGGCCGTCGTCGCCCGGGTGCGCCCGAGCCCCGAGGTGGTAGCCGGGGACACGTCGGGGTCGTCGTCTGATCCGCAGGCGCCCACCGCCAGCAGGAGCGCCACCACGACCGTCCTCCGGAGTGCGTTCCTCAGGTTCCGCAGACTATGACCGAGTGGCGGCTCCCCGCGGCGCGGCGCTGGGAGACTCCTGCGAGCGGACGACGAGGAGCGAGGAGACGGCAGGTGCGCGGCCGGGACGGAGGCGATCAGCGTGGTCGGCTCCGCGGCCCCCGCGTCCCCGGGAATCGGCGTGGGCGAGGTGGTGCATGCGGCTCCGGCGCCGCCGCTCCTAGGCGTCCTGGTCGCCGCCGAGCTGAGCCCGGCCGATGTCGTCTCGCTCGATCCACGGGCCGTGACCGCGGTGGCGACTGCGGCGGGCGCTCCGTTGTCGCACGCGGCCATCATCGCCCGCTCGCTCGGGATCCCGACGGTCACCGGCTTGGGGGCGAACGTCCTCGGCATCCCCCCAGGGACCGTCGTTCTCGTCGACGGCGACGCCGGAACGGTGCGGATCAACCCGACGGAGGAGGAGGTGGACGAGGCCCGTGGTCGCCAGCTCACCGGCCGCCAGCGCCAGGAGGAGGCGCGCCGGCTGGCGACCACGCCCGCGGTGACCCGTGACGGTCGCCCCGTCGCCGTGGTCGTCAACGTGGGGAACGTGGAGGACGCCCGGCTGGCGATGAGCGAGGGCGCCGATGGCGTCGGCATGTTGCGTACGGAGTTCGCATTCCTCGGCCGCCAACAGCCGCCGGGGGAGGAGGAGCAGTACGTCGCCTACCGGGCGATCGCCGATATCGTCGGGGATCGTCCGATCGTCGTGCGGACGCTCGACCTCGGGGCCGACGTCCCCGCCTGGAACGCCCAGCCCGAGACGAACCCGGCGCTGGGCAACCGCGGTCTCCGCCTCACGCTGGCCGACGGCGATCTCTTCGACACCCAGCTGCGGGCCATCGCCCGGCTGGCGAGCGACCGTCCGATCGGCGTCATGTTCCCCATGGTCACGACGATCGATGAGCTGCGGCGGGCGTTGGCCCACCTGCATGCGCTCACGGATCGAACGATCGACTTCGGGATCACGGTGGAGGTGCCGGCCGCCGCGCTCACCGCCGAGGTGTTCGCACGGACGGTCGACTTCTTCGCGGTGGGGACCAACGATCTCACCCAGTACACGCTGGCGGTGGACCGGACCAACGCCGCCGTCGCCGCCCTCGCCGACGGCCTGCACCCGGCAGTCCTCCGGCTGGTAGGCGAGGTCACCGCGGCCGCCGAGCGCCACGGCCGGACGGTCAGCGTCGTCGGTGAGCTCGGGTGCGACCGGCTCGCCATCCCCGTGCTCCTTGGTCTCGGCGTCACGGCCCTGTCCGTCCGCCCGAACGCGGTGGCCGAGGTCAAGCAGGTGGTGCGGGCGGTCGCCCTCGACCAGGCACGGGAGCTGGCGGAGGCGGCGTTGCAGGCGGAGTCGGCCGCCGCCGTGCGCGAGCTGGCGGTGCAGCACTGCCGGTAGGGTCGAAGGCGCTCACCCGACGGAAGGAGCGGCAATGCCGGAGCGTGACGGCTACATCCCGGGCGTCCCCTGTTGGGTCGACACCAACCAGCCCGACCCCGAGGCCTCCGTGCCGTTCTATCGCGGCCTGTTCGGATGGGAGTTCGAGGACGTCATGCCCGAAGGGGCGCCGGGCAGCTACCTCATGGCCCGCATCCGTGGCCTCGACGCGGCCGCCATCGGATCGACGCCTCCCGGTGCGCCGCCGCGGCCGATGTGGAACACCTACATCTGGGTCGAGAGCGCCGACGAGACGGTCGCCAAGGCCCGCCAGGCCGGAGGCGGTGTAGCCATGGAGCCCTTCGACGTCATGGACGCGGGGCGGATGGCCGTCCTCACCGACCCCGAAGGAGCGGTTTTCTGCGTTTGGCAGGCGAAGGCGAACAAGGGCGCCCAGGTCGTCAACGAGCACGGCTCACTGAACTTCAACAGTCTGGCCACCCGCGATCCCGAGGGGGCCAAGGCGTTCTACGGCGCCGTGTTCGGTTGGGGCACGCTGGCGCTGCCCGGCATGCCCATGTGGACGTTGCCCGGCTACGGCGATCACCTCGAGGAGGGTTCCCCGGGCCTTCGGGAGCAGATGGCGCAGATGGGCGGGCCCGACGGCTTCATCGACGTGGTCGCGGCCCTCAACCCGATCGCAGCCGACGACTCCGACACGCGGGCGCACTGGAGCGTCACCTTCGCCGTCGACGATGCCGACGCGGCCGCGGCCAAGGCCGCTGAGCTGGGAGGAGAGGTCGTCGCCGGCCCTTTCGACGCCCCCTGGACGAGGATGGCCCTGATCAAGGACCCGCAGGGTGCGATGTTCATCGCCAGCCAGTTCGTCCTCGAGAACAAGGACCTGGGGGCGTAGCCGGTCGACGTCCGCGGCACTCTCCAACCCGGATCATCCGGCGCTGGGCTCCTTAGCAGTCGGCTAGAGCCCGCAGGGCGTCGCATACCTCCGCTTGGCGCGGGCCGAGCCCGCCAACCCTTGTCGTGAGCGCAGTGCGCCGGACTCGCTGCAGGTTGTCGAAACTTGCCGCGCATGCAACCTCGAGGCCTTCCCGATCACCGAGACGGATCTCGGTGGGGATGTTGCGGATCGTCCGCGTGACCGGCGCCACAACGATGGCCGCGAGGACAGGTACAGCCTCGGAGCGGGTCACAACCAGAACCGGACGGCGCATGTCTTCGACCTCGGCCCACCAAATGTCTCCCTGGATGGGGACCGTCACCAGGGCTCCTCGGCGATCAAGGCGCGCGTGGCCTCATCGAGACCAGCGAGTTCCTCATCGGTTTGCGGTTGTTCGCTGTAGCCGCGGGCAATACGATCCGCGACGCCTCGCCGCCGGTGGCGGTCCACCAGCGCGGCCAGGCCGAGACGAACTGCCTCCGACCTGCTCTCGACCATGCCCGACGCGACGAGGGCGTCGACTGCCTCCGCAAGCCGAGGATCGACCCGGGTCACAAACTGCGTCATGCAGATAGCATAGCGATTTGCCATACAGCCTGGGCCCGGTGAAGACAGAGCCGGGTGCCGACGGCGTGGAGGGCGTCGGGCGGAGAAGCCCCCGGGGGGGGAATCGGATGGCGCGACGCGTGCTCGTCGAGGCGGCGGTCAGATGCAGGAGGACTGGTGCCGTCGACGTCGGTGAGCACCACGGCGATGCGGGCGGGCTCTGGTTCGCCTTGGTGGCGGTGAAGGCCAGCTCTGGGCGTGCCGCCCACGGCGGTGTTGGCCGCCAACGTGGTGTTGACCATCGTCACCGTGCCGTGATGGTTGAAGACGGCACCGCCCATGCCGGCGCCGCCTCCCCCGCCACCGTACCCGGGTCCGGTGGTGGCACCGCCAGAGCCCGCTCCGAAACCGCCTCGAAAGGCCCCGTTCTGAAAGTAGCCGTCCCCGCCGCCGCCACCCCCGAAGCCCCCGAAGCCGCCGCCGCCGCCGCCGCCGCCGCCGCACGAACTCCCTGCGCCTGAGAGGCGGTGCTCGCCCTGCCGGAGAAGACGGGTGGAGGTGAGCGGACTCGAACCGCCGACTTCCACGTTGCGAACGTGGCGCTCTACCAACTGAGCTACACCCCCTGGCGGGAGTCCCAGGTTAGCGGAGGCGCGTCAGTCCTCCGTTGGGACCCGGCCCTCCAACGCCTGTTGCAGCCGTGATTGGAGCACCGTCGTCGTGAGGTCCCCCCGGGTCCGCTCCAGCACGGCCCGCAGAGCGTCGGTGGTGCGCCGCAGGCCGCCCGTGACCGCGTCGGGGTAGTCGACGGTGATGAGCAGCCCGTAGGCGTCGTCCATCGCCTCCAGCAGCCGCTCCGACCGGGCCAGCTCCCCGTCCCGCAGTCGATCCAACAGGTGCCGGCGCAGCTCGCTGGCCGCCTCGGCCAGGCCGCCCAGCCAGGCGGAGCCCGACACGGCCAGCTCCGCGTACGACGGCAGCGGCCGCTCGTCGACCAAGGCCGCCGTCAACCGGGCCTCGGCGTACTCCTTCTCGGCGTCGTGGAGCGGCCCGCTGGCGGCCAGGGCGGGGTAGGGGCCGAGGGCCTCCTGGGCCGTGCGCAGGTGGGCGGCGGCCTCGTCGGCCAGGGCGGCGGCGGCCTCCGGCTCCTGGCGGTGGACGGCCCGGATCGAGCGTCCGCAGGCCTGGATCGTCTGCCGGCAGGCGGGCAGGGACACCTCCCGGGCCCGCGACGCGGCCCCCAGGTGCTGGTGGATCTCCTGGCCCAGGATGGCCAGCTCGGCTGCTCGGTCCGTGGACATGCCGTCGCCCGTGCCCCGGGCGGGATGGCTAGTTGGCCGAGCGCCGCAGCAGCGCCGGCTCGCCGGGCATGAGCGCCGGGTCGAAGCTGCCCGTGTTCGGCAGGAACCGGACGTTCATGTCCCGCTCGGCGGCGGCGTTGCGCTGGTGGATGAGGAGGGCGACGTAGGCGACCAGCAGCACGTCGGCGAGGAGGTGGAGCATCACGAACATCGAGGCCAGGCCGGTGACGATGGCCAGCAGCAGGGTCACGCCGACGGTGGCGGCGAGGCCGGTGAGGACGTCGCGCCGGCGGCGGAGGGTGCGGCTGCGGGCGGCGGAGGCGGTGCGAGGCCGACCGGGGGCGCCGGGTAGCCGCGGGGGGACGGGGCCACCGCCAGAGGGGGCCAGGTAGGGCAGGGGCCGGCCGGAGGCGGCCTGGGCGGTGTGGAGGCGGCTCACGCTGGCGAGCGTGGGCGACGGCGAGGCGTAGGGACGGGCCCAGTGGTCGGCGCCGCCACGGCTGGTCTTCGGTCCGGTGCGGCGGAGCACTGCGAGCTGCCGCCGGAAGTTGCTGATGGAGTCGCTCGGTCGCCCCTCGGACCGCGCCCGGAGGGCGGGAGGGATGAGAACTGCTGCCCAGACAACTGCCAGGACCAGAAGAACCAAGGTCACGCTCCTCGACCTACCTTTTCCTCGAGGGACCGTACTGCGCGACCGCCCGCGAAACGCGGATGGGGGAGAAGTGGCGCCGAACCAGTTCTACTAGGCCGTTCGTCGGCCGGGCAAGCCCGAAAGTCAGTCGCGGGACTGATTTTCGGGTTCGTTTTCGGGCTCGACCGGGCGCCGGTAGATACCCGAACGACCGCCCGTCTTCTCCCACAGGGTGAGCTCGCCGATGGTCATGGAGCGGTCGACCGACTTGCACATGTCGTAGATGGTGAGGGCGGCCACCGCGCACGCGGTCAGGGCCTCCATCTCGACGCCGGTGCGGTCGACGGTCTCGACCTGAGCCTCGACTTCGACGTGATCGTCACCGATGGTGAAGTTCACGAAGACGGATCCCACTAAGAGCGGGTGACACAGGGGGATGAGCATCGGGGTCTGCTTGGCCGCCTGGATGCCGGCCACCCGGGCCACCGCCAGCACGTCGCCCTTGGTGATGGCGTTGGTGGCCACCCGGGACGTCGTCTCCGGCTCCATCATCACCTTGCACCGGGCCAGGGCCCGGCGGTGGGTGGCCTCCTTGGGGGTGACATCGACCATCCGGGCCCGGCCCAGGGGGTCTATATGCGTCAGCCCACGGTCGGTCACAGAGGGGGAGTCTACCGACGCCGCGGTCAGCCGCCGATCTGGCTCATGCTGCGAGATGGTCGCACGAAGTGAACCTGGCCGATGGCGTGCCCGGCCCACTTGCGGCCGACGTCGGCCTCGATGGCCGCCGCCAGCTCGTCGTCGGACGCCCCTCCCCGCAGGAGAACCCGCAGGTCAGTCTCCTGGGTGGCGAACAGGCAGTTGCGGAACATGCCGTCGGCGGTGAGCCGGACCCGGTCGCAGGAGCCGCAGAAGCTGCGGGTGACGCTGGGGACGATGCCGATCTCGCCGCCGCCGTCCGCGTAGACGTAGCGCTCGGCCGGCTGGGAGCCCCTGGCGCCGGCGGGAACCGGCAGCAGGGGATAGACGGCCCCGATGGCGGCCAGGATCTCGGCCGCGGAGACGACCTGGTCGCCGGTCCAGGCGCCGTCGGCGTCGAGGGGCATGAACTCGATGAAGCGGACGACCACGCCCTTCTCCCGTCCGAAGGTGGCGAAGTCGACCACCTCGTCGTCGTTCACCCCCCGCAGGAGGACGGCGTTGACCTTCACCGGGGAGAACCCGGCCTCGAGGGCGGCGTCGATGCCGTCGAGGACCTGGGGCAGGGCGTCGCGGTGGGTGATGGCCCGGAATCGATCCGGCCGGAGGGAGTCGCACGAGATGTTGATGCGCTGGAGGCCGGCGGCCCGCAGGTCGGCCGCCAGCAGGCGGAGGGTGGCCCCGTTGGTGGTGAGGGCGAGGTCGACGCCGAGGGCGGCCAGCTTGGCCACCAGGACCGGCAGCCCGGCCCGCACGGTCGGCTCGCCCCCGGTCAGGCGGATGCCGGTGAACCCCCACCGCTCGACGCACAGGCGGGCCACCCGCTCGATCTCCTCGTAGGTGAGGATCTCGGCCCGGGGCAGCCACTCCATCCCCTCCTCGGGCATGCAGTAGCCGCACCGGAAGTTGCAGCGGTCGGTGACCGAGATGCGCAGGTCGCGCACCACCCGTTCGAAAGGGTCGACGAGGGGCACCGAGGTCACCCTTCGACTGTACCGAGGAGCCCGGAACTCAGGAGCCCAGAACTCAGGAGCCCGGAACTCAGGAGCATGGTGCTCACCGTCCCGCCCGCCGGTATGCCGTCGCCGTCGGGCAGCAAAGCGAGGGCGTTGGCCAGGGCCATGGCCCGCAGCATGTGCGACGCCTGTCCGCCCGATCGGCGCACGTGGTAGCGGCCGTCGGGACCGTGGGTGGCCACCACCCGGTCGAGGTGGAGCTTGCCGTCCCGGCGGCGGGGGAGGGCCTCGTCGGCCACCGCCTCGACCGTCGGCCGCAGCAGCCGCTCGTCGGGATGGCCCGTCATCCGCCGCAGCCCGGGGCGGACGAACATCTCGAAGGACACCATCGACGACACCGGGTTGCCGGGCAGGCCGAAGACGGGGACGAGGGGGTCGCCGGCCACGCCGAAGGCGAACGGCTTGGCCGGACGGATGGCGACCTGCCACCAGTCCATACGGCCGATCTTGTCGAGGACGACCTTCACGTAGTCGAAGTCGCCCACGCTGACCCCGCCGGAGGTGACGATGGCATCGCACGTGGCCAGCCCCCTCTCCAGGGCGGCCTGGATGGCGTCCTCGTCGTCGGGGGCGGTGCCCAGGTCGACCGCCTCGCACCCCGCCTCCCGGACCATGGCCAGCAGGGTCGGGCGGTTGGAGTCCCGGATCTGGCCCGGTCGCAGGGGCATGGCGCCGTGGGCCAGCTCGTCGCCGGTGGAGAGCACTCCCACCCGGGCCGCGGGGAATACCGACACCTCCGACAGACCCAGGCTGGCCAGGACCCCGAGGTGCCCGGGCGTGATCACCGCCCCCGCCTCGAACACCGTCTGGCCGGTACGGAGGTCGTCGCCGGCGGACCGGATGTGGTCGCCGGGGGCGGCCGCCACCTCCACGGTCACGACGTCGTCGTCGCCCTCAGTCGACGTGCGCTCGACCATCACGATGGCGTCGGCGCCCGCCGGGAGGGGCGCTCCCGTCATGATGCGTACCGCCTGGCCCGGGCCGACAGTGAGCCCGGCCGGGTCGGCGCCCGCGGCCAGCGTCCCGACGACCCGGAGCGCCACCGGGGCGCCGGCCGTGTCCCCCGCTCGCACGGCGAACCCGTCCATGGCCGTGTTGGGGAACGGGGGCACGTCGACGCTCGACGACCACCTGCTCCGCCAGCACCCGTCCCAGAGAATCGGCCAGGGACGCCGCCCGGGGCGGCAGAGGGGCACAGGCGGCGAGGACCCGGGCCCGGGCGTCCTCGACCGGGATCACCGTCAGACCAGCTTTTTGCGCTGCACCAGCTGGGCCAGGAAGGTGCGGAACTCGGGCCCAGGTCCTCCCGGTCGATGGCGATCTCGACGGTGGCCCGCAGGTAGTCGAGCTTGTCGCCGATGTCGAAGCGGCCGTCCTCGAAGAGGAACCCGTAGACCGTCTGGTCCTTGAGCAGGAGCCCGACGGCGTCGGTGAGCTGGATCTCGTCGTTCGCCCCCGGCCGCGTCCGCTCGAGGGCCTCGAAGATCTCGGGGGTGAAGATGTAGCGGCCCATGACGGCCAGGTTCGAGGGGGCGTCCTCCGGGCGGGGCTTCTCCACGATGCCCAGGATCCGGACCAGGGACTCGTCGACCGCCTCCGGCAGCACGCAGCCGTAGGCGGAGAGGTCCTTGCGGGGAAACTCCTTGAGGGCCAGCACCGAGCGCCCGTAGCGCTCGTGGACGTCGATCATCTCCTGCAGCACGGTCGACGACTCGGTCATGATGTCGTCGCCCAGGAGGACCACGAAGGGTTCGTCCCCCACGTGCTGGCGGGCCACCGAGACGGCATGGCCCAGTCCGAGGGGCTCCCCCTGGCGGACATAGTGGATGTCGGCCATCTCCGCGATTTCCTGCATCTGCTTGAGCTGGTCGAACTTGCCCGCCTTCTCCAGGTAGTGCTCGAGCTCGAAGGACCGGTCGAAGTGGTCCTCCACCGAGCGCTTCCCCCGGCCGGTGATGATGAGGATGTCGCGGATCCCGGCCCGCACCGCCTCCTCGACGACGTGCTGGATGGCGGGCTTGTCGACGACCGGCAGCATCTCTTTGGGCTGGGCCTTGGTGGCGGGCAGGAACCGGGTGCCGAGACCGGCCGCGGGGATCACCGCCTTGCGGACCCGTTTCACCCCTTCTCACCTCCCGATCCGTCGCCCTGGGCGTGCTCCACCCGGTCCCTGCCACCGGCCTTGGCCCGGTAGAGGGCACCGTCGGCCGCCGCCAGGAGCTCCTTGCCCGACGACCCGTGCTCAGGGTAGGCCGCCACGCCGACCGAGACGGAGACGCCCACCGGTGTTCCGTCGAGGTCGAAAGGCCGGCTGCCGATGGCGACGCGGATCTTGTCGGCCAGGCGGAGGGCGCCGGCCAGCCCCGTCTTGGGCAGGAGGAGGGTGAACTCGTCGCCGCCGGGCCGGGCCACGATGTCGACCTCTCGAGTGGCGTCGGTAAGCCGGCGGGCGGTCTCGATGAGGACGGTGTCGCCCGCCTGGTGGCCGAGGCTGTCGTTGACCGGCTTGAACCCGTCGAGATCGCAGTACAGGACCGAGAACGGCTCCCCGAAGCGGACGGCCCGGGAGAGCTCGGCCTCGATGCGCAGGGCCAGGTGGCGACGGTTCCATAGCCCGGTGAGGCCGTCGGTGAGCGACAGGCGGGTGGCTTCGTCGTAGAGGAAGCTGCTGTCGATGGCGATCTCGGCCTGGCGGACGAGGGCCTGGAGCATGGCCACGTCGTCGTCGTCGTAGGGACGGTGGTGGCCCCGCCCGTAGTAGGCGAGGACGCCGAAGGGGTTGCTCCCCGAGCGGACCGGCATGGCCAGGGCGGTCGTGGCCGTGGCGGGGGCCGGCTCCGAGCGCCGGCCGGCGGCGGCGGTGCCGGCGGTGGCGGGGGCGGCGGCTGGGGCGGCGGTGGTCGGCCACACGACGACCTGGTGGGTGCGGGCGGCGGCGCCGGCGATGCCCTCGCCGGGCCCGAGATCGGGTACGTCGTGGTCGACGCCGACCTTGTCGAGGGCCCGCAGCCGCTCGGTGCCGGCGACGGAGACGTAGAAGACGGCGACCGGCGAGTCCAGGTAGGAGGCCGTCGTCCGCAGGAGGGAGCCGATGAGGACGGCCCGGTCGTGGCTCGACGCCATGGCGTCGCCCAGGCGGGCGAGGGCGTCGAGAAAGGCGTCGCGCATCGCCTCCAGCTCGCGGACCCGCGAGGCCAGGTCGTCCACCGACGCAATCGTAGAGGGGACCCGTCCCACGCCGTACTCGGAGGGGTGGCGTATGCTGGATGGCACTCCGCCGAAGCGACTGCTAGCGCCCGCCGTCCAAGGACCCGAATGCCCAAGTACGAATACGCCTGCAAGTCCTGTGGCGAGCACATCGAAGTCAAGCAGTCGTTCGTGGACGACCCCTTGACCGAGTGCCCCACGTGCGGCGGCGTGCTGCGCAAGGTGTTCTCCAGCCCGGGAATCGTCCTGCGGGGCCCCGGCTTCTACCGCACCGACCATCGCAGCCCCTACCGGCCCGACGGCACCCGGCCGGCGGAGCGGGACAAGGACCGGGAGCCGGTCACCAAGGGCGACGATGCGCGCGACGACTCGGGCGGCGACTCGAAGGCGTCGTCGTCGGATGGCAAGGAGTCCAAGTCGGCGGCGGCGTCGGCGGAGGCCAAGAGCGGGGAGTCGAAGTCGGCGGGGTCCGGGTCGGGGGAGACCGGCGGGTCCAAGGACACCGCCGCCCGCACCGCGTAGTTCGCCTTCGAGCGGTGGGCCTCCCGTCGGCCGAGATCGGCATCTTCGGCGGCACCGGCTTCTACCGGTTCCTGGACAACCTGCAGGAAGTCGCCGTCCCCACCCCCTTCGGGCCGCCGTCGTCCAAGCTGGCGGTGGGGGAGTTGAGGGGGAGGCGGGTGGCGTTTCTCGCCCGGCACGGGGTCGATCACCAGTTCCCGCCCCACAAGGTCAACTTCCGGGCCAACGTGTGGGCGTTGCGGCGGCTGGGCGTCCGGCGGATCCTGGCTCCCTGCTCGGTGGGGTCGCTGCAGCCGCACGTGAAGCCGGGGGAGTTCGTGGTCGTCGACCAGCTGGTCGACCGCACCAGCGGTCGGGCGGACACCTTCTTCGACGGTCCCGCCCTGGCCCACGTGTCGTTCGCCGACCCCTACTGCCCCGAGCTGCGGCACGCGGTGATCTCCGCCGCCCGGGCCGAGGGGGTGGTGGTCCACCAGACGGGGACGGTAGTGGTCATCCAGGGGCCGCGGTTCTCGACCCGGGCCGAGTCGCGTTGGTTCGGATCGGCCGGGTGGGAGGTCGTGAACATGACCCAATACCCGGAGGCGGTGTTGGCCCGCGAGCTGGGGATGTGTTATTCGGGCGTGGCGCTGGTCACCGACTACGACGCCGGGTTGGAAGGGGTGGCGGGGATCTCGCCCGTCACGATCGAGGTGGTGTTCCGGGTGCTGGCCGAGAACATCGAGAAGGTGCAGGCGACGCTGGTGCGGGCAGTTCCGGGGATCCCCGTCGAGCCGTTGTGCGCCTGCGCGGTGGGAGCGCCCGACCCGGGAGCGCTGTTCGAGGGGTGACGCCCTCTGCCGGCTGCGCCCGCCGGTGTGCAGTTATGTGGGATATACCGATACAACTGCACACTCACTGCGTACACCCGTAGTCTGACCACGCCGACGGCCCCGCCGAGTTCACGGCCCGCACCCGGAAGCACTGGTACGTGCCGTGCAGGTTGGTGAACGCGACGAACTCGACGTCTGCCCCGACCTCGGCTTCGAGGGTCGTGCCCGGCGCGCAGCCCGAGTACCCGGTCGGACAACCATTGTCGATCTCGAACCATTCCTCGTTGTCGGAGTTGTCGTTCCATTCCACGAAGTGGCTCACGTCGCCCCCGCCCAGGTTCAACTCCGCGTACATGTCGTCCGGCGGGGCTGGAGGACCGAGGGATACCTCGCCGTCGGTTCGGCCACACCCGGGTGGGGACCAGTCCGAGGCGGCGACCTCGGACTCGGCCCGGACGGTGAAACAGACCTGGGTGTCCGGCGACAGGTTGACGGCGATGAACGACGTCGTATTCGCCCCGACGACGGCGACGCTCGTGCCGCTGGAGATGACGAACTTGTTCTCGTTGTTCGAGTTGTCGTCCCACTCGACCTGGATCCGGGACGTATCGAGGCCGTAGGCCTCGACGTTGCTCGGCGCCGCGATCCTGACGGGCGGTGGGCCGGTGGTCACGGTCGGCAGCTGCGTCGTCACAGTCGGCGGCTTCGTTGTTCCAGTCTGGGGCTTCGTGGTGACGGACGACGGCGGTTTGGTCGTCACCGTGGGCGGTTTGGTGGTGACCGTGGGCGGTTTCGCGGCCGCCCGGGCAAGTACGATGTCCTCGCCGCCGCCGAGAACCTTGTCGATCGCCGTGTCGCTCTGCAACAGCTGATGCAGCTTGTGCTCGAAGAGCTTGTACACGATGCCGAAGGCAGACCGTCCGAAGAAGTCGAGGATGATCTCGGCGCATTCCTTCACGATGCCTGGCACTTTGTCGAGACTGGCGGCTCCGTCACCCCCAGCAGTGACGTTCTTATAGACGCATTTGAGGACGTCGATCTGCTTGGTCGCTGGAATGAGTTCCATCAGGTGTGCCGCGGCGTCCATGGCCAAGGCCAACTGCGACGACTTCGCCTGCACGCGGGCACTCCCACCCAGGGTCACGGGAATGGTGATGCGGCCCTCGACTCCGGCAGGAAGGAAATACTGGGAGCTGAAGAGGCCGCCAATGTACCGAGCAACATCCTCGTCGAGGTTTCCCGCCGGCGCCCGCGTCGATGTGGACCCGGGCGGCAGGTCCAGCACCAGGCTGTACCCCCGGTTGTTGACGACCTTCGTCGTCACGGCATCGTTGCCGAGCGAGTCGGGACAGGCGAGGACCATGTCGAACAGGTCCTTCTCGGCAATCTGGCGCGCGCCGGGCTGATCCCTGAACAACACCGGCGTGACGGTGAGCGTCACGCCGGGCGGCGCCTTTTCGCAGGACGGCGGCTTGGCGCGGGCGCCTATCAACCGAAGCAAGCCCACGTACTTCTCGACGAGGAAGTCCGCCAGCTTCTCGGGCAGCCAGCCGAACACACGAACCTCGGTGAAATGGTCGACCTTGGCGGTCACCTCGTCGCCGATAACGGCGCTCTCCATGAGTTCCCATGATTTCGAGCCCTGATCGAGGCGAGCGACGAACAGCAGGGAGGGTGTCACGCCCGACGGCAGCGTCCCGGTCGGCACGGGGAACCGGACCGTTGCCGGAGCGTTGAGTGCGGTTCCATGGGTGCTGACGTCGTACGCCTCGCTGACCGGTACCGCCCCCGGATGGGCCACGTCGACACTTGTCGGGGCGATCGAGACCAAGCCGTCCGCGGCCAAGGATCCGGGCGGGAGTTCGACGACGATGCGCTTCGCCAGCTCGACCTGGCCGCCATCGGCGGCTGTGATCCGGGACTCAGCCGCGGGGGCGCTGGTCGGCGTGCCGCGGCCGGCGACGGCGACGGCGGTGAGGGTTGCCGCGAGGACGGCCACACCAGCCATGACCGCCGCCCAAGGTGGGACCGAGCGCTTGTCCGGAGTCGTGGCGAGGACGTACGGGGTTCCGCATTGGTCGCAGAAGCTGCTCCCCGCCGCGAGACGGCTACCGCATGTTCGGCACGCGGGCTCCCGGGTGGCTGCCGGCGGGGATATCGCGTTCGATCGAGGACTCCCGCACTGGTCGCAGAACTCGTCCGCCGGCCCCCGGGTCGCCTTGCACGCTGGACACTTCATCCGCTTCCCGCCGCTCGCCATCCTCCGACGCTGTCGTCGGACGACGACCGCCCGAAACGTACTCCGCAGACCGCCGACGAGCGACCTTCCCCCGCGGCGGGAACCGGCCGCGGCTACAGTCCCCACGGCTTGGACACCGTGAGAGGGGCGGCATGAACGGTTGCAGGGGGGAGCGCCTGGTTCGCCTGGTCGACGCGGGGAACGACGTCGATGACTGACCTTTTGCAGTCCCGGTACCAGATGCTCGAGGTGATCGGGCAAGGGGCGATGGGCGTGGTGTGGCGGCCCAGGACACCGTCCTCGACCGGGCCATCGCCATCAAGGAGCTCCGTCCCGCGCCGGGGGTGGACGCCACCGAGGCTCTCGAGCGGTTCCTCATCGAGGCCAAGGCCGCGGCCCGGCTGAGCCATCCGAACATCGTCGGCATTCACGACGTCTTCGCCGACGACGGGCGGGTGCTGATCGTGATGGAGCTGATCGAGGGCCCGACGCTCGAGGCGGTGGCGGCGACCGGACCGGTACCGACGTCCAGCGTCGCGGGCGATCATGGCCCAGGTCGCCCAAGCCCTGGCCGCCGCCCACGGGGCGGGCGTCATCCACCGCGACCTCAAGCCCGACAACATCTTCTGGTCGTCCCGACGGGCGGGCCGTGGTCGCCGACTTCGGCCTGGCCCGCATCGGAGCGGGGCGGGGCACCGATCGAGGGCACGGTCATGGGCACGCCCGGCTACATGGCCCCCGAGCAGGTGCCGGGGCCAGCTCGTCGGGGCTCAGGCCGACACCTTCGGCTGGGGCGCGGTCGCCTATCTCCTGGCGACCGGCCGTCCGCCCTTCGGCGACCCTGACCTCACCGACTCCAGTGCTCTGGCCTACCGGATCGTCCACGAAGAGCCCCAGGCCCTCCACCTGCCCGACGACCCGGACCTGGCGGCGCTGATCCACCGTTGTCTCACCAAGGATCCCGTCGCCCGTCCCGCCGACGGCTCCCACCTGGTGGCCGCGCTGACGGCATCGCCCGACGGAGCGGACGCGGACGCGACGATCCCGCCCGTGGCGGTGCCGGTCAGCCCCATGGCCAACGTGGTCACGATGTCGGTGGCGACCGGACAGCGTCCACCCGCGTCCCGCCGTCGTATCGGCGTGCTCGTCGGCGCCGGCGTGGCAGCCTTCGCCCTCATCGTGGCGGTGTCGGCCAACACGTCGACACGAGTGGAGGCCGGCCCGGGCACCGCCGCGCCGACGACGACCGCGGCGCCCGCCACGGCCCCCCCCACCACGGCCGCGCCGGTGACCGAGCCGCCGACGACGGTCGCGCCGGTCGAGGAGGAATACATCGCGCCGACGTACTACGAGTACGACTACGAGTACGAGGAGCCGCCGGTCGTCGAGGACACGACACCGCGGCGGCCGCCCGGTGGTGGCGACTCGATCAGCAACAGCACCTCAGGGGGCTCCACCACCGGCGGGTCCAGCACGGGAGGCAACTCCGGCGGCTCGAGTACGGGAGGCAGTTCCGGCGGCTCCAGCACAGGAGGCAGCTCCGGCGGCTCGAGCACCGGCGGGTCCGGCGGGTCAAGCGGCGGGTCCGGCGGGTCGGGCGCCTCGGGCAGCACCGGGTAGGCGCTACGAGGCCGGTGCCGTCGAGGGCCCGGCCGCCCTTGGGCACGGGTGACTCCGTCCTCCTACGATGTGCGTCCCGGTTGCGCTCGCGACCGTACGCGCGGGGGGCCGCATGGCGGACGCTCTAGGAGACCTGTGGAGTGGGTGGTCCGACGGGTCGGCCCGCGTCCTGCTGAGTCTCGTCCTCGTGATCGGCGTCGGCACCTGGGCGTTCGTCGCGGTCCGGTCGTTCCGCCACGCCCGCCAGGCTTGGCGCTCCCCCGCCGGGGTGACCCTCGGGGTCGTGCTCGCACCGCTGGCCGTGGCTGCCATCGGGATCATCCAGCCCTCGACGTTCGTTTGGTGGGCCCTGCTCGGTCTGGCCCTGGCCCCCCTCCTCGCCGCGCTCGACGACCAAGTGCTGCGCCGTGCGACGGCCGCTTGTCCCCACTCGCACCCGGTGGCGCCCGGGTGGGCGTTCTGCCCGGCCTGTCCCAGCCCGTTTGCCGGGACAAGCGGCACGCCGTCGGCCATCCGGGCCGGCTTCGTCGGGCGGGGGGTGGCGACCCTTCTCCGAAGGCCGCCGGCGGGGCCGGCCGGCGGTGCTGGCGCCCAACCGATCCGTGTTCAGCCGGACCAGGGCGATCGGACGGATGTGCTCGTGCGGTTGGCCCGGGACGTCCCCGGTGCCACCGACGTCGTCATCCGCCGACCGGGGGTAACGGTCGGGCGGAATCCGGCGGCCGAGGTGTGCATCGACGACGCCACGGTGAGTTGGGAGCATGCCCGGATCGTGAGCCGCGACGGCGCCCCCGCGATCATCGACTTGGCCAGCTCCAACGGCACCTACGTCAACGGCGAGCGAGTCGAGCAGTCGCTGCTGCTCCATCAGGATCGGGTCCAGTTCGGAGGCGTCGTGTTCCGGGTGGTGCGGCCGTGAAGGGCCGAGCGCTCCTCTGCCTGGCGCTGGTGATGGCGGGCGCGTTCGGGGCCTGCAGCACCCGCTCGCCGGCCCACGTCACCGTTTCGCAGCTGGTGCGGGGCGAGCGGCCGCCGGAAGGCTCCGACGACCACGTCGCGGGCGCGCCCATCGGATCGGTAGTGGTGCGGGCCACGGTCACCGACGTGCGGTCGACGCCGGTGCTTCTCGTCGAGCTGAGCGATCCTCGCCAGGAGGAGCACATCTGGGTCTTCGGCTTCGAAACGGAGCCGGGCCGGGGGGAGGAGGTCTGGACGGCGATCGTCAGCGGGCCCGTGGCCGACGATCTGGTGGGGGTGGCCTACCCAACGGCCGGGCTGCTTCCCACCCCGAAGGACCGCACCTACGTGACGCCCCGAGGCGCCCTCGCCCTGCTACTGGGGGCCGTGGCAGCGATCGCTCTCGTCACCCTGGTGGTGGCGTCCGCCATGACCCGCCACGAGCGGGTGCGGAAGTGCTCAGGATGTGCCGGGCCGGTCGACGCCGACTGGCTGACCTGTCCTCGCTGTGGTCACCCGCTCGTGGCGCCCCCTTCGCCGCCTGCCGAGCTCATACCTGCGCCGGGATCGCCGGAAGCACTGGGCTCGGCCCCGAAGGCCGATCCGCCGCATGGATCCGGTGCCGAGGCGTCGGCACCCACCGTGCTCCTCCGGGACAACGGCGAGGTATGACCGACCCCGAGGTCCGCCAGCGGTCCGGCGTGGCCAGCCTGACCGGATCCCGAGAGAACAACGAGGATGCCTATCTCGTACGCGACGGCGGCCACGGCGCGGGCGCGGCGCTGGCCGCATTGGCCGTCGCCGACGGCATGGGTGGCTACGACGACGGTCAGGTTGCGAGTCGGATGGCCGTCGACATGGCAGCCGGTGCCCTGGGCGACGGCACCGCCGACTCGGCCGCCATCAAGGAGACGTTCGGCCGGGTCGACGACGAGATCCGCGCCGTCTCCCTGGCCGGCGGTGGCGGTCATTCCATGGGGACCACCCTCACCTTCGCCGTGGTGCGCGACGGGGAGGCCGTCGTCGGCCATGTGGGCGACACCCGAGCCTGGTTGTTCCACCAGGGCGACCTCCAGCAGATCACGGTGGACCACTCCCGGGTGGGCCGACTGGTCCGCGCCGGTGTCATCACGGAGCAGGACGCCATCGGCCATCCCGAAGCCAACGTGTTGGAGCAGGCGCTCGGCGCCGGCGAACGACCCTCGACCGACGTGTACCGCGTCGGGGTGGGCCCGGGCGACGTCCTGCTGCTCTCGTCCGACGGGATGCACGGCACCCTCTCGCGGGACGAGATCGAGACGACGTTGCGGGACCACCCGTCGATGCAGGACGTGTGCGACCGGTTGGCGGCCATGGCCTTGGCCAAGGGATCGAGTGACAACGTGACGGTCGTGGCGTGGAGGTATCCCCTCCCCGCGACGAGGACGCCTACCAACCCCGGTTCCGTCGCGCCGGAACCGGTGCCATTGCCGGCGCCGTCCGCCGCGCCGAAGGGAGCGCGGGCGAGACGTCAGGATCGGGTCCGGCTCCTGGCCGGCGGCTTCGGTGCCGGCTTCGTGCTCGGCCTGTGCCTCCAGGTCTGGGGCCGATGACGCTCCTGGCGGCGCTGGTGTCGGCCGCCGTGCTCCTCGGTCAGGGCACGGCCACGGTCGAGATCCGTGACGTCGCCCCGGAGAAGTACCCGCAGGTCAGCGCCGTCGTCCGGGTCGTCGACGACCGGGGCCGGGCCGTGCCCGGCCTGGGGCCGGCGATGTGCGGGTTGAGGAGGACGGCCGGCCGGTGACCGACGTCGAGGTCCGACCGAGCTTCCGCGAGGGGGGGTCGCTGGCGGTCGTGCTGCTCGTCGATACGTCGTTCTCGATGTCCGGCGCACCGCTGGACGGGGCCAAGGCGGCCGCCGGCGAATTCCTCACCCGGCTCAGCCCCGACGACCGCGTGGCCGTGATCACCTTCGGGCTCCCGCCCGAGGAGCTCGTTCCCTTCGGTCCGCCGGCTGCGGCCGACGTCCTCGGCGACCTCACCGCGGCTGGGTTCACCGGCCTGTACGACGCGGTCAACCTGGGGGTGACGCGATTGGCGTCCGTCCCGGCGACGGCCCGGGCGGTGGTCGTGCTCACCGACGGAGGCGACGACGGCAGCGACCTCTCGCTCGACACGCTGCGCCAGGCGGTCGCCGGCGCGGGCATTCCCATCCACGCCGTTGCCTTCGTCAGCCCGGAGTTCGACGCCGGGCCGGCCCAGGAGCTGGCGGCGGTCTCCGGCGGTTCCTACCGAGAGACCTCCGACCCGTCCGAGTTGGCGTCGATGTACCGCCAGATCGCCGACGAACTGGTGGCGGAGTACCGGATCACCTACCGGTCCGAGGCGCCCCCCGGCGCCCATCGACTCCGGGTCGTGGTCGAGACACCGACCGTGGCGGCGTCCGGTGAGAAGGGCTTCGAGGTGACGGTGCCCGGCGGACAGGTCGTGGGCGAGTCCGATCCTTCGGATGGGGCGGTGCCGGTGGTGGCGCTGGTGCTGGTCGCGCTGGCCGTGCTGGCGGGCGCCGGCGGCGTGGCGTTCCTCCTGAGGAAGAAGCGAGGCTGGAAGCCGGCGGTGCCGACGTCGGCGGCGCCCCCCGGTGCCCAGTCGGCCCTGAGACTGGAGGGCCCGGGAATCTCGATCCCGATCGGCCGGGGATCGACTTACATCGGGCGCGACCCGGCGGCCCAGGTGATGGTTGACGATCCGACGGTGTCCCGGAACCACGCCCGCCTGGACCTGGCGGGGGGCGACCTCTGGGTCGAGGACCTGGGTTCGGCCAACGGCACGCTCGTCAACGGCGTGGCGATCAGCCGTGGCCTCCTGCGTCCGGGCGACGTGCTCGAGGTGGGCGATCTGCGGTTGCGGCTCGTGGGCGAGGTCGGATGAGGCGGAGCGCGACGGTACCGATCGGCTTCGTCCTCCTCGTGGCGGCCGTGGTCCTCGCGGGGGTGGCGTCGGGATGGGTCATGGGCGAGCTGACCGACAGCGATCCAGTGGCGACGGCGACCCCGACGACCACCGCGGTGACGGAAAGGGCTTCGGTCCCGAACACGACCTCGGACCGGCCCCGCCACGTGCTGGCTGCGTGCCAGGTGTTGGGCCCCTCGTTCGACCCCGGCGCGGCGTGGCCAGAGTTCGTCGCCGGCAGCGACGACTCGTTGATGACAGCGGTGGCCGCCGCCCTCGACAACGTCGGGCGCGAGCCCATGTCGTCCTCCCTGGCCGCGTCCCGGTCGAGCGGCGTCTGGGTGATGTCATCTCGGGACAGGGGCGACTGGGAGGACGACTTCGTCCTCAATCCCCCGACCTTCGTCGTGTATTACCAGCTCGGTCTCGAGGCGGAGATCGCTTCGACCGAGTACGCGGCGGTCGGGTTGTCGTTCGACCCGCGCCTCGACGAGGAGCCGCGGGAGACGTTGGTGACCGACGTGATCAGGAGGGGGACCGCCGCCTGTTCGGGCCCGTCGAGGAGGAACCGTGAGCAAGAAGTGCACCTGTGGGGTCGTAAACCGGGATGAGGCGAGGTTCTGCAAGAAATGCGCCGCGCCGCTGGGCATGGCGCCGCCCCCGCCCGTCGGCAGCTGGGAGAGCTTCCCGGTGCGGGAGGGGGTCACGGCCGGGATCCCACGCGTCCCACCAGGCACGGTCGTGCGAGAGGAAGCTCAAGACGCCGGGAACGGTTCTCCACAGCCAGAAGGCGGAGACGCCGCTGTGCGGATGGTTCGTGATCCTCCGCGGACGACGGAAAGGCCGCGATTTCCGCATCGAGAAGGACGTCTCGGTGATGGGCCGGGATGGCACCTGCGACTACGTGATCGAGGACGAGACCGTCAGCCGCCAGCACGCCCGGGTCCGGATCGAGAACGGGACCTACGTCCTCTTCGACCTCGGTTCGGGCAACGGGACCTACCTGAACGGGGACAAGATCCAGCGGGCCGAGCTCCAGGACGGCGACGTGGTGAAGATCGGCGAGTCGCTGGTCCTGTTCAAGGAGGCCAAGCCCCGGCTTCCGCTCGAGCAGTCCGACGTGCGGCCCACGGTCTCCTAGTCCGATGGTCGTGGCGGATGTCAGGACCTGCTCCGGCTGCTCAGCCTCCATCGCACCCGGCGACTCCTTCTGCGACCTGTGTGGCGGTCGGCCGCTGTCCTCGGAGGGAGGAACCGACCGCTGCCCGTCGTGCCAGACCTCGCTGGTCGCCGACGCCTTGTTCTGCGACGGCTGCGGGACGCCCGTGCCGGCCGGTGGTTCCCCCACCGGCGCCTGGTGCCGGTCCGGGTCGAATCCCGGCCCCGGCACTGGTGGATGCTGATCTTCTCCCTGGTCACGCTCGGGCTCGGGGTGGCGGCCGCCCTCCAGGGCGCGGACGGCCTGGTCGTGGGGCTCATCCTGATGGCCGCCGCGATCGGCGCGGCGGTGCTGAGCAGCCTGTGGAGCCGGGTCGAGGTGCTGCCGCCCGGTTCCAAGATCCTCGTCTGGTCGGTGGCGACGATCGGTGGGGCGGCGTCCGGCCTCTTTGTCGTCGGCGTGTGGTTCGTCCTCAGGATCTTCCAGTTCATCGGTGAGCAGATGGGCGTCGACTTCGGGTTCGGGGGGATGCGCGGGTCCGGGGTGTCGACCCTGCGCGGCGTGTCGCAGCGGACCAAGGGCCGAGGTGGCCGAGGACGCGGCTCGGACTGGGAACGGATCCTCCGAGCCGAACGGGTGGGTGACGAGCGGGTCATTCGAGAGGGCGGGTTCACCTACATCGGTGGGGAACGGGTGATGACCGACGGCACCTTCACCTACGTCGGCGACGATCGGGTCAGCGAGGAGGACGGGGTTCTGTTCATCGGCGAGAAGCGGGTGACCCGGGAGGACGGCTGGTTGTTCGTCGACGGCCAGCGGGTCGAGGAGTGACGCCTCTGCCGGCTGCGCCCGCCGGTGTGCAGTTACGTGGGATATACCGATAGAACTGCACACTCGCTGATGTGCGGGTAGGCTGCCGCCCACTTCCTCCTCCGTAGCTCCGTTCGTCGAGGAGGTCGGCCGTGCGTCGATCGGTCCGGATCACCCGTTCGCCGCTCGCTTATTGGCTGGTTGTCGGCGTGCTCGCCCTGCTCACGGGGATGGTGGCGGCCCGCCTGGTGGGCAATGCCGGCGCCCTCGCCTCGCGGTACGGCCCCCTCGAGCCGGTCGTGGTCGTGACCCGGGCTCTCGAGCCGGGGACGGTCGTCGCCGCCGACGACCTCGATGTGCGTCAGGTCCCCGGATCCCTCGTGCCCGACGGGGCAATCGGGGGCCTCGACGGCGCCGTCGGCCGCACCGTCCTCGTCCCCGTCTTCCCGGGCGTGGCGTTGGTCGAGGCCCAGCTCGCCCCTGGCGGCGGGCGGGGGCTCACCGCCCTCCTCCCGCCCGGCAGCCGGGCGGTGGCGGTGCCCAACGGTCGCCCCGGGCTCGCCCTCGTCCGGGGCGACACCGTCGACGTGCTCGCCACCTTCGACCCGGCCGACGCCGCTGAGGGCGTCGCCCCCACCTTCCCTGTCGCCACCGCCGCCCTGGTGGTCGACGTCGGCGACGAGTCGGCGGCCGTGGCGGTGACGCCCGACGAGGCCGCCCGGGTGGCGTTCGCCCTGGCCAGCGGCGTCGTCACCCTGGCATTGGCGTCGCCGTCGCCCGCCGTCCCGGACCCCGACGTCAGCGGAAGTTCGTCGCCAGCAGGCCCAGCACCGCCAGCCCCACCAGGACCCGGTAGATGACGAACGGCAGGAACGACCGCGTCCGCACCACCCGCAGCACCAGCCAGACCGCCAGCGCCCCCGTCACGGCCGACGCCACCATGCCCCACGCGAACGCGGGCAGCGTCCCCGCCGGCAGGCCCCCCTCCGCCACCACCTGCGCCCCCTGGTAGACGCCGGCGCCGGCGATGATCGGCAGGCTCATGAGGAACGAGATGCGGGCGGCCGCGTCCCGTTGGAAGCCGAGGAAACGGCCCGCGGTGATGGTCACGCCCGACCGTGAGACGCCGGGCACGAGGGCGGCCGCCTGGCACATCCCCATCACCGCCGCGTCCCGGAAGTGGAACTGCTCCGCGTCGCGGTCCCCGGGCAGGCGGTCGGCCACCAGCAGGACCAGCCCGAACACGATCAGCAGCACCGCGATGAGCCAGATCTGGCCCAAGTGGTCGCCGATGGTTGACTCCAGCAGCGCGCCCACGGTGGCGCCGGGGACGGCCGACAGGGCCAGCAGCCAGGCCAGCCGCTGGTCGGGGGTGTCGACTCGGCGGGCCCGCACCGACGTCCACGCGGCCCGGGCCAGCCGGGCGATGTCGGCCCGGAAGTAGGCCGCCGCCCCCACGAAGGTGCCCAGGTGGAGGGCTACGTCGAAGGTCCGGTTGAAGTCGGCGTTGGCCGACCCCGTCAGCTCCGTCCACCCGAACAGCCACGGGACGAGGATGAGGTGCCCGCTGGACGAGATGGGGAGGAACTCCGACAGCCCCTGCACGATCCCGAGGACGATGGCGTGGAGGACGGGGATGGAGTCTGGCGAGGCGGCGCTGAGCACGACCGGCGCGACGCTAGTGGGCGGGCTACGCGGGTTACGACCCGCTCAGGGTGACGTCCCGGATGACGAGGGTGACGCCAGCGGCGCCTCCGGGCAGCCACTCCCGGTCGCCGCCCACGGCCACCACGTCGTGCAGCATCCGCTGCATCGTGGACGCGATGGTGGCTTCCCGCACCGGCTCGGCCCGCTCGCCGCCCCGGATCATCAGCCCTTCGACGCCCACCGAGAAGTCGCCGCTCACCGGGTTCACCCCCGAGTGCAGGCCGCTGACCGACTGCACCAGCAGCCCGTAGCCGGTCTCGGCCAGCAGCTCGTCCTGCGACGACGTGCCCGGCGTCAACGACAGCGCCCGGCTGCCGACGCCGGGCGCCGGTCATGTACCCGCCCCGCACCGCGGCCGCGTTCGACGCCCGCCCCGTGCGGCGGCCGGTGTAGGAGTTGTGGAGGAAGCCGGCCAGGACGCCGCCGTCGATGAGGACGTTGCGCCGGCTGGCCAGGCCCTCGGCGTCGAACCGGGACGCCCCGTAGGCCAGGGGTTCGGTGGGATCGTCGACCAGCGTGATCAACGGCACCGCCACCGACTGCCCGTCCCGCCCCGCGAACAGCGACCGCCCCTTGATGGCCGACTCCGCGCTCAGCGTCGACGAGAGCACGCCCAGGAACGAGGCCGTGACCCGGGGGTCGAACACCACCGTCAGCCGCCGCGACGCCGGCTTGCGGGCGCCCAGCATGCGGGTGGCCCGGTCGGCCGCGTCGGTGGCCGCCTGGGCCACGTCGAGCTCCTCCGGGCTGCGCCCCACCGAGTAGCCGTAGCCGGTCTGCGTCTCGGTGCCCTCGCCGGCCAGGGCCTCCGCCCACACTGAGCAGTTGGTGCGCCGGCCGGTGACCCGGATGCCCTCGGTGGAGGCGATGGCCGACTCCGACGACGAGTCGCTGTAGGCCGCGCTCTCCAGTCCCCGCACCCGGGCGTCGGCGGCCCGCGTGGCCCGGTCGACCTCGATGGCGAGCTGCACCTTGCGGTCGGTGGGGAAGGCGGCCAGCTCCTCGCGGAACAGGTCGAGCTCGGCCGCCTCCACCCCGTCGGGGGCGACCAGTCCCAAGAACTCGTCGACGGTGCCGAAGGAGGCGTTGTCGCGGGCCTCGGCCAGGACGTCGGCCACCACATCGGGCTCCAGCGACCCGGCGTAGGCGAAACCCTGGCGGCCGTCGACCACCACCCGCACCCCGATGCCCGCGGTGTCGGCCGACGACAGCGACTCCACCTCGCCGCCGAACACCTTGACCTCGGTGCGGAACGACCGTCCCAGGTAGGCCTCGACCTGTTCGCCGGGCCGGGCCTCACCCACCACCCGCTCGGCCAGCTCCAACAAGGCTGGCCCCGATGCGGCGCTCACTTGGCCGTCCCGCCGACCGTCATCCCGGAGACCCGCAGCGTGGGCTGGCCGGCCGACACCGGCACGCCCTGGCCGTCCTTGCCGCACGTGCCGGCCCACGTGTCGAAGTCGTTGCCGACGGCGTCGATGGCCCGCAGGACGTCGGGGCCGTTGCCGATGAGGTTGGCCGCTCGCACCGGCTCGGTGATCTCGCCGTTCTCGATCATGTAGGCCTCGGTCATACCGAAGACGAAGTCGCCGGTGGCGGTGTTCACCGAGCCGCCGCCCAGCTGCACGCAGTAGATGCCGTTGGGGGTCTGGCGGATGATCTCCTCGGGGTCGTCCTCCCCGGCCAGCACGTAGGTGTTGGTCATGCGCACCATCGGGAGGTGCTGGTAGGACTGGCGGCGGCCGTTGCCGGACGACTCCCGTCCCTCCTTGCGGGCCCGCAGCAGGTCCCACATGTAGTCGGTGAGCTCGCCGTTCTCGATGAGCGTGTTCCGACGGGCGGGGTGGCCCTCGTCGTCGATGGCGTAGGTGCCCCACTCCTTGGCGTAGGTGCCGTCGTCGACCAGGGTGACGAGGGGGCTGGCCACCGCGGTGCCCACCTGGCCCCGGAAGACCGACGCGTCGCGGCCCACCAGGTCGGCCTCCAGGCCGTGCCCGCACGCCTCGTGGAAGAGGACCCCGCCGGCTCCCCGCTTGAGGACCACCGGCAGCCGGCCGCTGGGCGCGGGACGGGCCTTGAGCATGTCGAGGGCCCGGCGGGCGGCGGTGCGGGCCACCTCGGCCACGTCGACCCCGTCGTAGAACTCGAAGCCGACGGTGCCGCCGGGGCCTTCGTAGCCGGTCTGCATGCCCGTGTCGCCGGCCGCCACCGCCGAGACCATGAACCGGGTGCGCACCTGGTCGTCGCCGGCCAGGAGGCCGTCGCTGTTGGCCACCATGATCCGCCGGCGGCTGTCGCCGTAGGACACCCCCACCTGGCGCACGTCCCCGCCTTTTGATCGGCCACCCTCAGACCGAGCCGCGTCGTCGGCCCTGAGCAGCAGCTCAACCTTGTCGGCCTTGGGGACGTCCTGGGGCAGGATCTCGGCGTCGGACACCCGCCGGCCGTGGTCGGAGCGGGTGAGGGCGACCTCCCGGACACCGCCTCCGCCCCCCCGGGCGGCGGCCGATGCCACCTCGGCCGCGGCCCGCAACCCGTCCTCGGACAGGTCGGACGTGTGGGCGAACCCGGTGGTGTCGCCCACGACCACCCGGATGCCCGCCCCCCGGCTGCGGCCGGACGTGAGCTCCTCCACCTTGCCGTCGTCGAGGCGGGCGGAGGACGCCCGCCGGTCCTCGGCGAACACCTCGGCGAAGTCGCCGCCGGTGCGCAACGCCACCCCCAGGACACGTTGGACCACGGCCTCGTCGAGCATGGGATCGTCGGTCGGCATGCCTGGAATGGTACGGCGTGGCCCGGACTAGTCATCCGCCGTTCGCCTGGGCGACAGATCGGGAACATTTCCGTTTGCCAATGCGTAGGCTTGAGGTGTGAGCGGCCGGTCGGGACGAGGGTTTCGCGCGCGGGCGAGCGCGGGCAAGGCGGTCGTACTCGACGCGCCGGCCCGGCTGGCGGGCCGGACGGGCCGATCGTGCCGATCGAGCCGGACGGCTCGCGCCGGCGGCGGGCCGCATCCTGCTCGGGCTGCGGATCGTGGCCAGCGCCACCATGCTCGGCTTTCTCCTCACCCGGTTCGACCTCTCGGTCCTGAATCCCATCCAGGAGCTGTCCAGCTGGACGTGGGTGATCACGGGCGTGGTGGTCACCCTGGCCGCGGTGGTCCTGGCCACTCTCCGGTGGCAGCGGGTGCTGCAGGCCCTCGACATGCCGTCCGACCTGCACGCCCTGCTCAGCCACGTCATGGCCGGTCAGTTCGTGTCCAACTTCCTGCCCAGCACGGTGGGCGGCGACGTCCTGCGGGTCACCCGCCTGTCGGCCGCCAACGGTCACGCCCCCGGAATCGTTCGCCTCGGTCGTCCTCGAGCGGCTCACCGGCTTCGTGGTCCTGCCCTTCATCACCCTGGTCGCCCTGTTCGGCAACCCCACCCTCCTCCACCTGGGCACGGCCAGCCACCTGGCCCTCGGTCTGTCGCTGGGCACCCTCGCCATCCTGGGCATCATCCTGGTGGTGGCCGGCAACAGCCGCCTGGGCGCCCGCCTGGCCGGCCACGCCAACTGGCTCAGCTTCCTGCGGGCCGTCCACCTCGGCCTCGACCGGATGCGCCGCCACCCCGGTGAGGCGGTCTCGGTGCTGGTGGCGGCCCTGGCCTACCAGCTGACGATCGTGCTGGCGGCGTGGGCCGCGGGTCACGCCCTGGGGCTCAACATGGGGTGGTCGGCCGCCATGGCGTTCGTCCCGATCGTCGCCATCGCCCAGGTTCTGCCCCTGTCGGTGAACGGTCTGGGGCTCCGGGAAGGCGCCCTCGTCCTGCTGCTGGCGCCCCTCGGGGTGGCCACCGGCCAGGCGGTGGCCCTCGGGCTGCTGCTGTACGGGATGAACCTGGTGGTCAGCCTCCTCGGCGCCCCCGCGTTCGCAGTGGGCGCCCGCCCGCTCCGAGCGGCGTCGGCTGCGTGAGCGAGCCGCAGGCGAGCGAACCAGTGTGGAGCGCTTGGGCCGGCCGCAGGCCGGGTCAAGCGAAGGGTTTCTGCGGCGCAGCATCCGTGAGGATGGTGCGCCAGTGAGCGAGCCGCAGGCGAGCGAACCAATGTGGCGCGCTCGTCCGGCGTCGGCCCGGACGTCGCCGTGCCCGTCGGTGCGACATCCGTAAGGATGGCGGCTCGATGACGCCGAGCGAACCGGTCGCGGTGGTCGATCCCGCTCGCCGGGGTCTGCGCTGGTGGAAGGAAGTCGGGCTGATCCTGGCCTTCTACGCCGTCTACTCGGTCATCCGCAACACCCAGGGCTCGGCGGTGGTGTCCGAGGCCAAGGCCATGCGCAACGCCCTCCAGATCATCCGCTGGGAGAAGCTGGTCGGGCTCTACCACGAGGAGGCCATCCAGCAGCGCTTCCTCGCCTGGGACGGCTTCATCGAGTTCTGGAACCTGTTCTACGGGACCTTCCACTTCTTCGTCACCATCTTCGCCTTGGTGTTCCTGTTCCGGCGCTTCCCCGTCCGCTACCGGCGCTGGCGCAACACGCTGGCCGCCACCACCGCCCTGGCCCTGATCGGGTTCGCCACCTATCCCCTGATGCCGCCCCGGCTGCTTCCCGAGTCCTACGGCTACGTCGACACCCTGCGGGTCTTCGGCAGCCTGTGGTCGTTCGACTCGGGCGCCATGAGCAAGATCTCCAACCAGTACGCGGCCATGCCCAGCCTCCACTTCGCGTGGGCCATGTGGTGCACGCTGGTGCTGGTGCCTGCTCTCCGCTCGTGGTGGGCCAAGGCCCTGGCCATCGTGTATCCCGCCTTCACCCTCTTCGCCATCGTCGTCACCGCCAACCACTTCATCCTCGACGCCGCCGGCGGTCTGCTCGTGCCTCGGCGTGGGGGCGCTCGTCGGCTTCACCATCGCCGCCCGGCTCCAGCGACGCGGCCGACCGCGCACCGCGCCGGGACCCCCCGAGCGGCCGCCCGTGGCGTCGGCCGTGGGCCACGGCTGATGCGGGTCTTCCCCCGCATCGGCGGCCGCGCCGCCGAGCCTGGCCGTCATCGCCTGCGGGTCGAGGAACGCATCCGGGTGGTGCTCGACGAGGAGCTGGCCCGGTGGGCGGCAGTCGACGTGGAGCTGGTGGAGCCGTTCGAGGCCCTCCGGGAGCTGGTGCTGGCGGGGGGCAAGCGGTTGCGGCCGGCGTTCTGCCACTGGGCGTTCATCGGGGCGGGCGGCGATCCCACCGACCGGATGGTCGTCGAAGCGGGGGCCGCCCTCGAGCTGCTGCACACGTTCGCCCTCATCCACGACGACATCATGGACGGATCGGCCACCCGCCGGGCCATGGACACCATCCACGTCCAGTTCGAGGCCCGCCACGCCCTCGACGGCTGGCGGGGCGAGGGCCGCCGCTTCGGGGAGGGGGTGGCCATCCTGGCCGGCGACCTGGCGTTCGTCTACGCCGACCGCATGCTGGCGGGCGCCCCCCGGGCCGCCCTCGACGTGTTCACCGAGCTGCGCATCGAGGTCAACGTGGGCCAGTACCTCGACCTGGTCGGCACCGCCCGGGGCCGGGTGGCGGAGGACGCCGCCCGCCGCATCTGCCGGTTCAAGTCAGGCAAGTACACCATCGAGCGTCCCCTCCACCTGGGCGCGGCCCTCGCCGGGCGCATGCCGGAGATGGCCGCTCCCCTGAGCGCCTACGGGCTGCCCCTGGGGGAGGCGTTCCAGCTCCGGGACGACCTCCTGGGTGTCTTCGGCGACGACACCGTCACCGGCAAGCCGGTGGGGGAGGACCTCCGGGAGGGCAAGCCCACCGTGCTGTACGCCCTGGCCGCGGAGGCCGTCGGCGGCCCGGGGACGGCCCTCGACCGCTACGGGGCCGACGACCTCACCGACGACGAGATCGTCGCCCTCCAGGAGATCCTGGTCGACACGGGTGCCGTCGAGCAGCTGGAGAACCGCATCGACGCCCTGGTGGAGACGGCCGTCGTCGCCCTCGAGCAGACGCCGTTGTCAGCCGAGGCGAGGGCCGCTCTCGCCGAGCTCGCTTTCTTCGTCGCCGGCCGCGACAGGTAGCGGGAGGGGGGTTGCGGGAGGGGGCGGAGCCCCCCTCCCGGACCCTCCCCCTACGGCGGTGCCGGCCGTCGGCCGGCGGGGGGCCATCCGAAGGGGCCGCCTTCGGCGGCGGGTGCGGCCGGCGGGGTAAAAGGCCCGGCCCTGGCTGCGCTTGGCGTCAACCGGTGAAGTTTTTTGTTGCCCTGGCCCCGTGATTTGTCACCGGTTGGCACCCCTTGGCAACTGGTGACACATCTTGTGGGCCTGGCCCCGGGATCGGCACCGGTTCGGCACCCCTTGGCAACTGGTGACACATCTCGGGGCCTGTTGCCCAGGCCCCGGGATTCGGCACCGGGTCGGTGGGCGGGGCGTCCGTAGACTCTGGGGGGTGTTCAAGGCGCTGAGGAGCGACGAGCTGCCCGCCGGCGAGGGGGCCGGTACCCAGATCCGGCGGGTGCGGAACGGCGACGGGCACGTGATGGTGGCCCGGCTGGCCGACGGTCGGGTGGTGGCGTTCGCCCCGTCGTGCCCCCACCAGGTCACCCCCCTCGACGACGCCACCCTCCACGAAGGGGTCATGCGCTGTCCCCGCCATGGGTACCAATACGACGCCAGCACCGGGGCCAACGTCTTCCCGACGCGGGACGCCCAGCCCGAGAACCTGTGGAAGCTCAAGCCCAAGTACCTGCCGGTGCACGAGGTCGAGGAACGGGACGGGTGGATCTGGGTGGCGGAGGACGCCCAACCGCCGCCCGACTCCTGGGACCCGACCCTCGAGGAGCGTCCTGCGGGGACGGCGGAGGAGGCCGCCCGACCGCCCCTCCGATCACGGTGGCCCCGCCGGCGGGCGTCGAGCAGTCGATGAAGTTCGTGACCGCCACCGCCGGCGAGGAGATCGAGATCCGGGTGGCGGCCACACCGGTCGCCGGCTACGAGTGGCGGCTGGACCTGGTGGGCGACCTGCTGGAGATCGTCGACAACCAGTTCGAGGGCGGCGACATGCCCTGCCAGCGGGTCCGCCTGGCCGCCCGCGGGTTCGGGCGCGGCCACCCTGACCTGCACCTACGCGTCGATGATCGACGGCCGGACGGCGGCTATCCGCACCTACATCGTCAGGGTGTCCCCGTCCCCACCGTGAGGATGCGCACCTGCCAGACGCCCCGCCACGTCCGCCAGACCGACCGCAGGCGGGAGAGGGCCGAGGCCATCCGGGTCACCACCCGGGTCCCGAATGCTGCCGAGGCCGGCGCCGGCGCGGCGGCCGTCGTCACCACCGGGTCGACCTCGAGGACGGGTGACGCGACCGTCGAGGCGAGGGCGACCGGCTCCGGCTCGGCCACCGCTTCCGGTCCCGCCACGGGCTCCTGACCGGCCACCCGTCCCGCCACCACCGCGACCGGGGCCACCGCCATGGGCTCGGCCACCGCCACCGGTGGCGCTGGCCTGACCGCCATGAAGGTCAGCACCGCGTCGAGCCGCCCGCCGGCGGAGGCGGACCCTATCCCGACCAGGGTCGAACTCGGGTTCGACCATGTTGGCGTAGTGCTCGGGGCCGCCCTGGAGGGTGGTCCAGACCTCGTCGCCGTCGACGCCGACGGCGATGTTCTCGCCCAGGCGGACCCAGCGTGAGACGTCCTCCAAGGTGGGGTTGTGGACCAGCACGCCCTGCGACGCCATCTCCGACGCCCACCGGCCGGCCACCGACGACAGCTCGCCATCGACCGCCAGGGCCGGGAGCCCCACCCCGCCCGCAGGTCGTTCGTCCGGGCCAGCAGCACCGAATCGTCGATGGTGGCCGCCCCCGCGCCGCAACCAGGCACACGCGGTCACCGCGAACATCGCTGCCACCAGAACCAGCGTTGCCCGCACCAAGAGGCGAACCATATGGCAAGAAAGGCGCCGCCTTGGGGATACGGATCGCGATGTTCACAAAGCCCCCTCCACTACCGTCGACATCCGATGCGTGTCGTGATCGTCGGAGCCGGCCTGGGCGGGCTGTCCGCCGCCTGCCACCTGGCCGGGCGGGGTCACGACGTGGAGGTCGTCGAGCAGGCCGACGTCCCCGGGGGCCGGGCGGGCCTGTTCGAGTCCGCCGGCTACCGGTTCGACACCGGCCCCAGCGTCCTCACCATGACCGGACTGCTGTCCGACGTGTTCGCCGCCGCCGGCGCCGAGATGGCCGACCACCTCACCCTCGTCCCCGTCGACCCCATGTACCGGGCCTGCTTCGCCGACGGCAGCGTGCTGCGGGTGTGGCACGACCGCGACCGCATGACGGCCGAGATCCGCGACCTGGCCGGCCCCGCCGAGGCCGGCGGCCTTCGGACGCTTCTGCGACTGGCTGGCCCGCCTGTACCGGCTCGAGCTGCCCAACTTCATCGACCGCAACTTCGACTCGCCCCTCGACCTGGCCTGGCCCCTCGGCCCCATCATCCGCCTGGTCCGCATGGGCGGGTTCCGCAAGCTCAACGCGGTGGTCGAGTCCTACTTCTCCGACCCCCGGCTGCAGCAGATCTTCAGCTTCCAGGCCATGTACGCAGGACTTTCCCCGTTCGAAGCCCTCGCCTTGTACTGCGTCATCACCTACATGGACACGGTGGAGGGCGTGTACTTCCCCCTCGGCGGTATGCACGCCATCTCTCGGGGACTGGCGGCGGCGGCGGAGAAGGCGGGCGCCACCTTCCGCTTCGGCACCACCGTCGAGGGACTGGTGCGGCCCGGCTTCCCGACGCCCGGCAGCCGGGTCACCGGCGTCCGCCTGGCCGGCGGCGAGGTGCTCCCCGCCGACGCGGTGGTCCTCAACCCCGACCTGCCGGTGGCCTACGCCGAGCTCCTGCCCGACGTGGCCCCGCCCCGGTCGACCCGCAAGGGCACCTACTCGCCATCGTGCACGGTGTGGCTGGCGGGCGTGAAGGGCGGCCTGCCCGACGGGGCGGCCCACCACAACATCCACTTCGGGACCGAGTGGCAGGGGGCGTTCGAGAACCTGCTGGCCAGAGGGCGTCCCCATGGACGACCCCTCGATCCTCGTCACCAGCCCCACCGTCACCGACCCCGACCTGGCACCCCCCGGCCGGACGTCGCTCTACATCCTCGAGCCGATGCCCAACCTCGACGGCAAGGTCGACTGGGCCCGGGACGGCGCCCGCCTCCGCGACCGGCTGGCGGCCCGGGTCACCAGCCTCGGCTACCCGCTCGACGACGTCGAGGTCGAGCGCTACGTCGACCCCCGCGGCTGGGAGCGGATGGGGATGGCCCGGGGCACACCGTTCGCCCTGTCCCACGACTTCTTCCAGACCGGCCCGTTCCGTCCCGGCAACGTCACCGACAAGGCGCCCGGCGTGGTGTTCGTCGGCTCCGGCACCGTTCCCGGGGTCGGCGTGCCCATGGTCCTGCTCTCGGGACGGCTGGCCGCCGACCGGGTGGAGAGGATGAAGCGGTGACGTGACCCTGCACGCTGGAGGAGTCGTACGAGCGCTGCCGGCAGCTCAACAAGCGCTACGGCACCACCTACTACTGGTCGACGTACCTGCTCCCGCTGGTGAAGCGCCACCACGTCCACGCCCTCTACGGGTTCTGCCGCTACGCCGACGACATCGTCGACGACCTCGGGTCGACCGCCCCGCCCGACGTCCGCCAGCAGGCCATGGCCGACTTCGGCGACCGCTTCTTCGTCGACCTCGAGCGGGGTCGCTCCGACGATCCCGTGCTCAAGGCGGTCGTCCACACGGTCAAGGCGTTCGACATCGACCCCGACTGCTTCCGGCGGTTCATGCGCTCGATGACCATGGACTTCACCGTCGAGACGTACGACACCTGGGAGGACCTGCTCGGCTACATGGACGGGTCGGCGGCGGTGATCGGCGAGATGATGGTGCCGATCCTCGAGCCGCTGCAGCCGGCGGCGTTCGAGCACGCCCGCGACCTGGGCAACGCCTTCCAGCTCTCGAACTTCCTGCGCGACGTCAACGAGGACCTCGACCGGGGCCGGGTCTACATCCCCCAGGAGGACCTGCGGAAGTTCGACGTCGACCCCTGGGCCCGCACGGTGACGCCCGGGTGGCGCGACCTCATGGCTTTCGAGATCGCCCGCAACCGGCGGCTGTACGAGTCGGCCGACCTCGGCATCCCCATGCTGCCGCCGACGTCGGCCCGCTGCATCCGGGGCGCCCGGGCCCTGTACTCCGGCATCCTCGACCAGATCGAGGCCGCCGGCTACGACGTGTTCTCGTCCCGGGTACGGGTCCCCACGTGGAAGAAGCTGGCGGTGGCTTTCCGGCTCTCCCGTCCGACGGTGAGGCGGCCGTGATCCCCTACCGGAGGCACCGGGTCTTCGCTCTCGCCGCCCTCGTGATCGTGGGCGTCCCCGCGTTCCTCCTCGGGGGGACGTACTGGCGTCACGGCGTCGACGGCGACGAGGCCCTGGCCCGGTTCCGGGCCGCGGGACCGGAAGCGGCGGGGGAGGTCGCGCCGGGACTGCCCGCGCCCGGCGTCTACCGGTACGAGACCAACGGCGGGGAGCGGGTGTCGTTCCTCGACTACTCCCGGGAGTACACGCCGGTGACCCACCGCGATCGTCACCCGCCGGGGATGTGGCATCCGGGAGGAGCAGCTGTTCCTGGTCCAGCACGTCGAGTACTACGACCGCTGCGGAGGGAAGCTGGTGGGCTACGGCACCGACATCGCCTTCTGGTGGACCCATGGCACCCAGGACTTCACCTGCACCGGGGGGTCGTTCGACGGGGCCGGCATGGAGCAGGGGGAGTCCGTGGTCTGGGAGTGCGCCGACGAGGACACCACCGCCCGGCAAACCACCGACTTCATGGGGAACGAGGACGTGACGGTGGAGGGGCGACCGCGGCCGGCTCGCCACGTCCGGTGGACGACCGTCTTCGACGGAGCCACCACCGGGGCTGCGGTGGTCGACGACTGGTTCGACGCGGAGACGGGCCTGGTCCTGCGGGAGACGCGGAACATCGGCCTGCGGGTGGGCTCGCCCTTCATCGGCGACCTCTCCTACCTCGACGTCTCCGAGTACCAGCTGGTGTCGACCACTCCCGACCGCTGACCGCCGGCGACGGCCGACCGCCGCCCCGGCCGGCATCCAAGTGATATTGTTCTGATATCACATCGGTCAGGTAGACCAGGTAGAGGAGGTCGTTCCCATGGCGACGCCCGAGCGTCCCGCCCGGCAGTACCGGGGGGCAGCGGTGGTCGTGGGTCTGCTGGCGGCCGTGGTGGGCTCGCTGGTCCTGGTCGGGGCCACCGGCGGGAACCCCGTCGTCGTGGCCCTGTTCGTCATCGTCCTGGTGGCCGGCTTCCTCATCGCCGGGGGGCTGATCGTGGTTCCGCCCAACCAGGCCCGGGTCCTCGTCTTCTTCGGGCGCTACATCGGCTCGGTACGCAAGGACGGCTTCTGGTGGATCAACCCCTTCACCATCCGCCAGCGGGTGTCGCTCAAGATCCGTAACTTCGAGAGCGACGTCCTCAAGGTCAACGACGCCGTCGGCAATCCGGTCGAGATCGCGGCCGTCATCACGTGGCAGGTGGCCGACACCGCCCGGGCCGTCTTCGACGTCGAGCAGTACATCGACTTCGTGCGGGTCCAGGCCGAGAGCTCGGTCCGCCACGTGGCAGCCCAGTACCCCTACGACGCCTACGAGGAGGGCGCCCACTCGCTCCAGGGCAACGCCGAGGAGGTCATGGAGACCCTCCAGACCGAGCTCCAGGGCCGGTTGGCCGACGCCGGCGTGACGGTCCTCGACACCCGCCTGCGGCACCTGGCCTACGCCCCCGAGATCGCGGGCGAGATGCTCCGACGCCAGCAGGCCAGCGCGGTCGTCGCTGCCCGCCACCGGATCGTCGAGGGGGCGGTGGGGATGGTCAAGATGGCGCTCGAGCAGCTGAGCGAGCAGGGCATCGTCGAGCTGGACGAGGAGCGTAAGGCGGCCATGGTCTCCAACCTCATGGTGGTGCTGGTCAGCGACCGGGGCGCGCAGCCGGTGGTGAACAGCGGGACCCTCTACACCTAGCCCAGGAGGATCCAGCCGGTGGCGTCCCGCAAGGCCTACCCCCTCCGCATCGCGCCCGACCTCTACGCCGCCCTCGAGCGGTGGGCGGCCGATGAGCTCCGGTCGGTCAACGCCCAGATCGAGTACCTCCTGGCCGAAGCGGTGCGGAAGGCCGGCCGCGAAGCCCGTGGTCGGGACCGGCGCTCCGCCGACGGCTAGAACAACGCGAAGGCGAACGTCGCCCGGTAGGTCGTGGCCAACGCCGGTGTGACCACGGTATGGACCCGCGCCCCGGCGTCGGACCAGGTGCGGAACCGGTAGAAGAGGATCTGGGGGCTGGGCGCCTCGAGGGTGATTGTCCACCCCTCCCATGAGGTGAACGTCGACGGACCGGTGAAGGAGGTCCCGTTCACCAGCACCTGCAGCCCATTGGGCGTCGTCGCCACCGTCAGGGCCACCTTGCGGGGCTGGACGGTGCGGGTGGCGGTGGTGGCGAGCCCGCCGTTGTCGGTCACCCGGAGCTGGACCTCGACGAAGCTGTTGGCGGCCGCGGCCAGGTCCTCGGGGGCGGGCGCGGGGAAGGAGAACGACGTCCCCGTGCCCGACGCCCACGGGTGGGTGTGGGTGTCGTGGTGCCGGAGCACGGTCCACGAGAAGGCGGTGGCCGGGAACGAGGCCTGCTGGACGTCGGTGGCGCTACCCGTGACGGTGATGGTGTCGCCCACCTTGAACGTGGTCGGGGCCGAGATCGACACCGTCGGCGGGGTGTTGGCCGCGCCCGACGTGATGGCCGCGGTGGCGGGCGCCGACCGGGCGCCCGGGGGGTCGATCACCACCAGGGAGGCGGTGTAGGACCCGGCGGCATAGGAGTGGCTGATGGTGGCGGTCGTCGTCGTCAACGCGCTGCCGTCGCCGAAGTTCCACTCGTAGCGGAGGGCGCCGCCCTCGGGGTCGCGGCTGGCGCCCCCGTTGAGGGTGACGGCCAGGGGCGCCGGTCCCGACGCCGGGCTGGCGCTCACCGACGCCGTCGGCGGCATGTTGGCCGCGGTGTGCACGATGCGGCGGACCTGGCCGCCACTGGCGTAGGTCGTGTAATAGAGCGCCTGGCCACCGATGGGCGGGCGCCGAAGCGGAGGTTGACGGCGCTGCTTCCACCGAGCCCGGTGGCGAAGTCGACCCTGGTGAAGCCCCCCGTCCCGTTGGGGTCGAGGCGGAAGATCTTTCCGCACAGGTAGTCGGCGAAGAGGTATTTGCCCTGGTAGGCGGCGGGCCAGACGCCGGTGGGCACGAAGGCACCCCCGGTGATGGACCCGCAGCCGTCGGCCCGTCCGTAGTCGAAGATGGGGTTGGTCATGCCCGTCGGAGGGGCCCCGCAGTTGGTGGTGGAGCCGTTGGCGCAGTGCCCCTCGCGCACGTTCCACCCGTAGTCGGCGCCGGCCGTCCCCAGGTCGATCTCCTCCCACGCGTTCTGGCCGACGTCGTTGACGTAGAAGCGGGTGGTGGCGGCGTTGGGGTCGAAGGCGATGCGGAACGGGTTGCGGAGGCCCCAGGCGAACGTCTCCTGGCAGATCTGGCCGACGGGGGCGGCACCGGCGTTGCAGCGGGCGGTGCCCGGTCCGGTGAAGGGATTGCCGGCCGGGATGCCGCCGTTGCGGTCGATGCGCAGGATCTTTCCCACCAGGACGTTTCGGTCGCGGGCGGCGTTGTTGCTGCCGGCGCACCCGCTGGGGGTGCCGCCGGGGTAGTCGCAGCCGCCGTCGCCCACGCTCACGTAGAGGGCGCCGTCCTTGCCGAATTGCAGGTCACCGGCATTGTGGTTGCCGGCGGGCGAGGGGATGTTGTCGACCACCACCACCTCGCCGCTGAGCGTGTTCCCGCTCATGACGAACCGGGCCACCCGGTTGACGGTGCCGCTGCCACAGTCTCCCGCCTTGTTGAACGAGTAGTAGAGGAACACGAACCCGTTGCTGGCGAAGGCGGGGTCGACGGCCACGCCGAGCAGGCCCCGCTCGGAGTTGGCGCAGATCTTGGACGCCAGGTTGACCGCCGGGGTGGCGAGCAGGCTGCCGTTCTGGATCACTCTCAGGGTGCCGCCCTGGGTCGCCACGAGGATCCGGCCGTCAGGCGCGAAGGCGAGGGCGGTGGGCCCTCCCAGGGAGGCGACCAGTTCGTCGGAGAAGCCGGCGGGCACGGCCGCCGCGGCCGGAGCCGCGCCGAGGATGACGGTGGCCAACCCGCCGGCGACCACTGCCAGCGCCATGACCAGAGCAGGGAATCGACGCATAGGGGCAGTGTGCCATCGCCGGAGGAGGAACGGGCGGGGTCGGTCTCTGGCCGCTTCGGGTCAGGTTCGGGCACTTCGGCGTTCCCTTCGGGACGTTCGGTCCCCCACGATCGGTGGCATGAACACCTGGGGTATCAGCGGACCGACGTTCCTGGCCCTGTACGGCGTGGCGCTGGTGGCCACGGCCGGGGCCGCGTGGCTGTGGCGGCGGTGGGGGACGGCGCCGGCCCTCGCCGCCACCGAACTCGACGAGTACGAGGTAGCCGTCCTCAACGGCGGGGAGCGGTTGGCGACGACGGTCGCCCTCGTCAACCTCGACCGGGCCGGTGCGCTGGAGCTGGGCGACCACCTCCTGCGGGAAGCTCGACCTCGACCTGCGCAAGGTCCGGGCCACCGACCTCGCGGAGGCGGGCGTGAGCATGGAGCTTTCGCTCGGACGCCGGCCCGAGGGTTCGCATCCGGTGGAGGATGCGGTCTACGAGGCGGCTCGGCGGGCAGAGCCCCGGACGGCGTCGCGGGTGGTTGCGGAGATGGCGGAGTCCCCGGTGTTGGCCGGCGTCCGGGCCGGACTCGTCGAGCGGGGCCTGGTCCAGGGGCCGGACGACCTCGACCGCCTCCGGGGCCGGTGGCGGTGGTTCGTCCCCCTCCTGGCGATCGGCATCGTGCGGACCTTGGTGGGGAACCAACGGAACCGCCCGATCGGGTTCCTGGTGGTGCTCATGGTGGTCACCGTCGGGGTCATGTGGCTGGTGTCGCTACGTCGCCGGCCGCGTCCGACGAGGGCGGCCTCCCGGGTTCTCGCCGACCTCCGGCGCGACCACCCGGAGCTGCCGGCCCGGGAGATGCCCTTGGCGGGCGCATCGGTCGGCCTGGCCCTGGCCCTGGCCGGAACGGGCGTGCTGGCAGCCACCGACCCGGCCCTGGCCCTGGCCGTCGGGTCCGCGCCGGAGGCGTCCGGCGGGTGGCATCGGTGGTTCGGCGACGGGTCCGGCTCCCCCTCCAGCGCCTACGGCGGCTGCGGGGCCGGCGGCGGGACCTGCGGCGGCGGTGGTGGTGGCGGCGGGGGCTGCGGCGGGGGAGGGGGGTGCGGCGGATGAGCCCCGACCTCGGGCTGGGGATGGGCTGGCGCAGCCCGTTGGCATCCCTCGCCCTGCGGCGGGCCGACCTCGGCTTCGTGGAGGTGGTGGCGGAGGCGTTCCCCGCCGACCGGCCCTTGCCGCTGGCCATCGATGCCCTCCGCCGGCGGGGCATCCGGGTCGTTCCCCACGGAGTCCGCCTGTCACTGGGCGGCGCCGGCGAGCCCGACGCCGGCCGCCTCTCCTCCCTCGCCCGCCTGGCCGAGCGCGTCGACGCGCCGCTGGTCAGCGAGCACATCGCCCTGGTCAGGGGCGGGGGGCT
Organism: uncultured Acidimicrobiia bacterium; assembly: GCA_963801205.1. Lineage (GTDB taxonomy): Bacteria > Actinomycetota > Acidimicrobiia > Acidimicrobiales > AC-14 > JAXDMK01. The sequence continues at coordinate 69,063 of CAWDDV010000011.1, forward strand.
CGAGGCCGGCCACCTCCTCCCCGTCCCCCGCACCCGGGAGGCGCTGGAGGTGCTGGTGGCCAACGTGGCCACGGCGGTGGCCCGCCTCCCGGTACCCCTCGCCCTGGAGCCGATCGCGACCCTGTTCGAGTGGCCGGCCGAGATCGACGAGGGCGACTTCATCACCGAGCTGTTGGAGCGCACCGGCGCCCTCCTCCTGCTCGACGTGGCCAACCTCTACGCCAACGGCCGCAACCACGGGTACGACCCGGTCGCCCTCCTCGACCGCCTGCCGCTCCACCGGCTGGCCTACGTCCACGTCGCCGGCGGGTCGGAGGACGGCGCGCTCTACCACGACACCCACGCCCACCCGGTGCCGGACGGCGTCCTCGACCTGCTGCGACACCTGGCGTCCCGGGTGTCGATCCCGGGGGCGATGCTCGAGCGGGACAGCCACTTCCCGCCCATCGACGAGGTGGACGCCGAGCTCGACGCCATCGCCACGGTGCTCGGTGGCCCACGGTCGACGACGACGACCACCATCGGGGCCCGAACAGGAGCGTCAGCGCCCGCCACGGCCACCGCCGCCGACCGGGACCGGCTGGCGTCCGCCCAAGCCTCGCTGGTGGGCGCGCTCGTGGGGCGGGGAGAACCGCCGGCGGGTATCGACCCGGACCGGTTCGAGGCGGCCGCCACCGCCGTGGCTCGCAAGCGGGCGGACGACGTCGCCCGCGCCCGCCCGACCTTCCCGACGCCCGTGGCGCCGGCTTCCGGCCCGAGTTCGCCGCCTACGCCCGGTCGCACCCACTCCCCGCCGAGGGTGGCAGCCAGGCCGACGGGGCCGCCTTCGCGGCGTGGTCCCGGTCCCGCCGCCGGAGGTCGCCGTTAGGGTCGGGCCATGGCCGGCGGGGATGATCGATCGGAGCGGTTCGGCCGGAGCTTCAAGACGCTGTTCGAGCAGTGCCTGCGCGAGGCCGGGCTGTCACCCAAGGTCCTCCGCCATCAGGTGCTGCGGGACACCGGCCACGATTTCCCCGAGACCACCATCGACTCGTGGCGGAGGGTCCACTCCACCACCGGCCAGCTGGTGTACCCGGGCGACGCCAAGCTCCAGGTCCTGGCCGAGTGGCTGTGCGCCCGGCCCGGGGTCACGGTGACCGAGGAGGAGCTCCTGGCCGCGGCCCGGTCGGACAAGGCGGCCCGGGCCAGCAGCCGGAAGGCCAGGGACGACGACCCGGCGGACGGGCCGGCGACGGCCGGTGGCACCCCGTTGCGCCTGGCCCGGGGCGAGGTCTACGAGGGGATCATCGACGCCACCATCTACCTGGGCATGGACACCATCCTCGGCCGGATCGACCATCGTCTCCGGGAGCTGCTCAACGCCCGCCTCCCCATCCCGACCTACTTCTCCTACCTGACCCACCACGGGTACCTGAACTGGGTGCGGCTCACCGAGGACCACCGCTACGCCTACTACCGGGCCAGCGTGGAGCTGTGCGAGGCCAAGGCCAACCAGATCGCCCACGCCATCGTCGACGTCATCGGCGGCGACCAGATCGACTACGTCGGCCTCGGGCCGGGGACGGGCGCCAAGGACCGGGCCCTCATCCACAGCCTCCTGACCGTCACCGAGCCCCGGAACGGCTCCCTCTTCTACTACCCGTACGACATCAACCCGGCCATGACGGTCCATGCCATCCAGACCGTCCTGGCCGGCGACCTGGCGTCGCGGGTGTCGGTGAAGGGGATCATCGCCCCCTTCGACTCCCTGGGCCTGTTCTCGCCCGTCTACAAGGACCGGGCCGGCCCCAACGTCCTCGCCCTGCTCGGGAACACCCTCGGCAACATGAGCGACGACTGGGGCTTCCTGGAGACCGTCCACGCCAGCATGTGGCCCGGTGACCTGCTGCTGCTCGAGGTCCGGTGCCACGTCGACCAGGAGGCGGGCCATGCTCCGGGCATCGGCGAGGACGCCAAGAAGCGGTTCAACTTCGGTCCCCTGGAGGACCTGGGGGCGGTCTACGAGGACCATCGGGACCTCATCACCATCCGCCGGGAGCGGTCCCGAAGCCGGATCCCCAACACCGTCACGACCGTGACCCAGTGCGAACGGGTGACGTGCGGCGACAAGACGTGGACCGACGTCCGCCTGGCCTACGTGCACGAGTACTCCGAGCCCGACGTCGAGGAGGTGCTGGCCGAGGTCGGCTTCGTCGTCCTGGAGCGCTTCCCGGGCGGGATGCGGGGCATCGACCAGGACCGGGTGGTGCTGCTGTACCTGCTCCAACGCCGGTAACGCACCGGGATCGAGTGTGCAGTTACGTCGGATATACCGAAACAACTGCACAGCCGATCGGGGATCCGACCGGCTAGCGCACGGTCAGATCCGCTCAGCAGCCGATCGAGTCGCCGCCGTCGAGCGTGTTCCCCTCCACGTTCGTCGTCTCGAAGAGGTCGGGGGCGGCGCAGATGCTGTTGTCGTCGTTCTGCAGGGTGTTGCCGTTGACCACCGCCGTCCCCAGGAGGCCCGGGTCGGCCGTGATCTCGTTCCCGTTGCCGTCGATGCGGTTGTCGATGACGACCGCCGTCGACAGGGCCTCGCTGTGGACCGCGATCCGGTTCGAATCGCCCCGGATCTGGTTCGAGTTCACGACATTGGTCGACAGCAGCCCCCGGTCGATCGTGATGGCGTTCCCGTCACCGAGGATGGTGTTGTCGTTGGCCAGGGTCGTGTCAGCGATGCCGCTGCTGGCCGAGATCTCGTTGGAGTCACCGTAAATGAGGTTCCCGTTGGCCTGGGTGGTGGCGATCAGCCCCCCGTTGGCGGTGACGGTGTTGTTGTCGCCGAAGATCTTGTTCCCGTTGGCCTCGGTCGTCGCCAGCTGACCCGGGTTGACCGTGACCGCGTTGCCGTCCCCGACGATGATGTTCCCGTCGGCCTCGATGACCTGATTGGTCGACCCGACGATGATGTTGCCGTCGCCGGTGACGGTGTTCGAGTTGCCGACGACGTGGTTCCCGGCCCCCGTGTCGGTGTTGCCGACGCCGATGGCGACAGCCACCGAGGGCAGCCCGACGAAGACCGCGCCGACGACGGCTACGAGCAGCTTCCTCCCGTGCATGTTCCCCCCTGGTCGCCGTTCCGCCACCCAGACTCAGGTGTCATCACGAGTTGATGGGCGGCACGATAGCGAGTGTGCCGGGCCGTTGCACGTCTGTGGGACGGCCCTTCCAGAGGACCGGCCGGCCGGTTGCCGCCCGCCACCGGCTCTCCACGTGGCAGGCGGCCAGGATGACCCGGGCGACGGGCGCGAGGAGGCCGTAGGCCGGGTTCTGCCCCGCCACCGCCCGGCCGCCGGCGCTCACCACGACCGCGGCCCACGGCCGTCGGGAGGCCACCGGGGCCAGGAGGCCGGCCAGGTGGGTGGCCGTCGATCGGTGGAGGGCGGCCTGGTTCTTCACCAGCCCGGCCCGGATCTCGCCGAAGCCCCGGTACATGCGGGCCCGCATGAGCTTGGGGGCCAGGCGGGCGTCGTGGCCGCCGAGGGCGCGGGCCAGGTCGCGGTCGTCGACCACCGACCCCCGCACGTCCGGGTGGCCGTGGCCGCCGACCGCCTCGTAGGCGTCCCGCCGGACCAGGAAGCACTGGCCGCTGGCGAAGTCGTCGGGGAAGCCGCCCTGGGCCAGGGCCAGGCCCAGCTCGGGCAGCAGCAGCCGCTCCCAGAACGACCGGCAGTCGAGCCCACCCACGATGCTGGTCGATGTCGTGCCGGGGTGGCGGCGGCCATGGTGGCCAGGGCCGACGGGTGCGAGCACCACGTCGGCGTCCACGAACGCCAGCCACTCGGTGGTCGCCCCCGCCGCGCCCGCCAGGCACGCCCGGGGCTTGCCCATCCACCCCGGCGGCGGCTCGCCGTCGTCGAGGCGCACGACCCGGGCCCCGGCCGCCGCCGCCACGCGCGCCCGTCCCGTCCGACGACCCGTCGTCGACGACCACCACCTCGGTCGCCTGACCGATCACCGACGCCACGCACCCCGCGATCACGGCCGCCTCGTCCCGGGCCGGGATGACCACCCGCACGTCGATCGCCGGCGCCGCACGGGTCGGGCGCGAGGAACCGGCGGGCGGCCATTCCCATCCGGGCCAGCCCCACCACGCTGGCGACGGTGGCCACGCTCGGCCGCCGTCGGCGCCCCCGCCACCGACCAGTTCGCGCTCACACCCTCATGCGTGCAATTGCGCGGTTTAATCGCCGGATGGACGGCGACGAGCACCTCCGGGAGTGGGCCGCACTGCACATGACCCAGCCGCCGACCGGCTTCGTCGGCGGGTGGCTGCGGACGATGGCCGCCGTCGCCCGGCCCCTGGCCAAAGCCGGCGTCTCGCCCAACGCCGTCACCGTCGCGGCCCTGGTGGTCGCCGCCGCCACCGTCCCCCTGGCCATGGTCGACGGGTGGATCGGGCCCGCCGGCGCGTGCGTGGCCCTCATCGTCTCCGGCCTGCTCGACGCCCTGGACGGAGCAGTGGCGGTCCAGGCCGGCCGCACGACCAAGGTCGGCTTCTTCCTCGACTCCGCCCTCGACCGCTTGTCCGACGCCGCCCTCCCCGTGGCCCTGGCCATCGCCGCCGACCACCCCGATGCCGGCGGCTCGCCATCGCCGCCATCGCGACCACCTGGTGGCTCGAGTACGTCCGGGCCCGAGGGTCGCTGGCCCAGGAGCCCACCTCCCAGGTCATCACCCCGGGTGAGCGGCCCACCCGCATGATCCTCACCGGCGTGGGCCTCGGGCTCCCGTCCCTCGCCCTCGCCGCCCTGTGGGGACAGGTCGTCATCGTCGGGGGCTCGGCCCTGTTCCTGTTCGGGTGGACCGTCCGCCGGCTCCGGGGCCCAGGTGCACCCAGATGATGATCGTGAGGGTGACCAGGGCGAAGCCGAACAGGTAGTCCTCCACGGGAACGTCGAAGGGCGCCCGCCACCCGGTGAACGTGTCCGGGTTGTAGATCACGATCGGCGACGACAGCTTGGTCAGCCACCCGTCCACCAGCACCTGGAAGAACACCACGATCCCGTAGGCGATCCAGAAGGTGACCGTGCGGAACACGCCCGTGCGCAGCCACAGCACCTCCACCAGCACCACGGCCACCACGCCGAGGACAGCAGCCCAGGTGTATTCCACCTAGCGCCGCACCAACCGTCGCAGCCGCCTCCACACGTCGTCCCACTCGAGGAGGATCCGCCGCACCGCCTCGTAGGTGAGCAGCCCACAGACAGGGATCACCACGAAGAACACCAGCTCCTCCACCGGCAGGTTCCCCAGCTCCCAGCCGGTCACGTACTTCGGGTTGTAGGTCCAGTGGTCGCGGGCGATGGCGACCATGTCCCACACCACGAACACCGCCACCGGGATGGCCAGGGCGGCCAGCAGGCGGCGGGGCTGGGCCCAGACCCGGCGCCCCGAGGAGTAGCTCCAGGGGCAGGGTGATGACCAGGCAGAGGAGCATCAACAGCAGGTACTGGAAGCGGTCCAGGTCCATCGGCGGGACACGCTACCGGGACCTGCTCCGTGCGACGGGGTTGCCCGACTACGTGGAGGCAGCCGGCCGCGGGTAGCTTCGGGTTCGCTGATGGTGCTCGAGACGATCGCCAAACCGGCTGACCTTCGCCAACTCGAGCCCGAACAGCTCGAGATCCTGGCCGACGAGATCCGCCAGTTCATCGTCCAGTCGGTGTCGGTCACCGGCGGTCACCTCGGTTCCAACCTGGGCGTGGTGGAGCTCACCATCGCCCTCCACCGGGTCTTCGACTCCCCGAGGGACATCCTCCTGTGGGACACCGGCCACCAGGCCTACGTCCACAAGATCCTCACCGGCCGCCGCGAGCGGTTCCCCACCCTGCGCCAGGCCGGCGGCCTGTCCGGCTACCCGTCCCGGGCCGAGTCGGAGCACGACTGGGTGGAGAACAGCCACGCGTCCACCATCCTCAGCTACGCCCACGGGCTGGCCACCTCCATCCACCTCAAAGGGCGAGGACGACCGACGGGTGGTCGCCGTCATCGGCGACGGCTCGATGACGGGGGGGATGGCGTTCGAGGCCCTCAACAACATCGGCCACAGCGGGCGCAAGGTCCTGATCGTCCTCAACGACAACGGGCGGTCGTACGCGCCGACCGTCTCCCGGCTGGCCAGCGGCCTCAGCCGGCTGCGGCTCAACCCGAAGTACGTCCGCAACGTCAAGCGCCTGCAGCGGCTGGTGCGCAAGGTGCCCATGGTCGGCCAGCAGCTCGAGATCGGGATGAGCGGCCTACGGGCCGCGGTCCGCGAGGTGCTGGCGCCGGACGCCTTCTTCGAGGCCCTCGGCGTCCGCTACGTCGGCCCCATCGAGGGCCACGACATCGCCGCTCTGGAGGACGTGCTGCGCCTGGCCGGGCAGTTCGACGAGCCGATCATCGTCCACGTCGTCACCCAGAAGGGCCGGGGCTACCAGCCGGCGGAGGACGACGACGAGAAGTGCCTCCACGACGCCCCCGTCTTCGACCCCGCCCTCGGCCCGCCCCGCTGGCTCCCGGTGGGTTACACCCAGGCCTTCGCTGACGCCATCGTGGAGGCGGGCGACCTCGATCCCCGGGTGGTGGCCATCACCGCGGCCATGGCCGGTCCCACCGGCCTGATCCCGTTCCAGGCTCGCCACCCCGACCGCTTCATCGACGTCGGGATCGCCGAGCAGCACGCCGTCACCGCCGCCGCCGGCCTGGCCATGGGCGGGATGAAGCCCGTGGTCGCCATCTACTCGACGTTCCTCAGCCGGGCGTTCGACCAGGTCAACCTCGATGTCGGCCTCCACCGCCAGCCGGTCGTCTTCGCCGTCGACCGGGCCGGCATCACCGGCGACGACGGTCCGTCGCACCACGGCATCCTCGACATGGCCCTGCTGAGCAAGGTCCCGGGGATGACGATCTTCGCCCCCTCGTCGGCCCAGGAGCTGGAGGTCATGCTCAAGCAGGCTCTCGCCATCGAGGACGGGCCGGCGGCGGTGCGCTACCCCAAGGGCCCCGCCCGCCAGGTCCCCCCGGACGAGGTCGGCTCGGGACTGTCGGCCCGCCTGGTCCGCCGGGGCCCCGACGTGTGCATCCTGGCCGTGGGCAAGCTGGTGGAGGCGGCCGAGGAAGCCGCTCGCCTGCTCCATCTCCAGGGCATCGGATCGACGGTGTGGGACGTGCGCCTGGTCAAGCCCCTCGACCCCCACATGATCGCCGACGCCGCCGGCGCACCCCTCGTCGTCACCGCCGAGGACGGGGTGCGCGTGGGCGGGGCGGGCTCGGCCATGGTGGACGCCATCGCGGCCGCCGCCGCCGAACGCGGCCAGCCTGCGCCCCGGGTGATGGTGCTGGGCGTCCCCGACGACTACCTGCCCCAGGCGCCGCCGGCGAAGATCCACGCCGACCTCGGCCTCGACGGCCCCGGGATCGCGTCCTCGGTCATCGGCGCCCTGGAGACGGCCCGGACCGTCCACGGTCGCCTGCCGTGAGGCGGCTCCGCTCGTCGGCGGCCGCCACCGCCGCCGTCGTCCTGCTCGCCGTCACCGGTGCCGCCTGTGGCGGCGGCGACGACAAGGACGATGTGAAGTCGCACGCCGTCGTCCTCCACATCGGTCCCCGGCGAAACCACGACGGTCCCGGCCGCCCCCGGCGAGACGACCACCACCATCGAGGAGGGTCACGGAGACCACCGACCCTGAAGCCCCGGCCACCACCGCCGCGCCCGCCCCGCTCCCACCGCCCCCCCGGCCACCGCGGCCCCTGCCCCGGCGTCACTCACCCCGGCCGCGCCCGGCCTCTACCGCTACTCGACGAGCGGCGCCTCGACCATCAACGGGAACACCTCGCCGTTCCCGGCGGTGACCACCAACTACGTCGACCCGGTCGTCGGCTCCCGCCAGCACGCATCTCGCGACCTGCGCAACGCGGGGAACGGCCCCCTGACCGAGTACACGTTCGAATACCGGGCCGACGGCGTCTACCTGGTCTCGCTGCGCCTGACGTTCACGTTGAGCCCGTACCCGCCCTATCCGGTCGACCTCACCCCGCCGGCCCCGTTGCTCTTCCTCGCCACGGGGGCGGCGCCAGGGGCGTCCCGCACGCTCGACGTGCCCGTCCCCAGCGGCGGAAGCGCCCGGGTCGTGGTCGACGTCCTGGGCACGGAGGCGGTCACCATCGGCGGGCAGGTGCTCGACACCCTGGTCGTGCGCTCGGTGGCGACCATGCCGTCCGGGCAGATCACGGGCACCCAGTCGCTCACCGTCAACCTTGACCGCGGCTCCCGGCTGTGGGTGAAGGAGCGGGGGGTCGGCGACGCCGCCATCCCGGGGGTCCTGGCCGTGCACACCGAGTACTCGGCCACCATCCAGTCCCTCACACCCTCCTAGCGACCTTTCGTCGGTGGCCAGCAGCGGCGCAGGTTGCGGACCGGGCCTCGGCCCGGATCAGCGGGCGTCGAGGGCGGTGAGGACGCCGCGGTACATCTCGTCCGCCGCCTCCGGCGTCGCCGCGATGCACGTCACGCCCATCTTCCCCGCCCCCGGGAGGGCACCCAAAAGGTGGAGGGTCACGCCGCATCGGGTGGACGGCTCGTAGGCCAGCCCGGCCTCGTCGATGCGGGCGATGACCTCGGCCGGCCGGCAGCCCACCAGCTGCGCCGACTTGATGTTGTCGGTGGCCACATAGCTGCGGGCCTCACCGCCCGGCACCCGCAGCTCGCCCGACTCCTGGTCGTAGGTGCCACCGGTGGCCAGGCGGACCATCCAGAAGGGGTGGGTGGTGCCGCCCATGCGCAGGTTGATCTCGCTCAGCGTCACCCGCCCGCCCTCGTCCGGGTCGCCGTCGACCAGGAAGTCGATCCCGAACACGCCGGTGACCCCCCGGGCGACCATCACCGCGGCCACCTTGCGGGCCTCGGCCAGGATGGCCAGCCGGTACTCGGGCCGGGCCGGGAAGCGGCACCCGAGGTAGACCTGGTTCTCGGGCCCGCCGAGGATCTGGTCGTGGGTCGAGAGCACCTCCACCTCGCCGGTGGGGGAGATCTGCAGCTGCACGCTCGGCGACCGGAGGTCGTCGGCCCGGACGACCTCCTCCACGATGGCGCCCTCGTCCTCGATCTTGGGCTCGAACGAGGTCCACGACTCCTCACCCGCACAGAAGACCGTGGGCGAGGCGGTGATGGGGTCGGCCAGCCCGTCGAGGTCGATGATGGCGTTGCCCTGCCCGGAGAACCCGTTGTTGAGCTTGACCACCACCGCCGGCAGGTCGGGATGGACCTCCCGCAGCCCGTTGACGGCCTTGGTCAGCTCCGCCACCGAGAACACGTCCTCCGCCCCCGGCAGCACCGGGACGCCCGCCTCCATCGCCACCTGCCGCGATCCCGACTTCGACCCCAGCCACACCAGCTCGGGCCGGGGCCCGCACAGGGTACTCCCAGGGCATCGGCCAGGTCCTGCTCGGCCCGGGTGACGTTGAAGGGCACCATGGCCGCGCCGCCACCCCGCGCGTCGCCGATGGCGGCCCGCAGCCGGGCCGAGGTCGTCCGGCCGGGCCAGGAACTTGGCCGACAACGACCCGATCGACGGGTCGCCGACCGATACCAGGGCCAGCCGCCGCCGGGCGTCGTCGGGGTCGGGCAGGAAGCGCAGGTAGTACTCGATGGTGGCGGGATCGATCGCCTCCGACGTGGCGTACACGACCCGCACCGTGGGGTCGGCCAGCAGGAGGACGAAGAACAGCATGCGCTCCTCGTAGGACTGGACGGCTGCGATCTTCCGCAGCTCGACCACCGGGAACGAGATCGAGGGCACCACGACGATCGTGTTGCCGACCGCCCCGCCCGGCCGGGTCGGCGCCGCCCACCTCAGGGCCCGACCACCCCGTCGACCGCCTCGTCGATGGCGGCCAGGGTGGCGCCGTCGAGCGTGACGCCGACCGCGCCGACATTGTCGTCGATCTGCTCGGGACGGCTGGCGCCGGTGATGGCCGAGGCCACGTTGGGCTGGCGCAGCACCCAGGCCAAGGCCAGTTGCGCCATCGAGAGCCCCAGCCCGTCGGCGATGGGCCGCAGCCGTTGGACGGCCTCCAGCACCACGTCGTCGCGCCAGCGGCCCATCTACCGGCCCATCGACTCGTTGGCCGCCCGCGACCCCGCCGGGGGACGGGTACCCGGCTTGTACTTGCCCGTCAGCGCCCCCTGGGCCAGCGGTGACCACACGATCTGGCCGATCCCGTTGCGCTCGGACACCTCGAGGATCTCGGGCTCGATCTTGCGGTAGAGGATCGAGTACTCGGGCTGGCTGGACACGAACCGCTCCACGCCCGGGACGGCGAGGGCGGCCTCGATCTGTTCCACCGTCCACTCGGAAAAGCCCAGGTAGCGGGCTTTCCCTTGCTTCACCAGGTCGGTGAGGGCCTCCATCGTCTCCTCGAGGGGGACGTCGGGGTCGTAGCGATGGCACTGGTAGAGGTCGACGTAGTCGGTGCGCAACCGCTTGAGGGACGCGTCGGCTTGGGTGCGGATCTGGGCCGCCGACAGCCCCTGGCCGCCGTCGGGCATCCGCCAGAAGGCTTTGGTCCCCAGGATGTAGGACTCCCGGTCGACGCCCGACAGGGCCTCGCCGAGGAACGACTCCGCCGCCCCCGCCCCCGTAGACGTTGGCCGTGTCGAAGAAGTTGATCCCGACCTCGAACGCCCGCCGCACACAGGCCAGGCCCCGTTCGTTGTCGACGGCCGCGCCATAGGTCAGCCACGATCCGAGGCTGACCTCGGACACCATCAGCTCGCTGGCGCCCAGCCGTCGATACCGCACCCGACCAGCTTTACACGGCCGCCCGGCCCTCCTGGTCGCCGAGGAGGCGGCGGACCTCGTCGTCGGTCGTGGGCGAGAAGTCGTGGTACCAGGCGCCCACGGCCATGAACGGCTCGGGCGTGGCGGTGCAGACGACCGTGTCGGCCTCCGCCCGTAGCAGGGCGCAGGTGGCCGCCGCCCCTACCGGTACCGCCACCACGACCCCGGCCGGGCCCGTTGGCGGACGGCGCCCACCGCGGCCCGCATGCTGGCGCCGGTGGCCAGCCCGTCGTCGACCAGTACGACCGTCTTTCCCCGGAGGTCGAGCGGTGGACGGTCGCCCCGGTAGCTCGCCTCCCGGGTGGTCAGCTTCTCCCATTCCCGGGCCGTCACCTCGGCCACCGCCTCCGCGCTCAGGAGGCCCGCCACCTCGGGATTGAGCACCCGCAGCCCGCCGCTGGCCACCGCCCCGAAGGCCAGTTCCTCGTGGCCGGGAACGCCCAGCTTGCGCACCACGAACACGTCCAGGGGGACTGCGAGGGCGCGGGCCACCTCGAACGCCACCGGCATGCCGCCCCTGGCCAACCCGAGCACGACGACGTCGGGGCGTCCGTGCCACGAGGGGTCGAACAACTCCGCCAGGCGGGCCCCGGCGTCGGCGCGGTCGAGGAAGGGAGGGCCCGTGGGTCGACTCGGGCTCAGGCGATCAGTTCGTCCCCGCCCGGAGCCCCCGGAGCGGACAGCGAGGCGGTGTCGGACACGGGACCCTCCTTCACCCCATTATCCGCCCGGACGACCGGACTGGCCACAATTGTCCGGGCATGGAGACCGACGTCGTCGACGCCCACATCGAGTCCTACGTCTGGGCCCGGGTGCTGCGCTACGACCTCGTCCGCCGGCACGGGCGGGGCGTGCTCGGGGGTCGGCTCTACTCGCAGCTCGACGTCCCCCGGATGAGGGAGGCGGGGCTCACCGGTGGGGTGTTCAGCATCGCCACCAACCCCTTCCGGAGCAGGCCCGGTCGACGTTCGACGCTGCTGGCCAACATCGAGCGGCTTTCGGCGGCGCTGTCGGCCGACCCGGGCGTGGCGGTGGTGGCCGACGTCGCCGGCTATCGGCGGGCGCGGGCGGAGGGGCGCCTGGGGTGCTTCGTGGCGGTCCAGGGGGGCAACGCGGTGGGCGCGGACGACGTGGCGACGCTGCCGGCGGTCGTGTCGCGGGTGACCGTCGTCCACCTGACGAGGTCGGCGTTGGGATCGCCGGCGCGGCCGTTGGCCGGGCGGGCACGGGGGTTGACCGATGCCGGCCGGGACTACGTGGCCGCCCTCGACGAGCGGCGCATCCTCGTCGACCTGGCCCACGTGAACGGCCCGGGTTCTGGGACGCCCTCGCGGTGCACGACCGGTCGACGCCGGCGATCGTGTCCCACACGGGCGTGCGGGCCGTCCACGACGTGTGGCGCAACGTCGACGACGACCAGGTCCGGGCCATCGCCGACACCGGGGGAGTGGTCGGGATCATGTACCACGCCGGGTTCCTGGGCGAGAGCTCGGCCGAGGCCGTCGTCCGCCATCTGGAGCACGTGGTCGACGTCGGCGGCGAGGACTGCGCCGCCCTCGGCAGCGACTGGGACGGCTTCATCGTCACCCCTCGCGACATGCGCACCGTCCTCGAGCTACCCGTGCTGGTGGCGGCCATGAGGGCCCGCGGTTTCTCGCCGGACCGCATCGCCAAGATCGCGGGCGCCAACTACCTCCGGGCGGTGGAGGCCGTCCGGGGCTGATTGATCCGCGCAATTACACGCGTGAGGGGGTCAGTGCGCGAACTGTTCGACCCTCGGCGCGGTCCACCGCCGCGGGATCAGACCCGCATGGTGAAGCGGCGGTCGGCGGGACGGCCGCCGTTGGCCCCGTCGCCCTCGGGCTCGCCCCGCTCCGCCCGCCGCAACAGCCGGAGGATGTGTTGGCCGAGGACGTCGAGCTCGGTGGACGCGTACTGCTCGCCTCCGAAGCGGCGGACGTTCTCGGACTGCTGCTGGAGGATGGCCTTGTCCTGGGCGAAGATCCGGTTGGCGACGGGCGTGACGACCGCCTTCACCAGCGCCGGCGGCAGCCGCAGCCGGAAGGTGACGGCGGCGTGGAGGTCGGTCACCCCGTCCTCGCCCGGCGTGAAGGCGGTGGTCGTGACCAGGTGGTTTGCGCCCAGGCGGTAGTCCACCTGGGCGATCGAGGGCATGAGGAAGCGGTCGATGTGGGTGACGACGCCGCCCTCGGGGGCGAGGATGCGCCCGGCCAGGCCCGGCGGGCGGGGCTCGCCCAGGTACTCCGCCTCGACCCCGTCGACGGTGTGCCGGACCACCACCTCGATGTCGACCGGCGGCCGCCCGCCCCGGAACAGTCCCCCGTGCAAGAACGCGGTGTGGGGCACGTCCAGCGTGTTCTCCAGGGCGGCGTGGAGCCCGGCCTCCACCGACAGGCTCCGGCGGACGGTGGTGTAGCCGGCCTCCTCCACGTGGGGGAAGCGGAACGGCGGCGGCCCGGCCGACCCGTCCCCATCGGGACGCACCCATACGAAGCCGTCCCGCTCGGCGGTGGGGTACGTGTCCACCCGGCGGGCCCGCCGGTCGGCGACATCGCCGACCAGCCCCGGCACCAGCCGGCAGGCGCCCGACCCGTCGAAGCGCCACCCGTGATAGGCGCACTGGAGCTGGCCGTCGCACACGGTGCCGATCGACAGGGGCGTGTTGCGGTGGGGACAGCGGTCGACGACCGCCGCCGCCCGCCCGTCGTCGTCCCGGAACAACGCCATGGGGAGGCCGAGCACGGTCCGGGCCAGGGGCCGTCGGCCCCGCAGGTCATCGGCCAGGCAGGCCACGTACCAGTGGTGCGGCAGCCGGACGTCCACGATCCCCATACTGGCCGACGGGGCAGACTTGGCGTATGCCGTTCAACCGGGTTGCCTTCAGCAAGGTCTCCCACATCTCGTTCTCGGTCCGGGACCTCATGACGAGCGTGGGCTGGTACAAGGCCGTCCTCGGCCTCCAGGAGCTCGACTTCGTGGAGGGCGAGGGCTGGCAGGGCGTGCTGCTGATCCACGAGCCGTCCAAGTCGATCATCGAGTGCCAGCACCACGACGCCAACCAGGGCGAGACGTTCGACCCCCGCCGCACCGGCTTCGACCACATGGGCTTCAAGGTCGACAGCCGGGAGGCGCTGGAGGACTGGCAGGAGCACTTCATCCGCCTGAGCGTCGACCACACGCCCATCGCCGACCGCCACTACGGTTCGGTCCTCACCTTTCGGGATCCGGACGGGATCCAACTGGAGATGTTCTTCACGGCGGACCACCCATGACCGGAGGTCGGCGGCTCGCTCTGCTCTCGTGCCTGGCCGCGCTGCTGCTGGCCGCCTGTTCGTCCGACGACGGAGAGGCGGATCGCCCCCGCGCCGATACGTCGTGCACGATCCGGACCGTGGCCTCGCCGGACGACGCCATCCAGTGCCTGCTTCAGGCGTACGAGGACGACGACCAGGCAGCCGCGCTCATGATCGCCGACGCGCACGCGGTTGAGGAGCTCTTCGACGACGTCCGGCCGGGCGGGACCTTCGTCTCGAGTGCGTGCTTCACGAACGACCTCTGCCAGGCGCGGTGGACAGATACCTGCATGACGTTCGACATCAGCCTCGGGCGTGCGGACGAGCAGTTCATCCAGGTCACCGACGGGACCGTTGGCTGTTCGGAGCCGGGCGAGGTGATCCGGCCGTAACCCCGCCGCCCGCCGGCACGCCCTCGACCACGCCACTGTGCGGACGTACGCCGAGGGCAGGCAGGACCGGGTCGAGGCGACGGAGGCCGGGCCGGGCTACATGTCCATGATCACGTCGAGGTTGCGGAACGTCGGCGGTCCGTCGCACAGGGCGGCCATCTTGGCGGCCATCTCGCCGGTGTCCTCCCGCTGCGAGTTCTCCATCGCCGCCTCGTAGGAGGGGAAGCGGACGATCGTCATGTAGGTGTTCTCCTGGTCGCGGTCCTTGACCGCCACGACCTTCACGTCCGCCGCCCCCGGCTCGCCCGCCCGGAGCGCCCCGAATTCCTCGCCCAGGGCCTTCATTTCGTCCGGCTTGGACGTCTGGTACTCGATGATCTGGATGAACTCCATGAGTGCCTCCTCGTTCGAGCGCCGCCCCAGCCTGGGCGGACCAGGGCACGGTACCTCCGAGAGGCCCGGTTCAGTCGGCAGCGGACGCGGGGCGGAGGTGGCGCAGGCGGCGGGTGGCGATCGCCAGTCCGACCGCGGCCACGATCGCCAGGCGGACGACGGCCGCCCACCCGTGGGGGATCCCGTCCCGGTGCAGGTCGTCAGACACGTCGGTGAGCCCGACCAGGACGGCGTCGGCCAGCCACCCCGGCAGCAGCTGGGCGATCCCGGCCAGGGCCGCCCCCAGCAGACGTTCGACCAGGATCACCAGCGCTAGCGACCACACCACCGGCCGCTTGAACGTGGCCCCGATGGCGAGGAACAGGGCCAGATAGGCGGCTGCCCCGGTCATCACCGCGATCATGCTCGGCACCACCGCTTCCGGCGCGCCGGCGACGATGGCGGCCAATGCCGCCCCCGGCGCCAGGATGGCGGTCGCCAGCAGGCACCCTCCCAGCCACCGGCCCAGGATGATCGTGGCGTAGCGCACCGGGGTGAGCCAGGTAAAAGCGAACACTCCGGAGCGGATCTCGGCGCCGAGGAGGGCGTCCCCGATGACCAGGCAGGTGATGGGGAGGATCAGCGTGTGCATGGCCGAGCCGCCGACCAGGACGAAGGCGCTGACCGCGGTCTCGTCGGACACGGTGCGGGACAGCAGGCCGAACAGCACCGCCCCCGCCACCGGGAGCACGAGCAGCACCCGCCGCTTGGGCACGCAGACCCGCAGCGTGTAGCCGAGAATGGCGGCCAAGGGCGAGGGGGAGCGGCGGGCGCCGCGCGTCGCCGTCGTCACCGGACCAGCTCCCGGAACAAGCTCTCGAGGGAGTCGTCCAGGGGTCGGACCTCCCGCAGCCGCACGCCCAGCTGGCGCGCCACGGGCGCGACCGCCAACGCCAGGTCGCCGGCCCGGTCGGTGGTGACCACCAGTCCCGCCTCGGTCACGCTCACGCCCGCCACCGTGTCCACCCGCAGCAGCGCCGCCGCCAGCCGGCGGGGTTCGTCGGCCCGGATGAGGACGTGCCGGGGACGGTCGTCCATGGCGTCGCGGATGGCCCGGTGGTTGCCGGCCGCCGCCAACCGGCCGTGGATGAGGACCAGCACCCGGTCGGCGAGCTGCTCGACCTCCGACAGCACGTGGGAGCTCACGAGCACCGTCCGTCCCTCGGCGCCCAGGCGGCGGAAGAGCTCGACCAGGTGGACCCGCTGGACCGGGTCGGCCCCGTTGAGGGGCTCGTCGAGCACGAGCACGGCCGGGTCGGTGACCAGGGCGGCCGCCACCTTGGCCCGCTGGCGCATCCCCTTGCTGAACCCGGCCAGCCGGCGATCGGCGGCGGGCAGCATGTCGACGGACTCGAGGGCGCGGGTGGCCACCGCGTCGGCGTCGGCCACCTGGTGGAGGTCGGCCACGTAGCGGACCAGCTGGCGGGCGGTCAGGCGGGAGGGGACGGCCTCGTCCTCCGGCACCAGGGCGATGTGGCGGTGGACGTCCCGATCGGTCCGGGGATCGCGCCCCTGCACCCGCACCCGTCCCGTGTTCACCCCGATGAGCCCGGTGACGGCCCGCATGAGCGTGCTCTTTCCGGCGCCGTTGGGCCCGAGCAGGCCCGTCACCCCCGGCCCGAACGAGCACCCCAGCTCGGAGAGGGCCACCTTCTGCCCGAACCAGACCGAGACCTGGTCGACCTCGACGGTGGCGTCCTCCACGAAGGCGGGATCGGTCGTGGTCACAGGTCCGCCGACCGGTAGCGGACCAGGAGGACGGCGACGCAGCCGGCGACCACCGCCAGGTAGCAGGCCACGGCCAGGGCCCCGCCGCCGGCGACGCCCGACAGGTCCGAGTCCCGCCCCAGGTGGCCCAGGAACACCAGGTCGCGTACGTACAGGGGGAGGGCGAGGACGTTGATCAGGGCGGCCGGGTGCCCCTCGGACGTGCCCTCCAGCAGGATGGCCGCCACGGTGGACGAGATGAGGGTGACGCCCAGCAGCGTCGCCCCCGCCACCATGCGACGGCCGCTGAGCGAGGCCGCCGCCACCCCCAGCAGGGCGTAGAACAGGGCCAGGAGGGCGACCGCCACCGGCACCTGCCACAGGACGGCGGTGTTGGCCCGCAGGTAGGCGAGGGCACCGTCGCTCACCACCATCTGGCCGATGTAGAGCACCATCTGAGGCAGGAACGAGAACGCGAACACGCAGGTGAAGATGGCCCCCACCTTGGCCACGACGTAGTCCCGACCGGTCAGGGGGCGGGCGAAGATGAGGGGGAGGACCCGCTGTCGGCGGTCGGGGCAGACGATGTCGGCTGCCACCAGGGCCACGAAGAGCAGGAGGGCGCTCGACACGCCCACGTACTCCCGATAGGTGATGAACGAGAACTCCTCGGCCGGCGAGTCCCGGGTGAGGTAGCCGACGCCGACGTTGATCACCGCCGGCACCACCGCGATGGCGAGGAGGATGAACGGGGCCACCTTCTGCCGCCACGCCCGGCGCAGGCCGATGGCCCGCCGCAGCGACGTGCGGTAGAGGGCGGCTGTCGCCGCCCGCCGGCCGCCGAGGGTGCCCTCGTAGGGGCGGTAACCACGGTCGTAGACGGCGCCGGTGGTGCTCATGCCGACGGGATTGGGGTCGAAGGAGCCCGGTGGACGAACACCTCGTCGAGCGACGTCAGGCGGTTGGTCAGCCGGTGCAGGGGGAGCCCGAGCTCGGCGACCACGTCGCGGATGGCGTCGAGGTCGGCCTCGGTGGCGACGGTGACCTCGAGGTTGCCCACGTCGTCCGTGCCGACCTCCAGGCCCCGGCCGGTGAGGGCGGCGGTGAGGGCGGGTGTCGCCGCCGGGCCGACGTCGACGGTCACCTTCCCCGTCTGGCGGAGGAGCGAGGTGGTCGGGGCGTCGGTGACGAGGCGGCCGGCGTCGAGCATGACCACGTGGTCGCACACCCGGGCCACGTCGTCGAGGAGGTGGGTGGCCAGGACGACCGCGATCCCGAAGGTGGCCAGGCGGGCCACGAGGGCCAGCATCTCCTCCCGGCCGGACGGGTCGAGGCCGGCGGTGGGCTCGTCGAGGAGCACGAGCTTGGGGTCGGCCACGATGGCCTGGGCCAGCTTGGTCCGCTGGCGCATCCCGGTGGAGAAGCCGCCCACCGGCCGGAAGCGGGCCTCGTCCAGGCCGACCAGGTCGAGCACCTCCGACGCCCGCTGACGGGCGGCCCGCACCGGCAGCCCCCCGAGCTCGCCGAAGGTGGCGACCACGTCGGCCGCGGTCTGGTCGAGGGGCAGGCAGTCGTGCTCAGGCATGTAGCCGATGCGGCTGCGGACGGAGATGGGATCGTCGGCCACCCGGATGCCGAACACCTCGGCGTCGCCCGCGTCGGGGCGGGTGAGGCCGAGGAGGATGCGGAAGAGCGTGGTCTTGCCGGCGCCGTTGGCCCCCACCAGGCCGATCCGCCCGGTGGGAAGGTCGAGGTCGACGTTGTCCAGGGCGGTGACGCCGGGATACCGCTTGGTGAGGCCCCTTGCTTGGACCATGCTCGCCATCTGCCGCTCGACGCTACCGGCCGGGGCCGCGTGGGTGGACCCGCGGCGTCAACCGCGGGTTCTCAGTCGCAGAGCTCGAGGCCTCGGTCTCGGAGCGCTCGGAGGGGGATCAGGGTGCCGGCGGCGTCGCGGGCCCAGATCGGGGCGATGTCGCTGTACGCGCTGTGGTCCACCTCGCCGGCGAGCATGTAGCCGGTGCCCTCCCACTGAGCTACCACCTCACCGCTGGGGAGGCATTCCAGCATCACGCTGGCGACGGTCAGCGGCCACTCGTCGCCGAGGTCGGCCCGTGACACCTTGGTGCCCTCGCTCGAGCATCCTGCGACGACGACGACGAGGACGCACGCCGCCGCGACGGCGCGCCACGTACCGCCAGATCGAATCGAACCCATGCCGCCGTACCTCCGTCCGCCGCCACCTCGAACGATGGGTTGGCGTGATCGTAGGCGGCGGCGAGCTACTCCGCCCGGGGACCGTCCGCCACGGAGGGTCGGGAGCGGCGGTCGACCACCAGGCGGACGACGTCGCCCCGGGAGTAGTGGCCGACGGGGTCGTTCATCTGGCGGGCGTTGCGGGCCTCGGCCAGGTCGATGTCGGCCACGAGCATGCCCTCCTCGCCGACGATCGGCCCCGCCACGATGTCGCCCGACGGGGCGACGATGACTGTGTTGCCGGCGGACAGGACGTCGTCGTGGCCGCCGTAGAGGTCGGCCCGGCCGGGGAGGTCGGCCCCCATGTCGGTGGCCCGCACGCACTGGTTGGCGCCGATGACGAAGACCCGCCCTTCCCGGGCGATATGGCGCATGGATGCCACCCAGGCGTCGGCCGCGTCCCACGTGGGGGCGAGGTAGATCTCGATGCCGTCGGCGTACAGCACCGAGCGGACGAGGGGCATCAGGCTCTCCCAGCAGATCAGGGTGCCGACCCGTCCGGCGGGGGTGTCGACGGCGTGCAGGGACGATCCGTCGCCCTGCCCCCACACGAGCCGCTCGGGGCCGGTCGGCATGAGCTTGCGGTGGCGGTGGAGGAGGTTGCCGTCGGGGCCGAACAGGAGCTGGGTGTTGTAGAGGGTCGAGCCGTGGTGGTTGCGCTCGGTCACCCCGATGGAGACGGTCGCCCCCGCCTGGCGGGCGGCGGCGGCCAGGGCGTCGGTGTCGGGACCGCCGACGACCACCGCCTGGTCGTGGAGGAGGCCGAACAGGGCGGTGGCGGTGGCGTCCCACGGTCCCGTCCGCCACACCCACTCGGGGAACGCGGGGACGAAGCTCTCGGGCAGTACGACAAGCTCGGCCCCCTCGCCGGCCGCCTTCTCGATCAGCCCGCACGCCTTCTCGACGGTGGCCGCCCGATCGAGGACGACCGGTGCGGCCTGGACGGCGGCGACCCGCACGACGCTCATGGGCTCACCCTACGGGGGAGGGGCGGGCTCGCCAAGTACTGGATCTGTACTACGACTGAGGCCGGGATGCGTCCGCCGAAGATCACAGCTTCTGAAGGATGAACAGCTGGCGCATGGCGTCGTCCCCGAAGCTGCTGCGACAGTCAGCCCGGCCCTGGGTGGACCACTCACCTCGGTTCGGCAGCGAGCCGTAGGTCTGCCCGTCGAAGTGGTAGATGACCTCGAGGAACACCTGGGTGGCGTCGAGCAGCCTGCCGTCGACTCGACCGGAGTACGACGCCGTGCCGTCTGCGCCCGCCACGAACGACGATCGATCGGGAAGCTGGCGCTTGTCCGTGCTCGTGAAGGGCAGCGCCCGCTCGACGTTCTGGCAGAGGGGGTTCTCCGAGTCGGGTCCGAGCGTGACGTAGAACACCGAATACACACCGTTCGGGACGAGACCGCGCAGTGCGAGGTCGGCCGTGGTGTGGTGACCGTTCACCCGCATGGTCGAGGTGGCCGACGCCGTTGTCCACTGGCCCCACGTCAGCCCGAGGTTCGAGCCGGCGACGTTGAACAGCGCGGCGTCGGGCGACGTCGCCGCCCCGGGATTGCGCAGCGTGCTGACGACGATCTCGTAGACGTCGCGTTCAAAGGCCTCCACGGCATCGGCATGGTCACCCCCCTTCGCTGCGCTCGCGGTCGACGCCGTGCTCACTGCGGCGGCCATCAGCAACACGAGCGCGCACAAGGTGCGGGTCGCTCTCCTCGACGCCATGGACATTTTCGCTCCTTTACCGGAGCAGTCCTAGAGGACCGGATCGCGTTACGTCATTGCGCGTTTTGGTCGGCCGCCCGATCGGTCAGACCGCTAGCGTGAGGCTCTGCCGATCCGGCGCGGCAACGTGGCGGTTTCAATACGCAGGCGAGGCCGGAGCCGGGGGCGCTACGCAGCGCCTCTGACCAGGACGTTTAATATCCCAGCCCTCGTAGCTCAGGGGATAGAGCATCGGTTTCCTAAACCGTGTGTCGCAGGTTCGAATCCTGCCGGGGGCACGCACTGCCGGGGGCACTAGCAAGACCGGGCTGGGAAGCGAGGGGCCGCCATGACGTAACTCGTCCGGGCACTAGAGGTCCCACCCTGTTCCGTGCTTCGCCGTGACGTGTCTGATTCGTGACGACGGTCGATCCAGGCGTTGTGCAGGTCGGTCCAGGTCCTCGCTCGCTGGCCGGGATGCAGGAGGGCATACCAAGCAACTCGCTGCTCCTCAGCGTGGCGGTTCCGGCCTCGCCGTAGGTAGCGGCTGTCGTGCCGACGAGGCGGCAGGCGGCGACCTTCGAGTGGGAGTTGGCGGACCCGTAGCTTCGTCAGCCAGGCCGTGCAGCACCCGACGGGCTTCCTCGCCGAGCGTGACCACGACGTCAGCGGCCGCCTGGGCAAGCCCGAAGCGAAGCCGCCCCGAGTGTTCGGCGAGCGCGAGGTCGACCAACTCGTCGGCTCCCGGGCGGTACCGGGTCACTTGGCCAAGCGGTCGAGCAGCTCCTTGTCGCGTTCGAGCAGCTTCATGGCGCGCTCGGTGAAGTCCTTGTCGGCGCGCACTTTGTCGATCGCTGCCGCCAGTGACTCGACGATCAGTGCATTGACGCTGGTTCCCTGCACACGGGCGACGGCCTCGGCCTGCTCAGCCAGCTCGTCGGGCAGGCGCATGGTGGTTTGTTTGGGCATTTCTTCACGATATCGCCCACTCACGATGTCATGAGTGGCCTTTGAGTCGTCGCGGGCTGGTTCGTGCCTGGCCAATCTGGTGCGAAGCTCGCGCGGTGACCGATGAGCCGGCGTCGACATCCTCGCGGGAGCCGATCGCGCAGGCCACGGCCGCCGTAACCCGCGGTCCCGATCCCGCCCGGGGGCTGACGGCGGGCGAGGTCAGGGACCGGGCTGCCCGTGGGCTGCGGAACGTCACCACCGACGACAACCGGCGGACGTTCGCCGACATCGTGCGGGCCAACCTCCTCACCCGGTTCAACGCCATCCTCGGCGGGCTGCTCCTGGTCGTGTTCGCGACCGGCGAGTTCCACGACGCCCTGTTCGGCATCGTCCTGGTCGTCAACGCCCTGGTCGGCATCGTCCAGGAGACACGGGCCATGCGTACCCTCGACCGCCTGCAGGTGGTGAGCGCCCCGAGGGCCGGGTCGTCCGGGACGGGGCGGTGGCCGAGATCGCGGTCGAGGACGTGGTGCGCGACGATGTCCTCGACGTCTCGACCGGCGACGCCCTCCCCGTTGACGGGACCGTCCTTACCGAGACCGGGCTCGAGATCGACGAGTCCCTCCTCACTGGCGAGAGCGACCCCGTGGCCAAGGAGCCTGGGGACGGGGTCCTGTCGGGCAGCTTCGTCACCGCCGGCCAGGGCCGGTTCGTCGCCACCGCGGTCGGCGACGACGCCTACGCCGCCCGGCTGGCCAAGGAGGCCAAGAAGTTCACCCTCGTGCACAGCGAGCTGCGGGCGGGGACCGACAGGATCCTCAAGGTCGTCACGAGGGTGATCGTCCCCGTCGGCATCCTGCTCCTGATCAGCCAGCTGCGGAGCTCGTCGTCGGTCAGCGAGGCGCTGCGCAGCTCCGTCGCCGGCGTGGGGGCGATCATCCCCGAGGGGCTCGTGCTGCTCACCAGCGTGGCCTTCGCCCTAGGAGTGATCCGCCTCGGGCGGCGTCAGGCCCTGGTCCAGGAGCTGGCGGCGGTGGAGGTGCTGGCCCGGGTCGACGTGGTGTGCGTCGACAAGACGGGCACGCTCACCCGGGGCGCGCTGCGGGTCAGCGGGATCGAGATGTCGAGCGACATGGGCCGGGACGAGGTCGTCACCGTGCTGGGCGCGCTGGTCGCGGTGGAGGAGCACCCGAACGCCAGCCTGCTGGCCATTGCCGACGTCGGCCCCGACCCGCAGTGGACCGTGAGCGCGACGGTGCCGTTCTCGTCCGCCCGCAAGTGGAGCGGGGCCACGTTCGCGGGGAGCGGGTCGTGGGTGTTGGGGGCTCCCGACGTGCTCCTCGACGGCGAGCACCCCCTGCGGTGGCGGGTCCAGGCGCTGGCTGCGACCGGCGCCCGGGTCATCCTCCTCGCCCGCACCGGCGAGGCGCTCGGCGAGCGTCCACCGTCCGACCTGGCGCCGGTCGCGCTCGTCTGCCTGGAGGAGCAGGTCCGCCCGGAGGCGGCCGACACGGTGGCCTACTTCCGCCAGCAGGGCGTCACCGTGATGGTGATCTCCGGCGACCACCCGGCCACCGTGGGGGCGGTGGCGGCGGCTGTGGGCATCCCCGGGGGCGACGCTCCGGTCGACGCCCGGGGCCTGCCCGACGACGTCGTCGGCCTCGGCAAGGCCCTCGCCGCGTCGTCGGTGTTCGGACGGGTGCAGCCCCGTCAGAAGCGGGCCATGGTCCAGGCGCTGCAGCGGCAGGGGCACGTGGTGGCCATGACCGGCGACGGGGTCAACGACGTCCTCGCCCTCAAGGAGGCCGACATGGGCGTGGCCATGGGGTCGGGAAGCGGCGCCACCCGCAGCGTGGCCCAGCTGATTCTCCTGGACGACTCGTTCGCCTCCCTGCCCGCGGTCGTGGCCGAAGGCCGGCGGGTGATCGGCAACATCGAACGGGTGGCCAACCTGTTCGTGACCAAGTCGGTGTACGCCGCCCTGCTGGCCATGGCAGTCGGGTTCACGACGCTGCCCTTCCCCTTCTTCCCCCGGCACCTGACGATCATCTCGAGCCTGACCATCGGGATCCCGGCCTTCTTCCTCGCGCTGGCTCCCAACGACCGGCGCACCCGGCCGGGGTTCGTGTCGCGGGTGGCGCGGTTCGCGGTCCCCGCCGGCACGGTGGCGGCGGTGGCCACGTTCTCCGGCTACGCCATCGCCGGCCAAGAGGCGGGGGTGTCGCTGGTGCAGGAGCGAACGTGCGCCGTGATCGTGCTGTTCCTGGTCGCCCTCTGGGTCCTCGTCATCCTCGCCCGCCCCCTCAACGAGTGGAAGGCGGCGTTGCTCGGGTTGATGGCGGTGGCGTTCCTCGTCGCACTGGCGACGCCGGGCATCCGCGAGGCGTTCGACATGGAGCTGCCGCCTCTCGTCGTCACCCTGGCCGTCATCGGCGTGGCTGCCATCGCGGTGGCCGTTTTGGAGCTGAGCTGGGAACTCGTCGAATGGTGGCGCCGACGCCGCGCCGTCGTCGTCGAATGATGTCGGTCTCGGATTCCTGGATCACCGCCGGCCGCGCCGGTAGCGGGCACCGAGGTAGTCGTCGACCCAGTTCCGTGTGCTGCGCCACTGCCCGTCGGCGCCACGGGTGGCCTGGAGTCGACCCCGGATGGCCGCCGTGCGGAGGGCGGCGGCATTGATGCGCCGGTCGGCGAGTGCTGCCAGAGGGACGAGACGGTCGGGGCCGGCGACGGCCGGCACGACGAACCGGTAGAGATTGTCGAGCACAGCTCTGGCGATGAGCTCGCCGAGCAGGCCGGCGTCGCCCTGGTCGGCGCGACTCAGGGCGCGGAGGTAGTCGGTGCGCTGTCGCTTGTAGACGATCGCGGGCGGATAGCCGAGCCGCACGAGGATGAGGTTGAGAAGCAGTCGACCGGCTCGGCCATTGCCGTCGAGGAACGGATGGATCCGCTCGAAACGGCCGTGGAGCGCAGCAAGGTGCTCCGGCAAGTTCGGCGTTCGAGGCCGGAGCTGGTTGACGTCATGCACCCAACCGCCGATCTCTGCGGGGACAAGCGGCCAGGAGGCGGGCGTCATGCCCCCCGGAAAGGGATTGATCTCGTGCTGCCTGAAGTTCCCCGGCGCCTCGTGAGGGGTGGCATGCGGGTGAGGGGAGACATTCCACACGGGCGTGATGAGCAGCCTGTGCACCAGTCGGACCTCGGTCAGCGTGAGCACCTCTCCGGCCGTCCACGCCCCCGGACTGATCGCCTGCCGGTACACCCAGTCAGCCGCATCCGCGTAGCCGCGTACCTCCACGTACTCGCGCAGCTCCTTGTCCCCGACCGCACGTCCCTCGGCAAGGAGCACCTCGACCTGCTTGAGGACGAGGGTGTTGCCCTCGATGGCGGTGGAGTGGTGGGCCTCTTCGAACCAGATGCCGCGCCAGATCTCGGCCGCGTCCGGTGGACTGGGCAGGCCGCCAAATCGCTGCCATAGCTCCGCGATCTGGCCATCAAGGCGCTGGTAGACGTCGACGCGGGATGGTCGTCCGGATCGGGGCTGGGCGTGAAAGTGTTCGCTCATGGCTGCCGCAACTGTACCGAACACTTTGGGGTACGCGGTGGCCATGACTCCTGGATCGGAGCGTGTCCCAGCGCGGCGGGTTGGCCGAGGACGAAGAGGCCGGCGTGGCCTGGTTCACACCGATTCGGCCAACCTGTCCACACGGATCGTCTCCCGGACCTCACGCCAGGCCGGCCAGGCGGTAGAGCACGAGCGATCCGGCCACAGCGACGTTGAGGCTGGCGCCCCGGCCGACCATCGGGATCTCCACGACCTCGTCGATGAGCGGCCACGCCTCCTCGGGGACCCCGTCGTGCTCGTGGCCGAGGAGGATCACGGTCGTCTGCCGGGCGGGGTTGAGGCGGCTGAGCGGGACCGCGTCCTCGGCCAGCTCGACGGCGAGCACGAGGCTGCCTCGAGCCCGCTCCCGCCGCACCCAGGCCAGCTTCGACCGGTCGATCCAATGGATGTGCGGCCGCCGGGGGAGCGTGGCCCCATGGGCCAGGGCGGTCCGGTAGTGACCGGTGTCGGGCACGGCCATGCAGGCGCCGACCGCGTCGCACGTGCGGAGCAGGGTGCCGAGATTGGCCTGGTAGGAGACCCACAGGGGAGCGACTATCAGGTGGTCCCAGCACCCGTGCTGGTGTCGGCGGCGGACCCGTCTGAGATCGACGGGCCGGGACTTCGGGCCGGCCGTCATCGGGCCGGCGGGCAACTCCTCGAGGTGATCATGCGGGTGGCGCGCTTGGCGGTGGCGCCTGACCATCGACAGGCCCACGTAGGCGGCCGTTCGGACGGGTCGATTGTACGCCGCTCGTCGCCTCCCCGGGGCCTCGTACGGTGTCCCGCGTGCACACCGCTCGACCCGCACTCGCCCCGGCAGCGCCGACCCCTCGCGGTCCTCGCCGGCTCCTTGTACCTGTTCGCGGTGGCGAGACGCGGGTGGCCTCCGGCACCCCGTCGACGAGGAGGATCACCGTCCTCCGGTGCCTCCTGGTCGGGTCCTACCTGGTCATCTTCGGCCTGGTGCAGGTGCTGGTGATGACGGCCGTCCACCTCGTCCTCTACCTGGGCGTCATGGGATGGTCAACACGGTGAGACACCTCTCTGGACATAAGCCCCACCCCGACGTCCCGGGGTACGACCTGGCCTGGCTGGCCATCCCGTTGCTCGGCCACGGCTACCACAACTCGCATCACGCCCATCCGGCGCCGCCGCACGGGTGCCCTCGACCCCATCTGGCCCGTCCTCCGCCTCCTCGCCGGGCTGCGACTGGTCGAAGCCGCCGATCGGCGTCCCTCGTCGACGTCACCCGCCTGCTGCGGATCGGCCCGCCTCGGCGCGGGTGGTATCACCCCGGCCATCACCTCGTCGTCCTAGTTCAAGGGAGTAGCTCGGGGCGATCGACCCAGCCGATGAGGATGGCGAGGCCGGTGACCACGCCGAGGCCGGCCAGGACGCCGATGGTGTTGCCGACAACGTCGCTGATCTGCATCTCGCGGGACAGGGTCAGCGCCTCCTGAGCCCGCTCGACGACGACGCTGGTCATGAGCACGACGATGGCCGATGCGAGCACCGATCGGTTCGACCACATCGTCAGGCCGACGACGATGGTGATAACCGCCCACAGGACGATGTGGATCTCGAAGTCCGACTGGGGCCTCGTCTGCGACGCGAGTTGGGCGGCGCGGGACGATCCCGCGTCGATCCGGCGGGAGACCCGTTCGAGCAGCCCGGGGGCCCGGTCGGACATGAGGACGAGGGCGCCGGCGAGCGCCATCCCGAGCGCGACCAGCGCCATCGCCGGACGCCACCGGGCGAACGGGCGCCCTCCGGGGCCGAGCGGGGACACGCGGGCCGCGGGTGGTGAGCGCACGGGAGACCGGAGCATCGGCCCAGTGTGGTCCGCCGAGCCGGGGGAGGTTGGTCAGGCGGCGGCGGGGACGACGTCCGCCTCGACGCTCGGGTCGTCGGCGGGCGCCGGACGGCGGGCGGTGGTGGCGGCGAGCAGTCCTCCGATGGCGAGGGCGACGGCGACGAGCAGCCAGCCGGCGGCGTGGACGCCCCAGCGCTCGCTCACCGCGCCGAGCCCGAGGGAGAAGGGCGCGAACGTCGCCCACGTGGCCGCGCCCACGCCCGAGGCGACGCCGGAGCGCACGTCGGACGGCACCGCGTCGTGGAGCATCCGGGTGAGGTGGATGCCGACGACGACCGACAGCATGGCCACGAGGACCTGGGCGGCAGTGACCACCGCCGTGTTCCCGGTCACGAGCAGCGTGGACGCGCCGCCCACGAGGTGCCGAACACGAGGACCGCCGTCGGGGTCTGGAGCCGCACCCGGCCGGCGAGGGCGCCGCCCAGGCCGAGGAACGCCATGAGGCCGGCCCACGCCGGTCCGAAGGCGCCCGCGCCGGCACCGGCGTCGACCAGCCACAGCGGTCCGAACTCGAACACGGCCTGGGTGAGGACCGACGTGAGCACGAGCAGGGCGGCCACGGGCAGGAGCCGGCGGTCGCTGCGGATGACCCCGAAGGTGACGGCGACGTGCTGGCGCAGGGACCGTGTCTCGCCTGTCCGGTGGAGGCGCGGTTCCCGGAAGGCGACCAGGCAGACGGTGGAGGCGAGCAGGAACGGCAGGGTGGCGAAGTAGGTGACCCGCGGTGCGCTGACGGCGGCCAACGCCCCACCGGCGAGCGCCCCAAGCACCAGGGCGAAGCGTGGTCATCGAGACCAACCCGGGCACGCTCGAGGAGCTGGCGTTCGCCGGCCTCGACAGCGGCGCCGCCGAGCGGGCTGGCACGCTGACCGTCACCGGCGACCGGTCCCAGCTGGACCGGCTCTTCGGACTCTTCCCCGTCTGACGGTTGCTAGTGACTCAGGCGACGCTCATGGTCCGCGGTTGGTCGAGCGTGGCCCCGATGGCCCGGGTGACGAACAGCCCGGCGATCATCAGCGCGCCGACGAACACGAGGGCCAGGCCGCCGGCGGCTGGGTAGTCGCCGTACTCGTCGATCCGGCTGATCTTTGCTTCGATGCTGGCGATCAGCACCGCGATGGCACCCAGCTGGCCGACGGCGAGGAGCGCCAGCGCTCGTCGCGGGCGGGCTGGCGACGCGACGGCGAGGATCAGGAAGCCGAGGCCCAGGAGTCCCATCCACAGGGGCAAGGCCCAGGCCACGATGCAGGACAGGCAACCGAGGCCGCAGACGGCCAGCCCGACGATTCGCAGCCGGGGCCGGCCACCCGCGGCGGCGGTCACGCGGCTGACCAAGGCGACGCTGAGGAACGCCCCCACCAGCAGGGCTGTGCTGAACACCGGGTAGTGCAGCTCCCAGTTGTCCTCGCCGCCCCGGACGGCCTCCATGACGCCGCCGCCGGCGATCACCAGCCACGCGAGTCCGGCCAGCAGGGTCATCGTCCTCGTCGCTCTGATGGTCATCGTCCTTCTCCTCCGCGTCTGCCTGCCACCTACAGACGGACGGCGGGCCCGGCCGGGTGACAACCACATCCACCCGGCCGAGCCCGGTCTCACGCAACAAACGGCCACGACGCGTCCCCGCCCGCCTCCAGCGTCTTCATGGCGGTGAAGGTGGCGTCGGTGAAGCCGCCCAGCGTGTAGCGGCCCCGCTCGCCCGCCGGCAGGGCCGACGGCCGGTAGCCGGCCAGGTTGAAGGTGTAGAGCAGCGGCACGTGGTCGAGCCGGACCCGACCCGAGTCGTGCTGCTGGTCGTCGGTGAAGATGACCACCCGGCGGTGGCGGTTGGGGTCGAAGTGCTTGGCGATGGCGGTGTGGCCGTACGTCGAGTGGCCCACCGCGCCGACCAGGCCGACCACCTTGGCCACGCCCCCCAGCACCGAGGCGCCGCCGATGCCCTTCACCCGGGCGTTGCCCTCGCCGTAGATGACCACGTCGACGTCGCGGGCGCGCCGGGCCGTGGCCATGGCCATCACCGCCGCCACCTCGACGCGGGCCAGCTTCGACTTGCCCGACACCGTCGTCTGCATCGAGCCCGACGTGTCGATCACCACCAGGGTGTTGTCGAGCCGGGGGATGTTGGCGACGGTGCGGTCGAGGGTGACGCCGAGAGCCCGCTTCCAGTTGTCCGACGGTGCGTGCTTGTACGCCGACCACACCTGGTACGGGAACAGGCGGGCCTTGGCCACCTCGTCGACGTCGGTGATCTTGGCGATGACGGTGTCGATGGTCTCGTCCGCGATGCCGGCCTGGTCGAAGTTGCGGAGGTTGCGGACCAGGGCCATCACGCCCATCGACGGGATGACATTGGTCCACGCCTCGGCGTCCATGCCGCCCGGCAGCCAGCCCGACAGGCGCTCCCACGAGAAGCCGGCCTCGGCCAGGGCGGCCGGGTCCCGGGTGCGGAGGACGGCCCGGCGGTCGTCCTCCGGGACCTGGTCGAGCGTGGCCGCGGCGGCCAGGATGGGCAGGCGCGTCGGGTCGGCGGTGGCGTCGTCGTGGTGACGACGGTCGAGCAGCCAACGGAAGAGGGCCGACTGGCGGTCGTCCCGGGGCTGGGGGTGGGTCAGCTCGATGACGTCGGCCATGCGCACCTGGCGCGACAGGCCGTCGTAGCGGAGGACGGCCCGCTCGTTGTACATCCGGCGCACGGCGTCGGCCACGCCCCGCTTGACCGCCATCGGGAGGTGGCGACCGTTGGTCGTGATCCAGTAGCCGATCAGCTCGGCCGGCTCGTCCGGACGCTGCAGGGCGTTGGCGATCACGGCCCGGCCGTGGGCGCCGCCGGCGGCGACGTACTCGGCGGCCATTACGGTTGCCGCCGAACGCATGCGCAGCTTCTCCCGCAGGTAGGGCGCCAGGCCGGCGACGAAGGCGGGATTGGTGGCGGTGACCTGGTGGACGAGGGCGACGAAGCGGTCGTCCCGGTCGGGGGCGCGCTCGTAGAAGGTGTCCTCGCCGACCATGTTGGTGGCGGCCAGGAGGAAGAGGTCCGACTCGGCGTCGCGCCGGTGGGCGTGGCCGCCCTCGTAGGTGAACGTGCGCACGCCGGTCGTGCGGACGGGCGCGGCGCGGTTGGGGCGCAGCGGGCGGTGGCGGGTGCCCGAGAACTTCGACATGGTGGCTCCTCTTCGGTTCGGTGGTGCGGGTGAGGTCCGGTCAGGGAACTGGGTGGACGAGCGGTGCCGAGTCGAACGGCGGGTGCACGGTTGCCCATGGCACCCCTCACCAAGGAAGGAAGCCCGTCCTTCGCAGCTGACCGGGTGAGAACGCGAGTCGGCCTGGGGACCAGGCGGCGGAGGACGCAAAGTGCTCTACCAACTGAGCTACGCCCGGCATGGAGCCGAGCGGCGGGACTCGAACCCGCGACCTCTCGATGACGGATCGAAGGAACCCCCACCTGCGCAGCAGGCCGACTCGAGACTGCAGAGCATCATGAGTTTCGGCGAGCTGCGAGGCCAGGGATCGAACCCGGACCTCCTGGTTCATTAGCCAGGTGTGGTTCCAGTTCCACCACCTCGCAATGTGTTCTTGGGCAAGTGTCTGGACGGAGAGACTCGAACTCTCAGCCCCCGGGCTCCGACGCCGGTGCGCTCCCGTTGCGCCACGTCCAGGTGATGTTGCGTACTGACGGTCGGATTAGAACCGACACTGACGGCGGTCTGAGCGCCGTGCCTCTACCCGGTTGGGCTACGTCAGCGTGTGTGGTGGACCGAGCGGGACTCGAACCCGCAAACTCCTCTTTGCAGGAGAGGAATGCATCCGGATACTCCGGCCCATGATCTTGCTGGTCGCGGGGGCGGGAATCGAACCCGCCGGCAGGGCGTATGAGACCCCGTTGATCGCCAGATCTCCCGCAGGGGTGACCGGCCGGACTCGAACCGGCTGCTTCCGGGTCCACGACCCGGCGTCTCGACCACTTCAACTTCGGCCACATCTGTGTTGCTTACGTCGACGAGGAGGGACTCGAACCCCCGGCAACCTGTTTGTAGGACAGGCGGTCTGCCGCTGACGGACTCGTCGGTTGGTAGGGCCCATGATTGGTAGGGCATCGTGGAGTCGAACCACGTCGTCCCGCGATATCAGCGCGGTGCCGTTTCCGTCTGGCTCATGCCCCTCGTTGGTTGTTGCGTGGTCCCGGCAGTGCTCGAACCTGCTCCTGCCGGGTTTCAGCCGGCCGCTCCACCGTCAGAGCTTCAGGACCGTGCACTCGCCCGGGAACCGGGTGACCAGGGGGGACGCCCTCGCGGGCATTCGTTAGGTATACGAAGTAGCCCCCGGTCTGCGCAGCGGGCGAGTGGTGTCGGGCCGGCGGCGGGGATCGAACCCGCTGCTTCTCGGGTACGGGCCGAGCGTCCTGCCCTCAGGACCTCGCCGGCGGGGATGGAACTTGGTTGGTGTGGTCGGAGGGAGTCGAACCCTCATTGCCGACGCGGCGGGCCGGCGTCCTATGCCGTTGGACGACGACCACACGAATGGACGCCCGGGAGGGACTCTCACCCCCGTGTCGCGGTCTGCAGCCGCGTGCCTGAATCCTCGGCCACCGGGCGGGGCGCTGCCAGCGAGAGGGTCGAACTCCCGTCTTCCGGGTAACAACCGGACGTCCGTGCCACTGGACCACCTGGCAGTGTTCTTGCGTACCGCGACGGGGAGTCGAACCCCGGCCTCCGGGGTGAGGGCCCGGTGTCATGTCCGCTTGACGATCGCGGCGGGTGTCGTTGTGTCGTTGTGTCGTTGTGGCGGAAGCGGGGCGACTCGAACGCCCAAGGGCCTCGAGGACCCATACCTGTTTTCGGGACAGGCTCCTGATCCAGCCGGATCGCTTCCGGGATCTTGGCGCCGGCTGCCGCCATCCGTTCTGTGCGCGATTTCGTACCTGGGAGGTCGGAATTCGCGGACAAAACCCTGGGCGGGTGTCGGCGGCCATGAGAACCTGCGCGTAGACGGTCACGAACCCGCGCGCTGGCGGACACGAGAACCGCGCGGCGACGGCCACCAGATCTGCATCGCTCCCTGATCGTCACCGGAGGGCATCCACCCTCCGAGCGCTCCTCCCGAGTGTCTTTGGGCGTGCTCAAGCACCCTCGGCACCCAGGAGGAGCACGTGAAGCATCGCGAGGAAATCATGCAGATACTCGAAGCTTTCGACCTGACCAACTCCTATCGAGACGCCGGCGAGCTGGCCCGGTGCTCGCCCAACACCGTCGCCCACTGGGTCGCCCGGCGCGACGCCGGCGAGCTGACGGCCACCACTGTCCGCCGGCCCCAGCTGATCGACGAGTTCCTCCCCAAGCTGGAGGAGTGGATGCAAGCCAGCAACGGCAAGATCCGGGCCGACGTCGCCCACGACAAGCTGGTGGCGCTGGGCTACAGCGGCTCGGAGCGCACCACCCGCCGGGCCGTGGCCGACGCCCGCAAGCAGTGGGCCGCCGGGCACCGCCGGGTGCACCGGCCGTGGGTGCCCGAGCCCGGCATGTGGTTCCAGTGGGACTTCGGCGCCGGCCCCGTCATCGACGGCGCCGCCACCTGGCTGTTCTGCGCCTGGCTGGCCTGGAGCCGGTTCCGGGTGGTGCTCCCCATCTGGGACAAGGCCCTGCCCACGGTGCTCGCCTGCATCGACGCCACCCTGCGCCGGTTCGGTGGTTGTCCCACCTATGGACTGACCGACAACGAGAAGACGGTCACCGTCGACCACGTCGCCCGCATCGCCATCCGCAACCCGGCCATGGTCGCCGCCGCCGGCCACTACGGGCTGACGGTGGTGACGTGCGTGCCCGCCGACGCCCCGTCCAAGGGCGGCTCGGAGGCGACGGTGCGGGTGGCCAAGGCCGACCTGGTGCCCACCGACGCCAACCTGCTGGCCGACTACCGCGACTGGGCCGCGCTGGAGGCGGCCTGTGTGGCCTTCTGCGACGAGGTCAACGCCCGGGCCCACCGGGTCACCCGCCGGGCCCCGGCGGAGATGCTGGTCGAGGAGCGCCACCGCCTGCACCGCCTGCCCGACCCACCCCTACACCGCCGCCTTTGGCGAGACCCGCACCGTCGGCTGTCCCCAGCCGATGGTGGCGCTGGACTGGTGCCTGTACTCGGCGCCCCACCGCCTGGCGGGCGAGACGGTGTGGGGCCGTTTCCAGGGCGAGGAGGTGGTGATCACCCACGTCGGTGACGACGGGCCGGTGGAGGTGGCCCGCCACCAGCGGACCACGCCCGGCAACCCCCGGATCGACGACGCCCACTTCCCGCCGGCGCCGGAGGGGCCGCTCAACCGGACCCCGGTCCCGGCCAACCCGGCCGAGGCCGAGTTCCTGGCCATCGGCGAGGGCGCCGCGCTGTGGCTCAGGGAGGCGGGGGCAGCCGGAGCCAGCCGGGTGCGGGCCAAGATGGCCGACGCCGTGGATCTGGCCCGCCTGTCGGGGGCCGAGGCCGTCGACTGGGCCCTCGGCCACGCCGCCGTCTACGGCCGCTTCGCCGAGGCCGACCTGGCTTCGATCCTCGCCCACCGGGCCAGCACCACCGCCGGTGAGCCACGCCAGGCCAGCGAGGACCACACGCTGCAGTCCGGCACCGGCGCCTGGGACGGGTTCGGGCGATGAACCTCGACGCCTCCCACCCCGTCACCCTTGCTCCCGACGAGGCCGAGGAGCTGCACTGGCTGCTGGGCCAGCTCGAGGACTGGCTGCGCCACGTCGGCGACGAGGTGGTGGCCGAGCTGGTCGACTTCGTCGCCGACGCCCACCGGGAATCGCCCCTCGACGTCGTGGACACCCTGGGCCGCTACGGGTCCGAGTTGCGTCGCCGGGCCGAGGGCCGCAAGCGGTGAGGTCGCCCGAGCCTCCGCCGCTCGATCCCGAGCTGGAGGCGCTGCTGCGCCGCATGCGCCTGCCCTACATCCGGGCGCTGGCCCCGGAGGTGCTGGCCACCGCCCGGGCCCAGCGCTGGGAGCCGGCGGAGGTGCTGCGGGTGCTGCTGGTGGAGGAGGTGGCCGGCCGGGATCGTTCCTCGGCCGCCACCCGCCTGGCTGCGGCTGGCTTCCCCGCGGGCAAGACCTTCGACGCCTGGGAGCCGTCGCTGAGCTCCATCCCGGTTCCCACCCAGTCGGCGCTGCGCAGCCTGGAGTGGATCCACCGCCACGAGAACCTGGTGGTGTGCGGCCCGTCGGGGACGGGCAAGTCGATGTTCCTCGAAGCCCTGGGGCACGCCGCCGTCGAGGCCGGGCGACGGGTGGCGTGGTTCAGCCTGGAGTCCCTCGGGGTGCTGGTCCGCCGCCACCGGGCCGACGACTCCGTGACCCGGGCCATCGCCCGCATCCTGCGGGCGGATTTGATCGTGGTCGACGACATCGGGCTGTTGCCGGTGGCGCAGGACGCGGCCGAGGGCCTCTACCGCCTGGTGGACGCCGCCTACGAGAAACGCAGCGTGGCCGTCAGCTCAAACCTGCACCCGTCCGGCTTCGACGAGATCATGCCCAAGACCCTGGCCGGCGCCACCGTCGACCGCCTCCTGCACCATGCCCATCTCTGCGCCACCCAGGGCGACAGCGTGCGCCTGGCCCAGGCCCTCTCGGGCAAGGGGGTGTCGCCCCTGGCCTTATGACCCGTGATCTGGTGGCCGTGGCCGCGGCAGAACTCGTGGCCACCACCGCGCGGTTCTCATGGCCGCCACCGTTCAGGTCCTGTTGGCCCTTGACAGGCGGGCCCGGGCGTGTGCCTCGCCGGCACGACTCGAACGTGCGACACCCGCCTTCGGAGGGCGGCGCTCTGTCCACTGAGCTACGGCGAGGTGTGTGCGCTGCTGCGTGTCGACGGCAGGGGTTGAACCTGCACCCCGGCTTCGTAGGCCGGTGCCTTGTCCATTGGGCCACGTCGACGGGCGTGGCGCCACCGACGGGATTCGCACCCGCGACCTCCGGCGTGACGGGCCGGCGCTTCCACTGGCTGAGCTACGGCGGCTTGCGTGTTGCGTACGCGTCCTGGGCCTCGAACCCAGTCTCGTCCGGGGTAAGAGCCCGGTGCCCTACCTGTCAGGCGTGACGCGCATGGTGGGCCGGGAGGGAATCGAACCCCCTGTGTCGGAATAGACGGCTGGTCTACAGCCAGCGGCACCCCATGGCGCGACCGACCCAATCCGGGACCATGTGGCAAATGGTCCCGATGACGATGCTCTGCAGTTTTCAAGATACGAGCGCCCGGATCCTTGTTCGGGCGCGAATGAGCAGGCCCGGAAGGTGTCGAACCTCCGGCCGTCGGTGTTGGAGACCGCGGCGCCACCCACTGGCGCGAACCCGGGGAAAACGCGCATGACGTGGTGCGCGTCGGAGAGAGGCGTGCGGAGCGAGCGACGGAGCGCTTACAACCAGCACGTGTCGGGGGTACCGGTATTCCCGGCGACCCGACACTCCGTCGGTGGCTGATGTAGCGACCGTCGGGGCTGGCCCGCAAGCGCGCCGCCGCTCGACGAGGCGGCGCCCCGGAGCGTTGTTTCGGCGATGTACATGCGTTCCATGGGGCTCAATAGTACGGATTCCTGGGAGCGTGTCAACGGATTAACCGCCCGTTCTCGGCGAACCGGTGACACATCCGGGGACCCTGGCCCCGAGAACCGTCACCGGTTCGTGGTCGGCCCGGGCAACTGGTGACGATCACCGCCCGCAGGGGGCGGAAACCGTCACCGGTTCGCAGGGGGGGCGGTGAACTGGTGACGGAATCCGGTGCCCTGGCCCCGGAAACCGTCACCAGTTCGCAAGGGGGCGGTTGGGCCTGCCGGGTCGAGGCCGTCTCTGGCAAAGTTCACGAGTCGGTCGAGGTCGGGACGGGGAGCATGGGCAAGCGGACGGACTGGACGGAGAAGCCGGAGCAGAGCCGGGGCCGGCGGGCCGCCCGGTCGTTCGTGCGCTGGTTGCTGTTGGTGGCCCTGGTCCTGACCGCGGTCGTCCTGGTCAAGATCCATGTGGCCGCGCCCTTCACCATCTCCTCACCGTCGATGGAGCCCTCCCTCCGGAGCGGCGACCGGGTCGTGGTCGACAAGGTCCGCTACCGGGTGGGCGACCCCCGGCGGGGCGACGTGGTCGTGTTCGACCGGCCGGCCAACGCCGGGGGCGGCGCCGAGGTGAAGAACCTGGTCGAGCGGGTCATCGCCGTTCCTGGCGACGAAATCGAAGCCCGGGACGGGATCGTCTACCTCAACGGCACGGTGCTCGACGAGTTCTACCTGGGCGACGGCACGGTGACCACCGACATCGCCCGGCAGACCATCCCCGACGACCGCTACTGGGTGATGGGCGACCGCCGGGAGGCGTCCGAGGACAGCCGTGTGTTCGGGCCGATCCCCGAGTCGGTGATCCACGGCCGGGCGATCGTCCGCATCTGGCCCGCCACCGACATCGGCTGGATCAGGGTCTGACAGCGGACCCCGCCGGCGCCTCGCCTACCGGTTAGGGGCGCAGGACGTAGCCCGCGCCTCGAAGGGTGTGGATCATGCGGGGGCCGTGGGCCTCGAGCTTGCGCCGGAGCGTGCTCATGTGGACCTCGAGCAGGTGGTCGTCGGTGTCGTCGCTCCACACCTGCCCCCGGAGCTGACCCTTGGGAACCACCCGCATCCGGTTGTGCCCCAACACACCGAGGAGCTTGAACTCGGTGGCCGTCAGGTCGATGACGGCCCCGGCCCTCGTCACCGACCGGGCCGCTTCGTCGACGACGAGGTCGCCACACTCCCATGCCTGGGCCACGGTGTGGCCGCGGCCGCCATCCTGTTCGTGTGCCTGCTCGTCCGCCGCAAGCGGCACGAGCCGTCCTCGGTCTAGGCGCGCCGAATGTGCAGTTGTGCGGGCGAGAGCCACACAACTGCACACTCGAACGGCAGGTCGCGGGCGGCGGGTCAGGCGGTGACGTCCCGGCGGGAGACGAGGATGAGGCTGGCGGCGGCCGCCACCGCGGCGTAGGCGAGGGCGGTGATCACGGCCCGGCCGATGCCCAGCTCGGTGGTGCCGCCCTGGATGAGGGAGGCCAGCACCTGTCCGGGGAACCAGCGGTAGCCGGCCTGCCACGAGTCCACGATGATGTTCTCGAACGGTCCCGCCCAGGCGAAGCCGACACCCAGGGCGAGGGGGACCGACCGGAAGACCACCGCCAGGGTCGTCCCGAAGACGGCCCAGCCGGTGACGCCGCCGAGGACGGTGACGTAGTCCCGCAGCCCGGCGCCCAGGCTGGCGACGGAGAACCACTCGCCGGTGGCGACGTCCTGGCCGGGGGCGACGAGCAGGGACATGACGAAGGTGAACGCCTCGGCCAGGGCGACCACACCGGCCGCCACCAGCAGGATCCCGGCCAGCTTGCCCACGATCACCCGCAGCCGGTGAGGGTCGCGGAGCACCAGGGCCCGGAACGTCCCCACCGAGAACTCGGTGGCGATGAGGGCGATGATCGTCACGAAGACGAGGAAGCCGACGAACGAGGCCCCGACGGCGAAGGCCTCGGTGCCACCGCCGGTGCCGGCCAGGGCGGCCACGGTGGTGCCGGCCCGGCGGGACGGGGCGCCGCCGGCCGCGTCCCGGGCGGTGGCGAACACGGTCAGGGTGGCGATCACGGAGAAGATGAGGGCGGCGGCCGCGGTCGCGAGCATCGGGCGGCGGCGGACGAGGCGGAGCAGCTCGGCGTGGATGATCCTGGTCATCGGTCCACCCTCTTCGAGAGATGGCCCAGTGAATGCTGGATGGACCGGCCTCTCGGGCCGGTCATCGGTTTCCTCCTTGCACCATGGACAGGTAGCGGTCTTCGAGGGTCGTGCGCAGCGGGGTCAGCTCGGCGAGGACGATCCCGGCGTCGAAGGCGGCCTGGTTGACGGACGCGGCCAGCTCGGCGATGTCGGCGCCGTCGACCCCGACCACCAGCCGGCCGTCCCGAGCGTCGACGTGGTGGCCGTCGCCGACGAGCACCTTCATGAGGACGGCGTGGTCGTCGGGGTACCGGGCCACGACGGCCAGCCCGCCGGCCACCCCGTGGAGCAGGTCGTGGGTGGGCCCCTGATAGAGCGAGCGGCCGGTGTCGATGAGCACCATCCAGTCGCACACCTGCTCCAGCTCGCTCAGGTCGTGGGACGAGACGAGCACCGTGCGCCCGGTCCCGGCCAAGCCGGCGATGAGCGAGCGCATTTCCCGTACCCCCTGAGGGTCGAGGCCGTTGGCCGGCTCGTCGAGGATCAGCAGCTCGGGGCCGCCGAGCAGGGCGGCGGCGATGCCCAGGCGCTGTTTCATCCCCAGGGAGTAGCTGCGGTAGCGGTCGTCGGCCCGCTCGGACAGCCCGACCACGTCGAGCAGGGCCGGGATCTGGCCACGTGGCTGGCCGCCGACGGTAGCCAGCACCCGCAGGTTCTGGGCGCCGGTGAGGGCGGGGTAGAAGGCGGGGCTCTCGATGAGGGCGCCCACGCGGGGGAGGTAGGCGGCGGGCTCGGTGATGGAGCGTCCGAGCACGGAGCCGGTCCCCGACGTGGGACGGACCAGGCCGAGGAGCATGGCCATGGTGGTGGTCTTGCCGGCGCCGTTCGGTCCCACGAACCCGGCCACCACGCCCGACGGGAGCTCGACGTCGAGGTGGTCGACCGCGGTCCGGTCGCCGTAGCGCTTGGTCAGTCCGGAGACCGACAGGGCTGTCGTTGTCATGCCCTCATCGTCCGGCGGATCGGGCCCGGCGTCGTCCTCCGGGGGAGGCTCGCCGGCTACCTCCGCCGGCGTACGGAGGTCGGCTCAGTGCTGCCACCCGGGGCGGACGAGGCCCGTTTCGTAGGCGAAGACCACCAGCTGGGCCCGGTCGCGGGCGCCGACCTTGATCATGGCCCGGCTCACGTGGGTCTTGGCGGTGGCCCCGCTCATGATCAGGCGCTGGGCGATCTCGTCGTTGGACAGGCCCTCGGCCACCAGCGCCACCACCTCCCGCTCCCGGTCGGTGAGGCCGGCCAGGTCGGGGACGCGGGCGGGGTCCTTGGCCCGGGCCGCGAACTCCTCGATCAGGCGGCGGGTGACGCGAGGGGAGAGGAGGGCATCGCCCGCCACAACCGCCCGCACCGCCCGCAGCAGCTCGGCCGGCTCGGTGTCCTTGACCAGGAAGCCGTTGGCGCCCACCCGGATGGCCTCGAACACGTACTCGTCGAGGTCGAACGTGGTCAGGATGACGATCTTCACGTCGGCCAGCCGGTCGTCCTCGGCGATGCGGCGGGTGGCGGTGAGGCCGTCGGTGCCGGGCATCCGGATGTCCATGAGCACCACGTTCGGGCGGTGCTCGAGGGCGAGGCGGAAGGCCTGGTCGCCGTCGGCCGCCTCTCCGACGACGGCGATGTCGGACTGGGCGTCGAGGAGGGCGCGGAAGCCGCCCCGGACCAGGGCCTGGTCGTCGGCGATGACGACGGTGATGGGGGAGTCGGGGGTCACGGGCTGGGCAGG
Organism: uncultured Acidimicrobiia bacterium; assembly: GCA_963801205.1. Lineage (GTDB taxonomy): Bacteria > Actinomycetota > Acidimicrobiia > Acidimicrobiales > AC-14 > JAXDMK01. The sequence continues at coordinate 108,633 of CAWDDV010000011.1, forward strand.
CGAGCCGCCACCCGGAAGCCGGTGCCGGTGGGGGACGGTCCCGCCTCGAGGGTGCCCCCCAGGGCCGCCGCCCGCTCCTTCATGCCCCGAATGCCGTTGCCGGCCTCGGCCTCGGCTTCGGGTGGCATGCCCCGGCCGTCGTCGATCACCTCGATCGTCACCCCGTCGTCATACCCGATGCGGACGGTGACGGCCCGGGCGTGGGCGTGGCGGGTGACGTTGGTGAGCGCCTCCTGCACGATGCGGTAGGCGGCCGACTCCACGGGGGCGGGCAGGGGGCCGGTGGCGACGCCGTGGTGCTCGACCCGGACGTCGAGGCCGCTGGCCCGGACCCCGTCCACCAGGGCGTCGAGGTCGGCCAGGCGGGGGGTGGGGGAGCGGGGGGCCCGTCGCCGTCACCGTCACGCTCCCGGTCCCCGCGGCGGAGCAGGTCGAGGGCGGCCCGCAGCTCCTGGAGGGTGTCCCGGCTGACGTCCTTGATGGTGGCCAGGGCGGGCCGGGCCTGGGCGGGGTCGTCGTCGAGGAGGTGGAGGGCGACGCTGGCCTGGACGTTGATGAGGGAGATGTTGTGGGCGAGGACGTCGTGCAGGTCCTGGGCCAGGCGCAGGCGCTCCTCGTCAACCCGCCGCTGGCGCTCGTCGGCCTCGGCCCGGGCCCGCTCCGATGCCTGCTCCCGCCGAGTGCGGACCACCTCCGACACCGCCAGCACGACCACCAGCCATCCCGCGACCAGGGCCAGGTGGAGGAGGTCGGGATCGGCCCGCGCGTCGAGGTCGTGGGCGACCACGAAGCCCACGAAACCGGCCGCCGCCAGCGCCCCCGTCTCCCGTCGCTTCCCGGCCTGGACGGCGGTGAAAAGGGCGACGGCCACGCTCACGAAGACGGGCCCGTAGGGGTAGCCGAGGCCGATGTAGACGTCGGCGGCGGCGACACTGACGGCTACCGCGGCGAGGGGCCACCGGTCCCGCACGGCCAGCGCTGCCGGACCGGCCAGGACGAGCACCAAGGCGAAAGCGTCGATCGCCTTGCGGTCGGGCTGGTTGTCGGCCGCCCCGAAGGACCCCACGACCTGGAACAGGGCGATGCCGGCGGCGGTGAGCCACACCGCGGCGGGCGAGTTCGATCCCATACCGGCAAGGTATGCCCGACCGCCGCCCGCGTCGTCCCTCCCGGGGAGCAGCGGGCTCTGCTCCCGGGGGCGTACGTCCGTCAGCGGATCCCGGTGTCGCAGGAGACGGCGACGACGGCGGACGTGTCCGCCTCGACGATGACCTCGGCTGGGTCGGCCTGGCAGCCGCCGCCAATGGCTGCCCCCGACTCGGCCGCCGAGGGGTGGACCCGGTAGGCGCCGGGCGCGACGGTGATGACGAAGGCGCCGTCGTCGCCGGCCCGGTCGAGGGCCGCCACGACGCCGTCGGCCCGGGTCAGCTCGACGGTGGCCCGGCCGGGGCGGGGGGCGCAGGCGGGGTCGGGCGGGACCGACTCCACCGGGCAGACCGGCGAGAAGAGCACCGTCCCCGTCACCTGCCCCAGAGCCGTCGTGGTGCCGACGGGGGCGGCCGTCGTGGGCACGGCCGTCGCCGGGCTGACGGGGACGGGCGTCGTCGTGGTCGTCGTGGCGGCGGCGGTCGAACCGCCTACCCGGACCACGAGCTCCCAGCGGGCGTCGTCCGGGCCGCACTCGGGCGCCCCGCAGCCGGGACGTTCGGCGGCGAGGGTCGCCCCGCCCGGCGCCAGGCCGACGAAGCTGGCCACCACCGTCCCGCAGCCCGACCCGGGGACCTCGACGCAGGCCGCCGGGCTGGGGGTCACGGTCGGGGCCCCGTCGGCTCGCACCACCGCGGGGTCCGACGGTTCCGAGAACACGAACTCGGAGCTGTGGAGGATGATCGTGACCCGCTGGCCGACGGCGACGTCCACCGTTCGGCCGTCGTCGGCGTCGCTGAAGCCCAGCGGTCCGAGGACGACGGCGGTGGTGGTCGGGGCTGGCGCGGTGACGGCCAACCCCCGGTCGGACGTCGAGTCGGTGCAGCCGGCCATGGTGAGGGCGGCGGCGACCATGATCACCGCCCGACGCCGCATGGGCCCAGACTGCCGCGTCCGATGGCCTACGGTCGGTCGGCCATGGTTTCCGTCGACGAGCCCGAGACAACACCGACGGTCATCGACGTGGAACGGGAGCACGGGGTGACCGTCACGTGGGGCGACGGTCACGTCAGCCGCTTCGGGCTCGAGGGTCTACGGGTCTGGTGCCAGTGCGCCCAGTGCCGAGACCTGCGCCAGGCGGGCCAGGCGGCGTGGCCCCGGCCGGGCGCGCCCGAGCGGCTGCGCATCGAGGGGGCGGAGAAGGTCGGCAACTGGGGCCTCAACCTCGAGTGGAACGACGGCCACGGCACCGGCATCTACACCTGGGACACCCTCCGCTCGTGGTGCCCGTGCGAGGAGTGCCGGGAGGCCGCCGACTGACGGTGCGGCTGACGGACTGACGACAGGCGGCGCCGCGGGCGGTCAGGGGGTGGGCGGAGGCGTCTGGCCCTGGTCGAGCGACTCGTCCCACCCGAAGAGCTGGCGGTGGTGGCGGACGATGGCGGCGTAGGCGTTGCGCAGGTCGGCCCGGGCCCCGTCGAGGGCCTCGTCGGGAGCCGGCGCCGGTGCCCAACGACCCCGGATCGGATCGGTGGCGGTGAGGGCCTCGAGCGCCGACGACGCGTTGCGCAACCACTGGTGAGCCCGGTGGAGGGTGGTCCGCTCGTCGGCGGTGAGGTGCTGGGGCCGGCGGGGTTCGTCGTCGCTCACGTCGTCCGCACCCTAGCGCCGGAGGTCCGTTGACCCTGCGGCCGGTCCGGCATACATTCCGAGGGTCGATAGAGGGAGGCTGGCATGTCCTTTCGAACCACTCGGCGGCTGCTCCTCCTCCCCCTGGTCGTCATGCTCGTTCTGCTCCCGGCCTGCGGGGACGACGACGACGAGGCCGCCGGTCCCACGTCGACCGCCCTCGACGACCGGCTGGCCGAGCTCTCCGGAGCCGGCGTCTTCGTCGGCGGGGTGGCCTTCACCGGCAACCTGGTGTCCATCCACTTCGACGACGCCGACGACCGCACCGCGGGCATGAAGATCTACGTCACCGACGGGCTGCCGGGGGGGAACGCGGAGTGGTTCGAGGGGACGGCGCCGGGCCGGGACTTCAAGCTCACGTCGACCAGCGGCAAGGCCACCGTCGAGGGTGAGATCGAGGCGTTCGTGACCGACGGCACCATCACCCTGGCCGACGGTGTGGTGCGCAACTTCTTCACCCGGCCGGCGGGCGACGGGGCGGGGACGTTCGAGGTCACCGTCGGCGCCGACGGGGCGTGGACCGGAACGTCGGTGAACGGCTCCACCCTCACCGCCCGCCAGACGGGGAACATCGTGGAGGGCGCGGTGGTGTCGTCGGCGGGCGAGCGCTACCCCTTCCGCCACAACGACCTCACCCGCCGCCTGGGCTACTCGGTCGCCGGCGGTGCCCCCGACACCTACCTCACGGTCGTCACCCGCCAGGCCACCGAGATCCAGGGCCGGGGGGGCGACGTGAAGGGCGGCCAGCCGAGCGAGAACCTGATCGCCCTCGACCTGTCCCAGGAGGCCACGCCGACGCCGGGCGTCTACCACGGGCGGGTGGCCATGAGCACCGACCGGCTCAACTTCGAGCTGGTGCCCAACGCCGACGGGTCGCGCCTCGTCCGGGTGTACCTGTCCGACTCCGAGCCGGAGCCGGCGGGCGACATCCAGTGGTGGGCCGAGCCGGCCACCGGTGACACGTTCTCCATGACGTCCAAGGTCGGGGACGCGACCATCGCCGGCACCATCGCGGCCGACGGGATCTCGGGCGACGTCACCCTCACCGACGGGGTGGCCCGGAAGTACTTCGCCGCCCCCAGCGGCCAGGGAGCGGGCATTTTCACCGTCGAGGTGGCGCCCGACCGTCGCCACACGGGCACGTCGGAGCAGGGGGCGAGGATGGACCTCGTCTACCAGGACGGCACGGTGATGGGAACCCTCACCGCGCCCGACGGCGAGGAGTTCCCGATGTTGGGCGCCGACCTGGCTACCGCCTTCCGCTACACCGATGAGTACTCCAAGCCCGGCACCTACACCGCCTTCGTGGCCCCCCGGGGCCGCTACGTCTACGGGCGCAACGGCGATGTGCGAGGCGGTTCCGCCGGTCTCAACATCATCGGCCTGGACAAGAAGTGCTGATGAGCGGGCGACGGCCCGCTCGGCTGGTGATGTGGATGGTGGTGGTGGTCGCGGCGACGACCGTCGGGTGTGGTTCCGACGAGGACCGCCGACGCGTCGGCCACGACGGTGCCGAACGTGGAGGGGGGGCCGACGGACAAGGTGGCGCCCCGCTGGGAGCGGGTGGCCCGTTTCGCAGGGACCGGCGACCAGGTCACGGATCGCTTCGAGGTCGCCCAGGCGGCCCTCCAGTGGCGGGTGACCGTGGCCTGCGACGACGGGTCGGTGCGGGTGGGGTTGGACGGGGAGAGGTCGGCCGTGGCCCAGCTGGCCAGCTGTCCGGGGAACACGTTCGGGTTCTCGATCCGCACCGGGCCGGCCATCCTCGACGTCGACGCCACCGGTACGTGGGAGGTGCTCGTCGACCAGCAGCTCGACACCGCGGTGACCGAGCCCGCCCTCGCCGGCATGACCGACGCCGCCCGCCTCGCCACCGGCGACTTCTACGGGATCGACCAGAAGGGGACGGGGATGGCCACTCTCTACCGGCTGGCGGGCGACGGCGACGACCGCGGCCGCGGCGCCCTGCGCCTCGACCCGTTCCTGGTGACACGGAACTCCGACCTGTTCGTGTGGGTCTCCGAGGCGGCCGAACCCCGTACGAGCGCGGAGGCGCTGAACAGTCGCCATGTGCAGATCGCCCGCCTCACCGCCACCGCCGGCGCCCAGAACTACGTCCTGCCCGACTCTGTCGACCTCGACCGGGTGCGGTCGGTGATCGTGTGGTGCGAGCCGGTCCAGACCGCCTACGCGGCGGCGGCCCTGTCGTGAGGGCTTGCGCGGACTGGTGACGAGAACCGGGGTCCTGGCCCCCGAAAACGTCACCGGTTCGGGATGATCGCCGGGCGGACCGGGTGGGCGGCGGGGACCCGTCCCGATCCGTCCGGCGAAAGGGGGCCTTGGCTACAGGCGCTGGACGGTCGCACCTCCCCGGGGAACCGCGCGTGGAAGGCGGCGGCGCCATCGGCGGGCCCCTCCGCCTTGTCGGGGCAGTCCTCGCCGTCGCGGGGCGGCCGGTCGGCGGGGGCCTCGGCCCCGGGGTCGGCGGGCGTGGTCGGGGCGGGATCCTCGGCTGACGGCACCGTGGTGGTGGTCTGCGCGGCCGATACCGACGGAACGCCGACGATCACGCCGGCCAGGCCCCCGATCCCCAGCCCGGCAGCGACCGCCAGCCCGGTCAGAAGCCGTCGTTTACCCATGGATGGTCCTTTCCTTGGCAGTTGGACAAGGACAGTGTCGGGGTCGACCCTGTGAGCCACCTAGGTCGAACCTAAGAGTTCCCCCGCAAAGAGGGGACGCCGCCGGCCAAGCGCGGCCGCCGAAGGCGGCCCCCCAGTGGCTGGCGGCCCGGCGGCCGGCGAGCCGGCCGCCTCAAGAAAAGCGCCGAGGACGGCCGCCTCCGGCGGCCGCCCGCAGGTCCGTCAAACCCGCCGAGCAACCTCCGGTTGCGACGGCGGTACCGCGGCCGCCCGCAGGTCCAACCAAACTCGCCGAGCAACCTCCGGTTGCGACGGCGATACCGTCTCCGTCGTGCTGCCCCGGTCGATCATGCCGCACGTCCCGTGGCCGGCCGTGCCCGATGCCGGCGGGGCCCTGTTCCTCGCCCTCATGTACCAGCTGGACGAGAGCGAGCGTCTCGAACCCGACGTTCTCGAGCGGCGGCAGCTCGACGCCCTCCACCGGCTGCTGCGCCACTCGGTGGGCACCGTCGCCCACTACCGGGAGACGCCCGGCTACACCGAGCTGGCCAGCCAGCGGGCGATCACCGCCGAGCAGTGGCGGCAGCTGCCGATCCTGTCCCGCGCCACCGTCCAGGGCGCGGGGACGAGGATGTACAGCGCCGCTCTGCCGGCCGAGCACCAGCCGGTCAACGAGGTCGTCACCGCCGGGTCCACCGGCCCGCCCGTGCGGTCGTGGGGGACCAAGGTCACCGGGATGCTGTGGCAGGCCATCACCCTGCGCGACATCCTCTGGCACCGGCGGGACATGGGCCGCAAGCTGGCCGCCGTCAGGGCCGACCGGGCCGACCAGTTCCCGCCCGGCGGCATGGTCCTGCCCAACTGGGCGCCCTTCCTGGAGGCGCTCTACCCCACCGGCGAGTGCGCCCTCCTGGGCATCACCAACGACATCCCGACGCAGGCCAAGTGGCTCGTCGAGCAGGACCCCGACTACCTCCTGAGCTACCCGTCGAACGTCTTCGCCCTGACCGACCACTTCCGGGCCAAGGGCATGGTCCTGCCCCGCCTGCGGGAGGTCTGGACGTACGGGGAGGCCCTGCGTCCCGAGGTCCGGCCGGCGTGCGCCCGGGCGTGGGGCGTGCGGGTGATCGACATGTACAGCACCCAGGAGGCGGGCTACCTCGCCCTCCAGTGCCCGGAATCCCACACGTACCACGTGCAGGCGGAATCGGTGTACCTCGAGATCCTCGACGGGGCGGGGAACCCGTGCCGGACGGGCGAGGTGGGCCGGGTGGTCGTCAGCTCGCTCCACAACTACGCCTCGCCCCTGCTGCGCTACGAGATCGGCGACTACGCCGAGATGGGTGGCCCCTGCGGCTGCGGGCGCACCCTGCCCGTGATCAACCGGATCGTCGGCCGGGAACGGAACATGTGGATCGGGCCCGACGGGCTGCGCCTGTGGCCGACGTTCCCGTCCAGCGTGTGGGGCCGGACGGACGCCATCCGCCAGCTGCAGCTGGTCCAGCACGAGGTCGGGCACATCGAGGCCCACGTCATCGGTCCCCGGGCCCTGAGCCGGGCCGAGGAGGGCGAGCTGGCGTCCAACCTGCGCCGGTATTTCCCGTGGCCGTTCGAGCTGACCCTCACCTACCTGCGGGAGATCGACCGGGACAAGGGGATTAAGTTCGAGGACTTCGTCTCGCGCGTCGCTCGGTGACGGCCTCCCACGGAGCCGCCCTGCTGGAGAGCGACCGCCGTTACTTCGAGTTGGGGGCGACGGTCGAGCGGATCGACCGGGCCCAGGTGGCGTGGATGCCCGGTACCGCGGCCACGCCTGCCGGCTGCGTCGTCCAGCGGGTGCAGGAGGCGGCCTTCGACGACCCCGCCCCGGCCGCCGAGTGGGTCGACGGGGTGACCCGGCGCCTGCGGGAGCTGGGCCGGGGCGTGGCCCGGGTGTACCTCGACCGGCCGGCGACGGTGTTGGAGGACGCCCTGGCCGCGGCCGGCTACGGGCCGCGGGTGGAGATCGGCTACCTGGTGGAGGGGGTGCTGCCGGCCGGCCCCCGCTCGGACGTGGTCCTGCGGGAGGTCGTCGACGAGGACGGGTGGGAGGCCAAGCGCAAGCTCCACGCTGGGTCCGATGTGGCGGCCGACGGCCACGCCTCCGTCCCCGAGGAGTGGGTCGACTTCGAGCGCCGGAAGTGCGGCGGCGGGATGCGGGCCTTCCTGGTCGAGGTCGACGGTCAGCCGTGCGGCGCGGTGGCCACCCTCGTGCAGGACGGGCTGCTGCGGGCCAAGAACGTCTTCGTCCACCCGGAGCGGCGGCGGGAGGGCATCGCCGCCGGGACCCTCCGGGTGCTGTCCCGCCGGGCGGTCGACCTCGGCCTGGGCGCCACCGGCATCTTCGGCGTCGACGGACGACCGGGGGCGGCGGTCTACGTCCACCTGGGGATGGCGCCGGTCGTGCGCCAGTTCGAGTGGTCCCGCCCCCTGTGAGGAGGACCAGGCCCTTCTCGGCTACCGAGAACCGTGGGGCTGGCGGCGGGGACCTGTGAGGGACCGGTACCGGGACCAGGGTTTCGTCGTGGTCCCGGGCCTGTTCGGGGCCGACGAGGTGGCGTCGTGGCGGGCCGAGTGCGACCGCCTGGAGGGCTCGGGCGTGTTCCATCCCGACAACCTGCGGACGCATGTCCTCAACTCCGAGCGCCCGCCCGACCGGCTGGACCCGGTGATCGACCTGTCGCCGGTGCTGGCCGATCTGGCCGGGGGGCTGGCGTCGTTGGCGTCGGAGCTGCTCGGCGAGGAGGCGGCCCTGTTCAAGGACAAGCTGATCTTCAAGCCCGCCGGGAGCCGGGGGTACCTCGCCCACCAGGACTACGCCTACTGGCACTGGCTCCCCGTGCCACCATCGGCCCTGGTCACGGTGCTGGTGGCGATCGACGAGGCCACCGTCGACAACGGGGCAGTGGAGCTGTTCGGGGGGCTCCACCATCGCCTGCTCACCGACGAGGGCCGGCCGGCCGACGTCCCCGACGCGGCCCTGCCCCCGGCCGGCTTCCTGGCCGAGACGAGCCCGGGGGACGTGGTCGCCTTCCACTCCCTTACCCCCCACCGCAGCGGTGACAACCGCACCACCAGGCCCCGTCGCCAGCTCTTCCTCAGCTACTCCGCCGCCCGCTACGGCGACCTGTACCGCGCCTACTACGACCGGCTGCAGGCGTCGGTGCTGGAGGCAATGGGCCGGCGGCGCGAGCCCGGGCCTTCTTCCGGTAAGGATTCGGGCGTGGGCACGGGGATGGACGCGTTCAGCGGCGGGCAGTGGCGGGTCATCGACGACGCCCTGGCCGCCGACCGGTCCCGGGCCGCCGACTCCGTGCTCGGCATGTTGCGGTCGCTGGCCGGGTTGGCGGGCGGGTTCCCCGTCGACCAGCTCACCCACGCCTGCCAGACAGCCGACCGCGCCGAGCGGGCGGGCGCGTCGGTGGAGCTGGTGGTGGCCGCCCTGTGCCACGACGTGGGCAAGGCCGTGTCGTGGGCCAACCACGGGGCCGTGTCGGCCGAGATCCTCCGGCCCTACGTGGCCGACGACGTGTACCAGGTGGTCCGCTGGCACCAGGACTTCCAGGCCCGCCACTTCGCGGCCCACCTCGGCGGCGACCCCGACGCCCGCGACCGCCACCGGGGGGCGCCCTGGTTCGCCCAGGCCGAGGTCTTCGCCGACGAGTGGGACCAGCGCTCCTTCGACCCGTCCTACGACACGCCCGACCTCGACCACTTCGAACCGGTGGTGCGGGCGGTAATCCGCTAGCCCGGCGAGGCCGAACTGGTGACGAAAACCGGGGCCCCGACCCCGGGATCTGTCACCGGTTGCGGCAGGCGGGCGGTTGCGGCAGGCCGGCGGTCGGGCGGCAGGTGGAATCAGCCGGGGCGGAGGATCGCCGGATGCAGGCGGTCGACGTCGCCCCGGCGGAAGAGGCGGGCGGGCCGGCCGCTCTCGCCGTTGGTGATGCGCCCCGTCTCGACCAGGAAGTCGGCCGTGCCCGACACCTTGCGGTGGAAGTTGCGAGGGTCGAGGTCGGTGTCCCACACCGCCTGGTAGACGCGGCGCAGGTCGCCGATGGTGAACTCGTCGGGGCAGAAGGCGGTCCCGAGGGTCGAGTACTCCAGCTTGGACCGGGCCCGTTCGACCCCGTCGCCGAGGATGGCGTGGTGGTCGAAAGCCAGACAGCCGGGGGTGTCGAGCAGCTCGCCCACCGGGAGCCATTCGGCCTCCTCCGCCTCGTCGGCCTCCTCCGCCTCGTCGCGCTCCGGGTCGTCGTCGTCCTCCGGGGGCTCGGCCGTCCCGGTGTCGGTGATGGCCTCGGCGGCCGCGCCGGGGACGATGACCAGGTAGGCGACGGTGACCCGGCGGGGGAGGCCGTACGTCGCCAGCTGCTCGACGTGCACCCGTGACGACTCCAGCCCGGTGAGCTCCCACAGCTGGCGATCGGCGGCGGCGAGGAGCTTCCTCGTCGTCGAGGACGGGCCCGCCCGGCAGCAGCAACCGGTTCGGGCTGTCGACGAGCACCAGCGCCACCAGCTCGTCGTCGAGCACGGTCAGCACCACCAGGTGCACGGACAGGCCCATGAATTTCGTCATTGTGACACCTGGGTAGGTTGGAACCCATGACCAACGCACTGATCTGGATCTCGGGCGCCTCCGGCGGTATCGGCCAGGCGCTGGCCCGCACCGTTCCGTGGCCCGACGCACGAGTCATCGGTATCAGCCGCACGCCGCTCGACGGCATCGAGCACGTGGAGGCCGACCTGTCCGATCCCGCCTCGTGGCCGACGGTCGGCGCCGCCTTCCGCAGGGAGGTCGAGGGCTTCGACGGCGACCGGGTCGGCTTCATCCACGCCGCGGGGACGCTCGACCCCATGGGCTTCGTGGGCGAGGTCGACGACGACACGTACGCCCGCAACGTGGTGCTCAACAGCGCATCGCCGCAGGTCCTGGGGGATCTGTTCGTCTCCGCGGTGCGCGACGTGGCCGCCCAACGCTTCCTCGTCATGCTGACGTCAGGGGCGGCCAAGAGCGTCTATCCGGGCTGGTCGTCGTACGGCGCGGCCAAGGCGGGCGTCGACCAGTGGGTGCGCAACGTGGGGGCCGAGCAGGACGCACGCGGTGGGGTGCGGGTGATGGCCGTCGCCCCCGGCACCGTCGACACCGGGATGCAGGCGCTCATGCGCAAAACTCCGGAGCGGGACTTCCCCAGCCGTCAGAAGTTCGTCGACCTCCACGCCCAGGGGAAGCTGGCCGACCCCGACGACGTGGCCCGCGACATGTGGGGCCTGCTCGACGCCGACCTCGAGAACGGGGCGATCGTCGACCTGCGGGACCTGGCCAAGGCCCGATCCGGCGGCTGACAGGAGCCGAGAGCAGCGCCGCCTCCGGCAAGTCTCCCTCACGGACACGCAGGTCCGGGATCCCCCCGAGCTGTCTCCAAACAAGGAATGATGGCGGAAGTCGTCTACAGCCCCAGGAGCCTCGTCATGCAGCCAAGAGCTGTAGGGACGTAGACGAGCGTCTCTCGTGACCACGTCAGGGGAATACAGAGCGATGAACTGCGATTCGAACCGCTGACGATGATGGACGCTACCCCGGCCTGGAACTCGAGGACAGAGTTCGAGCTGAAAGAGTTGCTGGTTCAGCATCTTTCTCTCGCACTGACGCTGATGTTTTTCCTGTTTGTCAGTCTAAAGCTGTTCGTGATAGCCCACGGTAGCTACTCAACAGCATTAGCGCTATTGACGAGTGTCGGCGCAGCCGAGGTTATTCTGGCGGTGGCGGTCTCCCAATTACCGCTCACTATGATGGCATTGATCCTCTCCGTAGATGTATTCTGGACCGCGAACGGTGAGCCACGCAAGACACGACGGCACCGACTGGCAACTGGGCTGGCGGTAGTCCTTGTGGTGGGAGGCTTTTTCTTAACGCCCTTCGAAATCATTGGGTTCGTTGCTTACCTTGGTATCGCGGGCTTCTCGGTGTCTCGCGACGTGCCGCGTGAGACTCGCCGCGCAGACGCTCGCATCATCTCCGTCACATTCGTCCTCATCGCTGGATTCTTGATGATTCGTAGCGACGGTCCCTGGTTGCCCCAAGAGCGCATTGAGACTCGAGCGGAATCATACGATGGGTTCGTGCTGCAAGCTGATGACCAATTTATGACACTGCTTCTCGAGGAGGATAGGACGGTTTTTCGAATCGACTCAACGAGTGTGACAAGTCGCCGAATATGCAGCTCATATTCGCGGGAGGACGTTGAATCGCTGGCTGGACGGCTTCTCGGGTGGGAACGTCCTGAGTATGACGAATGCTAAGCCAAGTACGCCGGAGTTATTCGACGTCGACGGGACCGGAACCCACAACGACGGCCGTCTCAGCCACGCCGATGCATACCGTGTCTTGTGATTTCGACCCCGCTGCTCCCCCCGTGCGTCGTCGCCTAGACCCCGGCCCGGGCCCGGGCCGGGGTCTAGGCGGCGACCCGGTCCTCGGCCTCGGCGAAGCGCACCGTCTCGTCGACGGTGGCGGTCTCGTCGGCGTACTGTCCGCCGATTTGGTACAGGCGGGGCCCTCGCACGAACGTGATCAGGTGGACCCGCTCGGGGGTTTCCCCCTCGATCTGCTGGGTGTAGGACTCGCCGATGGCGTCGAGGATGCCGTCCACCGCGAACCGACTGGCGTTCTTCTTGGCCACGTTCTGGGCGGCGAAGCCGTCGCGGGCGGAGCGGGCGCCCTCCTCGTCGACGAACTCGAACACGAACACGCCGAGGAACGACTGGGGATCCTCCCGCAGCCAGCCCCGCGTGTACCCGCTCTTGAACCCGGCGTCCTCCAGGATGACCTGGTCCTCCTGGGGGGCGTCGGAGAACTCCTCCAGCAGCCGTTCGAGGTCGACTGCGCCGAAGGGGGGTGAGGCCAGCTGGTCGTAGCCGGCGGGGGCCTGGTTCACCACCAGCCGGCGGAGGTCGACGCCGCCGCTGACGGTGCGGGAGGGACGAGGTGACCTCGCCGCCTCGGGGCACGGTGGTGGCGGTGGCGCGGTCGTCGTCGGACCCGCCGGAGCAGCCGGCTAGGGCGAGGGCACCGGCGACGAGGGTGACGACGAGGGCCCGCGGGCGACGCATGCCCGCCAGTATCGGTCAGACGGCGCAGGCGTCGCCTTCGCAGGCCTGCGCCGGGGACCAGGGCCGGTTCGGCGGCCGGCTCGGCGGCCGCTCGGCGGCGGCGGCGTACGTGGCGGCGTACGTGTCCGCCCACACCTGGCGCAGCACGTCGAGGAGGACGTCGGGGTGCTGGGCGCCGGGCACCCCGTAGGCTTGCGGTCGATGACGAAGAACGGCACTGCCGTGATCCCGAAGGACGCGGGCCATCGCCTCGTCGGCCCGGACCTCGTCGGCGTAGGGGTCGCCGGCGAGCACGGCGCGCGGCCTCGTCCTCGTCGAGCCCGGCCTCCACCGCCACCTCGAGCAGCGTCTCCCGGACGCCCGGTCGGGCGGCCCTCGGTGAACGTGGCCGCCATCAGCCGCTCCTTGACCGCGTCCTGCACGCCCCGCTCCAGCCCCAGGTGGAGCAGCCGGTGGGCGTCGAAGGTGTTGCCGGCGCGGGCCCGGTCGAAGCGGAAGTCGACGCCGGCGTCGTCGCCGACCCGGGTCACGCGCTCGACCATGGCCTCCGCCTCCGCCACCGGGATGCGGTACTTCGACTGCCAGCCGGTCGACGTATTCGCCCTCCCGCTCCACCGGGCGCGCCCGGGTCGAGCTCGAACGCCCGCCAGACCACCTCGACGTCGTCGCGGTGCTCGAAGCGCTCCAGGGCGGCCTCGAAGTGGCGCTTGCCGATGTAGCACCACGGGCAGACGACGTCGGACCAGATCTCGACTCTCATGATCCGGTTGCAACACCGGGAGGGCCGATTCATCCCTCGGTATCATCCCGGGCGCATCCACAACCGTGCAGCGGTGGATGGCGAGGAAGCCCGAGGCGCTCGTAGACGGGGCGACCGTCGTCGCTGGCGACGAGCACCGCCGGCAGGTCGGGCCGGCAGGCGACGGCCCGCCCGGTGAGGGAGGCGCCGAAGCCCCGTCCCCGGACGTCGGGGAGGGTGGCCACCCAGTCCACCTCCACCAGGCCGTGGGCGACGTGGGCCCCGGAGACGGCGACGGCCCGACCGTCACTGCGTCGTAGCCGACCCACAGGCGGATGGCGCCGCCGAGCAGGCGGTGGTCGATGATGGCGCCGCCCTCGGGCATCGGGTAGCCCTCCACCAGCACCCGCTCGAAGTCGGCCAGCTCCTCCGCGGTGCGGACCTCGACGATGCGGCTGCCGGGCGGGTCGGGCCGGGTGAACGGGGCCGGGCGCCCGGATGAGGAACGGCGGGTGGCCGACGAGCTCCAGGCCGGCGGCGGACAGGTCGGGGAGGGGCCAGGCGGAGAAGAGGATCCACGTCCGCTCGGGCGGGTAGAAGGCGATGGCCTCGTCGACCACCCGGTGGATGTCGGCCACGCCCGGCGGCTGGAGCAGGACGACGCCGTTGTCGAACACGAAGGCGGAGTGGGGGTCGGCGTAGGCGGCCTCGAGGTGTGCGCCGGAGCCGGCCGCCGACGCCGTCGGCCATGGTCGCCAGGCGGTCGGCGAAGGCGAAGAGGAAGCGCCGCAGGAGCGTGTCGTCCACGGCCAGGTCGGGCTCCCACCCGTGGGTGAGGTGGACCTGGGGCTCGGCGGCGGCCATACGTCGAGTGTTGTCGGCACGGAAGTCCGGAAGGTGGACCGGTAGTTTCTGCGCGGTGGCACGCAGACGACCGGCAGTCCCCGGTGCGGGTCCGGCTGGTGGGGCCGCTGCGGCTGTACGTCGACGGGAGCCGGGTCGCCGACCTGCCCGCGGGCCGGGCGTCGAGCCTGCTCGGGCATGCTGGCGGTGGACGCGGGCCACCTCGTCCCCACCGACCGCATCATCGACGACCTGTGGCCCGACGGGGCGCCGGCCAAGGCCGAGCAGAACGTGGCCTCGCTCGTCAGCCGGCTGCGGCGGCTGGTGGGGCGGGACCGCATCCAGGGGGGACGGTCGGGCTACCGGGGCGACTTCGACACCGACTTCCAGGAGGCGGACGGCCTGGTGGCGGAGGCCGAGGCCCGGCTGGCGGCGGGCGCGTTCGGTCCGGCGGCCACCGCCGCCCGGCGGGCGCTGGCCATCCTCGACGCGGGCGAGCTGCTGGAGGACGAGCCCTACGCGGCGTGGGCCCAGGGTCCCCGCCGGCGGGCGGCCCGGCTCCAGCGCCGGGCCCGGTCGTGCGTGTGGACGGCGGCCCTCGAGCTGGGCGACACCGCGTCGGCCCTGGACGCGGCCACCGCCGCGGTCGACGCCGACCCCTTCGACGAGGACGCCCACCGGGCCCTCATGCGGGCCAATCACCGCCGGGGCGACCGGGGGGCGGCCCTGGTCGTGTTCAAGCGCCTGGAGCGGGAGCTGCACGACGAGCTGGGCGTGGCCCCGGCCGACGAGACCCTCGAGCTGTACGAGGCCATCGTCGGCGGCGCGTCCGGAGCCGGAGGCGCGGCCGGCCCGGGGTGGGGCGGGGCGCGGCGTGGTCGGCGGCGGGGCGGCCGTCGGCCCGGCAGGCGCCGCTGGTGGGCCGCCGCCAGGAGCTGTACCTGCTGCGGGAGGCGTGGGCGGGGGCGGTGGCGGGCCGGTGCGCGTTCGTGTTCGTGTCGGGGCCGGCGGGGTCGGGCAAGTCCCGGCTGGCGGCGGAGACGGCGGCGGTGGCGGAGGCGGCCGGCGGGGTGACGCTGCGGGCCCGGTGCAACGAGGCCGAGCGGTCGCTGTTCCTCCAGCCGATCGTGGAGGCGGTCCGGGGCCACCTGGAGACGGTGACGCGCCGAGGTGGCGGGCGAACTGGTCGGCAGCTGGGCGGGAACCCTGGGCGAGCTCCTGCCCGGGCTGCCAGCGCTGCTGGGTTCGGGTCCTGGCTCGGGCGCGGGCTCGGTCGGGGACGGGGCGCGCGCCGGCGGCCTACGAGCGGGCCGGTCCCGAGCTGGAGCACCGCCGGTCGCTGGAGGCGGTCACCGAGTTCTTCGCCCGCCTGGCCCAGCGCCAGCCGGTGCTGCTGCTGCTGGAGGACCTGGAGCACGCGGGCGCGTCGACCCTGGAGGCGCTGCGGTTCATGGCCGGCCGGCTGGCCCAGGAGCGGCTGCTGGTGGTGGTGACGCTGCGTCCGGAGGAGGCCCGGGAGGCGATGGAGACGCTCGAGCACCTGGGCCGGGAGATCCACCTGGGACCCCTGCCGGAGGCGGCGGTGGAGCAGCTGGCGGCGGCCATGGGCGTACCCGAGCTGGCGGGGCCGGTGTACGAGCTCACCGGCGGCGACGTGCTCTTCTCGGTGGAGGCGTTCCGCCTGGCGGCCGACTCCGACCGGGCGGCCGACGCCCTGGAGGTCAGCCGGTCGCTGCGGGATGTCGTCACCGAGCGGGTGCGGCGGGCGGGTGGCGACGTGGAGGAGTTCCTCCGGGTGGGCGGTGGTGGCGGGGGCGTCGTTCGACCTCGACCTGGTGGCCCGGGTGCAGGACGTCGGCGCCGGAGGCGGCCGCCCGCCTGGCCCAGCGGGCGTTGGAGGCGGGGCTGTTGACGACCAAGGGCGACGACCTGGCCTTCGCCAACAGCGTGATCCAGGAGGTCCTCTACGAGACGACGCCGCCGGCGGTGCGGGCCAGCCGCCACCGGCGGATCGCGGAGCTGGTGGCCGACCGTCCCGAGCTGGTGGCGGTCCACCGGGAGGCGGCGGGGGACTGGCAGCGGGCGTGCGACGGCGTGGACGGTGGCCGCCGCCGACGCCCGCCGCCGCTTCGCCAACCGCGACGCGGAGCGGCTGTTCGGGCGGGCCGTGGCGGCGGCCGGCGGCCGCGGGGGACGACGCGGCCGTGGGCCGGGTGTCGCTGCGCCGGGGCCAGGTGCGGGAGGAGCTGGCCGACTACGCCGGGGCCCGGGACGACCACCAGCGGGCGCTGGCCATCGCCCGGGCCCTGGGCGACAGCGGGCTGGAGGCGATGGCCCTGGAGCGGCTGGGGTGGACCGCCTACTACGGGCGCGACGTCGACCGGGCGGCGGACTTCGCGGTGCAGGCGACGGCCCTGGCCGAGGCCGCGGCGGCCGCCCCCGGGCCCAGGCCGAGCGCGTTGGTGCTGGTGGGACGGGTCCGGCACTGGGCGGGCGACATGGCGGGGGCGTCGGCCGCCTACGAGCAGGCCATGGCCGACGGGGAGTCGGAGCCGGCCACGGTGGCGTCGGCCCTGTCGTGCCTGGGGGCGCTGCTGGAGCACGGCGACCGCTTCGCCGAGGCCCGGGACGTGCTGGCCCGGGCCATGGCCACGTGCGAGGAGACGGGGTCGTTCCGGGCCCTGCTGCGGACGCTGTTCTTCGCCGGCCTGGCCCGGGCCAACCTGGGCGACCTGGTGGGCGCGCTGCGGGTGCTGGAGCGCAAGCGGGGCCTGCTCAACCGCTACGACGTGCACTTCTACCGGGCCCGGACGTCGACCACGCTGTCGTGGGTGTGGCGGGAGCTGGGCGACGTGGGCCGGGCGGAGGACCTGGCCCGGGAGGCGATCGAGCAGTCGCGGGAGGTGGCGGCGGGGTCGTTGCAGACGGAACAGGAGCTGCACGCCCTGCTGGCGGCGGCCGAGTGCCGGCTGCTGGACGGGGACGAGGGGGCGGCGGCGGCGCTGGTGGCGGAGGCGGAGCCGCTCATCCGGGTGTGGCTGCCCTTCCGCTGGCGGGCCGAGCTGCGGCTGATCGAGGTGGCCAGCCGGCTGGAGCCGGCCCGGGCCGAGCTGTTGCTGGACCTGGCCCGGCAGCGGGGATCGGCCAAGTACCAGGCCCTGGCCCTGGCCCGGCTGGGACACCGGGAGGAGGCGGCGGCGGTCGCCGCGCCGACGGGATCGGCGCTGCTCCTGGCCGAGGTCGCGCCCGAGCGCCAGGCCCGGGACGCCCTGCACGCGATGGCCGCCTCCCTGCCCCGCGACATGCGCTCCCGCTTCGCCACCCACGGCCGCCTGACGCGGCCCGCTGCCGGACCGTGACGCCAGACGGTCTCGAACTGGTCCGACACTGTCACCCGGTCAGGGCCGGGCGAAGTGTCACCGGTTCGGACCACGGGCCTTCGCTAACCGGTGACATTCGCGGGTGCCAGGACCGCCCCGATCGTCACCAGTTCAAGGTTGGGCGGCGGCGGCGGTCGAAGGTGTCGGGGAGTGCAGACCCGTACCCCTGTCCGTGACGACGCGCGCCTGCCGGCGGCCGGCCGGCCGGGCGCGGTCGTGGAGCTGGTCGGCGTGCGGCGGACGTTCGGGCCCGCCACCGGGCTGGCCGACCTCACCCTGTCGGTGCCGGCGGGGTCGGTCACCGTCCTCGTCGGTCCCAACGGGGCGGGCAAGACGACCGCCCTGCGGGTCATCACCGGCGCCCTCACCACCGAGGCCGGCACCGCCCGGGTCTTCGGCCTCGACCCGGCCGGGCCCGACGGCGAGCAGGTCCGCCGGCGGTGCGGCGTGGTGGCGGCCAAGCCCGCCCTCTACGACCGCCTGACCGGGCGCGACAACCTCCGCTACGCGGCCGAGCTGTTCGGCCTGGGCCGGGACGCGCTCGGTGAGCGACGCCGCCGACCGCTTCGGCATCCACCACGCCCTCGACCTCCGGGTCGGCGGCTACTCGACCGGCATGAAGACCCGCCTGGCGCTGGCCCGGGCCGTCCTCCACGACCCCGACCTCCTCCTCCTCGACGAGCCCACGTCGGGCCTCGACCCCGAGTCGTCCCACGCCGTGCTCGCGCTGGTGGACGGGATGGCCGCCGGCGGCAAGACCGTCGTGATGTGCACCCACCTCCTGCTCGAGGCCGAGGGCCTGGCCGACGAGGTCGTGATGATGGAGGACGGCACGGCGGTGATGGCCGGTCCCCCCGAGGACCTCATGCGCCGGTTCTGGCCCCACCCGATGGTCGTGTTCGGGGCCGAGGCCGGCGCCAGCCTCGACCGCCTGCCAGCTCATGCCGGGCGTGGTCGGCTACGCCCGCACCGGCCGGGCCGGCGAGGCCGAGGTCCAGGTCGACGACCTGGCCCGGGTGCCGGGCCTGGTCGCCTCCCTGGCCGCGGTCGGCGTCCGCCTGACCAAGGTCAGCCCCCACGAGCCCTCGCTGGAGGAGCTCTACCTGCGGGTGCGCCACGGTGAGCGACTCTCGCGAAACGACCCGAGTCGCGCAAACCCGGCCCGGTGAACCGGGCCCGGATGTGGGCCGTCGCCCGCAACGACCTCCGCCAGCTGGCCCAGAGCCCCGACTTCTGGGCCCCGATGCTGGTCCTGGCCGCCCTGTTCTTCGTGGTCATCCCGGTGATCCTGCTGCTGACGATCACCAACCTGGGCGACATCGAGACCGTGTCCAAGGTGTCGGCCGCCCTCGACCTCCTGCCCCAGAAGGCGCAGGCCGCGGTCCGGGGCGCGTCGGCGGCCGACCGGACCACCTACGCCCTGGCCGTGTACCTGTTCGCCCCCCTGGCCGTGATCGTCCCCATGACCATCTCGACCGCCATCGGGGCCAACACGGTGGTGGGGGAGAAGGAGAAGGGGACGGGTGAGTTCCTGGCCCACTCGCCGGCGTCGGAGCGGGAGATCTACCTGGGCAAGCTCGTGGCCAGCCTGGTGCCCGGGTACCTGACCACCCTCGTCGGCTTCGGGATGTACTCACTCGCCGTCAACCTCATCGTCGGGCCCAACGTGGGCGGGTGGTTCTTCCCCACCCGGGCGTGGTGGGTGCTGATGCTGTGGGTGGTCCCGCCGTTCCTGGCCATCACCCTGTCGGTGGTGCTGCGGCTGTCGGCCCGGGTGAAGAGCGCGGCCGCCGCCCAACAGGCGTCGGGCCTGGTGACGCTGCCCCTGATCGTCCTCTCCTACGGCCAGTCGACGGGATCCCTCCTGGGCGCCGGCAACAGCGGGTTGTGGCTGGGCGCAGTCGGCGTGGGCCGTCGCCATCCTCGGCCTCATGCGGGGAGCCAAGGCCGTCACCCGGGCCCGCCTCCTCGGCGTCGATACGTAGCCGGTCGTTACCGGCGGACGCCGGTGCGTTCCAGAAGGAACACGTGATCGCCGAGTCCGGACGACGCTCCCCCCAGGCCGACCAGGTCTCCAAGGCTGTTCATGTCGGCGATGAGCGTCCAGGCGGGCAAGCCGGTGGTGAGATTGGCCAGGTTCAGCCGCACGCCGGGGCGGGGGACGATGTAGCTCCGGTCGTCGTTGGTCTGGGTGATGGCGATCAGGCCGGCCTCGTTCCAGAGGAGACGGTTGCTGATCGTGGGGAACACCGGCGTTCCCTCGACGAAGGACGTGACGAACGTCCCGTCGCGCCAGCGCCCGATGCGCTCGATGCCACCCGGGACGTAGGAGTAGCCGAGGACGTCGCCCTGGCTGTTGATGGCGTGCCCCTGGGATTCTGGTTCCGTAGGCAGGGGGCTGAGCTTCTGCGCCGGGCCCGGTGGGCGGTACCGGAAGGCTCGGGCGCCGTTCGCACCGCCGAAGAGGGTTCCCCCGATCACGCCGGCGTTGTTGATGTCGAGGAATGCGCCCTGCCCTGACCCCAGGTTCACGACTGTCGACCGGCCCCCGGAGAAGGTCGAGAACGTGGATGCGAACGTCGTGGCATCCACCGACTCCACCAACGCGATCCCGGTGTCCGAGACCTTGACCACGTGGCTGGTGGCCTCGTTCGGGCGACGGGGGATCAGCTGCACGTTGGTGCGGTCGAACAGGGCCGCCTGCTCGACGAAGTTGTCGGGATCGGTCACGACACTTCCGCCGCCGACGCCGAGCTCGTTGACGGCGTAGCCGATCCCCTTGTTGAGGACCGTGGTCACGCCGTTGCGGTAGACGACGATGGTCGAATCGCAGGTCACGTCACACGAGAACGCGTTCCCGTACACGTTGCGACTGGTATTGATCCCGAAGTAGTCGACGAACAGCGCGCCCGCCGGCTTGGCGTTGTCGAGCGATACGTAGCGGTACCCGTAGCCGGTGGCGTCGGGCAGGGCCACGGCCGGCTCGACCAGGCCGTTCAGGAGACAGCACGTGCACGTGACCAGCAGAAGTGTCGTCCGCCCCAACTGCCCCATCGAATTCCCCCCGCCGTTCGTGGTGGGCGGAATGTGCCAGGCGGGCCGTCGTGGTGACCGGACCGGCCGGGGCCCCAGCTACAGCGGCCGCACCGACACCCACAGGGCCCGGGCCGGCACCGCGCCGCGGTTCTCCCACCGATGGGGACGGTCCGTCCGAAGGTGCAACGCGTCGCCCGGCTCCAGCCGGTACGACTGGCCGTCGACGTCGAAGGCCAACGTGCCCTCCAGCACGAAGACCAGCTCTTCGCCTTGGCGCTCGCCCTCGCCCGGCCCGCTGCCGGCGCCGGGCTCGATCGTGGCGACCGACCCGTCGAGCAGGAACCGGGCGTAGGACCCCGAGATGGTGGCTAGCTCGACCCCCGGCTGCGGGCTGTAGGCGGCCGGCCGGCCGCCGGCGGGGGTGAAGGCCACCGGCCCCGCGGTCGGGCGCGTCCTCGTCGACGAACCAGCCCACCGGGCGGTCGAAGGCATCGGCCAGCTTGAGCAGGGTGGTGATGGTGGGCACCATGCCGCTGCGCTCGATCTTGTGGATGGCGGCGGCCGACACTCCGGCCCGCTCGGCCAGCTGTTGCAACGACAGCCCCCGTTGCAGCCGTAGCTCGCGCAGCCGGGGCCGATGGCTCCCACGATGCGATCCACGCCAGATTGCGGAGGGGGCAGGGCCTCGTGTTCATCCGCCGTGATGGGCTCGCTGAGATCCGTCAATCTGCCACTCCTTGACAGCGTGGGAAACGCACGTCCAGTATAGTAAACGCCCTCGGCCAACCCGTCGATGTCCCGAGGTGGAGGACGTGGCTCAGAGGATCGTCGTTGTTGGGGGAGGCGCCGCCGGCATCGGAGCCGCCGGCGCGGCCAAGGCTACCGACCGCGACGCCGAGGTCACGGTATTCACCGAGTACGAGGACGCCGCCTACAGCCCGTGCGGCATCCCCTATGTCCACGGCAAGGAGATCCCCGATTTCGAGCGCCTGTTCCTCGCCACCAAGGAGGCCTACAGGGAGAACGGCATCGACATCCACTACGACTCGAGGGTGACCGGCCTCGACGTCAACCGGAAGAACGTCACCGTCGAGGAGCCGGAGGGCGTGAGTCGTGAGCTGGGCTACGACCGGCTCATCCTGGGCACCGGCTTCGACTACGCCGACCCCGGCATCCCCGGCACCGACCTGGGCGGGCTCTACTACGTCAAGAACATCCGCCGGGCCATGGAGTGGGACAAGGTCCTCGACACGGTCAAGGTGGCGGTGGTCGTGGAGGCGTCGCCCCTCGGCCTGGAGATGGTGACGGCCCTCGCCCACCGGGGCATCGAGACCCACCTGGTCGACAAGGCGCCGTGGGCCCTGGCCGAGGCGGCCGACCCCGACATCGCCGCCCCGGTCGAGGAGTCGTGGGCCGAGATGGGCGTGAAGATGTACTGGAACACGCCCGCCCGGGCCTTCGTGGGCGACGAGAAAGGCCAGGTCAAGGCGGTGCGCACCGACGCCGGCGACCTGCCCGCCGACCTGGTCGTCGTCTGCACCAAGAAGCAGCCCAACGCCCGCCTGGCTGCGTCCGCCGGCATCAAGATCGGTTCCACCGGCGGGATCGTGGTCGACGAGCGCATGGCCACGTCGCACCCCGACGTCTACGCCGCCGGCGACTGCGCCGAGCTGCCCCACGGCGTTGCCAACACACCGATCCAGGGCCTCTCCGGCAGCCACGCCTACGCTCAGGGCAAGGTGGCGGGCACCAACGCGGCCGGCGGGAAGCGGGCGTACCAGCCGGTGTACGTCCCCTGGGGGATGGTGGCCGGCAAGTGGATGATCGGCGGCGTCGCCTTCGGCGAGACCCTGGCCACCGCCCTCGGCATCCCCCACGTGGTGGGCGTGGCCAACGGGATCTCCCGGGCCCGCTACTACCCGGGGGTCAAGAAGGTGCGGGTCAAGCTGCTGGCCGAGCCGGGCAGCCTCCGGCTCATCGGCGCCCAGATGGTGGGCGGGGAGGGGATCAAGGAGCGGGCCGACTTCCTGGGGATGGCGGTCAAGACGGGGATCACCCTGCGCGACCTGGCCACCATGGAGAACGTCTACTCGCCCCCGATCGGCGCCCTCAACGAGCCCATCTCGGTGGCCGCCCAAAACGCCCTGGCCGGCCTGGCGGAGAGGAAGTGACGTGGCCGGTTTTGCCCACTGGCTGCGGGAGAACTCCGAGCATTACCTCATGGTCGACGCCCAGCGGCAGATGGCGGTCCGCTACGGGCGGCAGCCGCCATCACCGCCCAAGGGTCTGCGCGAGCAGTTCTGGCTGGGGGTGTTCGCGCCCACCTACCGGCGGCTGCCCTGGAAGTTGCGGCGGATGACGATCCAGCGCATGCCGGGCAGCCACCGCCAGACCTGGACCCAGCCGGCCGGGAGAGGGACGCCGGCGGTCGGGCCCGTGGCACCGATGTCCAGAGCAAAGGATCCCGAGAACCCCGAGAGCTGAGGAGAGTAGATGCCCAAGACCGTCAACAACGAGCGCCCGCAGACGGCGAGGTCCTGTTCAACACCGAGGAGAAGCTGTTCGAGGACATCAAGGCCAACGCCGGCGAGAAGGCCTTCGTCTTCATCCACACCGTCCCCTACGAGGGATCGGTCGCCCTGGTGAACCTGCTGACGTCGACCCGTCTGGTACGCAAGGGCTTCGACGTGAGCATCGTGCTGTACGGGCCCGGCGTGCTGCTGGCGTCCGGCACCCGCGGCTTCCCGGCGGTGGGCCAGGAGGCCTTCCCCGGCCACATGGCCATCAACAACCAGATCAAGACGCTCCTGCGGGAAGGGGCCAAGGTCTACGCCTGCCGCTTCGCCATGGGCGCCCTCTACGGATTCCGGGAGGACGACCTCATCGACGGGGTTACCCCCTTCCACCCCCTCGACGTGCTCGACTCCGCCCTGACCGCGTGGCGGGCGGGCGCCTTCCAGATCAACACCTGGACCGTCTGAGCCGAGCGCACCAGCCTGGAGTTGCCGCGCCCGGTTCCGCCGGCCGGGCGCGGCGCTCCGCCCTTCCTGACCTGACTGAGGACGAGCCTGACTGAGGACGAGGAGGTCACGTGGACACCGTCGCCGACATGGGCGGCCTGCAGGGCTTCGGGTCGGTGGCGCTGACCCCACCCGACGATCCGCCGTTCCACGAGGAGTGGGAGCGGCGGGCGTTCGCCATGGCCCTGCTGTCGATGCGGGTGTCGGGGACGAACCTCGACTCGTTCCGCCACGCCCTCAACCGCCAGCACCCCATCGACTACCTGGCCTTCGGGTACTACGGCCGGTGGCTGAAGATGGCGGAGAACCTGCTCACCGACAGCTCGATCATCGCCCCCGGGGCGGTCGACGCCCGGGCCCGCAAGCTCCGGGGCGAGGACGTCGAGGAGCCGCCGGTGCCCGAGGCCAACAAGCCCGACTACAAGCCGACGGCGGCGGGGTCGATCCGCCAGGTCGACAGCCCGCCTGCGTTCGCGGTAGGCGACCGAGTGCGGGCCAAGGACGTCCACCCCACCGGCCACACCCGCCTGCCCCGGTACGTGCGGGGGCGCACCGGCGAGGTCCGGCTGGTACAGCCGGCGATGGTCCTGCCCGAGACCAACGCCCACTTCCTGGGGGAGAACGCCCAGCACGTGTACGCGGTGGCGTTCGAGTCCGCCGAGCTGTGGGGCGCCGACGCCGAGTCGTTCACCCTCACCGTCGACCTGTACGAGTCCTATCTGGAGCGTGCCTCGTGAGCGTGAGCGAGACCGACGCCGAGCGCCTGCCCATCGCCCTGCGCACCGAGGCGCTCGAGTCGATCCTGGTCGAGCGGGGCCTGGTCGACCCCAAGGTGATGGACGGCTTCATCAAGAACTACGAGGAGAACGTCGGCCCCATGAACGGGGCCACGGTGGTGGCCCACGCGTGGGTCGACCCGGAGTACAAGGCCCGCCTGCTGGCCGACGGAACCGGAACGATCGCCGAACTTGGGTTCAAGGGCCCCCAGGGCGAGCACATCGTGGTCCTGGAGCAGACGGCGGGCACCCACCACGTGGTCGTGTGCACCCTGTGCTCCTGCTACCCGTGGCCGGTGCTGGGACTGCCGCCGGCCTGGTACAAGGACCCCGCCTACCGGTCGCGGATGGTGCGCGAGCCCCGGGCCCTGCTGGCCGAGATGGGTCTGGACGTCGGCGACGACGTCGAGATCCAGGTCTGGGACAGCTCGTCGGAGGTGCGCTACATGGTGCTGCCCGAGCGGCCCGCCGGCACCGACGACCTGTCGGAGGAGGAGCTGGCCGGGCTGGTGACCCGCGACGCCATGGTCGGGGTGGCCCAGGTCCCGTCACATTCATCGGCCCCGGCGTCGTGACGGCCACCGTCGGCGTCCTCGACGTCTACGGGCCGGCGTCGCCGCCCCGGAGCAACGGGGAACTGGTGTTTTCCGAGCCGTGGGAGAGCCGGGCCTTCGGGCTGGCCCTGGCCCTCTACGAGGGCGGGGCGTTCGCCTGGGAGGATTTCCGCCAGGAGCTGATCGCCACCATCGCGGGGTGGGACGGGCCGTGGAGCTACTACCAGTGCTGGCTGGTGGCGCTGGAGTCGGTGCTGGCTGCGTCCGGGCTGGTCAGCCCGGCCGAGGTCGACCACCGGGCCCTGTCGCTGGCGATGCGCCCCGCCGGCCACGACCACGACCATCACCACGACCACGACGGCCACGACCACGAGGGTCATCACCACGGCTGAGCTGGCGGTCGACGCCACCTGGGACGGCGGGTACCGCTGCCGGGTCAAGGCTCGGGACTTCGAGATCCGGGCCGACGAGCCGGTCAAGTCTGGCGGCGACGACACCGGCCCCAGCCCACGGAGCTGTTCCTGGCGTCCCTGGCGTCCTGTTTCACGCTCGCCCTCTACCACGTCGCCCGCAAGCGCCAGATCGAGCTGCCCGACATCGCGGTCCGGGTCGTCGGCACCTACGACGGCCCCAAGTTCGTCCACATCCGGGTCGAGGTCAGCTCCAGCCACCCTCGGGAGGAGTTGGAGAAGCTGGCCGAGCACGCGTCCCGGGTCTGCTACGTCTCCAACACCATTCGTGCGCTGGACGACACCGAGGTGGTAATCACATAGGCGGAGGTGGTCGCCATGGCCGACGTGATCGGGTTGTACCGGCGGGCGGTCGAGGAATTCGGCGCCCGGGTGCGGACAGTGTCCGACGACCAGTGGTCGTCGCCCACGCCCGCGTCCGAGTGGGACGTGCGGGCGCTCGTCAACCACGTCCTCAACGAGAACCAGTGGGTGCCCCCGCTGCTGGAGGGCCTCACCATCGCCGAGGTCGGCGACCGCTTCGAGGGCGACCAGCTGGGCAGCGACCCGTGGTCGTCGTGGACCGACGTGGCCGTGGCCGCCCTGGCCGCCTGTCAGGACGACGACGTCCCCCTGCGGGTGGTGCACGTGTCCTTCGGCGACATCACCGGCGAGGACTACCTGGCCCAGGTCACGACCGATCACGTGATCCACACCTGGGACCTGGCCCGGGCCACGGGGGCCGACGAGCACCTCGACCCCGAGCTGGTCGACTTTGCCCTCGGCTACCTGGTGCCCCAGGCGGAGGACTGGCGGGCGGCGGGAGCGTTCGGCCCCGCGGTCAAGGTGCCGCCGGGGGCCGACCGGCAGACGGAGCTGTTGGCCCTCACCGGGCGCGACCCCCTCGGCAGCGGCGAGCTGGCCGACGTCGCGGTCGCCGAGGAGGCGGCGGAGGAGAGCTGAGCGGGGAGGACCAGCTGGCGGCCCACCTGGGCCTGCTGGCGGGACAGGCTCGCACCATCCAGGGCGAGCTCGACAGCTACCTGACCACCCGCAGCCACTACTGGGACAACAAGGCCGAGGAGTGGGCCGCTGACCTGGGCCGCTACGACCGGGTGATCGTGGGCATGGCCCACATGCTCGGCTACCCGATCCCGCCCCTCCCGCCCCAGGGAGCGCAGCGCCGCCTCAGCCGGGGCGAGCGGGTTGCCATCCAGGAGTTCCTGGAGGAGCACGGCCTCGACCTCGGGCGCACCAAGCCGGAGCCGGGCTAAGCCCCCGACCTAGCCCTCGATCGGGCGGCGGGGCCGGGGAGGACGGGGAGGGCGGTCCGATGGCGGGCCGGTCGCGGCCCGCAGGCGGCGGGCGGCCAGCTCGCCGGCCACCCCCCCGACGAGCAAGCTCACGGCCACCACGCACCAGAGCAGGCCGGTGACCGAGCCCAGCTCGACCGAGCCTTCGAAGCGGGTGACGGCCATCCCCGCGAGCACCGCCAACCACCAGCAGGCGGCGCCGGGCGGCTCCAGGATCTCGGCCGCGTTCTCCCGGGCGATACCGACCAGCATGATCCCGAAGCCGATCAGGAAGGCGGCCACGGCCCTGGCCGTCAGTTGGGTCAGGGGCCACGGCCACAGCGCTCTCGGCCCGGCCAGGGGCCAGGAACAGCACTGCCCCCAGGAGCAGGAACAGCCCGCCCTGGGCCAGGTACAGGTAGCGGAGGCCAGGGAGGATGGGCGTCGTCCCGGCCCGGTCCGAGCCCGGCTCCCGCAGCTGCCGGGCCAGGAGCAGCCCGCCGGCCACCGGCGCGGCCAGGTACACCAGCGTCCATCCGAAGGCCGCCAGGAGGGCGATGGGCTCGTCGCTGCCGAAGTGGAACTTGTCGAGGTGGAGGAGGGTGGCCAGCGTCATGGTGGTGACGAAGGCCAGGGTGCCGACGAAGCAGAACCGCACCGCACCCCACTCGGAAACGCCATAGCAGAGGAACGACAGGAGGCTGATCCCGAGGAAGCAGGCGCCGAGGAAGGCGGCGGTGTCGCCGCGCTCGACGGTCCAGGCGAAAAGGGTGGTGGTCCGCTCGGGGAACAGGAACAGCACCAGGCCCGCGATCCCGGAGAAGGCGCAGCCCACGCCCCAGAAGAGGGTCCTGATCTCGGGCGTCACGATCCGTTCGGCCATCGGGCGTCGGAGGCTAGTCCGGATGAGCGGGCAGGGCGCCGTCGACCTCGACGACGCCCTGCTCGCTACGGGTCCCGCCGGGGGATCTACGAGGGTCGGGCGTAGGAGGCCAGCCGCTGGAGGCGGCCGCCGCCGGCCACCGCCGAGAGCTCCATCCACTGGGTCCGCACGCGCCCGGCCCGGCTGATGCGGTGGAACTCGGCCCGGGCCTGGTCCTCGGTCTGGAACACGAGCGTCTGGGGCGCTCCCCGGCCGCCGGTCAGCAGCAGGTAGCAGGTGTCGTCGTATCCGGTCCGGTCCATCGCTCGCCCCTCCGTCTCGCTCGTCTACTCAGAGCCGGCAGGAAGGCGGTTGATACGTCGATTTCGGTCTAGGCGAGGAACCAGTCGGTGCCGACGTCGAGACCGCCGGCCGCGGTGCGGCAGCGCAGGCTCACCGGGCCGGGCACCAGCCCGTCGGCGGCGAAGCGGCCCAGGTCGTCGACCTCGACCGTGGTCGTGCCGCCCGCGTGGCGGACCTCGACCAGGCCGGGCTGGGCCGGTACCAGCTGTCCGAGCAGGCGCAGCCCGTCGGGGCCGGCCGAGGCCTCGACCTCCACCGTGAGGCCGTGGGCCTCGAAGACAAGCAGCTCGGGTGTGATGGGGCCGACGCCCCGGACGCTCGCCATGCGGTCGGCGTCGAGCACCGAGTCGGTCGGTGAGGTGGGCCAGTTCGGCGTCGATGGTGCGCCAGATGAACCCGGCCCGGGCGGCGGCCACCATGTCCGGCGGCACCGGGTCGACCCGGGCGACGACCCCCCGCAGCTCGGCCAGGAGGGCGTCGTCGTGGACGTCGTCGTGGTCGTCGGCGCCGTCGGGCTGGTCGTCGTGGTCGTTCATATCGGTCATGGTCGGCCCCCTTACCGAGTAGAACCCTCGGAACCCCCGGTGATACGCGCCAAATGTGCCCGGAGGTGGGTGAGGCACCGGCGCCGGGTCGGCCCGATGCTGCCGACCGGCATGTGGAGGACCGCGGAGACCTCCAGGTAACTGGGGGCGGGGTCGGCGGCGAGGAGGCGGAGCAGCCGTTGGCAGGCGGCGGACAGCATGCCCATGGCTGCCCACAGGCCCTGGTCGCGCTCGGTGGTGAGGACGGCGGTGTCGACGTCGTCACCGTCGTCGACGAGGGTCTCGTCCCAGTCGTTCTCGCCGGGGACGAGCCGACCGGCGCGCCGCAGGAGACGGAGGCACTCGTGGGACGCGGTGGTCACCAGCCACGCTCCCACCCGCTCGGGGTCGCGGATGCTGTCGAGGTTGGCCACCAGCCGCAGCCAGGTGACCTGGAAGACGTCGTCGGCGTCGGCCTTGCCCAGGCGGTAGGCCCGGGCGACGGCCCGCACCCGGCTCCCGAAGCGGTCGACGAGGGCGTCCCAGGCGGCGGCGTCGCCGGCCCTCGCGGCCCACACCAGGTCGGCCACGGCGAGGTCCGGGGGTGTCGGCACGGCGCCATCGTAGGAGGGTTCGCCCGGCCGACCACGGGACCGCTCCCGGATGGGCGCAGGCCAATTGCCGGTCGGCGCACGACGGGTTTCTCTAGCATCTCGGCGCGTGCGGCCGTCGGAGGTGCTCCAGGAGCTCGATGACCTGGCCGAGCGCCGCCATCGCGACCCGCCCCGGGTCCTGGCCCGGGCCACCTCTCTGCTGCGTTCTACCCACGACCCGCAGGTGGCCGCCTCCGCCCACCGGGTGATCGGCCTCGCCTATCACGAGCTCGACCAGGTCCCGGAGGCGGTGGCCGCCTTCGCCCGGGCGGTCGCCGTGAGCGTCGATGGGGGCTTCGCCGACCGGGAGGCGCTGGCCCGGGCGAGCATGGCCATCTCGCTGCTCACCATCGGCGACACCGACGGGGCCGACCGGGAGATCGACCAGGCGTCGGTGGCGGCGCCGCCCTCGGTCCGGGGGGCGGTGGAGCTGTTGCGGGGGGTCGTGGCCGTGCGTACCGGTCACCTCGAGCGGGGCCTGGCCGCCTACCTGCGGGCCCTGGGCTGGTTGGAGGAGGTGGGCGACGTGTGCTCCATCGCCCGGGCCCTCGTCTGCCGGGGCGTGGTCCACAGCTGGCAGGGCGACTTGGAGCGGTCGTTGGAAGACTTCGCCCGGGCCGAGCGGATCGCGGTGGAGCGCGACCTGCCCGTGCTGGTAGCGATCTCGGCCCACAACACCGGCGTGGCCTACTGCCGGCGGGGGAGCCTGCCCGAGTCGCTGGCCGCCTTCGACCGGGCCCAGCGGTCGTACGAGGCGCTGCACAACCCGGGCCGGATGGTGGCGGTCCTCGACGCCGACCGCAGCGAGGCGCTGATGGTGGCCGGGTTGGTGGCCGAGGCGCGCACCGCGGCCGCGTCTGCGGTGGCGGCGCTGGAGCCCCTCGGCGACCTGTTGCACCTGGTCGAGGCCCGGATGCTCCTGGCCCGAGCCCTCCTGGCGGGCGGCGCCTACGACGCGGCCGCCATCGAGGCCGGCCGGGCCGCCCGGGAGGCGCAGGCCGCTCCGTCCCTCGCCGCCCAGGCCCGCTACGTGGAGGTCCAGGCCGAGATGGTGGCCCTCCAGGAGCGGGTGGTGCCGCCGGCAGCGCTGCTGGCCCGGACGAGGGAGATCGCGGCTCGAGCTGCGAGTCCCAGGGATGGCCGGTGGAGGCGCTGCACGTGCGCACCTTCGTCGGACGGGTCGCCCTCGCCCTCGGCCAGCCGGCGGTGGCCCGGGCCGAGCTGGCCCAGGCGGCCGAGGCCCGCCGCCGGGGCACGGCCGACCTCCGGGCCCGGGCCTGGCACGCCACCGCTCTCCTCCGGCTGGCGGAGGGCGACCGGCCAGGCGCCAGACGGGCCCTCGCCCGCGGCATCTCGGTGGTGGACGAGTACCGGGCCACCCTGGGCGCGACCGAGCTGCGGGCCCACGCCTCCGGTCACGGCATCGACCTGGCCCGCCTCGGCGTCCGCCTGGCCCTGGAGGACGGCCGGCCGGCGCAGGTGTTGCGGTGGGCGGAACGGGGGCGGGCCGGCGCCCTCCGCCGTCCCGCGGTGCGTCCGCCCGACGACGAGCGCCTGGCCACGGAGTTGGCCGAGCTGCGCCGGATCCGGACCGAGGCCCGGGAGGCGGCCATCCAGGGATCGTCGTCGGCCGACCTTCGGGCCCGGGCCGCGGCGGTCGAGAAGTCGGTGCGCAACCGCACCCGCCGCACCGCCGACGGGCGGGGCCGGGACGAGTGGGTGGAGGCGGCTGACACCGGCCGGGTCGACGTGGCCTCGGTGCGGGAGGCCCTGGGGGACCGGGTGCTGGTGGAGTACGTGGCCCTGGAGGGGACGCTGCACGCGGTCGTGGTGACACGGCGGCGAACCCTGCTGTACCGGTTGGGCCCGGTGGCCGACGTCGACCGCGAGCGGCGCTACCTGCTCTTTGCCCTGCGCCGGCTGCTGTGGCCGCGGTCCCGAGCGGCGGCCGAGTCCGGCGTCGAGACGACCGCGGCCCGGCTCGACGGTCTGCTGCTGGGCCGGCTGCGGCTCCCGTCGGGCGTTCCGCTGGTCGTGGTGCCCACCGGGGCGCTCCACGGACTGCCGTGGACGACCCTGCCCACCCTGGCCGGGCGCTCGACCACGATCGCCCCCAGCACTGCCCTGTGGCTGGGCGGCACCACTACGGCGCCGGCGCCGCCATCGCCATCGCCGTCGGCCTCGCCCTCGCCCCCGGGCGGACGGGTGGGACGGGTGGCGCTGGTGGCCGGGCCCCAGCT
This sequence comes from uncultured Acidimicrobiia bacterium, assembly GCA_963801205.1. GTDB lineage: Bacteria > Actinomycetota > Acidimicrobiia > Acidimicrobiales > AC-14 > JAXDMK01. The sequence goes on from CAWDDV010000011.1 coordinate 139,990, forward strand.
CCCGGGGGCCGATGCCGAACTGCGGCAGCTCGCTGAGCTCTACCCCGACGCGACCATGCTGGCCGGGGCCTCGGCCACCGCGGCCGCCGTCCTGGCGGCCATGGAACGGTCCGACCTGGTCCATCTGGCCGCCCACGGGAGCTTCCGGGCCGACAGCCCCCTGTTCTCGTCGGTCCTGCTGGCCGACGGTCCCCTCACCGTCTACGACCTCGAACGCCTCCGCCGGGCACCGGCGGTGGTGGTCCTGTCGGCGTGCGAGGCGGCGGTGGCCGCCGTCCACGACGGGGATGAGCTGCTGGGTACGGCCGCCGCCCTGCTGGCCCTGGGCGTGCGGGCGGTGATCGCGCCGCTCATGCCGGTGCCCGACGCCGCCACCACCGAGGTGATGGTCGCCCTCCACCACCGGCTGCGGGCCGGGGAGCGCCCGGCGGAGGCGCTGGCCCACGCGGCCGAGGGCCGGGACCGGGCCGCCACCGCCGCCTTCGTCTGTATCGGCCGCGACGACGCCTGACGCCTGACGCCGAACAGTCCGCGCACTCACCCCCCGGGCGGTGACATGGCGCGGATCGATCGGTCAGCCGGACTGGGCCACCACGCGGAGGAGGCGGGTGGCGGCGGGAGCGCCCCGGCGGAAGGCGACGTCGACCGCCACCGAGAAGAGGCGCTCGGCCAGCTCGGGGTCGTGCCAGTGGTGCTCGGCGGCGAAGTCGAGCCAGTCAGCGGGAGGGACGAGCGCCTGCTCGCTGTAGTCGAGCTCGTCCCACGTGGTGGCCAGCTCGAACAGGTCGAGGGCGGCGGCCACGTCGGCATCGACCCGGGCCAGGAGGTCGTGGTGGAGGGGGGCTTCCCGGGAGAAGCGGCAGTGACACGCAACCCGGGCTCGACAGGCGGTGGTCTTCGGCACGGCTGCCTCCACGCTCGGACGTCTAGCCGGGGAGCATGGCCGAGACGTTTGCACCAGCATTGCACGGCTGTGCAATGGCGGCCCGGCCATCTGGCCCCCGTGCAACAATCCGGTCAGGAGAGTGAAACCCGGCCGACCCCCTCCGAACTGGTGACATGTTTCGGGGTCGGGGTCCCGACTTTCGTCACCAGGTCGAAACCCAGGCCCAGGCTCAGGCCGTAGGCCAGGTCGGCGCCGGACGTGTGGCCCAGGCGGAGGAGGGCGGCCAGGGAGGCGTCGGCCCGGCGCCGGTCCCGGGCCGCGAGGGCGGCCAGCAGGTCGTGGACCGGTTCCACCGCCTGGCCCCGTGCCGCCCACCGCAGCATCTCCCGGGCCACCGAGGTCGTCCGCACGCCGAGGGCAACGTCCACCAGGCGGGGCTCGGCTGCCGGCCCCTCGAGGGCCCGCCGCACGAGCAGGATCCCGGCCAGGGTGTCGTCGCCGGACGGGGTGAGCCCCGGGCCCAGCCCGCCCACGGCCCAGGCCGCGCCCGCCAGGTCGTCGTGCTCGAGGCGGTGGAGGGCGACGGCCAGCCGATCGCCGTACCTCGCTTCGGACAGGGCCGGGGGCGGGGCGGCGGCCAGCACCTCGCCCGCCAGGCCATGGGCAGCGGCCCCTGCCAGTGCCGGGGGGTCGGGCAGCGCGCCCCTCCACCCGGCGGCGGTCGTGAGGTCGACGTGGGCCGCCCCGATGCGGAGGTCGCGCCCGCCCACCACGACGACGGGGTCGCCGGTGGCGAGCCGGTCGGGTCGCAAGGCGGTGCGGACGTGGAGCGGCCCCGCCACACGTCCGAGGCCACCAGGGCAACCAGTCCCGCCGGCAGCCGGAGGTAGGCGGCCTTCCGGTAGACGGCGACGACCCGCCCCCGCCCGTCGACCGCCAGCACCCGCCGGGCGCCCTCGCCCAGCTCGACGCCGACCGGCGCCGCCAGAGTCACCCCATTCGGCGGTCGAGGCCGAGCAGCGCCTGGCGGAAGCAGGCGATGGGCCCGTGGGCCACGCCGGCGCCGATCTGCCCACCCTCGTGGGCGTGGAGGATGCCCGTCGTGACCTTGGGCGTGATGCCCAGCTCCACCACCTTGCGCACGTCGACGCCCACCGGGGTCCCCCGAAAGTCGAGGATGGGCAGCTTGAACCGGCTGCTCCGGCCGACGCAGACCCGGTCCATGTTCTCGGTGGTCGCCACCGCGTCGGCCATCGTCCCCCCCACGAAGGCGGCCACCGCCGGCGACCCCGCAGCCGCGCAGCCCCCCAGCCCGATCAGCTCCAACACCGCCGAGTCCCCGATGTCGGGGGCGGCGTCGTCCGGCCCCTTCCCCGGGTGGAAGAGGGCGTCGCCGACCGGGGGTGAGTCGGTGACGAACCACTCGTCCGAGCCCGGCAGGCGCACGCCGTAGGTCGTCCCGTTGCGGGCCATGGTCGTGACCACGCTCGCCCCGGGAACCTGCTCCGCCCACAGGGTCAACGCCTTGGCCCCGGCCATGGCCAGGTTCAGGAAGAAGAGGTGGTTGCCGGCGAGGAAGCGTCCCAGCTCGGTCTGGGCGGCCGACTCCAGTCCCATCAGCTGCGGCAGCCAGCGTCCGCAGCAACAGGTTTGTGGTGGCCTGGGTGCGCATGTGCAGGTCGTCGCCCATCTGCAGGCCCTGCCCGGCGACGGCCATGAGGTCCACCGGCCCGGCCGCAGCCAGGCACGACGCCAGCAGGGGGCCGGCCACGTCCCGCAGGAAGACCAGCCGGTCGACCGCGGCCGGCGTGTCCCGCCCGAACCAGGCCACGTCGCCCGGGCCCTGGTTGATGGGCGAGAAGGCCCGGGTACCGCCGTCGCCGGCCGCCATCTCGACCACGAACACCGGCGCCGACGGCCCGATGGCGGTGGCCATGGGGACCACGGTCGAGTGGTGGTTGGCCGGCTCCAGGTCGACGCCGCCCTCGGCCGCGCTGTCGGACAGGTCGCACCCCTCGGCCCGCACGGCCGCCCGCACCGACCGCCGCAGCGGGTCGCACATGTCGTCCCATGCGATGGCCGGCCCGCAGTGGAGGATCGTGCGCTCACCCATCTCCGGCACCACGTCGCCCGCCCGGGCGATGCCGACCAGCATGGGCACCCCGGTGTCGAGCCGGCGCACGACCTCGGCGTTGGCGTCGTCGACGGCCGCCCCGTGGCGCCCGTACAGCCGGGTCAGGGCGGCGACCAGCTCCAGGTCGCCGCCCGCCGGCGGACGCCAGTCGACGTGGGTGACGGGCCGGCCCTGGTCGCGGATGGCATCGGCGAACAAGGGCAGCCCGAGGTTGACGACCGACACCTCGGTCGGCAGCTCCACCGCACCGCTCGCCTCCGGCCCGCTCGCCTCCGGCCCGCTCGCCTCCGGCTCGCTCACGATGTCTCCCGGGCCAGCTTGAGCAGGGCCGCTTCGGCCGCGTCGAACGACGCCCGCCAGCGGTCGGCCTCGGCGTGCAGACCGGCCGCCGACTCCCGGCACGTCGCCACCATGCCCGCCGACCGCTTCCGGCGCGGCCCCGCCCGGTGGCCGACCGGGTGGAGACGATGAGCAGCGGGTCGAGCACGGCCGACAGGTCGTGGCCGGCCAGTCCCAGCGGCCGTCCCTGGTGCTCGATGGACGCGTTGTCGAGCATCTCGCCGGTGATGTCGACGCCCCGCAGCCCGACCGCGGCCGCCGCCCGCACGGTGGCCCCCACGATGACGTAGGCGGTGCGGTAGTCGATGCGGCACACCTGGACGATGTGCTCGGCCAGGTCGGTGGCCTGGGTGAACCCGGCCGGTCAGGGCGTCGGCCATGCGGTGGGTGTTGACCCGCAGGGTGCGCACCACCCCGCTCATGAGCCGGGTCGTCCGGGACGCCAGGTCGAGCGCCCGGGGGACCTCGCCGTAGGCGAAGATGAGGTTGTCGCTGCGGGCCGACGGGCTCTTGACCACGGCCAGGAAGCCCGACAGCCGGCCGATGAGGATGCCCGACGCCCCCCGCACGATCGACAGCGCGTAGGGGTTGCGCTTGTTCGGCATCAGGACGCTCGACCGGGTGAAGCCGTCGTCGAGGTCGACGTAGTCGAACTCGCTGCTCGACCAGATCTCGAGGTCCTCGGCCAGCTTGGACTGGTTCGACAGCATGCTGGCGATGGTGGCCAGGATGTTGATCAGGCCGTCCACCTGCCACATGGCGTCCCGGGTGTGCTCGATCACGCCGCCGAAGCCGAGCAGCTCGGCGATCACCGACCGGTCCTCCAACAGCCGGCTGCCGTTGACGCAGCCGGCGCCGCCCGGCGAGGTGTTCGACCCACTCGATGCAGTCGACCAGGCGGGTGGCGTCCCGCACCGTCGGATAGGCGAAGGACAGGACGTAGTGGCCGAACGTCGACGGCTGGGCCTGCTGGAGGTAGGTCTGGTCGGGCATGAGCGTGCACAGGTGGGCCGCGGCCTGGGCCACCACGCTGTCGACGAACCCGGCGGCGTCGTCGACCAGTTCGACCAGCTGCCGGCGCAGGAGGAGGCGCAGGGCCAGGCGGGTGGCCTCCCGCCGGGGGCGGCCGGCGTGCAGCCACCCGGCCACGTCGCCCAGGCGGGACACGAAGTAGCGCTCCCGGGAGTTGTAGGCCTCGCCGAAGGACGGGTCGTAGGGGAAGTCCTCGGCCGGCATGCCGTGGACCTCCACCAGCAGGTCGAGCAGCTGGCGGGCGGCGTCCTCGGGCACCACCCGCGGCCCCGGAGGTCGATGACGTGGGCGATGTCGGCCAGGTTGAGACCCTCGTGGAGGAGGGGCGCGTCGGCGTTCTCCAGCGTGAAGCCGGACTCGACCAGCTCGCGCGCCGGGCCCCCTCCGCTCATGCCTCGGTCACTCCTCGGTCGCCCCCCGCCAGGTGGTGGGCCGCGCCCAGGAGGCCGCCCGTGTGCCAGAACACGACCGGCCGCGTCGACGCCGGGTCGAGCAGGCGGAGGAGGACGGCCAGGGCCTTGGCCGTGTACACCGGGTCGAGGACCAGGCCCTCGGTGCGGAGGGCGACCCGGGCCGCCGACTCGCCGTCGGCCGACGGGAGGCCGAACCCCGGCCCGCGGGCGTCGGCCAGCTCCAGGCCCCGATCGGCCGGGGGGGCGACGCCCAGCAGCTCCGCGCACTCGGCGGCCAGGGTCTGCACCTGGCGCACGACCTCCTCGCCCGACCGGCTCACCGACGCGCCCACCGCCCGCCACGTCGCGCCCGCACAGCGATGCCCCCAGGGCCAGGCCCGCTCCCGCCGCGCCCGAGCCGGTGGCGATGACGACCATCTCGGCGTCGATGCCGGCCTCGTCCAGCTGGGCCGCCAGCTCCTGCACGCCGAGGACCATCCCCACCGTGCCCAGTCCGGTGGCGCCGCCCCGGGGCATGGCGAACGGCCGCCGCCCGCCGGCCGTGAGCGCCTCCGCCACCTCCACCACCCGGGCGTCGACCGACGACCGCGAGGGGTCGCGGGTGTAGCGGACCACGGCCCCGCACGCCTGGGCCACGGCCAGGTTGGGGTGGGTCTGCTCCGGCTCGGCCCCGTAGAGGACGAGGTGGCAGTCGAGGCCGGCGGCCGACGCCGCCGCCGCGGCCGCGGCGCAGAAGTTCGAGCTCGGGCCCCCGCCGGTGACCATCACGTCGCACCCCGCCTCCAGGGCGGCGCCGACGAGGAACTCGAGCTGGCGGGCCTTGTGGCCGGCCAGGGCGAACCCGGCCAGGTCGTCACGCTTGACGAAGATCGGCGGGCCACCGAGGGCGTGGGTGAGGCGGGAGGCCTCGATCAGCGGCGTGGGCAGGTTGGCCAGGAGCAGTCGGGGCAGCTGGGCGGCGGCTGCCAGGGCGGGGCTGACGGTCACGGGGAGTCTCCGTTCGGGCAGGTGAACCCCCGCAGTGTCATCGGTCCGGAGGGCAAGCGCATGCATCATGCCGTCCAGGCCCCGTCAGGCCCAACGTCAGCGCCCCCTTCAGGCACAACGTCAGCGCCCACGTCAGGCCCACGCCGGGGGACCGCCGGCGCGGGCGGCGCGGCCCCGCCGGACGACCTCGTCGACCATGGCCACCGCCCCCTCCACGGCCGGCGTGGCCAGCAGCCGGGCGACCTCGTCGGCGGTGAGGAGGCCGTCGGCGACGACCGCCTCGGCCAGCGGCCGGGCGGCGCCCGAGCCCGGCCGGAGGGCCCGGTGGAGCGCCTCCTGGGCCTGGTGGCGACCGAGGCGGGCGGTGAGGACGGCCAGCACCCGTTCCGAGCCGGCCTCGCCGTGAGCGCCCACCAGGGCGGCCATGGCCTCGACGTCGACCTCCAGCCCGGTGAGCAGCTCGATCGCCGTCCGCAGGGCGACGCCCGTGAGCAGGCACACCTCGGGCAGCGCCACCCACTCCGCCTTCCAGGCCCGTCCGTCCCGCTCGTGGAGCTGGGCCATGCCCTCCAGCAGCACGCCGGCGTTGGCCCGCACCAGCCGGGCCAGGGTGTCGAGGTGCTCGCTGCGCTCCGGGTTGCGCTTGTGGGGCATGGTGATGCTCCCGACCACGTCGGTGGTCGTCGGCTCCCGCAGCTCGCCGATCTCGGGCCGCTGCAGCTCCAGCACCTCGTTGCCGATGCGGGCCAGGGTGCCCGTGACCATGGCGAACACCGACGCCACCTCCGCCAGCCGGTCCCTGCTCGTCAGCCACGAGATGCCGGGGTCGTCGAGACCCAGCTCGGCGCAGAAGGCGGACCGGAGGGCGGGGCCGTCGGCCCCGAAGAAGCCGAGGACGCCCACCGCCCCGCCCAGCTGGCCCACCAGCCACCGGGGACGGCCCTCGCCCAGCCGGTCGAGGTGGCGACGGACCTCGTCCGCCCACGACGCGGCCTTGTACCCGAACGTGATCGGCGACCCCGGCTGGCCGTGGGTGCGGCCGACCATGACCGTGTCCCGGTGACGTTCGGCCAGGTCGAGGAGGAGCCCCTCGACCGCCCGCAGGTCGCGCCCCACCACCCCGACGACCTCCCGTAGGGCGAGGACCGTCCACGTGTCGGTGACGTCCTGCACGGTCACGCCCAGGTAGACGTGCTCCGCGGCAACGTCGGGCAGCACCCGCCGGAGGCCCCGGATGAGGCCGAGGGTGGAATGGGACGTGCGCCGGGTCTCCTCGGCCACGAAGTCGAGGTCGAGGCGGTCGACGGTGGCCAGCTCGGTGATGGCGTCGGCCGCCTCGGTGGGGACGATGCCGAGCTTGGCCTGGGCCCGGGCCAGGGCGGCGAGCACGTCGAGCCACCCCTGCAGGCGGGCCCGCTCGTCGAAGACGGTGCGCAGCTCGTCCGTCCCCCACAGGTGGGCGTAGAGCTCGGAGTCGGTTAGGCGGGCGCCCACGCCGGGTCCTCGGCGGTGGCCAGCGCGGCCAGGGCCCGTTCCACCAGGTCGAGCGAGGCGCCCCACGGCACGACCGCAACCCCCGGCTCGTCGGCGTTGTGGTCCTCCAGTAGGCAGCACTTGGTGAGCAGCGGGCCATCGCCTTTGGCGAAGAGCCGCCGCGGGCAGGTGTCGACCGTCGGCGGGACGTCGCCGTAGAACCACTCGTGGATGGCCCGGGACCGGGCACAGCCGAGGAGGGTCCAGTCTCGCCGGTCCGGGTGCTGGTCGAGGAAGTCGACGGCGGCGCCCTCGACCTCGATGCCGGACCCCTTGCACGGCAGGAGGTAGCGGGCCGAGGGCCGGGTGGCGGCCAGTGCGACCAGGTCGATCACGTCCGGCACCAGCTCGATGGGGGGCAGGTCCTCGGCCAGTGCCAACACCCGCCGGGCCTGGTCGAGCAGCTTGGCCGGCGCCGGCGGCTCCACGTCGCCCACCCGGATGCGGATGGGCCGGGGATCGAGGATGAAGCTCACGTGCCGGTAGCGGCCCTCGACCACGACGCACCGGGCGTGCGGCGCCTGCGCCGCCGCCACCGCGGCCAGCGACGACGGGATCGCGGTGTCGACCTCGGGGGCGGCCACGTAGGCGCACTCCGCCGGCAGGGCGAGCACCTCCACCGCCTTCACCGGCGAGAACAAACCCCCGTCGTCGGGGTGGTCGACCTCGATCACCGCGGTGTCCCGCGGTGGCGGACGACCACGAACCGGGTGTGGCGGTAAACCTCCCGGCCCAGGAAGTGGCTGGTCAGGGCGGCCGCGGTCAAGGGAACGTCGACCGTCGCCACCGACACCTTCCGGTACTGGCCGGGGACCAGGTTGGCCACGGGCCCTTCCTACCGCACCGGGAGGCGCCCAATGGAGAGGTCGATGGTGTCGGCCCGCAGCCCCAGGCGCAGCGTCTCCAGCCCCAGGACCTCGGTGACGGCGATGTTGGCCAGGTTGACCTCAGGCCCGAAGCGGCGGATGAACCATGCCTGCTGGTCCTTCCGGGGCGCCTCGAACACCACCCGCTCCACCCCGCCGGCCGCGGCCACGACCGCGGCCACCACGTCCTCCCGCACCGAGCCGTCGTCGTGGTAGATGCCAACGGTGCCGCTCTCCCGACCCTCGGTGAGCACCCACCGGGCGCCGGCGGCGAGGTCGCCCGCCACCTCGTCGGCCCACATCCCCGGTGGCAGGCGGGCGGTGCGGCTCTTGGCCCCCACCTCGGACAGGACGGTGAACCCCGACGACGCCACCCGGATGAGGTCGTGCTTGTCCTCCACGCTCATGAGGGCGGCCCCCCGGGACACCTCCACGCAGGGAAAGCCCGCCCCCGCGGCCCAGTCGAGGAGGTCGTCGGCCCGCCGTTGGCCCAGGCCACCTCGAGGAGCGTTCCGCCCAGGCACCCGAGCACCCCGTGCCGGCCCAGCAGCGCCAGCTTGGCCTCGACCAGGGGGTCGACGTAGGCGGTACCCCAGCCGAACTTCCACCCGTCGACGTAGCGCCCGCACGTGGACAGCAGGTCGGCCACCTGGCCGGGCGTGAGACCCTTGTCGAGCACGTGGGTGAGCCCCACCCGGCGGGGCTTGGCCGACCGCTCGGGCAGCTCGAGCGGGAACGGAGCGACCACGCATCCTATGGTAGAGAGGTGTCTACTTTAGTGCAAGAATTGGAGGACCTGGCGGCCGCCGTCCGGGCCCACCCCGGCCTGCGCAACAAGGCACCCATCGCCATGGTGTCCGCCGTCTTCGGGGGGACGGACTGGCTCACCGGCCCGGGCGACGACGGGGCCGTGGTCGGGGGCGACCTGGTGGTGGGGGGCGAGGCCATCGCCCCCGCCTTCGTCGCCGGCGACCCCTACGGGGCGGGCGTGGCCGCGGTGCTGGCCAACGTCAACGACCTGGCCGCCATGGGGGCGGTGCCGCTGGCCATCGTCGACACGGTCGTGGCCTCGGCCGACGTCGCCCGGCTGGCGCTGGAGGGCATGCGGGACGCGGGCCGGCTGTACGACGTTCCCGTCGTCGGCGGCCACCTCACCCTCCACGACGGGCCTCCGGCCGTGTCCGCCTTCGGGCTGGGCCGGCTGGCGGGCGGGCCGGCGTCGGCCCTGTCGATGACCCGGGCCGCGGTCGGCCAGCGCCTGGTGGTGGCGGCGGTCGTCGAGGGCTCCATGCGGGACGACTTCCCGTTCTTCCGCTCCTTCGACGAGCGGGGGACGGGCCTGGCCGGCGACGTCCGCACCCTCGCCCGGGTCGCCGCCGACGGCTCGTGCGTGGCGGCCAAGGACGTGAGCATGGCCGGCCTCATCGGCTCCCTCGGGATGCTGCTGGAGGCCAACCGCCTGGGCGTCACTGTCGACCTCGACCTCCTCCCGACGCCCGCCGGCGTCGACCTCACCCGCTGGCTGACGTGCTTCCCCTGCTTCGCCTTCCTTCTGTGCGTGCCCCCCGGCCGGGAGGACGACTGCCTCCGACCCTTCCACGCGCGGGGGATCGCGGCGGCCGTGGTCGGCACCCTCGACGGGACAGGCCGGGTGTCGGTGGCGTCGGGGGGTCGCACAGCCACCGTCCTCGACCTATCCTCCGAGGCCGTGACCGGCCTCACGGGCGACGACGCCCTCCGCCAGCGGCTCCTGGGCGAGGACGAGCACTTCGCCGCGCTGGCCGCGGAGCACGCCGGCTACGAGGCCCGGCTGGCCGAGCTGCGCGTCCTGGCGTACCCCACGGTCGACGAGGAGGTCGAGGAGAAGACCCTCAAGAAGAAGAAGCTGGCCCTCAAGGACGAGATGGAGGTCATCCTGCTCAGCCGTCGGGACGGCTGACGCACCGATCACACTCGACGCGACCCGGCCCCCGCTACGCCGCGGCCAGGGTGGCGATGGCCCGCTCGCAGGCGTCGTCGATGCGGGAGCGGTGGGCGGGCGTCGACTGGCAGTTGACCTGGTACTGGGTGCTCCCGTCGAACACCATGACGATGTCGGACTCGGCATCCTCGGGATCGGGGACGGGGACGTTGTCGTAGCGGAAGGCGACGAACCCGCCCACGTCGGTCCGGCGGCCGGTGATCTCAGCGCCCACCAGGTCGCTCACCACCCCGTCGAGCTCGGCCCGGACGTCGTCGACGTTGTCCTCGCTCACCTCCGCCTCCAGCTCGTAGCGGCTGATGAAGATGGCGTTGGCGTCGTCGATCCCGAGGGCCCGGTCGGCCGTCGACGTCCCGCCCGAGCTGGCCTGGACCTCGGTGATGTCGCCCGCATCGAAGTCCGCCGGGTACTCGAAGGTGATGCCGAAGCGGTCGTCGTCGAAGGTGGCGGTGGCGTCGCCCGAGCCGTCGCCGCCGCCGCCGCCGCAGGCGCCCGACAACACCAGCGTGACCACCAGGGCGACGACGAGCGAGAATCCCCGGGGCCGCGTCACGGCCCGGATCCTACGGTCGGAACGGCCGCAGGTCGATGGCCATGGGCTGGTGGATCACGCCCACGTAGGTCTCCACCTCGCCGTACGTGTGCCAGCCGATCTTCTCGAAGAAGGCCACGTTGGGGAGTTGGATGTGGGCCACCATCTCCCGCCCGCCGCGGGCGGCGGCGGTGGTGACCGCGAACCGCACCAGCGGCGCTCCCATCCCCAACCGGAACCCGGGGAGCACGGCCAGGCGGTCGCCCTGCCATAGACCGTCGGCCGGGTCGATCGGGAACAGGCGGACGACGCCGACCGGGACGCCGTCGCACCGGCCCAGGGCGTGGACGGTGTCGGGGGCGGCGTCGTGGCTGTCCACGTCGGAGCCGTCGAAGAGCCCCTGCTCATCCACGAACACCTGGTGGCGGATGCGGTGGTGGATCTCCAGCTCCTCCTCCGTCGAGGCGGCCTGGATCAGGGCCTGGCGGCGGACGGGGGTGAGCGTCATCGGGCCCTGGTGGGGGACAGGCTGACCGGCGCGGCTGGCGCCGCAGCCGCCGCCGCCGCCGCCGCCGCCGTCACCCGCTCCATGGCGCCCATGGCGGAGCACGCCTGGCAGCGGGCGCAGCCGGCGGCCACTCCCTTCGAGCCCAGCCCCCGGGCGGTGAGGTAGGGGACCACCTGCCGGTAGATCGCCTCCGTGTACTCGGCCGACGGCGGCCGGCAGTCCTCCAACAGCGACCCCGCGATGGGCCGCAGCGGCACCACGAACGGGTAGACGCCCATGTCGACGGCCCGCCGGCAGCCGGCCACGGTGACGTCGGGGTCCTCGCCCATGCCGAGGATCACGTAGGTGGACACCTGGCCCTCGCCGAACAACGCCACCGCCCGCTCCCACGCCGCGAAGTACCCCTCGATCCCGGTGCGGGCTTTGGCCGGGGCGATGCGGGCCAGCACCACCGGGTCGAACGACTCCACGTGGATGCCCACTGAGTCGATGCCCATGTCGTGGACCCGGTCGATGACGTCGAGGTGACCGGCGTCGGGCGGCTCGAACTGCACTTCCACGGGCAGCCCGGACGCCTCCTTCACCGCCTTTCCGCAGGCGGCGACGTACAGCGCCCCCTTGTCGACGCCCGAGGTGCTGCCCGTGGTGAGCGTGGCGTCGACCGCCCCGTCGAGCTCCTTGGCCGCCACCGCCACCTCGGCCAGTTGCTCGGGACGCTTCTTGGCCGTCGTGCGGCCGCCGGTGAGCGACAGCCCGATCCCGCAGAAGGCGCACTGGTCGTCGTTGCCCCAGTAGGCGCACGTCTGGTTGACGGTGCTGGCCAGCGAGTCGAGGTGGAGGAGGGCGATCTTCCAGTAGGGGATGCCGTCGGCGGTGGAGAGGTCGTAGTACTTGGGACGGGCGCCGCCGGTGGCCGCGGCCAGCCGCACCCCGTCCCGCCAGATCCCGAAGCCGCCCGCCCCGGAGCCGTCATCCTCCGGGCGCAGGACGTAGGGCGACGAGCGGGCCACGTCGGTATCGGTGGGGACGGTGACCGCCACCCCCTCGATCCACAGCATCCCCGAGTCGCTGGGCCCGGCTCCTCCCCGCCGGCTCTCGAGCCCGGCACCGGCCGCCTCCACCCGCAGGCCGACGCTCTGCAATTCGGTGATGAGCCCGGCGAGCTCGGCGGTGGAGGTCACGTCTGGCCCCGCTTGGCGGCCAGTTCCCGGTAGACGATCGAGCACGCCGCCCCCGCGATGAGGGACAGGTCGATCTCGGTGGCGGTGGCGGGATCGAAGGATGCCAGCCGCTGGGCTAGCTCGAGGGCATCGGCGTCGGCCGCGGCCAGCCCCGGCAGGTCGGAGCACGTGGTCCGCAGCTGCTCGGCCACCCGTCCCACCAGCGAGACGACCGTCTCGTAGCGCTCGGGCATCACCATCACCACCGGGTAGAGCCGCTCCTCGGCCTGGAACCAGCGCCACAGCAACTCGGCCGGAACGTCCGGGTCGCGGAAAGGCCCGGCCCAGGGAGTGGCGTTGGCACCGCTCATGGCGGCCGCAGCCTACACTATGATGGACGCAAATTTCGCATCGTCTAATCCAGAGGTGGGGAATGGCCAAGACGGCCGTGGTGGCCCTCGGGGGGAACGCCCTGACCCGGGAGGGGCAGGCCGGCACCTACGCCGAGCTGCAGGCCAACGCCACCCAGATGGCCCGGTCGGTCTGCTCCCTGCTGCGCACCGGGTGGCGGGTGGTGCTTGTCCACGGCAACGGTCCCCAGGTGGGCAACCTCGCCATCCAGCAGGAGGAAGGGGCCCGCCTGGTGCCCGGCCCAGCCCCTGTTCTCGCTGGGGGCGATGACCGAGGGCCAGCTGGGCAGCCTCATCTGCCTGGCCCTGCGGGAGCAGGGCAAGCCGGAGTGGATGCGGGGGGCGGTGGCCCTGGTCACCCACGTGTCGGTGCAGCCCGACGACCCCGCCTTCGAGAACCCGACCAAGCCCATCGGCCCCTTCCTCAGCCCGGAGGAGGCGGAGACCATGGGCGCGGCCCGGGGCTGGGTGGTCAAGCCCGACGCCGGCCGGGGCTTCCGGCGGGTGGTCCCGTCCCCTCAGCCGGTGACCATCCTGGAGACGCCGGCCATCCGGGCCCTGCTGGAGGCGGGCCAGGTGGTGGTGGCCGCCGGTGGGGGCGGGGTGCCCGTCGTCCGCTCGGAGAACGGCTTCCGGGGCATCGACGCTGTCATCGACAAGGACTACGCCGCCCAGCAGCTGGCCACCGCCCTGGCCGCCGACGCCCTGGTCCTGGTCACCGGGGTCGAGTCAGTGCTGCTCCACTACGGCACCCCCGCCCAGATCCCCATCCACGAGATGACGGTGGCCGAAGCCGAGGGCTACCTCGAGGTGGGTGAGTTCCCCGAGGGCAGCATGGGCCCCAAGGTGCGGGCCGCCACCCGCTTTCTGCGCAAAGGAGGAGAGGTGGCGGTGATCACCACGCCCCAGCTGGTCTACGCCTCACTGGAGGGCACCGTCTCCGAGCTGGAGGGCATCACCGGCACCCGCATCGTCCGCATGCGGCCGCTGGTCTTGGCATGACCGGCCCGGGAGGCCGGTCCATCGAACATTCACTGGGCCATCCCTCGAAGAGGGTGGACCAGTGACCGGCCCGGGAGGCCGGTCCATCGAACATTCACTGGGCCATCCCTCGAAGAGGGTGGACCGTGATCTACGGGTCAAGGTGTTCCCGGCACCTATCTCGACTCGGTGCTGCAGATGGGCGGCACCCGGGCCCTCAGCCAGGTGGACGGGGTGGACTGGGCGGCCGCGGCCATGGCCACCCCGGCCAACGTCGACACCCTGGTGGAGGAGGGCTTCGACCGGGCCGCCCTCGACGGTTCCTCCGCCGACGACCTGTTCGTGGCCGTGCGGGCGTCCGACGACGAGGCCGCCGATCGAGCGGTGGCCGCAGGGGAGGAGGTGCTGTTCGCTGCCCGTAGAGCGGCCCCGTCGGGCGCGGCGGCCGAGCGCCCGGTGCGGACGATCGAGGAGGCGGTCGACCTGCAGTCCGGCACCAACGTGGCCATCGTGTCGGTGCCGGGCGACTACGCCACCCTGGAGGCCCACAAGGCGCTCTCGGCCGGCCTCCACGTGCTCCTGTTCAGCGACAACGTGTCGGTGGCCGACGAGGTGGAGCTGAAGGACCGGGCCACCGCCCTGGGCCGGCTGGTCATGGGGCCGGGCGCGGGTACGGCCATGCTCGGCGGGACGGGCCTGGGCTTCGCCAACGTGGTGGGAGCCCGGGGCGGCCGGGCCCGGGTGGGCGTGGTGGCCGCCGCCGGCACCGGCGCCCAGGAGGCGATGAGCCTCCTCGACCGGTGGGGGGCCACCGTCACCGACGTCATCGGCCTTGGCGGGCGCGACCTGAGCGACGCCGTCGACGGACGGATGGCCAAGCTGGCGGTGGCCGCTCTCCGCGACGACCCCGGCACCGACGCCATCCTCCTCGTCTCCAAGCCGCCATCGGAGCGGGTGGCCCGGGCCGTGCTCGACGTGGCCCGGGCCGGCTCCACGCCCGTTCGTGGCCGCCATGGTGGGCCTCGACGACGGGCCGCGCGGCTACGGCGTGCCCGTCCTGCCGACGCTCGAGCAGGGGGTCATGGCCGCCCTGGCCGCGGTCGGGCTGGAGGCCCCCGACGCCGCCGCCGGCCTGGAGGACGAGGTGGCCGCTCGCCTGCGCCGGCCTCGGCCCGAGCCGCACGCCTGGTCCGGGGGCTGTTCTCCGGCGGGACCCTCTGCTACGAGTCGCTGCGTGATCCTCGACCCGCCTGCTCGGGCCGGTGTGGTCGAACACGCCCCTCGACCAGCGCCTACGAGGTGCCCGCCCCCGACGGCGCCCACGTGTGCCTCGACCTGGGCGAGGAGGAGTACACCAAGGGCCGGCCCCACCCGATGATCGACCCCGCGGCTCGGATCGAGCTGGATCCGCGAGGAGGGCGCCCGTCCCGACGTGGCCGTGGTGCTCCTCGACGTGGTGCTCGGCCACGGGTCCCACCCCGACCCCGCGGGCGAGCTGGCGCCGGTGTGCGATGAGATCCGGACGGCGGGAGCGGGACCGCAGGTCGTGGCCTACGTGCTGGGCACCGACCACGACCCCCAGGGCTTCGCCGGCCAGGTGGCCCGCATGGAGGCCGCCGGCTGCATCGTCACCGCCACCGCGGCCCGGGCGTCGCTGGCGGCGGCCGCCATCGCCCTGCGCCAGCCGAGCGTCGTCACCGCTCGCCTGTGAACCCCCGGGTGGCGCTGGTCACCCACTCGACGCGCCCGCGGGGCGGGGTGGTGCACTCGCTGGCATTGGCCGAGGCCCTGGTGACGCTGGGCGCCGACGTCACCATCGTCACCCTGGGCGATCCCGACAGCGGGCTGCTACCGCCCGACGACTGCGCCCCACCTGGTCTTTTCCAGGCCCGACCGACGCCGAGACCCTCGAGGAGCGGGTGGACCGGTCAGTCGACGCCCTCACTGCCGCGCTGCGGCGACCTGGCGACCGCGTTCGACCTGTTCCACACCCAGGACTGCATCGCGGCCCGGGCCGCGGCCCGGGTGCGCGACGCGGGGACGCGGCATCCCCGTGGTGCGGACGGTCCACCACGTCGACGACTTCACCACCGCCAAGCTGGTCGACTGCCAGCGCCAGGCCATCCTCGAGCCCGACCGGGTACTCGTCGTGAGCCGCCACTGGCAGCGGCTGCTGCGGGAGGACTACGGCGTCGACGCCGACGTGATCCCCAACGGGGTCGACGCGGCCCGCTTCGCCACGCCGCCGGCCGCCGGGGTCACTGAGTCGCTGCGGGCCCGGATCGGGGCCGGCGACCGGTTCGTATTCCTGGCCGTGGGCGGGATCGAGCCCCGCAAGGGGAGCGCCCACCTGCTGGCCGCGCTGGGCCGGTTGGAGCGAGCCGCGCGCCCGTGCTGGCCGTCGTCGGCGGGCACTCCTTCCAGGACTACACCGCCTACCGGGACGCCGCCCTCGCCGCCCTGCCCGGCCTGGGCCTGGAGCTGGGACGCGACGTGGTGCTGGTCGGCACGGTCGCCGACGACGAGATGCGGGCCTGGTACCACGCGGCCGACGTCCTCGCCTTCCCCTCCTCAAGGAGGGATTGGGCCTGGCCGTGCTGGAGGCGATGGCCGCCGGCGTGCCGGTGGTGGCCAGCGACATCCCCGTGTTCCGGGAGTACCTGACGGCCGGCGTCGACGCCCTGCTCGGTGCCTCCCGGCGACCCGCGCCACTAGCCGAGGCCATGGCCGCCCTGGTCGGGGACGCCGACCTCCGCCGCCGGCTGTCCGACGCGGGCCGGCACGTCGCCGCCCGCTTCACCTGGGAGGACGCCGCTCGCCGCCACGTCGAGGTCTACCGATCGACGGCCCGGGCGGGGTACTCGGGCACTCCGTAGGCGTCCGTCAGGGTGGCGCGACGGGCGGTTCCGCCCCCCATTCGAGGCCGTGGCCCGGCTACCGTTGACCGTCGAACGACGCAGTCTCGTACATGTCCGTTCAGGTTGCAGGGTTTGGGGCGGATGCTGAGCAGGCGTACGACGACGAAGGTGGTTTCGGGTGGGCGCCGACCCGCAGGGTGACCACCGCGGTCTGAGGCCGGCCGTCGGGGGCGTGGCCCGGAGCACGAGGTGGTTGGCGATCGCCATCCTGGCGGTGCTGGGCCTGGCCACGGGGTCGGCCCTGGAGGGTCGGACGTGGGACGGGGATCCCCAAGGCCGCCACCAACGCCGGCGCCGGCCCCGAGCCTCGCCCGATCGCCTTCATCATCGAGGTCGACCTGCTGCCGGAGGAAGGCGGGCTCGTCGACATCACCATCATCATCGGGGGCACCACGACAACCACGACGTCGACCACGACCGAGCCGCCGACCACCACGACGACGACGACGCGAGCCGCCTACGACTACGACCACGTCGACGACGACCACGACGACGAGCCGCCGACCACCACCACGACGACGACCGAGCCGCCGACCACCACCACGTCGACCACCACCACACGACCACCACCACATCGACGACGACGACCGAGCCGCCGACGACCACCACCACCACGACGACCGAGCCGCCGACCACCACCACATCGACCACAACGACGACCGAGCCGCCGACCACTCGACCACCACCACGACGACCTCGTCGACCACCACGACCTCGTCGACGTCCACCACGTCCACGACCTCGACGTCGACCACCTCCACGACCGTCCCGCCCACGTCGACGTCCCATCGTCGACTACGACGACATCGACGACGACGACGACGACGACGACGACATCGACGACGACGACCACCCTTCCCACGTCGACCACGACCTCGTCGACGACGACCACGTCGACGACGACCACGTCGACCACCGTCCCCACCACCACGACCACGACGACGACCGTCCCCACCACCACGACCGCCACGACGACGACGACCACAACCACCACGGCGGCCTCGACGACGACGACGCTCGCCCCGGCCACGACGACCAGCACCACGACCGTCGCCCCGTCGCCACCTCGACCTGGCGATGCAGACGGCGCCCACGACCACGGCCGGCCCGCCCCCGACGGTCGCGTCGCCGCGTCCTGGCCGTGGCCGTCCAGACGCCGACGACCACCGCCGCCCCGGCGCACGACCACGACCACCGCGGCCCCCCCGACCACGACGACCACGCCGACGACCACGACGACGACCACGACGACGACCAGCACCACCGTCCCCCCCGTCCCACCCTGCGGGTCACCACTCGCGACGCCGACCCGTCCGGACGGCCGGGGGTGGGCCTGGTGGCCGCGGGCGAGAACTACCTCTGCGCCCGGGTGACGGTGGACTTCTCCGGGGACCGCCTGGGCCGCGTCGACACCACCGACGGGCGTTTCCACGACGACGACATGGCCGTCCCGGGCGACGCCGACCCCGGTACCCACTCCGTCACCGCCGACTGCGGCGGCCCTGCGCTGGCGACGGCCACCTTCCGGGTCACTGACCGGACCGTCCACCGGCCCGACCTCGTCACCGCCCTGCCCAAGCCGGGCGACATCTCGTTGTCACTCGAGGACCTGGTCAGGAGCGCGGGGGCGGCGCTCGTCGCCATCCCGATCATCTTCTTCCCCTTCGCGGTGGTCGAGGAGGTGATGGACAACCACTACGACGAGATCAGGGGCTGGTTCGGCCTGAGCGGGGCGAAGCGGGAGAAGGAGG
>CAWDDV010000012.1:0-65931 GCA_963801205.1 uncultured Acidimicrobiia bacterium
GTCGGAGGTCTCCGATCCGAGCTCGCTGCCGTATGTGGAGCGCTCCCTGGACTCGAGGTCGAGGACGACGCGTCCTTTGTCCGGGTAACCGGAATCGGTGTCGGCGCGGACAGCGCCAGCCAGGATGTCTTGAGGGGCGTCGCGGCTGCACTATTCCATCCTGACCTTCAAGACTTGCCTTTCATCACATTTGTGTTCCAGGAACCAGCATTGGACGCAGTCGTCGCCGAGCCACTCTGGTCGCTTTTGATGCGCCTTCCTGAAGTCCTGTCACTTCCTCCGGGGAGGACAATCATGCTTGTCCTTGGAGATGCCGACCTCCTCGTCGACCGTCATTGCGTCGGCGATCCCTCAGTTCGCTTCGACATTCGGGAAGATGAGGTACTCGCAAGGAGGTCGCGCCCAAGCTCACTGCATGCTGTCAACGATGTCGCAAGAGTTGGTGCTGACGATGCCCCGCTGTTGTTTCTTTTCACTGGGGCGGGGGCGTCCACCCACTTCGGTCTTCCGACTGGTAATGAGATGCGAAACCGTGCGCTTGAGCATTGGCTAGGAGCAGGCGCCGATGCCTTAGACTATGACACCCAGGCCCGCCGCTTTTATCAAGAACTCTCCGACGGCGACCGCCTCCGCGACGTAGAACGAGACATGGGCATCGAAGCCTTCGTGTCGGGACTGGTCTTGGAGCGAGTGCTCAGGGAAGAGCAATGGCGCGAGAACCGTCGAGATTCCCACACGGTACGCCATTTTATCGGCCTTCACAATATAGCGATAGATGCCATTGCTCAACGGATCGCCAAGGGCGTGCCCAAGAGTCCTTTGGCCGAGCTTGTTGCGTCAGGACGGCGCTTAGTGATATTCACGGTCAACTTCGATCAGACGCTCGAAGCCGAAGCGGGATCGCGTGTCCGACCGTTCGTGACCGAAGCCGACTTTGCAACTCTGGCGGAGCACGTTGACGATTATCTCGCGGGGAAGACTGATTCCGTACCCTACATAAAGTTGCACGGCGATGTCGGCGACCCCAATACTATTGTGGCCAACATCGACGAGACAGAAGGGGGGCTGTCACAAGCTCGACTGAGCGCATTACGCACTCTACGCGACCGACCGGCCATCGTGCGCCCGTGGGTTTATATCGGATATAGGATGCGTGATCTCGACGTGCATCCGGTACTGGCGGCGCCCGATCTTGGGGACGGACTTGTTGAGTGGTGGGTCGGGCCGTTCGTTGACGCCGCGGTTCGTGGTTTCCTTGATCGCTACCGGGTTCCGCGGTGGCGCGCGGCGGGCCGATCTTACGGGGTTGACGACCGTGTCGTAACTATGGCAGCCGTTGACTACCTCCGGGCTCTATTGGATGCGTTGTGACCAGTCACGCTTGCGGTGCTAGCTGCGACTGCGCAAGCCGGGCCTTCTTAACGTTGTCTCGGGCGGCGCGGGCGTACGCTTGGGATAGCTCGAATCCCTGTGCCAGCCGTCCGTTCGAGACGGCGACGATTAGGGTCGTTCCTGTTCCACAAAATGGATCCAGCACCACACCCCCCGGCGGCGAACTCGTGAGGATCCTAGGCCTCACCAGCTCGTCGGGGAATGTCGCCGAATGCCCGTCCCTTCCCTTCCGAGCATTATGGCTAACTACGTCGAGAGCACCCAGCTCTGCCTGTTCAGCATCGTAGTAGTAACTTGCTCGACCTCTCGACGGCCGAAGCACGAAGTGGAAGAAATGCTCATGTGATAGCCGAAGACGATCACCTTCAGGGCGCGGCGCCACCGAAGGCTTGCTCCAAATAAGATCATTCCGGAGTATCCAACCGTCTTCTTGCATTGCGATCGCAACCCGGGCCGGTATCATCAACAGTTGTTTGTCTTGGCGCCAGCCACCAGACGGCGTACGACGCCTGAGTCTCTCCGGAGATCCAAGGCCTTGGCGGCCATCTTGCCGCAAACTGGACCACCGAGCGAAATAGGTGTCTCCAAGATTTATCCAAAGGCTCCCGGTGCCTTTCAGAACTCGCCGGGTGCCTCGTAGAAGTTCCACAATATGGGCTACGTACCACTCAGGGTAGGGCTCTAAGCCGAGGTATCCGCCGTGGTCGCGATACCAACGCCACGTTGGAATCTCGCTCGGCGACGAGGTGGTAGCTCGCCATTCCCGGAGAAGGTCTTCGTTCTGGCAGTGCCCGTAAGTGCGGAGGCCCCAGTATGGCGGGGAGGTGCAAACTAAATCAATTGAGCGCCGAGGTACGTCGGCCAGCAAATCGTACGCGTCGCCACAGCGGACAAGCGGTATTCGGCGAGCGGAATCGCCCAACTCCTTGTGACCCTGAAGCGGTTGGACGACGGCCGCTGGCGATGTAGGCACGACCTCGGATTCTAAGATGCTGGAGGCGGAGGCGCCAGAGACCTGGCGCGGCGTGGGGCGGTAGTCGGAGGCTCTCAGGGGCAGGTGGAGGGTGTTCGACGGCGACTATCTACTGACCCCAGGGTACATTCACGGTGCGAATTTCCAGCGACCGCGTGCCGGCTTGGGGCATCGCTTGCTGGTTGACTCCGGCTGGGACGTGTGTCCGGGCACCGGCCCGCTCCACGGGCAGAGGCACCTGATTGGCTAGATGCATCTAACTCGACGCCGGTCGGTGAGAACCACCATGAGAACCAAACCTCGGCGAAAAGCGGAAACGGGGGGTCAATCCCGGTCAACCGCGGTTGCTCCTCAACCCGCGAAGGCCCACGTCAGAGGGCATGAACGGTCCCTGTGGACACTCCCGGCAACCTGTTGATAACCCCAGGGTGCGAACTACGGATCAGAAGGTTGGGAGTTCGAATCTCTCCGGGCGCACACAAAAGTCCAGGTCAGAGCCCCATGCCCCTGGCGGAGCGCGCCCGTGGCGATGAAACTCTCGGGGGTCGCCCGCCGGGCCCCGGGACTTGAAGCGGGACATGACAAGCCCGGGACGTGACGGGCGGAGCAGGTCCTTGAGCCAGCTCGGACCCGTAGCGCCCGACGTGGGTGTCGTACACGTCCGCCCCGTGATCCGGCGGACGTCCGCCCGGTCACGCACACCCCACCGACAGTACGACGGGGCGGGTCAGTCCGGGGCCTGGTGGGCGAAGGATCGGGGCTCGCGGCCCGCGAGGAGCCAACCGCCGGCCGTCGCCACCGCCGGCAGCCCCACGGCCAGCAACAGGAGGTGGGTGACCGGCAGCGGGACGAGGCGGTCGAGCTGGCCGTGGTAGGCGGCCACGACGGTCGCATAGGCCCCGGCGATGCTGAGCACGACCCCCAACAGGGCCAGGGTGCCGGCGGTGGCGGCGGTCAGCGCCCGCCGGGTGCTCGCCGGGGCACCGGTGGCGGTCAGGGTGCGGAGGTCGCCGGCGGCCTCGCCCCGCAGCAGCCCGATGGCCATGGCCACGATGGCGAGCGCCAGGAGCGCCCCCACCACGGTGCTCCCGGTGCGTAGACCGGCCAACTCGTCCTGGCTCGACCGGACCTCGACGGTGAGACCGGCCCGGGCCGCCGCCTGCCGGGCCGAGCTGATCTGGGCCGGTGTGAGGGGGGACCTCGACTCGATCAGCCACTCGGCCCGGGCCGCGACCCACCCGTGCTCCGCCATCGCCCGCTCCGTGATCAGCGACTGCGGCCCGGACGTGTAGCGGGAGAGGTCCGCCCGCTGCACGGGCCGGCGCCGCTCGCTCCCGTCCGGGCGCACGCTGGTGTCGATGAGGAGCACGTCCCGGGTGACGGACGTGAGGAGCTCGGTCGCCGGGTCGATGGAGGCGGGGTCGATCCCGAGGTACGCCAGGACGGCCGGGGTGGCGACGTAGGGCTGGTCGACGTCCCGATAGCCGCGGTCGACGGGGAGGACGACGGTGATCGGTTCGATGATCCGGTTGGCGCGGGCCGAGGCGGGGTTGAGGGCGACGTCGAGCGGGACCACGTGCACCCCCTGGCCGCCCACGGCGGTGGCGATGGCGGCCACGTCGGCCTCGAGCCGGGCCCGCTCGACCGCGGCCAGGTTCGGGTCGAGCACCGCCCCCCGGTCACCGCCCGGCTGGACCACGAGCTGCCTGCTGGACAGGTTGCCCTCGTCGCCCCGGTACTCGTTGAGCTTGGCCAGGACGACGATGGACACGGCGATGCCGAGGCCGAGGGTGATGGCAGCCACCGCCCCGGCTGTCCGAGCCTGGTAACGGACGAGGTCGCGCAAGGCGAGACGGGGGGCGAGCGGCAGCCACCGGGTGACCAGCCCCAGGGCCCGGATCGCCCCCGGCGCCACGAACACAAGTCCCACAATCATGGCCACCATCCCCGAGATGAGGACAAGGGGCCGGACGTGGTCGCCGTTGGGGTCGGCGACGACGATGGCGGCCACGCCCAGCCCCACCAGGCCCACGGCCAGGGCCAGCGAACGGTGCACCGGCGAGGGCCGGGTCGGCCGCCGCGACAGGGCGGCCATGACGGGCACCTTGGCCATGGCCCGGGCCGGCCACCAGGCCGCCGCCACCGACGCCACCCCGGCCAGGGCCAGGCACCCGCCGACCAGGCCCCACGGCAGGTCGCAGCCGGTCGATCCGGTGGCCGACGGCGGTCTCGACCGCGGGCGCCGCCGCGATCCACCCGATGACGCCGAGCGACGCCTCCGACCAGGGCGGCGGCGGCGCCGACGATGAAGCCGTTGGCCACCATCACCAGCCGGATGTGGCGGTGGGTGGCGCCCAGGGCGGCCAGCAGCCCCAGCTGGCGCTGGCGGCGCTGGGCGACGACGACGAAGCCGGCGGCCGCGATGAGCGCAACCAGGGCCATGGCCAGGGTCACCACGATCAGCACGAAGGCCCGAACCGCCTGCTTCTCGTTGCCGATGACCTCGACCCGGAACGCCGACATGTCGGCCGCGGGTTCGTCCGCCGTGGCCCGGGCGGCCGCCGCCGCGGTGCGGCCGTCCGAGGCGAGGAGCAGGGTCAAGAGGTCGGCGGGGGCGGCCGGGTCGGGGACGACCAGGGCGAAGTCGTCGGCCAGGTCGCCCGGGTTCTCGACCCGGCCCGACGACGGTCAGGGTCCGGCCGCCCAGCTCGACCTGCCGGCCGATGCCGGTGGACAGCAGTTCGGCGGCGCCGTCGGTGAGGGCCACCTCGCCGCTCGAGCTCGGGTAGCGGCCGTCGCGCAGCCCCAGCATCGGCCCGCTCAGCCCGCCTTCCGGATCCTGGGCCCGGAGGTCGATGGGCTCGGGCGACCCGGGCACCGCCACCGGCGTGTGGCTGACGACCTCGATGTCGCCGAACCGCTGCCGGACGGCGGCCACGTTGGCCTGCGCCAGCGCCGCGTCGCTGCCGTCGATCTGGATGCGTCCGCCGGGCCGCGCCGAGCTGGCCCCGGCTCTCGCCGGCCGCCTCGACCGCCATGGCCGCGCCGGCCACGGCGGCGGCCACCGCCACCGTGAGCAGGGCCAGCACGAGCAGCTGCTGCCGCCACTCCCGGCGGAACATCCGCCACGCCCAGCGCACCATGGCCCGCCGGCCCGGATCCCGACGGCTCACGGCCGGGGGCGGGGGCCGGTGGCCAGCAGCGACTCCGGTTCCGCCGGCGCGCCGGTCTGGTCGACCACCCGCCCGTCGCGGAGGAACACCACCCGATCGGCCCACGCCGCCAGCTGGGCGTCGTGGGTGACCACGACCGCGGCCGCGCCCCGGCGGGTGATGTCCCGCAGCAGGCGCATCACCGACTCGCTGTTGACCGAGTCGAGGGCGCCGGTGGGCTCGTCGGCCAGCAGCAGCCGCCGCTCGCCGACGATCGGCCCGGGCGATGGCCACCCGCTGGCGCTCGCCGCCGGAGAGGTCGTCGGGGAAGTGCCCGGCCCGGTCGCGACAGCCCCAGCTCGTCGAGCGCGTCCCGCGGCCGCCCGGCGGGCCTCCCGGGCGGACGTGCCGTCGAGCTCCAGCGGCATGGCCACGTTCTCCAGCGGCCGTCAGCCCGGCGAGCAGGTTGAAGTCCTGGAACACGAACCCGATCGACCGGCGCCGCAGGCGGGCCTTGTCCTTGCGGCTCATCCCGTCCAACCGGGCCCCGTCGACGACGACCTCGCCGCTGGTGGCGTCCTCCAGGCTGCCGGCGATGGTGAGCAGGCTGCTCTTGCCCGAGCCGCTGGGGCCCATGATCGCCACCAGCTCGCCTCGGGCGACGGCCAGGTCGACCTCGCGCAGGGCGTGCACCTCGGTCTGGCCCTCGCCGTAGGTCTTGGACACCTGCCGCAGCTCGAGCATGGCGGTCACGACCGCACCGCCAGTCGGCCGGTCGGGCTCACACGGGACGGGGACGACTTGGTCGACGGGGCCGGCGCGACGGGCCGGTGGGCGTGTTGCCGGAGGCGGATGTCGGCCGTGTCGAGCCAGCGCACGGCCGCCTCGATGCGGAACAGCTCGGCGTCGACCACCAGGGCCAGGGCCAGGTCGTCCTCGGGAGCGTCGGCCTTGACCGCGGTGTAGCGCTGCATCAGCTCGATCAGGTGGCGGCGGTGGACCTGCACCACCTCGTGCACGTCGACCCCCGGCACCTCCACCGCCACCAGGACCTTGATCAGCAGCTCGTCCCGCGGCGGCTGGGCGATCTCGGGCGGCGTCTGCAGCCAGGCCATCAGCTCCCGGCTGCCGTCGGCGGTGATGCGTGTAGCCCTTCTGGGGACCGTCGCCCTCGCCGTCGGACTCCACCAGGCCGTCCCGCTCGAGCCGCTGCAGCGTCGTGTACACCTGGCCGACGTTGAGGGGCCACACCTCGCCGGTGCGGGCCTCGAACTCGTGACGGAGCTGCAACCCGTACTTCGGTCCGTCGCTCAGCAGCGCCAGCAGCGCGTGACGGACGCTCATGACCTACTCGATAGGGGAAACATACACAGTAGAATACTCAGTATCCTCGGGGTTGACAAGGCGGCGACTCTTCGTGTTGACCTAGTCATTAACCTGCGTGGTGCAGCAGGCCCAACGGTCGAAATGTGCCGGTCTCGGCGACCTGTGGTGACCCTTCACGCCGCCGGGAAAAATCTGAAACGGCGGTCCGGCCTTCCGGGACTGCGTAGCGAACACCCGATCGCGAGGAGGACACCGCAATGGCTGGAGTCACGAGCCGGAACCTGGACACGCCCGACGAGACCCGCACGCCCGACAAGTCACTGATCCAGCTGGTGAGCCTCGACGGCGCCAAGGTCGGCCGGGCCACGTTCCAGCCCGGATGGAAGTGGTCGGAGTGCATCAAGCCCGTCGTCGGCACCGAGTCGTGCCAGGTGCACCACGTCGGCGTGATCATGGGTGGGACCATGCACGTCGTCCACAACGACGGCTCCGAGGCCGAAGTCACCGCTGGCGAGGTCTACGAGATCCAGCCCGGCCACGACGCCTGGGTGGTGGGTGACGAGCCCGTCGTCGCGTTCGAGTTCGACTCCACCGCGGTGACCACCTTCGCCAAGCCCGCTGACGACTGACGACTGACGACTGACCGCGCCGCTCGACGCCGCCCACCCCCGGGAATCAGGATCAGAACACGGCGAAGAACGTCAGGGCGGCGATGGGGATGACGAGCCAGCCCAGCAGGGTGATGGCGATGGCGACGGCGGCGAAGGTGCGGGCGTTGTCCTTGGGGGGCTTCCCGCACCAGCCGACCGTCTGCCAGAGGGCGCCGAGGGGCCGGTCCAGGCTAAGCTAAGGCGGATGCGGCGGCGGGCGATGGCGGCCCCGTGGAGGACGACCCACGAGACGGCCGCCAGCAACACGAACGCAACCGCCCCGGCCACGATCAGGCCCGCTTTGGAGCCGAGGGCGGCCGAGGCTCCGCCCCGGAACACCTGGGTGACCGACGAGGCGGCCGCGCCGCCGACGAGGGCGGTGGGGAGCACGCTCGTCTTCTTCTTGTAGGCCGGCGTGGCCCGCTCGACGTCGATGCGGGCCCGGATCAGCAGCATGCGGGAAGGGTCGCCGGCCGGCGTCCACGCCAGGCGGCGGGTGTAGAGATCACGCACCGAGTCGATCACCCGGCCCTGGTGGCCCCGGACGATGGCCCGGATCACCTGCTGGGCCAGGATCCGGACGATCCCGGTCAGCGGCCCGAGCTTGAGCTGGCTCGGGGCCGGGCTCCGTTGCGGGCCAGGACCTCGAGCGCCTTCATGGCCACGCCGTGGGCGTCGACGAAACGCTCCGGGAGGGCGAGGGTCTGGGCGCCGGCCAGGTCGCGGACGATGTCCCGCTCGACCCGGCCCTGGCCGCCGAGCTCGTTGAGGATCTTGTCGGTGGCGGCGTCGTCGTCGTAGAGGAGACGGAGCTGGGCCAGCCGGCTGCCCAGCTCGTCGATGATGAGAGGCCGATCCTGGGGCGCCTCCTCGGTCACGGCGCGGACGTTACGCGCCTGCGTCCCCCGCGTGCTCCTCCCGCCTGGCCTCCTGGAGCACCCACGTGTTGCCGTCGGGATCCTTGAAGTCGGCGAAGGAGTTGTACCGGCGGCGGCTGGGGTCGGGACCGGACCCCCACTTCGTCCCGTCGAAGTGCCTGATCTCGCTCACGTCGACGCCCCGTTCGACCAGCTCGGCCCGGGCCACCTCGATGTCGTCGACCACCAGATGGGTGCCCCGGTAGGAGCCGGGCGTGGCGTCGGTCATCCCCTTCCCGATGGTGATGGAGCAGGCCGAGCCGGGCGGTGTCATCTGGACGACGCGGAACTCCTTGCTCACCTCGTGGTCGACGTCGAGGTTGAAGCCCGCCTTCTCCACGTAGAACGCTTTGGCCCGGTCGATGTCGGTGACCGGGATCAGGATCAGCTCAAGTCTCAGGTCCACGATGCAGCTCCCCCTCGATGGCTCGCATCCGGTTGTTCCTCGGGTTGTGCTCCAACTCGGCCAGTCCGAGGCGTTCGAGGACGGGCGGTACATAGTTCCCGAACCGGCCCCGGTACCCCTTGCGCAGGCCGTACCAGCCACCGACGGGGTTGGCGTCCGACCGGCGCCCACGCCTCCACGCTGCCCTCGGGCGCCGGCTTCTGCTCGTCGGCGTTGCCGAGCGGCATCCAGTCCCCGTGGTCCCGCAACATGGCGTGCAGGTCGTCGATGCACCGGAGCATGTAGCGGACCTGGGTCTTTCCCACCTGCACGACCAGGGCCGGCGGGTCGGCCGCCTCGTCCCGGTAGGCCTCGAACTCCGAGCCGCCGGGTGGTGTGGTGAGCACCCAGGGGGCGTCCTTGGACCCCTCTTCACTCATTCGAACGCTCCTTGGTCGTTGGGGATGAGGCCGTTCCCGCGGCCGGCGGGGGCGTTGGTGTTGGCCGAGTCGCTCCGAGGCGGGCGACGGACTTGGCGATGCGGCGCTGGCGGGTCCCGCCCATTACCGCCACCGTGCTCCGATAGGTGTGGCCGTTGATCGTGACCCGCACCGGCGGCCGCTTGCCGGCACCGAGTCCCTCGACGATCTCGGCCGGGATCTCGATCCCGGTGGCGGTCTTTCCGCCCAGCAGCAACGTGGTTCGGAAGGTCATGCCGGGTGGACGATTGGGCGGTCGCGATCTCATCGGTCCGAAAGGAGCATCGCCTCCATCATGCGTGGACCGTACGCCTTCCAGTCGGCTTGAAGGTCAAGCCGGCCGACGTAGCGTCCGCCGCGCCGTACCGTGGGAAGCGGCATGGCCCGGATCGACCAGCGTGACCCTCGCAACGCCGACGGGCCGTGGTTCGTCGACACCCGGTGCATCGACTGCGGGACCTGCCGCGACCTCGTCCCCGAGCTGTTCGCGGCGGTGAGGGGCGACCAGTCGATCGTCACGGTCCAGCCCGACGACGCCGACGGTGAGCACCGGGCCTGGCTGGCGGCGGAGGCGTGCCCGACCCAGTCCATCGGCCGCACGCCTCGGACGCCCCGTCCCCAGGGCCTCTACCCGCTCCCCGTCGACGGCCCCGTCTACGACCTGGGCCACACCGCGGAGGACTCCTTCGGCGCCACCGGCTACCTGGTCCTCCGGCCCGAGGGAAACCTCATGGTCGACGCCCCCCGCTACACCCGCGCCCTGACCGCACCGATCGACGCCCTCGGCGGGGTGGCCCATGTCCTGCTCACCCATCGGGACGACGTGGCCGACGCCCCCCGGTGGGCCGAGCGCTACCGGGCCCGGATGTGGATCCACGAGGACGACCGGTCGGCCGCTCCCACCGCCACCGACCTGTTCCACGGCGAGGCGCCGGTGACGGTGGCGCCGGGCGTGGTCGCCCTCCCCGTCCCCGGTCACACCCGGGGATCGGTGGTCTTCGCCGTCGACGAGACGTGGCTGTTCACCGGCGACTCCCTCGCGTGGAGCCACCGCGGCCAGGACCTGGTCGCCTTCCAGGGCGCCTGTTGGTACTCGTGGCCGGCGCAGACCCGGTCGCTGGCCCGCCTGGCGGAGACGGTGTCGTTCTCGTGGGTCCTCCCGGGCCACGGCGCCCGGGTGGGTCTCGATCCCGACGACGCCCACCGCCGCCTGGTGGCCCTGGTGACCAGAATGAGCGCCCGCGGGGCGTAAAATCGGTGCTGGAGCCACCGCTCGAGCACCCTGGCCCTGACTCCACCTCGATCCCGAGGGATGGGGCCATGTGCTTCTCGGCCGGAGCCGACGTGGTGGCGGGCGTCGTCATCGGCGCCATCGGAGCCGACGGACTGCGCCACGTCCGGCGGCCGCAGGAGCTGTGGCTGGCCTCGCTGCCCCTCGTCCTGGCCGCCCACCAGCTAGTCGAGGCGTTCGTGTGGTGGGGCCTCGAGGGCCGGATCGCGGAGGAAGTCTGGAGGACCGCCCTCGGCGTCTACCTGGCCATCGCCTTCGGAGTGCTGCCGGTGCTGATGCCGCTGGCGGTGAGCGCGCTCGAACCCCCTGGACGACGGCGGTGGCTACGGGTGTTCGTGGGGATCGGTGCGGTGGTGGCCCTGGCGCTCATGTACGCGGTGGTCCGGGGGCCGGTGGACGCCCGCATCCAGGAGCGGCACATCGAGTACTCGGTCGACCTGTGGAGCGGCGGCCTGCTGGTGGCCCTCTACGTGCTGGCGACCTGCGCGCCCGCTGTGCTGTCCAAGTACCGCCACGTCCGGTGGTTCGGGATCGGGAACATCCTGGTGGCGGCCACGCTGGCCTGGATCAGCCAGACCGCGTTCATCTCCCTGTGGTGCCTGTGGGCGGCCGTCACCAGCCTGGCCATCGTTGTCCACCTACGCCTGGCCCACCCCGGCCCGTCACCGACCTGGTGGCGGCCGGTCAGCGACTAGGACGACCTAGACGGTGGCGCTGGCCTGGATCTCCTGGAGGAGGCCGACGACCAGGTCACGCATGGAGAACACGCCCACCAGGGTGCCGACCTCGTCGACCACGACCAGGTGGCGGAAGCCCCGGTCGCGCATGATCTGCGCCGCCTCCCGCACCGACATGGTCGGCGGGGCGGTCAGGAGGCGCCTCGACAGGTAGTCGGCGACGTTCCGGGCCGTCCCGTCCCCACCCTGGGCGTAGGCCCGCATCACGTCCCGGTCGGTGACGATGCCGACGGGCTTGCCCTCGACCAGCACGACCGCGGAGCCGACACCCCGTTCGACCATGCCCACGGCGGCATCCCTGAGGCTGTCGTCCTCGTCGATGGTCAGGACGGCGCGGGTGGTGAGGGGTCCGATCTCCATGCGTGCAGCCTAGCCGTCGGAGCTTCCCCCTCTCGTGATTGTGAACACATTCACAACCAGCGACTAGACTGGCGAGCATGACGCTCGTCCACCGGGTGCTGTACCCGTCGCCGATCATGTCCCTGCAGGAGTACCTCACGCGGGGGGGTGGGACCGGCATCGAAGCGGCCCGGGAGATGACCCCAGCCGCCATCATCGAGCGGGTGCTCGCCTCCGGCCTCCGGGGCCGAGGGGGCGCCGGGTTCCCCACCGGCCGCAAGTGGGAGACGGTGGCCGCCAACCACTCGCCGACCGCGCCGTCGACCGTGATCGTCAACGCCGCCGAGGGTGAGCCGGGCACATTCAAGGACCGCACCATCCTCCGCCGCAACCCGTACGTGGTGATCGAGGGGGCGCTGATCGCGGCCAAGGCGGTCGGCGCCGACCTGGTCGTCTTCGCCACCAAGGAGGCGTTCGAGGGCGAGATCGACCGGCTGCGGGAGGCCATCGAGGACATCGAGGATCGCGGGCTGGAACGACGGCGTCGAGCTGATCGTCTTCGAGGGCCCCGACGAGTACCTCTACGGCGAGGAGAGCGCGCTGCTGGAGACGATCGACGGCCGCTGGCCCTTCCCCCGCATCGTCCCCACCTTCCGCCGGGGACTGCGCCGGGGACCGCTGCCCGAGGACGCCCCCAGCGAGCCGGCCCTGGTCAACAACACCGAGACCCTGGCCAACGTGGCCCGCATCGTCGGCCGGGGACCGGACTGGTTCCGCACCATGGGTACCGCCGAGTCGCCGGGCACGATCGTGTGCACGGTCACCGGCCGCACCCAGCGTCACGGCGTGGGCGAGGTCCAGATGGGCACGCCGCTGCGCGAGGTCATCGAGGCCATCGGCGGCGGCCCCGGCCCGGGCGCACGATCAAGGCCGTGCTGTCGGGCGTCGCCAACGGGATCATCACCGCCGACGCACCTCGACACGCCGGTGACCTACGAGAGCCTGGCCGCCATCGGCAGCGGCCTGGGGTCGGCCGGCTTCATCGTGTTCGACGACGAGACCGACATGACGGCCGTCGCCGCCGGGGTGGCCCGGTTCCTGGCGGTGGAGTCGTGCGGGCAGTGCTCGCCGTGCAAGCTCGACGGGATCACGCTGTCGAACTCGCTGGCCCGGCTGGCTTCGCACGGACGGGCCGCCCGCACGACTTCGACGTGGTCGCGCCATCGGCTGACCACCGTCGCCGACCGGTCCCGGTGCTACCTGGCCACGCAGCAGCAGATCGTGATCGGCAGCATCGTCAAGCACTTCCCGGAGGAGTTCGCGGCCCACGCCGCGCTGGAGCTGCCGCCGTGCGAGCCCGAGCTGATCGCCGAGCTGGTCGACATCAACAACGGCAGGGCCCTGCTCGACCAGCGTCACCGCCAGAAGCAGTGGGACTGGAGCTTCAACAGTGGGACTCGGGCACGGTGCCGGTCGAGCGCTACCAGGCGGTGGCGCCGCCGTGGCTGGCCGGCAACCACTACGAGCCGGTCGTGTTGCGCACCGCGGGGGTAGTCGCCGCACGGGCCGCCCGGCTGTCGATTTCGGCGGCGCCGCGTTCGTCGTGCGGCGTCGAGAGGCGCCGACCGGGCGCCTTCGACCCGAGGAGCGACCATGCCGCAGCCCGTCGTCCACGCCGAGATCCGCTCGACCGACCCCGACGCCACCCGGGCCTTCTTCGGGGGGCTGTTCGGGTGGACATACACCGACGAGGGTGCGTCCCGGCTACACCTTCGTCGACACCGGCGTCCCCGACGCCCTCTACACCGCCATCAGCCCCCTGCAGGGCGGCGGCGAGATGGTCACCTTCTTCGTCGGGGTGGACGACATCGACGCCTCCCTGGCCGACGCCACCCGCCTCGGCGGGCGGTCGTGCAGCCCAAGACGAGCGTGCCCGGCGTGGCCTTCGCCCTCATCGCCGACCCCCAGGGCCACGTGGTCGGATTGGCGCAGCAGCTGTAGCGGGCGCCGGGCCGGGCGCCGGGCTTCGAGTGTCCGACCTACGAGATCGTGCTCAGATCTTCCATCGAGTGGGGCCGAAGCGCTCCACTTGATGCGCTCGACGGCGACGCCGGCCTCCGTCAGCAGGCCCGTCACGGTGTCGCAGAAGCCGGCCGATCCGCACACGTAGGCGGTGGCTCCGGCCCCGACGGCGGCCACGGCCGGGACCAGGTCGTCCAGGGTGATCCGACCGGCGGGCCGGGCCTCGCCGCGGCAGCGTCTGGCGGGTGTGGACGACCGTCGTCTCGGGGCCGGGGGAGCTCGTCGGCGAAGAACAGGTCGTCGGGGCCCGCGGACCGAGACCACCAGCCGCACCCGGTCCGACCGGCCCGTGTCCCGGGCCAGGCGGAGCATCGCCATCAGGGGGACCACGCCCGAGCCCGCCGCCGACCAGCAACGCCGGCGACTCCCCGTCCCACACGAAGAACCTCCCGATCGGGCCCCGGACCTCCAGCTCGTCGCCCGGCTCGACCACGTCGTGGAGGAAGGTCGACACCTCGCCCTCCTCCAGCCGCTCGACGGTGATCTCGAACTCGTCCGACGCCGTCGGGCGCCGACGCCACCGAGTACGACCGGGAGGCGGTGTACCCGTCGGGCGCGGTCAGCCGGATCACATAGTGCTGCCCGGCCAGGTGGGGCGCCGCCCGGGCAACGACAGGCGAAATGTCCGGGCGTGGGGGGTCTCGTCCCGGAACCCGACGACGGTGGCCATCTGCCAACCCTTGCGGGGCGGCGGCTGGACGTCGGCCGCGTCAGTCACCCTGGTAGCGCTCCTCCCGCCAGGGGTCGCCCCGGTCGTGGTAGCCGTTCACCTCCCAGAACCCGGGCTGGTCGTGGTCGAGGAGGCGGAGGGAGGCGACCCACTTGGCGCTCTTCCAAAAGTAGAGGTGGGGGACGAGGAGCCGCACCGGCCCGCCGTGGGCGGTGGGCAGTGGGCCGCCGTCGACCTCCCAGACCACCCACGCCTTGCCCCCCGTGACGTCGGCCAGCGGCAGGTTGGTCGTGTACCCGGTGTGGGACGTGGCCAGGATGTGGGTGGCGGCCGGCAGGGCCCGCCGGCCGCCTCCAGGAGGGTGTCGACGGACACGCCGGTGAACGTGATCCCGAGCTTCGACCACGTGGTCACGCAGTGGATGTCGCCCGAGTAGGTGGACGGGGGGAGGGCGTGCAGCTCGTCCCACGTCCACGTGGTGGGCTGGGCCACCAGGCCCTCGATGCCGAAGGTGTACGTCTCCGGCGCGCATCTTGGGCGTGGCCTCGGCCGTCAGCACCGGCCAGTCCCGCCCGGCGTCGTACTGGCCCGGCGGCAACCGCGGGTCCCGGGCCGCCCCCCGGCTGGCGAACCCCCTCGTGAACTTGGCCATGGCCGAGACGTTACGTCGGCGTCACCCGGCAGGGAAGCCGCCCGCCGGTCGCAGTGACACCGCCACCTCCAGCGGCGGCTCGTCCAGGTCGGTCTCCAGCCGGAAGGCCCGGACGAGCGTGGCCACCGCCACCACCAGCTCGGCGGTGGCCAGGTGTTGGCCGATGCATCCCCTCGGCCCGCCGCCGAAGGGCAGGTGGTGGTAGCGGCCGAGGTCGGCCCCACCGAAGCGGTCGGGGTCGAAGCGGTCGGGATCGAAGCGGTCGGGATGGGGCCAGACATCCGGGTTGTGGTGGACGCCCCAGATGCTGACCGCCACCAGGTGGCCGGGCGGGATCTCCTCGCCGTCGAGGGTCGTCGCCGCGTGGGCGTGGCGGACGAGGGTGTGGCCCGGGGGGTAGAGGCGCATGGTCTCGTCGATCACCTGGGCGGTGTAGGTGAGGTGGGGGAGGTCTCCGGCCGCCACGGGCCGGGCGCCGACCACCGCCTCCACCTCGTCCCGCACCCGTTGCTGGACCTCGGGATGGCGGCCGAGGAGGTGGAGGGTGAGGGCCATGGTCGTGCCGGTGGTCTCGTGGCCGGCGAGGAGGAGGATGAGGGCCTGGTCCCGGACGGCGTCGTCGTCGAGGGCGGACCCGTCCTCCGGGTCGCGGGCGGTAAGGAGGAGGCTGAGGAGGTCGTCACCGTCGAGCGTGGGGGCGGCCCGGCGGTCCTCGATGAGCCGGTCGACCAGCCCCCACAGTTCCTTGCCGCGCCCCTCCGCCCGCCGGTTGGACGCCGTCGGCACCCACGCCGGCAGCCGCACCGGCGAGAGCACCCGGCGGGCGGCGTAGTCGTTGAGCACCTGGACGGTGGCCCGCAGCACGGGCGCGGCCGACTCCACGTCGGCCCCGAAGACGCTCCGGCCGAGGACGTCGAGGGCGTAGTGGCCGCCGGCGGCGTTGAGGTCGACTGGGGCGGCGACGGCCGTGGCCCACGTGGTCGCCAGCCGGTCGGCGGCGGCCGCCATCCCGTCGACGTAGGTCTCGACCCGTCGTCGGGAGAAAGGGGGCGCCACGATGCGGCGGTCCCGGTGCCAGCGGCCCCGCCGCTGAGGAGGAGGCCGTCGCCGAACACCCGCCGCAGCTCCCCGATCCCGGGGACCTCCTTGTCGTACCGGGCGGCCTCGGTGGCCAGGATCTGGTGGGCGTCCTCGGGGCGGAAGACGGTGTCGAAGACGAACCCGGCTCTCGGCGGGCCGACCCGGAAGCGGACCCGTCGCCCGCCATGGTCCTTCAGGGCCTTGGCGTAGGTGGCCAGCTGGTCCTGCTTGAAGTCCCGGCCCGAGCCCGACAGCCACGAGCCCCGGATCATCGGGGGCTGGTCGCCGGCCATGCGAGGGAGGATAGGAGGCCATGGCCCCCGCGAGTCGGTCGCAGCAGATCGCCTGGGCGGCCGGCATCGGGACGGTGGCGGGCCTGGCCCTCGGCGGGCCGCGGCGGCGGGTGGCGGGCGCCGCGCTCGGTGCGGCCGTGGCCGCCGCGTCGGAAGCGGTGGCCCGCCGGCGCCAGCGGCCGAACGAGATCCCCGCCCGGCGGCATCGGATCCTCATGAGCGGCGCGCTGGCTGCGCCCGTCGGGTGGGCGGTCGGCAAGGTCACCGGCGCGGGGCCGGTCGCGGTCGGCGTCGGCGCGGGCGCAGCGACGGGCGCGATCGGCCTCCGGCCCCAGAAGGTCGCACTGGGGCCGGTGTTCGGCGCGGCCGTGGGCCGGGCACTGGCCGCGGTTGACCCCGGCATGCCACCGGCCCGGGTGGCGGCGGCCACCGTCGTGGCCTATCGGGCCCTGTCCGCCGTCGTATTCCGGGACGCCCAGGTCGACCTGCTGGCCGAGGCCGTCGACCCCGCCGACCTCCCGTTCGTGGTGCCGTTGGAGTCCCGGGCCCGGTACGTGGGCACCGACTACGTGCGGGAGCTGGCGGCGGTGCTCGGCGGCGCGTACGCCCGGGACGTCGCCGACGCCGGCATCGTGGCGTCCCTCGACACCCTCGCCGGGCCCGACTTCGACCCGTCGTCGGTCGACGCCCGGGTCCGCCGCTTCTACGAGCACACCAGCCGCTACCGGCTCGACATCGTCCCCGAGTGGCGGCCGTGGGTGCGTCCCGGGTACCTGCTCTACCGCACGGTCGTGGCCCGGCCCCTGGGCCAGGCCAACGTGCCCATGAACCAGCGGGAGGCGCTGCGGGGCGTCCACAGCCGCATCGACACCATCGACGCCGACGGCGACGGCATACCCGAGGTGCGAGGGTGGATCCGGTCCTTCGCCGACGACGACGCCCCCATCTACACCGGCATCTACACCACCTACCGGCACGAGGACCGGGGCTACGTCAGCGTCGGGTTCCCCCTCCCCCAGGCCAGCTTCACCGCCACCCTCGCCCCCCGCGCCCGGGACGGCGGCGGGCTCACGCTCAGCTCCCGCCGGCCCGACCTGGCCCACGCCGGCCACTACCTGACCTACATCGACGCCGAGTCCCGGCGGCTCACGACGTTGGCGGTCCACGGGTTCGCCGAGGAGCTTCACGTGTTCGTCTCGGAGGACGGCGACCTTCGGGCCGACCACGCCTTCTGGGTGTTCGGTCTGCCCTTCCTCGTCCTGCACTACCGGATCAGCCCGAAGCCGGAGCCCCCCGGGTCATGGTGAAGATCTCCTGGGCGTTGGCCGCGTCGAACGCCAGGTCGGCCCGGACCCGTCGGGGAGCGGCTGGCGGCTGATCAGCTCGAAGAACGACCCGGGGACGGAGCGGGTCTCGGTCGAGCGATCGCCCACCCGGAACCGGCGCTCGACCATGACCGCCCGGTGGGCCGTCTGCGCGACCCGGCCCGACGCCGAGACCTCCACCTTGTCCTTGATCGGCCGGCCCGCGGCCCGCTCCGCCTCGGCCACCGCGGCCACGTCGTCGACCCGGTCGGTGGCGTGGTTGAAGGCGGTGCCCTCGGTGGCGATCCAGGCCATCTCGGCGGACTCGGCCAACAACCGCTCGTAGTCGGCCAGGCCGGGGGTGCCGTGCTGGCGGGCGAAGCAGGTGGCCAGCTCGCCCAGGAGGGACTCGGCGGCAGACATGGGCAGGTGACCGTCGGCGGCCAGCCGCTCGAGGTTGAGCACGCCCAGGCTGGTGAGGGGTTCCCGGGACGAGCCCACCACCCGGGCCGCGGCGGCGGTGAAGTCCGCCGAGAAGCGGTCGGCGTGCAGCTCGCTGACGAAGTACTGGGGGATGTCGGACGGGAGGTCGAGGTGGCACCACGAGTGGCCCGTCATGCGCAGGCGGTTGAGGTCGTAGGTGTCGAGGTGGGAGTAGCCGAGCGGGCGCAGGACCCGGGCCAGGCTCTCCTGGCCGCCGTCGAGCTCGCCGCAGGCCACGCCGGCGACGGTGCGGACGGCGCCGTGGTCGAGGAACAGCCGCCCGCCGCCCGCCCACCGGTCCTCGGCGTAGGCGGCCGCGCTCGGGACCCGCTGGAGGAGGTCGTGGAGGAGGACGATGCCGAGGGCCTGGGCCAGGATGGCCCGGGAGGCGAGGTCGGCCCCGTCAGTGGCCACGAGGGACGGGTGGACGGTCAGCCCGTCGAGGAGGGTGGTCGCCCGCTCGGAGCCGACCTGGCCCGCCACCAGCCATTGGAGCACGGACGCGCTCACGGTCACGGGGCCAGCGCCGAGAGGTCGCCCAGGAGGCGGCCGGTGGGGGTGGTGGCGAAGGCGGCCAGGTCGACGTCCTCCTGGCGGACGAAGCCCCGGTCGGGCAGGCGGCCGGTGGCGACCAGGTCGACCATGGCCGCGGCCGACGCCGCCGTCGTCCACGAGATGGCCCGCCACCGCCGGCCGTCGATCGACATCGGCTCGTAGCTGCGGACGACCTGGTCGCGCACTTGTCGTCCTCCTCGGAGGCCCTCGACGGCGGCGTACAGGTAGACGACGTCGTCGCCCACCGGCGGCTTGGCGTCGACCAGGATCCGTCCCGCCAGCTCCCGCTGGCGGCGGAGGTGGAGCTCGTCGAAGAAGAAGCGCATGAGCTGGCAGTGACCGGGATAGCGGAGGGTCTTGTAGTCGAGCCGGTCGAGGCGGCCGTCGAAGGTGGCGCACATGGTGCCCAGCCCGCCGGAGGTGGTGAAGGCCTCCAGCTGGGTGCCCCCGATCCACACCTGCTCGAGTTCGCTCATCGACGGGACGGTCTGGCGGTGGCCGTCGCGGATGACCTCGCAGTCGTTGAGGTACTCGTTGACCACCCCCTCGGGCGACCAGTTGAAGGCGTAGCCGAGCAGGCCACTGGGGTTGCGGGGCAGGGCGCCCACCTTGAGCTCCATGGAGTCGAGGCGGTCGAGGCCCCGGGCCAACCCCACGCCCACGATGCAGATGAGCCCCGGGGCGAGGCCGCAGTTGGGGACGAAGGCGGCGGCCGTGGCCGTTCGGGCCAGCTCCTCGACCCGGTGGCTGAGGGCGACGTCCTCCGAGAGATCGAAGTAGTGGACGCCGACGTCGGCCGCGGCCTGGGCCACCCCCGCGCTCAGGCGGTGGGGTAGGCAGGAGACCACCGCGTCGGTGGCCCCGAGCGCCCGCCGGAGGGCGTCGGGGTCGGCCGCGTCGAGCCCCTTCACGGGGAAGGGGAGGTCGTCGCGGACGGCCTGGTCGGCGCCCACCACGTCGAACCCGGCGCCGTGGAGGAGGCGGGCCACGAGCTCGCCCACCATCCCCAGACCACACACCAGGACGTTGGTGAACGTTCTCATGTGACGAATGGTAAGGCCGGCCCGATCCCTATCATCGGTCAGCAGACGTGAGCGTTCTCCCCACCACCGAGGACCTGGCGGGCGCCGCCGCCGCCGCCCTCGATCGGCTCGGGGTGACGTGGTCCGGCTCGGCCGATGGTGGCGCGGACGCCTGTGACGGGCGGGGTGTTGGGGTCGGTGGCGGTGTCGTCGGCGGACGATGTGGCGGTCGCGGTGGGGGCGGCGGCGGAGGCGTTCGCGGCGTGGCGAACGGTGCCCGCGCCCCGTCGGGGCGACATGGTGCGGCGGCTGGGGGAGCTGCTACGGGAGCATCGGTCGGACCTGGCGTTGCTGGTCACGATCGAGGCGGGCAAGATCCGGTCGGAGGCGGCGGGCGAGGTCCAGGAGATGATCGACGTCTGCGACTTCGCCGTTGGCCTGTCCCGGCAGCTGTACGGGCTGACGATGCCCTCGGAGCGTCCCGAGCACCACATGCGGGAGGTGTGGCACCCCCTGGGGGTGGTCGGGGTGATCACCTCGTTCAACTTCCCGGTGGCGGTGTGGGCGTGGAACGCGGCCCTGGCCCTGGTGGCGGGCGACCCGGTGGTGTGGAAGCCGTCGGAGAAGACGCCGCTGACGGCGCTGGCGGTGCACGGGCTGGCGTCGCGGGCGGCGGCCGAGGTGGGGGCGCCGGCGGGGCTGTGCGGGCTTGTGCTGGGGGGCGCCGACGTGGGGCAGGCGGTGGTCGACGATGCCCGCGTCGCCATGCTGTCGGCCACCGGCTCTTCGGGGATGGGGCGCGTTGTCGGTCCCCGGGTGGCGGCCCGCTTCGGGCGCTGCCTGCTCGAGCTGGGCGGGAACAACGCGGCCGTCGTGGCGCCCTCGGCTGACCTGGACCTCACCGTGCGGGCGGTCGCCTTCGCCGCCGCCGGCACCGCCGGGCAGCGGTGCACGTCCCTGCGCCGGTTGCTGGTGCACCGGTCGGTGCACGACGAGCTGGTCGACCGGCTGGTGGCCGCCTACGGGTCGTTGCGGGTGGGCTCGCCGCTGGCCGACGGCACCCTGGTGGGGCCGCTGATCGACGGCGCCGCGTACGCCGCGTTCGCGGGCGCCCTGGCCTCGGCCACTGGCGACGGGGGGAAGGTGGTGGTGGGCGGGGAGCGGGAGCTGGCCGACGAGGCGCCGGGCGCGTTCTACGTGCGGCCGGCAGTGGTGGTCATGCCCTCGCAGACCGGGTTGGTCCTGCGGGAGACGTTCGCGCCGGTGCTGTACGTCGTGGCCTACGACGAGTGGGACGAGGCGATCGCGTTGCACAACGCGGCCGCCCACGGGCTGTCGTCGTCGGTGTTCACCGCCGACGTACGGGAGGCGGAGCGGTTCCTGTCGGCG
This sequence comes from uncultured Acidimicrobiia bacterium, assembly GCA_963801205.1. Lineage (GTDB taxonomy): Bacteria > Actinomycetota > Acidimicrobiia > Acidimicrobiales > AC-14 > JAXDMK01. Next base: position 21,172 of record CAWDDV010000012.1, read on the forward strand.
GCGGGGTCGGACTGCGGGATCGCCAACGTCAACATCGGGCCGTCGGGGGCCGAGATCGGCGGGGCGTTCGGGGGAGAAAAGGAGACGGGCGGCGGGCGGGAGTCGGGGTCCGACGCGTGGAAGGCCTACATGCGCCGGATGACCGCCACCGTCAACTTCTCGTCGGATGTGCCGCTGGCCCAGGGCGTGGAGTTCCTGTAGTCCTGCGGGGCGAACTGGTGACGGGTCCGGGCCTGACCCCGAAAAACGTCACCGGTTGGGAGGGGCGGGCGGGAGCAGGACGTTGGGGTTGAGGATGCCGTCGGGGTCGAGGGCGTGCTTAATGGCGCGGAAGGCGTCGATCTCCGCGGAGGACCGGCTGAGGTGGAGCCACCGGCGCTTGGCGGTGCCGATGCCGTGCTCGGCGCTGATGCTCCCGCCCAGGTCGGCGACCAGGCGGAGGACGGCGTCGTCGACCCGTTCGTCGTCGGGGTCGACGCCGGTGACATTGACGTGGACGTTGCCGTCGGCCGCGTGGCCCCACATCCACGTGCGGGCGCCCGGCTCGAGGGCGGCGACGACCCGGTGGACCTGGTCGAGGAACGTTGCCAGCTGGTCGCCGGGGAGGCTCACGTCGAGCTTGTGGGGCGGGCCGAGGGTGTTGACGGCGGCGGCGTGGTCTTCCCGGATGGCCCACAGGGCGGCGGGGTCGCCCTCGACCAGCTCGACCACCTCGGCCACGCCGGCGATGGCGGCGATGGCGGCGGCCAGGTCGGCGCTCGGATCGGCGCTGTCGGCCGCCTCGACCAGGAGGAAGGCGGCGCGGGGCTGCGCAGTCGGCGGAGGGCGGCCCGTCACCCGGCACACCAGGTCGACGCCAGCGGCCACCATCAACTCGGCCGCGTCCAGCGCCCGCACGTGGCGGCGCAGGTCGTAGGCGGCGGCGACCGCCGTAGCGACGTCGTCGAAGGCGAGCAGGGCGGTGACCCGATGGGACGACGGGCCGACCAGGCGCAGGCGGGCGGCGGTGACGATCCCGAGCGTCCCCTCGCTGCCGCACAGGAGCGACGGCAGGTGGTAGCCGGTGTTGTCCTTGGCCAGGCCGCCCAGGTGGGACACCACCGTCCCGTCCCCCAGCACCGCCTCCACGCCGAGGACCTGGGCCCGGGTGTCGCCGTGGCGCAGGACCCGGAGGCCGCCGGCATTGGTGGCGATCGTCCCTCCGACGGTGGCCCGGTCGCGGCTGGCGAAGTCGACCCCGTAGGTCCACCCGGCGGCCCCCGCCGCCCCGTGGATGGCGGTCAGGGTGGCGCCCCCGCCCGCCGTCACCTGGCCGGTGCGCTCGTCCACCAGTCCGACCTGGTCGAGGCCGCGGAGGCTGAGCACGACCTCGCCCGCGAGGGGCACCGACCCCCCGACCAGCCCGGTGTTGCCGCCTTGGAGGGTGAGCCCGACGCCGAGGCGGCGGCAGGCGGCGACCACCGCCGCGACCTCGTCGGTCGTCCTCGGTCGGAGTACGGCCGGCGTCGAGCCCCGGAACCGTCCCGACCAGTCGACGCAGAAGGGAGCGGTGTCCTCCGGCGCGGTGAGGACCTGGTCCGGCCCAGGATGTCGGCGAAGGGGCTTCCGGCCACGGACCGATCGTGGCACGGTAGGTGTCCATGTACCGCGATCGACTTCCGCAGCTCGACGGTGGCGTGTTCCTCACCGACAGCGGGCTGGAGACGGCCCTGATCTTCCTGGAAGGCGTGGAGCTGCCGCTGTTCGCCGCCTTCGCCCTCCTCGACTCCGAGGAGGGCACCGACCGCCTGCGGCGGTACTTCCAGCGCCACGCCGCCATCGCCGAGGAGGCGGGGGTGGGCTTCGTCGCCGAGGCCGCCACCTGGCGGGCCAATCCCGACTGGGCGTCCCAGCTGGGCTACGACTCGGCCGCCCTCGACCGGCTGAACCGGCAGGCGGTCGGAATGCTGGCCGACCTCCGGGACGGCTTCGGAGGAGGGCCGTTCGTCATCAGCGGGTGTGTGGGGCCGCGGGGCGACGGCTACAGCCCGGAGACGCTCATGACGCCCGACGAGGCCCAGCGCTACCACGGCGAGCAGATCGGGACGTTCGCCGACACCGAGGCCGACATGGTGACGGCCATGACCATGACCCACACCGGCGAGGCCATCGGGGTCGTCCGGGCGGCTGTGGCGGCCGGCATCCCGGTGGTGATCGGCTTCACGGTGGAGACCGACGGTCGGCTGCCGTCGGGGGAGACCCTGGCCGAGGCGGTGACCACGGTCGACGACGCCACCGGGTCGGCGCCCGCGTACTACATGGTCAACTGCGCCCACCCGTCCCACTTCGAGGACGTGCTGGCGGTGGACGAGCCGTGGGTGGGTCGCATCCGGTCCATCCGGGCCAACGCCTCCCGCCGCAGCCACGCCGAGCTGGACGAGGCCGAGGACCTCGACGACGGCGATCCCGACGAGCTGGGCGCCGACTATGCCCGACTGCGGCAAGCCCACCCGCAGCTGGCGGTGCTGGGCGGGTGCTGTGGCACCGACGACCGCCACGTGGCCGCCATCTCCGCCGCCTGCGCCATCTGAGCCGGCGGCCGATGGCGGGGGCCGACCTTGTCGTCGGGGTCGACATGGCGACGGCCGCCGTGCGGGCGATGGCAATGGATGCGGGCGGGCGGGTGCACGCCGAGGCCCACCGTCCGTTGCCGGCGCCGACGTCGCCGAAGCCCGGGTGGTCGGAGCAGGACCCGGCGACGTGGTGGCCGGCCGTGGCCGCGGTGATCGCCGAGGTGGTGGAGGCGGCGGGCCGCGGGCAGGTGGTGGCGGTGAGCGTGTGCGCCACGTCGGGGACGGTGGTGGCGTTGGACGGCCGGGGCGAGCCGGTGGGGACCGCCCTCACCTACGCCGACCAACGGGCGGTGGCGGAGGCGGAGCGGGTGGGGGTGCGGGTCCCGCCATCGTTCGGGCTCCCCAAGTGGGGGTGGCTGGTAGCGAACCGGCCCGGCGTCGCCGCCCTGGCCCACGCCTCGGACGTGGTCGTGGGCCGGCTGGTGGGCGGCGGGTCCCGGGTCGCCACCGACTGGAGCCACGCGTTGAAGAGCGGCTTCGACCCCCTGCGGGAGGAGTGGTCGGCGGAGCCGATGGGGGCGTTGGGGATCGGGTCGTCATTGCTGCCCGAGGTCCGGCGGCCCACGTCGTCGGCCGGGGTGGTGGCGCGGGAGGCGGCGGAGGCCACCGGCTTGCCGATGGGGTGCGGGGTCCGCCTGGGGATGACCGACGGGTGCGCGTCGCAGCTGGCGGCGGGGGCGGGCCAGCCGGGACGGTTCGTGTCGGTGCTGGGGTCGACCCTCGTCCTCAAGGGGGCCAGCCGGGAGCTGGTCGTCGACCCGACGGGCGCCGTCTACAGCCACCGCCACCCCGACGGTTGGTGGCTGCCGGGGGGCGCCTCGAGCACCGGCGGGCGGGCGATGGTGGAAGGGTTCCCAGGCCGGGACCTGGCCGAGCTCGACGGGATTGCGGCGGCGCAAGGGCCGGCCACGTGCGTGATGTACCCGCTGGTGGGGAGGGGTGAGCGCTTCCCCTTCGTGGCGCCCGACGCCGAGGGTTTCGTGGTCGGCGAGCCGTCCGGGGAGGCCGACCGCATCCGGGCCACCTTGGAGGGGGTGGCCTTCGTGGAACGGCTGGGCTACGAGAGGCTGGCGGCGCTGGGGGCGCCGGCGTCGGCGCCCGTGGTGGTGACGGGCGGTGGCAGCCGGAGCCCGGTGTGGAACCGGATCCGGGCGACGGTGTTGGGGATGCCGCTGCTGGCCGTCCCCGACGCGTCCACCGCCCGGGGCGCGTGCATCCTGGCCGCCGCCGGCACCCTCCATCCCGACCTGGCCACCGCCACCGCGGCCATGTCGGCGCGGGGCGAGCCGGTCGAGCCGGACGACGCCGAGCGCGACGCGCTGGAGGCGAGCTACGCCCGCTTCCGGTCCGCCATCGCCGAGCGAGGCTGGCTCGGCGGCTGGGACTGAGTCGACCTCTTCCGGCTGGTGACAACGTTCCGCGGCGCGGAGCAGTCGCCTGGCGACTCGATCGCGCCGCGGAAGAGGCGACTGTCGCGCGGGCGACGTAGCCTGTCCGCCGAACGGCGGCTCGACCGAACAGGTCCTACAGAGTTTCTCGCTCGTAAGGACATTTCCATGGGTGACTCGTTCATCGTGGTCGAGGGCTACCTGGCCACGCCCGCCGACCGCTCCAACCTGCGCGACGACGTCTGGTCGTTCGCCCTCGACCAGCGGGCTTTCGGCCCCGGCGGCTGGTGGTGGTCTTCGCCGACCGATCCGGCCGGGTCCTCACCATCGCCCACGCGCCCCGCACCGACCCTCCCGAGAACGCCCTCGAGGCGTGCATCCAGCACCTGGGTCAGGGGGCGGAGGTGGCCGTCGCCTTCTGCGACGAACCGGTCGACGAGGGCCCGCCGTCGCCCCGAATCGCCTTCGATCTCGCCGTGCGGAGGTCCGTCGCCGGCCGCTACGGCGTCCACCTCCACGATTGGATCTCGTGCGACGACCAGCTCTTCCGCAGTAGCCGCCTGGCCGCCGACGCTGCCGGCGAGTGGTGGGGCCTGCCGTCGCCCCCGCCTCGCTCCGGCCCGCGCCGCCGGGGGACGTCTCACCACCGGGTCAGGCGTCGCCGGTGACCGGCGGGCCGTAGGCCGCGGTCAGGGCCGACCCGAGACGGGCCAGCTCGGCCCGTAGCTCGGGCGGGTCGATGACCTCGACGTGGCCCGCCAGACCGGCCAGGTCGGAGGCGAGCGACTCCGTGCCGTGGCCGCGGACCTCCACCTCGATCCGCCCGTCGGGCAAGGGCGGCCCGATGCGCAGGCGGTTGCCGAACGCCCACCGGCACCAGCCGAGGGCCCGGGGCGTGGCCGCGGCGCGGGCAGTCATCGGCATGCGCCGTTGGTCGACCTCCTCGGCGATGAGCTTCCACGCCTCGGTCAGCACGAACCCCTCCGGCCGCACCACCGCGTCCCCGGTGGGCTCCACCGACGTCATGCGGTCGACCCGGAACGTCCGCAGCCCGGCCTCGGTGCCGGCCACCAGGTACCAGGCCCACCCCTTGGCGGCCAGGCCCAGGGGGTGCACCACCCGGGTGCTCGGCTCCCGGTTGCGAGCCACGTAGCCGAGCGTCACCTGCTGCCCTTCGACCACCGCCCGCTGCACCGAGTCGAGGAAGGGCGGCGGCGGGCGCCCGGCGCCCGGGTCCCGCGCCTGGTCCCACCCCCGAGGGTCGACCACGACGGCCTCCGATGCCGCCTCCGCGTGGGGACGGAACGGCTCCGGCAGGGCCCGGGTCAGCTTGCGCAGGGCGGCCTTGACCTGCGGCGTCGCCGCCGACGACGGCCCCGCCACCAGGAACAGCGCCCGGGCCTCGGCCGCGGTCAACCCGCTCAGGTCGGTCCGCCCGCCGCCGGCCAGCCGCCACCCGCCGTTGCGCCCCTGCATGGAGTAGATGGGCAGGCCCGCCATCCCCAGAGCCTCCAGATCGCGGCGGGCGGTGCGCTCCGAGACCTCCAACTCCTCCGCCACCTGGGCCGCGGTGACCTGGCCCTTCGACTGCAGCAACAGGAGGATGGCCACTAGCCGATCGGCTCTCACGACCTCACCATTCTGACCCCGAGAACCGGCCAGGAGGTGACCGGTTTAGAGGCGCACGCTCGTCCCATGACGACAACCCAAACCGCCACCGACATCCGCACCGTGTTCGCCCGGGCCGTGGCCACCGGCAGCGAGGTGATCGCCGCCGTCCGCCCCGACCAGCTCGACGGCCCGACGCCCTGCCCCGACTACGACGTGCGCACCCTGGTCGGCCACTTGGTCGGCGTCCTCGAGCGGGTGGCGCTCATGGGCCGGGGCGAGAACCCGTTCCAGGCCCCCGACAAGGTCACCGGCCTGGCCGACGACCAGTGGCTGCCGGCCTGGTCCGACGCCGCCCAGCGGGTGGCCGAGGCGTGGGCCGACGACGCCAGCCTCGTCCGCACCGTCCACCTGCCGTGGGCCCAGGAGTCGGGTGCCCTCACCCTGGCCAGCTACTGCAACGAGATCACGGTCCACACGTGGGACCTGGCCACCGCCACCGGCCAGAGCCCGGCGTGGGACCACGAGGTGGTGGCCACCGCCTGGGAGTCCATCCGGGGCATGCCCGGCCACGGCCGGTCGGCGATGTTCGCCGCGGTCCTGGCAGGAATGCCGGCGGAGTACCGGAAGGCGGGCGACCCGTGGGCCGACGCCGTCCCCGTCCCCGACGCCGCCCCCCTCATCGACCGGCTGGTGGCGTGGAACGGCCGCCGGCCGACGTGACCGGTTGGGAGGACGGCCTGCGGTGGGCGTTGCTGTTGACCTCCACCGGGTCTGACGGCTCGGCTGGGCTCGACACCCCGATCGCCGCCCGCCGGGACGATCATCCCGCGGCCACCGGTATGCCCGCCGGTCCTGCCTCGCCCCGTTAATCGGCCACCTCCCCCGGGCCGGAGCCGTCACACTGGAGCGGCCATGCCCGTGACCATCAACCCCAAGCTCCTCTCGTGGGCGACCGACGTCGACCCCGGCACCATCCGCCAGGCAGAGAAGACGGCCCGCCTGCCCATCGTCGCGGGCCACGTCGCCCTCATGCCCGACGCCCACGTGGGCCTGGGCGCCACCGTCGGCTCGGTCATCCCCACCAAGGGCGCGATCATCCCCGCCGCGGTCGGCGTCGACATCGGCTGCGGCATGGTCGCGGCCGAGCTCGACGTCACCGAGGACCAGCTGCCCGACTCGCTGGAGCCGCTGCTGGGCCGCATCGAGCGGGCCATCCCCGCCGGCGTGGGCCAGGGCCACGACACCGTGGCCCGCAACGCCGACCGCTGGCTGGCGGCCCACCGTCCGGCCACCGACCTGTCGGCCGACCGCGTCGTCAAGGCGGCCAAGCAGTTCGGCACGCTCGGCTCGGGCAATCACTTCTTCGAGCTGTGCGTCGACGAGCGGGCCCGGGTGTGGGTGGTGCTGCACTCGGGCAGCAGGGGCATCGGCAACCAGCTGGCCCAGATGCACATCGCCACCGCCCGCCGGCTGGCCAAGCACCTCGAGCAGCGGCTGGAGGACCGGGACCTGGCCTCCTTCGTGGAGGGTACGCCCGAGTTCCAGGCCTACATCGCCGACATGCTGTGGGCCCAGGACTACGCCCGGGCCAACCGGGACCAGATGATGGACAACGCCATGCGCGAGGTCTTCGCGTTCCTCGGCCGGGGCCGGGAGACGCGGCGCATCAACTGTCACCACAACTTCACCCAGCGTGAGGTCCACGGAGGCCAGGAGCTGTGGATCACCCGCAAGGGCGCCATCAAGGCCGACCGGGGCGACTTCGGCGTCATTCCCGGCTCGATGGGCACCCGCAGCTACATCGTGGCCGGCAAGGGCAACGCCGAGAGCTGGACGTCGTGCTCGCACGGCGCCGGCCGTCGCCACAGCCGGACCCAGGCCAAGAAGCTGTTCACCACCGCCGACCTGGCCGATTCGATGGCCGGCAAGGTCTGGCTCTCGAAGCGGGCTGCGGCCCTGGTCGACGAGATCCCGGCCGCCTACAAGGACATCGACCAGGTCATGGCCGACCAGGCCGACCTGGTCGAGGTCCAGCACGTCCTGCACCAGGTCCTGAACTACAAGGGCACCTGACCCCCGCGGCGAACTGGTGACGCTTTCCGGGGCCGACAGCGGCCACCGAAGACGTCACCGGTTCGGCTGACTACGGTCACTGATGGTGAGCGAGCGAGTGGAAGCTCGTGTGGTTCGGCGACGACGCCACCTGGTACGACCACGGTCCCGAGCACCCCCTGCGCCCGGAACGGGTCACCCTCACCCGCCGCCTCATCCACGATTTCGGGCTCGTCGACGGCGAGCGGGTGCGGGAGACGCCGGCCCGGGACGCCACCCTCGACGAGCTGGGCCTGGTGCACACCGAGGACTACATCGACGCCGTCATCCGGGCCGGACGGGGCGAGCGGGGGTCGTGGTGGGAGTTCGGTTTCGGGCCGGGCGACAACCCGATCTTCCCCCGCATGCACGAGGCGTCGTCCCGGGTGGTGGGGGCGACGCTGGCCGCGGCCGAGGCGGTGCTCACCGGCCGGGCCGAGCACGCCTTCAACCCCGCCGGCGGGCTCCACCACGCCCTGCCGTCGCGGGCCAGCGGGTTCTGCGTGTACGACGACCCGGCGGTGGCCATCTCCTGGCTCCTGGCCCGCGGCGTGGCCCGGATCGCGTACGTCGACGTCGACGTCCACCACGGCGACGGGGTGCAGGCGATCTTCTACTGGGACCCGCGGGTGCTCACCATCTCCCTGCACCAGGACGGGCGGACGCTCTTCCCCGGCACCGGTTTCGTCGACGAGCTGGGCTCCGGCGACGCCGAGGGGACGAGTGTGAACGTGCCGCTCCCGCCGTTCACGGGCGACGACGCCTGGCTGCGGGCGTTCCGGGAGGTGGTCCCGCCGCTCGTGGAGACGTTCCACCCCGAGGTGCTGGTCACCCAGCTGGGCTGCGACAGCCACCACACCGACCCTCTGGCCAACATGGGCCTGACGACGGCCGCCTACCGGGCCACCGCGGTGGCGCTGCACGACCTCGCCCACCGGGCCGCGGGCGGTCGGTGGCTGGCGACCGGCGGTGGCGGCTACCAGTGGGCGAGCGTCGTTCCCCGGGCGTGGACGCTCTATTTTGCGGAGATGGCGGGCGCGGGCGCGTCGTTGCCGGACGCCATCCCCCCGTCGTGGCTGGAGGCGGCCGAGCTGGTCGCCGGCCACCCGTTGCCGACGACGCTGTCGGAGCCGGCGGTGGTGTCCAACCGGCCCGACGAAGGCGTCGACCGCTCGATCGCGGCAGTCCGCCGCCTGGTGTTTCCTCTGTACGGGCTCAAGTCGTAGGTCCCACCGACCGAAGGGGTCTGTGGGTAGAGGACCTCGGCGCGCGCCCCCGACCCGTAGACGACGAACAGTCGGCGTGCTCCACCAGGAGGGTTTCGTCCCATGGGTATGTTCCGTCCGATCGTCGCCGCGTGCGTCGCCGCAGTGGTCCTGAGCTCGTGCTCGTCGTCGAAGTCGGACCCCACGTCGGCGGACCCGGCGCCCACCACCGACGTCGCCGCCTCGTCCGGCGTCCCCGCCTCCGACCGCGAGCTCGAGGCCCTGTTGGTCACGACCGTGCCGGGGGGCTTCGAGCTCCAGCCCGACGATGTCGGCGACACCGGCCCCTCCGACCTGGCCAAGGCCATCCGCGACGACCCCACCGACGGGGGCGAGCAGGCGCTCCGGGACGAGGGCTTCGTCCGGGGCTACCAGCGGCTGTGGGTGGGACCGGCCGACGCCGAGATCATCGTGTTCCTCTACCAGTTCGAGACGCCCGCCGGCGCCCAGGCCGACTTCGAGCGGTCGAAGGCGTTCCTCGACGACGAGGAGTTCCTGCCCGAAGCCACGCCCTTCACGGTCGACGGCATCCCCGCGGCCGAGTCGGCGGCCATCTCCGCCTCCGTCCCGACCGCCGCCGTCGCGTTGGTGCAGTTCCACACCGGCGTCTACAACGTCCAGATCGTCACCAACGGCCCGGTCATCCAGGGCCTCCAGGCCCGCGTCTCGAGCATCGCCAAGGACCAGCTCGCCCGCCTCTGAGCCCGCCTATGGGCCCTCGCTCCTTAGCGCAGGGGATCAGTCCGGGCCGGGTTCTCGATCTCGAACCAGACCGTCTTGCCGTTCCGGTGACGGTCGACGCCCCACCGGGTGGCGAGGACCTCGACGATGTTCAGTCCGCGGCCATGCTCCGCGTTCGCCGGGCGCATCTCGGGCACGCGAGTGCTCCCGTCTCGCACCTCCACCCGCGCGCAGTGGCCGAGGTCGCGGACGGTCAGCTTCATCTGGCTCTGGGCGTGCACGACGGCATTCGTCACCAGTTCGGAAACGACGAGCACGATGGCGTCGAGGTTGGCGGGGGACGTTGTCGCCACCCGGCGAACAAACCTCCGGGCCAGGGCGGGCGAGGCGAGTCCACAGGCCAAGGTGACGGACTCGGCGCGGGCGTGTCTCCGGCCTATCAGCGCGAGTCCATAGCCGCTACCTACCCGTCGACCGGCGGGCGGAACCGGACGGCCCCCCAGACCGGCGTCGTCGGACGCCGGCCGACTAGCGGCGGCCGCTCACGACCAGAAGGCGTCCTCCGCGTCCTGGTCGTCGGCGCAAACCCAGTACTCGCGCCACATCCCATCGGACCGGACGGTGAAGGCGTGGGCCAGGACGACGTCGAGCGAGCGCCCGCCCTCGCGCACCCCCGTGGCCCGGGTGAACATCGCCGTGTGGTAGTCGGTGGCCAGCACCGACTCCGGCTCCAGGGCGAAGGTCCCGTCCGTCCGCGACCGCAGCTCACCGAAGTACGCCAGGAGGTCCTCCTTGCCCCGGTGGTCGCCGCTCAGCGGGTGCGTCCCGGCCACGTGCCAGGCGAGGTCGTCGGTGAAGAAGTCGCCCATGGCCTGGTCGTCGCCCCGGCCGAAGGCCTCGAGGAAGCCCCGCGCCTTCGCCACCCCCGCGTGCTCAATCACCCGGTGGGCCCAGCCCGACACCCAGACCGGCCGCGCCGGAGTCGGCCACGGTGAAGAACTCCGACTCCGGCAACTGGTTGTCGGAGACGTTCCACACCTCGGCGATCTTGCCGCTGCCGTCGATCCGGTAGGCGCACGCGTTGCGCAGGTCGAGGTGCTCGTCGCCCCGCTGGTACGTGGTGCGCATGATCGCCATCCCGTACCGGTCGTCGGCCACGACGTCCTCCACCTCCATCTCGAAGCCGTCGATGCCCAGCCCGGCGAACTTCTCGAAGAAGTCGGTGACGCCCGCCGGGCCCTGGTAGCTCCCGTTGAGGGCGGGCTTGCCCCGCATATGGATCACGATGTCGTCGGCCGCGAGGGCGGTCCAGGTGGCGAAGTCGCCGTCGAACCAGGCGTTGAGGAAGCGGCGGACGGCGGCCGCGTTGGGATGCTCCTCGTCCACGGGGGTTGTGGCCTCCTGGGGGGTCGCCAGCAGGGTGGTGACGGGGATGCAACCGGGCTCGTCGTCGGCGGCGCTCCCCGCCACCCGATGGAGCACCGCGCCCGCCGGCCGCACCGACACCAGCGACCCGACGATCTCGGCCGGCCCGTCGACGATGAGGCTGTGGTCGTCGCCCGAGGCCGGCGGCCACACGAACGTGACGTCCGCCCCTGAGCCGACGTTGGCCGTGGTGCGGGATCCGGCCCCACACACCAGGGCGGCGCCCTCCCACGACACCGTCACCGAGACCACGTGGGGCCGCTTCGTCTCGGGCGACACCGTGACCAGGTAGGCAACCGGCCCGTGGTGGGCCACCTGCTCCCGGAAGCTCGGCCGGTTCGACTGGTTCGCTCGCCTGCGGCTCGCTCATTGGCGCACCATCCTCTCGGATGCTGCGCCAACGAAACCCTTCGCTGGACCCGGCCTGCGGCCGGCCCGAGCGCTCCACATTGGTTCGCTCGCCTGCGGCTCGCTCATTGGCGCACCATCCTCTCGGATGCTGCGCCAACGAAACCCTTCGCTGGACCCGGCCTGCGGCCGGCCCGAGCGCTCCACATTGGTTCGCTCGCCTGCGGCTCGCTCATTGGCGCACCATCCTCTCGGATGCTGCGCCAACGAAACCCTTCGCTGGACCCGGCCTGCGGCCGGCCCGAGCGCTCCACATTGGTTCGCTCGCCTGCGGCTCGCTCATTGGCGCACCATCCTCTCGGGTGCTGCGCCAACGAAACCCTTCGCTGGACCCGGCCTGCGGCCGGCCCGAGCGCTCCACATTGGTTCGCTCGCCTGCGGCTCGCTCACGCCCGCCATCGTACGACCTGGGCGGCGTCCCGTAGTCTGCGCCGGTGGTCGACGAGTCCGAATTGGTGGCTCTGCTGCAGGCGGGGGACGAGCAGGCCTTCGTCACCCTCGTCGACCTCTACCACGGCCCCCTGCTCCGCCTGGCGTCGACGTTCGTTCCCAGCCGGGCGGTGGCCGAGGAGGTTGTCCAGGACACGTGGCTCGGCGTGATCCGGGGTATCGAGCGCTTCGAGGGACGGTCGTCGCTCAAGACGTGGCTGTTCCGGATCGTGGTCAACCGGGCCCGCACCGCCGGCGTGCGGGAGCGGCGGGAGGTGCCCCTCGACCAATCGGGAGAGCCCGCCGTCCCCCCCGAGCGCTTCAACGCCGCCGGCGGGTGGTCGTCGCCCCCCACGCCCTGGGCTGACGACGCCGAGGACCGCATCGTCGCCCGCCAAACGGCGGCCAAGGTGTCCCGCCACCTCAACCTCCTTCCCGACCGCCAGCGGCAGGTGGTGGTCATGCGCGACTTCGAGGGGCTGCCGGCGACCGAGGTGTGCACCATCTTGGGGATCACGGAGGCGAACCAGAGGGTGCTCCTGCACCGGGGCCGCTCCCGACTCCGGAACATGCTCGAGCGTGAGCTGGGGAAGGCCTGAGGCGATGACGAGACGAAACGCCATCATGTGCCGCCAGGCCGTCGAGCTGGTCACCGACTACCTGGAAGGGGCCCTCACCGCCGACGATCGGGCCCGTTTCGAGGCCCACCTGGCCGGCTGCCCCCACTGCACCGAGTACCTGCGGGAGATGCGGGTGACGATCGCGGCCATGGGCCGGGTGGAGCCGGAGTCCCTGTCCCGGGCGGCGCGGGACGACCTGGTCGCCCTCTACCGCAACTGGCGGGCGGGCTGATCGGGCTGCTCGGGCTGCTCAGATGACCCGGTCGTTCCCCCCGTCGACCGGGACCTGGGCGCCGGTGGTACGGGCGAAGGCGGGGCCGCACATGGCCACCACCAGGCGGGCCACGTCGGCGCTGGTGACCTCCGCCCCGAGGACGTTGCCCGTGCGGTACTCCTCGGGCGTCATCCCGTAGCGGGCGGCCCGCTCGGCCACCACCTCGTCCGACCACAGCCCGGTGTCGAACACCGCGTTGGGGTGGACGACGTTGACCCGGATGCCGTCCGGTCCCCACTCGAGCGCCGCCACCCGGGCCAGCTGGGTGAGGGCGGCCTTGGACGCGGAGTAGGCGGCGGCTCCGGGGCCGGGGGCGGGGACGTTCTTGGACCCGACCACCACCACTCGCCCGCCCCGGGGTGATCGGGCGAGCAACGGGTGGGCCAGGCGGAGGAGGGCGGCGTTGGCGTCGAGGTTGACGGCCATGGTGTGGCGCCAGGAGGTCGGGTCGAGGTCGGCCACGGCCGCCCCGGGCGGGAAGACGCCCGCGTTGAGGACGAGGACGTCGAGCCCCCCGAAGCGGGCGACGCACGTCTCCACGGCGGCGTCGAGGGCGGCCTCGTCGGTGACGTCGGCCGCGATGCCGAGCCACGCCGGGTCCCCGTCGTTCTCGGTAGCGGGGAGTGCGGAAGGCGCACTACCTGCTACCGAGAACGCGGTGTCGACGCCGACCACCGCCGCCCCCTCGGCATGGAAGGCGTCGGCGGTGGCCCGGCCGATCCCTCTGGCGGCACCGGTCACGAGCGCGATCTCGCCGGCCAGGGGGGCGGGGGCGGGCCGGCGGCGGAGCTTGGCCTGCTCGAGGTCCCAGTACTCGACGTCGAACAGGTCGGCGGTGGTCACCGGCCGGTAGCCGCCGAGGGCGGTGGCGTCGGCGATGACCTTCATGGTGTGGCGGTAGACGTCCTCCACGATGGCCGCGTCCCGGGGCGTGCGGCCGGCGCAACACAGGCCGAGCTCGGGGTCGAGCACCACCCGGGGGGCGGGGTCGAGGGGCAGGAGCGGGCGGGGGGCCCGGGGGCTGTGCTCGGTGAAGTACCGGCGGTAGGCGTCCACGAAGGCGTCGACGTCGCGGCCCACGAGGGGCACCCGCTTGGTGCGGATGACGTGGTCGGGCGTGGCCGGTCCGCGTTGGGAGATGTCGGCCATGTCGGCCCGTCCGATGAAGGCCATGGCCTGCCCGTCGGTGTGGGACGACATCACGAACGGGGCCCGGCCGCGTCGGAGATGCGGCGGCGCAGGTCGGCCCGGGCCAGTCTGACGCCGGCGGCCGGTGGGGGCGCGGGCGGCGCGATGCGGTGGCGGTCGACGAACTCCTCGGCCCGGCTGACGAGGTCGATCATGGTCTCGTACGACTCCCTCGCCGACTCGCCCCAGGTGAAGATGCCGTGGTTCATGAGGACCACCCCGACGGTGTCCGGCCGCAGGGCCGTGGGCAGGAGGTGGGAGCACTCCCGGGCCAGAAGGAAGCCGGGCATCACGTAGGGGATGACGACCACCCGGTCGCCGTAGACCTCGTCGAGGACGCCGGCTGCGTTCTCGGAGTTGGTGAGGGTGACGACGGCGTCGGCGTGGGTGTGGTCGACGAAGCGGTACGGGAGGATGGCGTGGAGGATCGCCTCCACCGACGGCGCCGGCCCGCCCGCGGTGAGGGACGCCACCAGGAGCTGCTCGGCCATGTCGGTGTCGGAGAGGGCGTCGAGCTCGGCCAGCCGGGCCACGTCGTCGAGGCGGAGGCAGGCGAAGCCGGGCTTGTCGATGTCGGCCAGATCGGCGCCGCTGCCCTTCACCAAGAGGACGTCGACCTCCTCCCCGAAGACGGTCGTGCGCCGGGACTTCACCGACGTGTTCCCCCCGCCGTGGAGGACCAGGTCGGGGTCGCGGCCGAGCAGGCGGGACGTGTACACCCGCAGGCCGAGGTCGCCCTTGGCTGCCCACCGCCCGGCCTCGGCGTCGTCCCACATGCTCTTGACCACTGGTGGCAAAGCTAGAGGCGATGAGGACGATCGGCATCGAGGAGCGGCGGGCCCGGGTCGCCCGCCGCCACCGCCTGGCCGCCGACGCCCGGTCGGGCGACGTGGTGGAGACCGTCCGCGACCTCGTCGCCCTCCATGCGACCGATCCGGCGTCGGTGTACCTGTCGGTGCTGGCCCGCAGCGACGGGTCGCTCGACGTGGCCACCGTCGAGCGGGAGCTCTACGAGGTCCGCAGCCTGGTGCGGATGCTCGGGATGCGGCGGACGATGTGGGTGGTGCCGGTGGAGCTGGCGGCCGTCGTCCACGGGGCGTGCACCCGGGCCATCGAGGTGCGGGAACGGGCCCGGCTGGTGCAGTTCCTCGTCGAGGCGGGCGTCGTCGACGACGAGTCCCAGGGCGGCGCCTGGCTGGCCGAGGTGGAGGACGCCACCGTCGAGGCCTTGGCCGGCGCTGGCGAGGCCACCGCGGCCGAGCTGTCGCAGCTGGTGGCGGGCCTGCGGGAGCGCCTTCACCTGGGCGTGGGGACGAAGTGGGAGGTGGTGCAGGGGGCGTCGACCCGGGTGTTGTTCATCCTGGCCGCCGCGGGACGGGTGGTGCGGGGCCGGCCCCGGGGCTCTTGGATCAGCAGCCAGTACCGGTGGGCCACGACCCCGGCCTGGCTCCCGGGCGGTCTTGACCGGGGGCTGACCCTCCTGCCCACCGGCGTGGCCCAGGTGGAGCTGGTGTGGAAGTGGCTGGCCGCCTTCGGTCCGGGGACGATGGCCGACCTGGCATGGTGGACCGGGTTGACACTGGGCGAGGTCCGCCGGGCGGTGGCCGAGCTACCGACGGTGGAGGTCGACGTCGGGGGCGGGGCGGCCAAGCCGGGCCTGGTGCTGGTCGACGATGTCGACCCCGTGGCGCCGCCGGCGCCGTCGGCGGCGTTGTTGCCCGCGCTCGACCCGACCGTCATGGGCTGGAAGGAACGGTCGTGGTACCTGGGCGACCACGGCCCGGCGCTGTTCGATCGCTCCGGCAACGCCGGCCCCACCGTGTGGTGGGACGGCCGCATCGTCGGCGGCTGGGCCCAACGTAAGTCCGGCGAGGTCGTCGTGGGCTTCCTGGAGGACGTCGGCCGGGAGGCGGTGACGGCCGTCCTGGCCGAGGCGGCCCGCCTGCAGGCCGCCGTCGGCCCCGTCCGGGTCACCCCGAGGTTCCGGACCCCGATGGAGCGCGACCTCTCGAACCGGTGACGTTTCTTGGGGCCAGGGCCCGGCGACCGTCACCAGAACGGCGGCGGCGCTCAGAAGCGGGGGGTGACGCGCAGGTCGGGGTCGGGTCGGGGCGGTCCCGGGCGACCGGTGAGGAAGTCGTGGCTGTCCGGGCCAGCCAGCGTCTCGACCAGGAGCCTGGTCTCGGCGGCGGCGGCGTCGCACCACTTCGGGGTGTGCTTGTAGAACCGCGTGCGACCAGGCGCGGGCTCGGACGGGCCGAACGTCCTCACGAACTGGTCGTAGCCGGGCGACCCGTCGGGCAGGGGAACGTCGAAGATCTCCCTGAGCCGCAGCGCCTGCTGTTGGAGCTCGCTCATGGCGGTCACGTACCGGGTCCAGCGGTGCTGCGGCCAGTCGAAATCGGCTAGTTCCTCGGCCGCCTGCCGGCCTCGCTCGGCGACCAGGGCGATCTTGTCCGGGGGCATGGCCAGGTTCATCCCGCCCTCGTCGTCGTGGAGGTGGACATCGACGATGCGGTCGCGGAAGCCCGGCAACGATCCCTGCCCGTCGTCGGACCAGTTCTGCATCGTGTCGGCGATCCCGTGGAGGAAGCCGAGCAGGGTGCCCGTGTCCTTGATCGCGGGGAGGCGACCGGTGGCGCCTGGGCCGGGTCGGTAGACGTCGCTCCCGAGGTGCGCCCGGTGGTAGGGCCGCAGGTTGATCCCAAACGTGGGCCGCACCGGGCACAGGGTGTCGAAGAAGTGGATGGGGAAGTTGCTGGTGATGCCGCCGTCGGAGAACCAGCAGCGGACGGCGACGTGGGTCTCGGCCGACCGGTCGACGGAGAAGAGCGGGACGGCGCTAACCAGGCCCGGGAAGCTCAGACTGATCCTGGTGGCGACCACGACCGGCATGTCCTCGGGAGGAGGAAGCTTCCGCAGGGGGACGTCGTGGTCGGGACAGCGCCAGTCCTCGTCGACGACGCTCGTGTCGATCATGTGCCGGTAGATCCGGGGCGGGAAGTAGCGGGCGAGCTCCTTCTCGCAGAACAGGTAGAGGTTGAGGTTCGAAGCCTCCGCCGAGAAGGGGAAACGGGCCGGACGGCCGAAGGTGACGTTGGTCGTCATCACCTGCAGGTCGATGGCCGCGCCGGGCCGGTCACGGAGGTGCCGGAAGGTCAGCGGGCCGGCACCGGCGGGGAGCCCGGCATAGGTGTCGATCGTGTCCGCCATCCAGTCGGTGAGGTGTACCGGCCCGCCGGCGGGCGCGTTGGCACCGGCCGACCCGGTGCAGAGGCCGTAGCCGTTGGCGGACAGGCCGCGAAAGCCGCCCACCGCCTGACCGACGATCGCGCCCACCAGGCCGAAGACGAGGGCGAAGGGGAGGAGGATCACGGCCCCAATCGCCAGCTGGCCCCATTCGGCCCCGTCGTCGGGTTTGCCGCCGACCGCCAGCAGCGCCGGGACGCCGAGCACGTAGAGCAGCAGCAGACCGCCTACGAACCACAACGGCCGGCCCCGGACCAGGGCACCGAGCAGGCGGCGGGCTTTCGTCCGGATCGACGGCGCCGGGGCCACGCCGGCGAGCAGCACGTCGAAGAGGGCCTTGGTCCCCGGCTGCGGACGGAAGAGGGCCGTCATCTGGTGGCCCAGCTGCTCGGGCAGGGCGGCCAGGCGGTTGAACCCACCCGAGCCGCGGCCGTACTCGGCGGCGGCCGCCATCGTCGCCGCGATCGCCCCCGCCGACGCACCGCCGATGTTCCGGAACCGGTACTTCTTGGCCAGCTCGCAGACCGCCAGCGGGTAGACGATCCCGCTGGTGATCCCGCCCTTCATGACCACGTCGCACTCGTCGACCGGCGCCGACGGATAGCTCTCGTCCACCAGCTGCCGGGCTCGTTGGCGTGCCTGGTCGGCGTCCATATATCTCCCGTTCCTCAAATCCCGATTCGCCTGCGAAAGGCACGGACGATCCCCTCCGCCACCGCAGAGAAGCGAGCGTCCGGGCGACAGTAGGTCTCGAGGTCGGCCAGGTACTGGGTCAGCCGCGCCCGCAGCTCCGCCCGCTTGCGTGCCCTCTCGGCGGGGATCACCGAGTCGAGGTCGTCCAAGTCCCGCACGACGTCCTCGACGTGGGCGATGGCGGTGGCGACGGTGATGGCAACCGCCTTGCGACCGTTGGCCAGGCCGAGCCGGCGGAGGGCGGTGATGTGGATCGTGGCCTCGCTGCGCGCTCGGTCCGGACCGCTGGCGCGGAGGGGGGCCACGTTGCCGTCGTCGGAGAACGTCAGGAAATCAGCCGGATTATCGACGGTCGGATCGAGCAGCAGCGGCAGCTCGGCCGTCGCCTGGGCCCCGGGCCTGCGGGCTCGCTTCCCGGCGACGGGGAACTGGCTGGCCTTGCCGGCGACGGCCCGGCCGTCGGGGCCGACCAGGTCGTGCTCCCGGGCCCGGTTGCAGTCGATGCAGGACGGGAGGAGGTTCTCCCACGCCGCGGCCAACCACCAGTAGCCGGGCGTCACCAGCCTCTTGCCATGGAGGTAGCCCGACTTGGGCCGGTAGTGCTCGACGTCGACCGGTTGCACCTCGTCGTACCGGGCCTCGCAGTAGGCGCACTTCCCGGCCGACATCCGGGCCAGCTCGGCGCGCACGTCGGCGCCCTTGTAGGCCTGGAAGCGGAAGGTGGCGGTAGCGGCGGCCTGGCCCCGGAACACGAGCTTCGCCCGGGCCAGTTCCCGACCTCCCGCCGATGCGTCGCCGTCGAGGCTGGGGGGAGCCGGGCCGCGAACGAGCTGGCGCATCTCAGTCGAGGGACTCGAGGGTGGTCGCGGACCAGATGGAGCGCAGCTCGGCGAGCGTGCTCTCCTTGAGGTCGGCCCGGGCCAGCTCGCCCTTGGTCGCCCGCTGCTCGGCCAGGTACTGCTCGGCCGCTTCCAGCGCCAGCCGCTCCCGGGGCGTCTCGCCGAGCACCCGCAGCGGTTCCAGCTTGGCGGTCAGGGCGGCCAACCGCTGCTCCTGGGCGGGCGTGCGCGTGGGGGCCGCTTTCAGAGCGAAGTACTCGTCGAACTCGGCCTCCAGCTCGGGGTCGATGGTGCTGCGCAGGCCGAACAGCTCGGATGTGAGGAGCTGGTCGGTGCGCATGGCCCCCACCGGCGGCAGATCGGTGCGGACCACGACGGTGCGGGCCCGGTCGACCAAGCGCTCGACCACCACCACTTCACCGTCGCGGAGGCCTCGCAGGCAGAGCGGGTCATGGGTCGTGACCAGGAACTGCACGCGTGGGAAGAGCGCCCGCAGCCGGCCGACGATGCGCATCCGCCACCGGGGATGGAGGTGGGATCCCATCTCGTCGATCACGACCACGCCTTCGGCCGCGGTGAGGTCGGACCACCGGCTGAACAGGACGCTCATGATGTCGGCGGCGAGGGCGACGACCGACTGGTAACCGTCGCTCATCTCCTCCAGGCGGACACTGGCACCCAGCGTGCGGCACCGGATCTCATTACTGGCCCGATGGCGCTGGATGACGTCCTCGCCCTCCATGCCGAGAAGGCCCCGGAGGCCTCGGGCGGCCGCCGCGAACTCTCTGTCGCCCAGGGACAGCAGCCACGACGTGGCGTTGGCCAGCGGGGCGAAGGGATCGAAGAGGTTCGCCACCCGTGAGATCTGGGCCGCGGGGGCGTCCTCCTGCCGACGTGGAAGGAGGCGGGTCGAGCCATAGGCCAGGAGGAGGACCTTCGGGTCCGGGGACCCTTCCCACGAGGGGTCGGTCCTGCTGAAGGTAAGTGTGAGGGGCTCGTCGATCCCGGTCAGCCATACGCGGACCGACCCCTTCTGTGCGCCGTGCCGGACGTAGCGGCGGGGGTCCAGGCCAGCTCGGCCCGTGCCTGCTGGCCCATGAGGGTGAGGGCGACAGCCTGAAGCACCGAGCTCTTCCCGGCCCCGTTCTCGCCCAGGAGGCTCAACCACGTGCCGCCGTCGGCACCGACCTCGGGGACGTCGAGCGCCAAGTTGGCGATGGGACGGAAGTTCCGGATCTCGAGGCGGCGAATAAACCGAGCGGTCTTGAAGTAGTCGACGTTCGTCGCCTCGTCCTCCAGCGAGTAGCTCGACTGTTGGATGCGGGATTCGGACTCGGCCCGCTGGGCAGTCTCCTCGTCCTCCACGCTGCGCTTCTTCAGCCGCACGTCGCCGATGAGGAGGTGATCTCCCGTGTCGACGATCGTTGTCTGGTCGGACTTGGCTAGGAGGCCACCAGCCACAGCCAGCCGCCGAACCGCCTGCCGGCGCGCCCCCGCGTATGGTGCCCTCTCGTCCAAGGACTGGTCGAGGCCAGGACGCCGCCACTGATGTTGTGCCTCCAAGATCGCTTCACGGCGAGCCGGATGAGCTTGGTGTCGTTGAGATCGAAGGTCTCGATGGTGTACTGGCCCCGGACGCTTTCGGCGGCAACCTGCCCATTGTCAAGGAAGACCAGGTGTTCGTCGGGATCGTCTGCGCACGGATCGAGCAGGAGCGGCCGTTCGGCTGCCAGGAGGGCGCCGTAGGTACCGATTCTGACGCGGTACCTTTGGACAGGGAAACGGCGGCCACGGGCTCGGGAGCAGCGGTGGCAGATCACGTAGAGGTTGTCCCACTCGTATGCCAGCCAGGCGTAGTGCTCCGAGCTCACGTCGCCGTTCCGGCCTACTGCCCCGCTGGGCGGCCGGTACCAGGAGATCGTGTCTATGTCCACGTTTGGCGACTCGCAGAACGCGGCACTTGCCAAAGAGCTTCAACAGGGCGGCCGCTAGCTCCGGATGCCTGAGCACGTTGTCGTCGCGCGGAACAAATGCCAGCTGCGCGCGCTTGGAGGTAGGCGAATTGATCTGACTGCGGGCCCACCTCGAGGGCTTCGCCGCGGGCCTCGGTGGTGCGAGCGTTGAGGAATACCGCTGGCGGGCCGGATGTCGGGCGCTCGACTCGAATCACACCACCACCGCCGTTCGCTCGCCGCCCGTGGGCCGAACCTAGCCCGGTGGAGGCGATCCCGCTCGGGACCGGCGGGCGACGGCGACGGGGTCGGTCAGGCGGGGCGGCGAACGACCGCGACGCTCGCCGGCGGCAAGCTCACGACGCCGTCGTCGGTGGTGGTGGCCGTGTCGTCCGAGGCCATGACCATGTCGCCGGCGACCCCCGAGATCCGGCGCGATTCAGGCGAGAAGTTGCAGGCGATGGCGAACGGGCCCCGCTCCAAGACCAGCCAGCGCTGGTCTTCGTCGAAGCGGACGTCGAGGCCGTCGAAGCTCCCCGACGACAACGGCGGCTCGGACCGCCGCAGGGCGATGAGGCGGCGGTGCCAGTCGAGGAGCTCTCGGTGGACGCCGTCGCCGACCTCGTCCCAGTCGAGGCGGGAGGCCTCGAAGGTCTTGGGGGACTGGGGGTCGGGCACGTCCTCCGGCGACCACCCGAAGGCGGCGAACTCCCGGCGCCGGCCCTCGCTCACCAGCCGCCCCAGCTCGGCGTCCTCGTGGTCGGTGAAGTAGAGGAAGGGCGTGCTCGCCCCCCACTCCTCCCCCTGGAACAGCATGGGGACGAACGGACCGAGCAGGACCAGGGCGGCCGACAACTTCACCAACCCCGGCCCGACCAGCATCGACGACCGCTCGCCGGTGGCCCGGTTGCCCACCTGGTCGTGGTTCTGCAGGTAGCCGAGGAACTTCGAGGCGGGCAGCCCGGTCGGCTGACGGCCGTGGCGGCGCCGGCGGAAGGCTGAGTACTCGCCGTCGTGCACGAACGCATGGCGCAGGGCCTTGGCCAGCTGCCCTACCGTCCCGAAGTCGGCGTAGTACCCCGATCGCTCCCCGGTGACGACGGTGTGGAGGGCGTGGTGGAAGTCGTCGCTCCACTGGGCGTCGAGCCCGTACCCTCCCACGACCCGGGGCCGCACCACCCGGGGGTCGTTGAGGTCGCTCTCCGCCACCAGGAACCCATCCCCGCCCACCTCGACCGCCAGCTCTTCCAGGATGTGGGTAGCGGACGTGTCGAGGATGGCGTGCACCGCATCGAGGCGCAGGCCGTCGGCGTGGTAGTCCCGCAGCCACATACGGGCGTTGTCGACCACGAACGCCCGCACCTCGTCGCTCCCGGGGCCGTCGAAGTTGACCGCCTCGCCCCACGGGGTGTGGTAGCGGTCGGTGAAGTAGGGCCCGAACTCCCGCAGGTAGTTCCCCGCCGGGCCCAGGTGGTTGTAGACGACGTCGATGACCACGGCCAGGCCCTTCCCGTGGGCCGCGTCCACCAGCCGTCGGAGGCCGCCGGGCCCGCCGTAGGCGGCGTGGGGCGCGAACAGGTCGACCCCGTCGTACCCCCACCCCCATCGACCGGGGAACTGGTTGACGGGCATGAGCTCGACCACGTCGGCGCCGAGGTCGACGAGGTGGTCGAGGCGGGCGATGGCCCCGTCGAAGGTCCCCTCGGGCGAGAAGGTCCCCACGTGCAGCTCGTAGATCACCGACGACCCGTCCAGCGGACGACCACGCCACCCGCCGTCGGTCCAGGCGAAGGCGTCGTGGTCGACCATCCGAGAGAGCCCGTGGACGCCGTCCGGTTGCCACCGCGATCGGGGATCGGGACGGGCCGGCCCGCCGTCGAGCGAGAACCCGTAGGACTGGCCGACCGCGGGCTCGGCCTCGGTCCGGAACCAGCCCCGCTCGTCGGGACCGTCCATCGCCACCCGCCGGTCGCCGACCACCAGGTCGACCCGCTCCGCCCGGGGCGCCCAGACCGACGTCACCGGCGCACCAGCAGCGCCACCGGGAAACGGGCCAGCAGTTCGCCGACGGCCACCGGGCCGCCCTCGACCTCGGCTCCGTCCAGCGCGTCCACCCACGCCCCGGGGGGCACGCCGACGGCGGTGTCACCCCAGCCGCCGGACCGGGCCAACCCGACGACCAGCCGGGGCACGACGACCGCCACCTGCCCGCCCCGTACGAACCCGACCACGTGGTCGGCCGCCGACCCCTTCGCCATCAGCGGTTCGTAACCGGCCGCGGACCCGGCGAACGCCTCCGGGTGCTCGCGGCGCACGCCGAGCGCCCGCCACACCGTCCACAGCTTGGCCGCCCCTTCGTCGGCGAGGGCCGACACGTCGGCCGCCGACATGCCCCGCACCTTCTCCAGCAGGCTGCGGCGGGACTGGTAGTCGACCGGGCGGCGGTTGTCGGGGTCGACCAGGCTGAGGTCCCACACCTCCGTCCCCTGGTACAGGTCGGGAACGCCGGGCGAGGTGAGCTTGAGCAGGGCCTGGGCCACCGAGACCACCCGTCCCGGCTCCACCAGCGGCCCCACGAACCGGCCCAGGTCGGCCATGAACTCCGCATCCCCGACCACGGCCGACACGAACTCCCGCAGCGCCCCGTCATACTCCGGCGAAGGGTCGATCCACGACGTGTGCTCCTTGGCCTCCCGCGTCGCCTTCTCCATGTAGGCCGCCGCCCGCTCGGCGTCGAGAGGGTGGGCGCCCACGAGGGTCTGGTACAGGAGGTACTCGGCGTTGGCGTCGGGGAGACCGTCCGTCTTGTGGCGGGCGTTTATGGCCGTCCACCGGCGGACGGCCTCGGCCCACTCGGCGGGGATCTCCGACAGCAGGCCGATGCGGGCCCGGACGTCCTCGCTGCGCTTGGTGTCGTGGGTGGACGTGGCCAGCATGGTGTGGGGCCAGACGGCTGCCATCCGCCCGTTGAAGCGGTGGAACTCGTCGACCGACGCGCCGAACCGCCCGGGATCGCCGCCGACGTCGTTGAGGCTGACCAGCCGGTTGTAGCGGTAGAAGGCGGTGTCCTCCACCCCCTTGGCCATGACCGGTCCGGTGACCTGCTGGAAGCGGAGGGCGAAGTCGGCCTCCGCCTCGCCCGGCACCTTCAGGAGCAGCAGGTCGCACAGGAACGAGAACAGGGCCGGGTCGAGCTGGGGGCGGCGGGCGGCGGCCGTGTCCACCGCTGTCCGCACCACCTCGACGTCGTGGTCGGAGGGCGGCTCCCCCGGCCGCACGTAGGTCCGGTAGACGGGGAAGCAGGCCAGCATCTCCCACAGGGCCTCGTGCAGGTCGCGACGGGTGTAGTCCCGGTAGCGGCGGTGGCGCTCGCAGACCGAGACCAGGAGGTTCACCAGCCGGTTGACGTCGGCCCCCAGCACCTCCCGCAGGACCAGGTTCTTGCCCTCGGCCACGGCGTCGTCCCAGCGGGGCGGGTCGGCCAGCCCCAGGACCTCCCGGTAGAGCTCGGTGAGGGGCGCCTTGCCGGCGGGGTCGACGAACAGGCCCGCCACCACGTTGAGGAAGTCGTAGCCGGTCGTGCCGGCCACGGGCCATGACGCCGGTAGGGCCTCGTCCCGCTCGAGGATCTTCTCCACCACCACGTAGGCGCCGTCGGACTCCTCGTGCAGCCGGTGGAGGTAGGCGGTCGGGTAGCGGAGGCCGTCGATGTGATCGACCCGGAGCCCGTCCACTCGACCGTCCTTCACCAGCTCGAGCATCTTCTCGTGGGCGGCGGTGAAGATCCGCTTCTTCTCGGTGCGCAGCCCGATGAGGGTGGGCACGTCGAAGAAGCGGCGGTAGTCGAGCTCCTGGCCGGCCGCCCGCCAGTAGGCCAGGCGGTAGTTCTGGCGTTCGAGGAGGGCGTCGAGGGCGTCGGGATCGTCGTTGGTGGCGGCGACGCCCCCGTCGACGGCCCGGGCCAGCTGGAGGTTCTCGTCTAGCAGCCGGGCCAGCTGGCCCCGGAGGACCTCCTTGTCCCGGTGGCGCTCGATGACGCTCTTCCTCGTCGGTGGCGTTGGCCGGTGGCAGGCGGCCGAGGGCGACGGCCAGGCTGGCCAGCTCGTCGGACCCGAAGAGCTCCGCCGTGCGTCCGAGCAGCTCGTCGAGGGTGCGGGGCGACACCGGCACCAGGTGGTCGAAGTAGCGGACGACGAAGCTGCCGCCGTCGCGGCCGAGGCGGAGGTCGCCCGCCTCCAGCACCCGTCCGTAGTGGTCGCCCAGGAAGGGGAGGAGGACCTTCTGGTGGGAGGCGCCGTCGGTGTCCCAGTCGATGTCGAAGGCGGCCGCCCACCGGCTGGACTGGCCGTTCTCCAGGACGTCCCACCACCAGGCGTTGGTCTCGCCGATGGCCATGTGGTTGGGGACGATGTCGACCACCTGGCCCAGTCCCCGGCGGGCCAGGGCCTCCGACAGCCGCTCGTGGCCGGCCTCGCCGCCGAGCTCGGCGTTGATCCGGGAGTGGTCGATCACGTCGTAGCCGTGGGTGCTGCCGGCCACCGCCTGCAGGATCGGCGACAGGTAGGCATGGCTCACGCCCAGGTCGGCGAGGTAGTCGACGATCTCGACGGCGTCGTCGAACGTGAACCCGGCGTGCATCTGGAGGCGGTACGTCGCCCGCGGCGGTCGTGTCATCGGCGCTCCCGACCGTACCCAAGGGAGTGACCGGGGAAGCCCACCGCGTCCGCTTCAATAGGGCCATGGACCTTCCGGTCATGCCCCCGGTCAAGCCGATGCTGGCCAAGCTGTCGCGAGAGCTGCCGGCCGCCGGTGGGGTGGTGTACGAGCCCAAGTGGGACGGGTTCCGGGGCATCGTGTTCCGCGACGGCGACGAGGTGGAGATCGGCAGCCGCAAGGAGAAGCCGCTGACCAGGTACTTCCCGGAGCTGGTCGACCCCATCCGGGCGCAACTCCCGAAGCGGTGCGTCGTCGACGGCGAGATCGTGATTGCCACCCCGAGCGGGCTCGACTTCGAAGCGTTGCAGCTGCGGATCCACCCGGCGGAGTCCCGCATCAAGATGCTGGCCCGGGAGATTCCCGCCTCCTTCGTTGCCTTCGACCTGCTGGCCATGGGCGACGACGACCTGCGGGGCCGCCCGTTCTCCGAGCGCCGGGCCCTGCTCGAGGAGGCCTTGGCGGGGGCCACGCCGCCCATCCACCTCACCCCCGCCACCGACGACCGGGCGGTGGCCGAGCAGTGGTTCGAGAACTTCGAGGGGGCCGGCCTCGACGGCGTGGTGGCCAAACCCGTCCACCTTCCCTACCGGGAGGACGAGCGGGTGATGCTCAAGGTCAAGCACCAACGGACGGCCGACTGCGTGGTGGCCGGCTTCCGCTGGCACAAGAGTGGCCCCATCGTGGGGTCCCTCCTCCTCGGCCTCTACGACGCCGACGGGTCGCTCCATCACGTGGGCGTGGCCGCCGCCTTCTCCATGGCCCGGCGCAAGGAGCTGGTCGACGAACTGGCGCCCTACCGGGTCGATGCCCTCGACGGCCACCCGTGGGCCGAGTGGGCCGAGTTCATGACCGCTTCCGGGGGCCAGGTGCCGGGGATGGGAAACCGGTGGAACGCGGGCAAGGACATGTCGTGGGAGCCGCTGCGAGCGGAGCTGGTGGTGGAGGTCGCCTTCGACCACATGCAGGGCGAACGCTTCCGCCACGCCACCAACTTCGTCCGCTGGCGCCCCGAGCGCGACCCACAGTCGTGCACCTACGACCAACTCGAGGTGGCGGTGCCGAAGGAGCTGGCCGAGGTCTTCGGCGCGTAGTCCAAGGCCGATCGCGGCGGTTGGCTTGTCGCTCCGGTTGCCGCTCGGGTGTCAGCCGAGCGGCAACGTCGGTAATTCCTTCCGTCCGATCCCTCATCCATGTACCGCTCCGCTGCCACTCGGATGCGACCGAACGCATCGAGTAATCAGGCGGCGGTCATTGTGCGGAAGAGGGCTCGAGGTAGCCGATCGGGCCTCCAGAGGAGACCGTGATCCGGCTCGCCATGATCCTGTCTACGAGCGGGCGGAGGTGGCCAGGCATTGGTTCACGTGACGCGGCCACCATCCCCGGCGAGACCCGCGTGAGGAGCGTGCCGACGAAGTGATGGCGTGGCGCCTCCTCGTCCGGGCGCGGTATAGGACTCGCTGTGCCCGGTCAACAGATACACCGCGACAGGGAACGTCGCAACGGTCACCGCGAAGAGTTCGTTGTCCAGGACCCGAGCTGGATTGCATCGCCACCAGCGAAGGCTCGTCTCGTCGAGTTCAGTGTCAGTGTGCTGAACGTGAAAGCCGATCCAGCGACGCGAGTCGTAGGGGTACTTCGCGGCCTCCTGACGAGCGTCTGTGCGCAGAACGGTTAGTTGCCCGTCAACGACCCGTAGCTTGGGGCGGTCGAGGAGACGTTCAATCGAAGGGGCTGTGATCGGCAGGGTGAGCATTCCCGCACGCACCATCTTGTCGACGTGCGCAACGTGCAGGTCGAGACGTGCCGCCGCCACGGTTCGAGATAGCGCTTCAGGTCGGCTGTCGGGTACCGCGGACGTGGCAAATGTAGGCAGAGGCATATCGTGGCCCTTCGGTAGGGTTGGGTCTCGGTGACCCTTGATGGCGACGAACCTGATGGCCCGTCATGCGTTGCACAATACACGATTTTCGCCACGTCGGGCACATGACGGCGTACACCGCCCGGACGTCGGCCCTCGTCGCCCACCTCGGCGGTACCCGGCCGACCTTCCTCAGCCCGCGGGAGGCGGAGGTCGCCACGCTCGTGGCCGAGGGACTCACCAACCGGCAGATCGCCCAGCGGCTCGTCATCTCCGAGCGGACCGCCCAGAACCATGTGCAGCACATCCTGGTCAAGCTCGGGTTCACCACCCGCAGCCAGATCGCGGCGTGGTGGCGCGGGGGGGACCAGATGAGTACTCCGATGAGTCATCCGGCGGATTCCAGAAGATCGGCGTTTTCGTAGCGTTCCTCCTGCGGCCAGTCGGGTCGCACGGCACATACACCAGGAGGAAATGTCATGTGGATCACCGTGGCCACCCCGTCGTTCTCGTCGATCGACCAGGTCGACGCCGTCATCGCCCAGTTGGACGGGGCCCGGAGGGCCTGGAGGCTCGCTACGTCGGGACCGCCGGCGACGGCACCCTCGGCCGTCGTTTCCCTCTGGCAGTCGCAGGCGCACGCCGAGCGCTTCCTGACCGAGAAGCTCGGGCCCGCAGTGGCCAAGGCCCTTGGCCCCGAGCCGGAGGGTGCAGCCGACCTCCTCGGTATCGACATCCAGCGTGCCTGCGTGGCCCAACCGGTCGGCTGACAGGCAGGACCGTCGTGGCGAGCGGCCGGGTGGGAGCGGGTTGACCGTTGTCATCCGGCCGATTCGCGCCCTCCGTGGTTCCCGACCGGCGTCGGAGGGAAGACCTACCAACGAACCCCTTCGCGACACCCCTCACCACGCCATGCCCAAGACTCAAACCACCGGTCAACCGGCACCCGTACCGCTCCCGCTTCCAGTCACGCCGGGCGAGGCCCGGCAGGAACTGAAAACGATGCTCACCGGGACCCGTTGGTGCCGGCACGTCGACGGGGTGGTCTTGGCCGTGCACGAGGCGCTCACCAACGCCGACCGCCACGGCGGTGGCGTGGTCCGGGTGCACGCCGCGGTCGAGCGAGGAGCGCTGGTGATCGAGGTGTGCGACCGCGGCGCCGGCTTCGAGTTCCCCGCGGCCGACGAAGTCGCCGAGAACGGCACGCCGCCGGACGATCCGCTGGCCGAGCACGGTCGGGGCTTGTGTCTCATGCGCGAGATCGCGACCCGGATCGAGACCGAGCGCCACGGCTCCCACTTCTGCCTCCGCCTCCGCTTCGACCCCCCCTGACCGGCCCAGGAGGCCGGTCCATCGAGCATTTACTGGGCCATCCCTCGCAGAGGGTGGGCCAGTGAACGGCCCGGCTTGAGGCCCTGACGGGCCGGACGCCCTTTGGTAGGTTCCGACATACGACGAGGAGGGTCGGCGTGACGGGTCGAGGAGGGCAGACCAGCGAGGAGTACGACCTCCTCCAGCTCTACCTGAACGACATCGGCAAGCACCCCCTTCTCGACCGGGACGAGGAGCTCCGCCTGGGCCAGCTCACCCAGGCCGGGCAGGCGGCGGCGGCCCGGCTGCGGCAGGCCGGCGTGGCCGTCGACCCCGTCCGGCGCAATGAGCTGGAAGCGGTGGCGGGGGCCGGCGCCGACGCGTCCCGCCGGTTCGTGCAGGCCAACCTCCGGCTGGTCGTGTCGATCGCCAAGCGCTACCAGTCCAGCGGCCTGCCCCTCCTCGACATCATCCAGGAGGGCAACTTCGGCCTCATCGAGGCGGTCGAGCGCTTCGACCCGTCCCGGGGGTTCAAGTTCTCGACCTACGCCACGTGGTGGATCAAGCAGACGATCACCCGCGGCATCGCCAACACCAGCCGCACCATCCGCCTGCCGGTCCACGCCAGTGACCAGCTGCTGGCCATCCGGATGGCGAGCGCCGCCATCGAGGCCCGCACCGGACGACCGCCCCGCCCCGACGAGCTGGCGGCCGCCGTCACCATTCCCGCCAAGAAGATCATGGAACTTCTGCCCCACGTGGTGGAGCCGGTGTCGCTGTCGGAGCGGATCTACGACGCCGACGGCGGCGAGCTAGGCGAGCTGGTGGAGGACGCCACCGAGGCCCCGCCCGACGTGGCCGTCTTCGAGGCCATGCTCCCCGGCCAGGTCGGCCAGCTGCTGTCCGTCCTCGAGCCGCGGGAGCGGGAGGTCGTCGGGCTGCGCTACGGGTTCGACCGGGGCCAGTCCCGTTCCCTCGACGAGGTCGGGCACCTGCTCGACGTGTCGCGGGAGGTCGTGCGCCAGCTCGAGACCCGGGCCATGACCAAACTGCGGCGGGCCTCGACCCGTAGTCTCCGCGACCTTTTGTCGGCGTAGCCGGTCGGTCGGCGGGGTACATCTGGCCCGTGACCATGACCGATGCTGGGGACGTGAGGCTGGTGGGGCGGGCGCTGGCCTTGGTGGTGTCGATGGTTCCGGAGCGGGAGGCGGTGGAGGACCTGGCCCGGGCGGCCGGTCACGACCGCCGGCTGCTGCGGGACGCCCGGGAAGCGTGCCGGGTGTCGTCGTCGGGCCGGTCCGACATGCCCGAGGTGGCCCGGGCCCTCCAGTTCCTGGACGCGGCCGCGGCGGCGGCCGGAGCCACCGCCGCGCCGTCGTGACCGCCGGACGACTACTACCCGACTGACTACCGCCTGGCTACCGCTCGATCGGGGCCCGGACCAGGTTGCCCCACTCGGTCCACGAGCCGTCGTAGTTGCGGACGTTCTCGAAGCCGAGCAGGTGGGTGAGCACGAACCAGGTGTGGCTGGAGCGCTCGCCGATCCGGCAGTAGACGATCACGTTCTGGTCGGAGCTGAGGCCGTGCTTGCCCTCGTACAGCTCCCGCAGGAACTGGGCGTCCTTGAACGTGCCGTCCTCTTCGTTGGCCGTGGCTTTCCACGGCTGGCTCTTGGCGGTGGGGATGTGGCCGCCCCGGAGCGCGCCCTCCTGGGGGTACTCGGGCATGTGGAGCAGCTCACCCGAGTACTCGCCCGGCGAGCGGACGTCGATCAGCGGGCCCTGGCCGATGTGGCCGAGGGTGTCGTCGCGGTAGGCCCGGATGGGGGTGTCGTCGCGCTCGACGACGGGGTAGTCGGTGGCCTCCCGCTTGGGGATGTCGGTGGTGAGCGCGGCCGTCCTTGATCCAGCGGGCCCGGCCGCCGTTCACCAGGCGGACGTCGGGATGGCCGAAGAGCTTGAATACCCACAGGGCGTAGGCGGCCCACCAGTTGAAGGCGTCGCCGTAGAACACGACGGTGGAGTCGCGGCTGATCCCGTTCTTGGAGCAGAGGCTGGCGAAGCCTTGGCCGTCGACGTAGTCCCGGGTGAGCTGGTCGTTGAGGTCGAGGTGCCAGTCCACCTTGATGGCGCCCGGGATGTGGCCGGTGTCGTAGAGGAGGACGTCCTCGTCGGACTCGACGATCACGACATTGGGGTCGTCGGCGTGGTCGGCCACCCAGTCGGTGGTGACCAGCATCTCGGGGTGGGCGTACTGCTGCAGGTCGGCTGCGGGATCGGCGGCGACGGCCATCGGGCCTCCTTTGGAGTCGATCGTGGTCGATTCCCGACCAATGTAGTCGACTATGTTGCTAATTGGCACCGCCCACGTGGGAAACTGGGGCCATGGGAATGAGCCGGTGACCACGCCCGCCCTCCAGCGCATCGTCGACCTCTTCGGTGGTGCTCCTAAGGACCTGCGCATCCAGGCGCTGCTCGAGTACTCCCGCAAGGTGCCGCCCTTGCCCGAGCGCTACGCCGACCACCCCGAGCTGCTGGAGGCGGTGCCCGAGTGCCAGACACCGTTCTTCCTGACCACGGAGATCGACGACGACGACCGGGTCCACCTCTTCTTCAAGGTGCCGGCGGAGGCGCCCACCACCAGGGGCTTCGCCGGCATCCTGTCGGCCGGGTTGGACGGGGCCACCGCGTCGGAGGTGTTGGAGACGCCCAACGACTTCTACAACAAGATGGGCCTGGCCGAGGTCATCTCGTCGCTCCGGCTGCGGGGGATGTCCGCCATCCTGGCCCGCCTGAAGCGCCAGGTGGGAGCGCACGTGGCCGCCCGCCAGGCGCCGTCGGGCCCTCGCCCTGGCCGACCGCCCGGAGGAACGGGCGGACGGCGGCGAGGAACGCGGCGGGCGACTCGAGGTAGAGGCTCGTGACCGAGTCCTGGGAGCACGACCAGTTGCGATCGGGGGATGTGGGTGTGGAGGTGCTCGGCCACGAACCGGGGTGAGCGCTCGTCGTCCTCGCCGTAGAGCAGGAGGGTGGGGACGTCGATGCCGGCCAGGGCGGGCCGGAGGTCGGCGGCGGCGAAGGCCCGGATCATCGTCTTGGCCGGCGCCAGCCGGACGTCCTCCATGATGCCGGTGAGCTTCCTCGGCCGCCTCTGGGGGCATGACGTCGGAGAAAAGGCCGGGGAACGACCGCGGCACGAACGGCTCCTCCATGGCCACGAACGCGGTCAGGCGGGCCTCGACCACGTCCGCCGGCAGCGATCCGGACCACCCCGCGTACGCCCCCACCAGCACCAACGAGCGGGGGACCGACGGATGGCGATGGGCGAGCTCGATGGCCAGTCCTCCACCGAACGAGTGGCCGACGACGTGGGGTCGCTCCAGGCCCAGGGCCTCGACGAACCCGGCCAGGCAGTCGGCGTAGTCGGCCAGGCTGAACGTCTCCGGCGGGTCGTCGGACGGGCCGCAGCCGGGGGCGTCCCAGGCTACGACGGTGAACTCGTCCGAGAGATCGTCGAGCTGGCGCCGCCACACCCGGCCGTCGCTCACCCCGCCGTGGAGGAGCACGACCGGCGGACCGTCCCCCGCCCGCCGGTACCCGATGCGCAGGCCGCCCACGTCGACGCTCGCCAGGGGCGGAACCCCTCCGGGCATCAGGTGAACGGCCCGTCGACCACGCGCCAGCAGTACCAGGCCGCGATCGACCGATACGGCCGGTAGACCTCGCCGGCGGCGGCCAGCGCGGCCGGCGTGGGCGGGACGTCGAGGCCGTGCATGCGGCCGTAGCCGACCCGCACGCCGAGGTCGCCGGTGGGCCATACGTCGGGCCGGTTGAGCTGGAAGATGAGGAACATCTGGGCCGTCCACGGCCCGATCCCCCGCACCTGCACCAGCCGCTCGACGATCTCGTCGTCGTCCATGCGGGCCCACCCTTGGAGGGGGACGGTGCGGTCGAGCGACTTGGCCGCCAGGTCCTTGATCGACGCCACCTTGGCCGCCGACAGGCCCACGCTCCGGAGGACGTCGTCGGGGGTGGCCGCCACCGCGGCCGGGGTGGGACGGCCGTCGAAGAGGGCGGCGAAGCGTCCGTGGATGGCGGCCGCGGCCGCCCCCGCCAACTGCTGGAAGCAGATGGACCGGGCCAGGGCGCCGAACGCCCCGCCCGCCGCCCTCCCCCGGACCAGTCGGCATCGGCCGCCGTCGGCCGCGATCACCCGGGCCAGGACGGGGTCGGCCGCCGACAGGGTGGCGCAGGCGTCGGCCCAACGATCATCTGCCACGTTCCTATTCTTCCCGGCTGACCTCGGGAGCGATCGCTCCTAGAATGATCACTATGAGGATGCGGGTGGAGGAGCTGGCGCTCCAGGCCGACGTCTCCGTCGATACCATTCGCTTCTACCAGAAGCAGCACCTCCTGCCGCCCCCCGGCCGGGACGGACGCCTGGCCTGGTACAACGAGGACCACCTCGAGCGCATCGCCCGCATCAAGGAGCTGCAGCGGCGGGGCTTCACCCTGGCCGTCATCCGCCGCTTCCTCTCCGGCGAGCTCGACCCGGCCGACGAGCGGTTGGCGGCGGCGGTGGTCGAGGCGGGCGACGAGGACGCCGTCGGCGACGGCGAGGGGGAGACGTTCGACCTCGAAGGGCTGGCCTCCCGGGTCGGTGTCCCCACCGCCATCCTGGAATCGCTCGTGCGGGAGGGACTGCTCGTCCCCCGCGTCCACGAGGGTGAGGCCCGGTTCGGCCCCGACGACGTCACCGTGCTCACTGCCGGCCTGCGCCTGCTCGAGGCCGGCCTCCCCCTCCCCGAGGTCTTCGACCTCGCCCGCCGCTTCCACGCCCTCAGCCGGGAGGTGGCCAGCCAGGCGGTGGAGCTGTTCGACACGTACGTCCGCAAGCCGCTGCGGGAGCAGGACCTCGACGAGGCGGCCAAGGCCGAGCGCATGGTCGAGACGTTCCGCACACTCATGCCGGCGGTGGGCGACCTGGTGTCGTTCCACTTCCGCCGCATCCTGCTGCAGGTGGCCCAGGAGCACCTCGAGTCGGTGGGCGACCCGGCCGAGATCGCGGCCGCGGCGGCCGATGACGGATGGTCCCAATGACGGTGTGGTCGTGAGCCAACTACCCCAGGGCCAGGAGAAGGTCAGGGCGGTCGAGGACATGTTCGACGCCATCGCCCCCCGCTACGACGCCCTCAACCGCATCCTCACCATGCGGATGGACGTGGGCTGGCGCAAGAAGACGGTGCGGTCGTTGGGGTTGCCGCCGGGATCGGTCGTGCTCGACCTGGCGTGCGGGACGGGCGACCTATGCCGGGTGTTGGAGGACGCCGGCTACCGCGCTGTTGGCGTCGACCGGTCGGCGGGGATGCTGGCCGCGGCCCGGACGTCGGTCCCTCTCGTGCGGGGCGACGCGCTGGCGTTGCCCGCGGCCGACGGCTCGGTGGACGGGATCGTGTGCGGGTTCGCGTTACGCAACGTCCTCGGCCTCGACCTGTTCTTCGCCGAGTGCGCCCGGGTGCTCCGTCCCGGGGGACGGGTGGCGCTGCTGGAGGTGTCGGTGCCGGCCAACCCGCTGTTGCGCTTCGGCCACCGGGTGTACTTCGGGAAGGTCGTCCCTTTCGTGGGCGGCCTGCTGTCTGACCGGGACGCCTACCGCTACCTGCCCAAGTCGGTGGCCTACCTGCCGCCCGTGGCCGAGGTCATGACCATGATGGCGGCGGCCGGCTTCTCCTCCGCCACCCGGCGGACGTTCTCCGGTGGCATCGCCCAGCTCCTCACCGGCACCCGGGCGCCGACGCTGGCGGCCGGGGTATGAGCGCTCTACGGGCCCCCGGCCGACGCTCACCAGCCGCACCCGGGCGTTGGCGGAGGCGCCCGACCTGCTGGCCGCCCTCGGCGATCCCGACGGCTTCGCCTGGCTGCACGACGGCGCCGGCCTGGTCACGTCCGGCGTGGCCGCCCGCATCCCGGTGCGCCGGGGGCCGGGCCGGTTGGAAGCGGCGGCGGACGAGGTGAGCGCGCTGCTGGCGGCCATCGAGTCCGACGACACCGTCCGCCTCCCGGGGTCGGGACCGTTGGCCGTCGGGGCCCCCGGCTTCTCCGACGAGGGCGAGGGCGAGCTTCATCGTCCCCGCCGTCGTCATCGGCCTCACCCGTTCCGGCCAAGCGTGGATGACCGAGACCGGTCCCGGGCCGGGGCTGGCGGCGCCCGCGCCCATGGCCGTTCCGCCGCCGTCGCCGGGCCCGTCGCGGTTCACGGTCGACGGCCACGGGTTGCGGCCCCGGTGGGGCGAGATGGTGGAGGAGGCCCTGGCCCGGATCGCGTCGGGCGAGCTGTCGAAGGTCGTTCTGGCCCGGGACGTCACGGTGGAGGCCGACCGCCCGTTCGACGTGGCCACCGTGTTGACGCGGTTGCGGGGCGGTCACCCCACGTGCTTCACCTTTGCCGCCGGTGGATTGGTGGGGGCGACGCCCGAGCTGCTGGTCCGCCGGCGGGACGCCCTGGTCGTGTCCCGGCCGATGGCTGGCACCGCGCCCCGGGGCGACACCCTTGACGACGACCGGCGGATGGTGGCCCGCATGAAGTCGTCCACCAAGGAGGGCCGGGAGCACCGGGTGGTGGTGGATGCGGTGCGAGCCGCGTTGGGGCCGGTGTGCGAGGAAGTGTCGGCGAGCGCCCAGCCCGAAGTCGCCCGCCTGGCCACCGTCGCCCACCTGGCCACCACCGTCGCCGGCCGGCTGAAGGCGCCGTGGCCGTCGGCGCTGGCGTTGGCCGGTCTGCTCCACCCCACGCCGGCGGTGGCCGGCTCACCCCGGTCGGCGGCCTTGGCCGCGATCGCCGAGCTGGAGGATTTCGACCGGGGCGGTTACACGGGACCGGTGGGATGGGTCGACAGCAGGGGCGACGGCGACTGGGCGGTGGCCCTGCGGTGCGCCAACATCCACGGCGCCCGGGCCCGCCTGTTCGCGGGGGCGGGAATCGTGGCCGGGTCGTCTCCCGGCGCGGAGTGGGCCGAGACCCAGGCCAAGCTGGAGCCCATGATGCGCGCCCTGGTGCAACCGTGAGCCGGTCCGAGGTGAGGTTGCTTTGCCTTTCTCGGTAGCTGAGAGTGCGATTTCCGCAACGTCCCATACCGAGAACTCGGGGCTTCCTGGGGTTTGCCGTTCTCGGTAGCTGAGAGTGCGATTTCCGCCCCGTCCCATACCGAGAATCCTCGGGTGCCGGCGTCGGCTTCGAACATCTCAGGCGGCGCGGGCCGTCGCCACTGCTCGTAGCTCCGCGGCGGCGCCTGCCCGATCGTCCACCAGGTCCTGGTAGACCCAGCGCATCGTCGACCATCCGGCCATCAACGCCTCGCGGTCCCGGCGGCGGTCGCGGCTCATCGCCTCCAGCCGGGCATGCCACCGCCGGCCGTCGGCCTCCAGGATCAGCCGGCTGGCGGGCACCGCCGCGTCGACACACCCGACGATCGGCTCCCGGTGCCACGGCAGGGGGTGTTGGCGCACCGCTTCGACGCCGGCGAGACGGATGACTGCGTGGAGCTCGCGCTCGAGGAACGACGCCTCCGGAGGCTCCCCGCCCAGGGTCTCGAGCACCCGTACCAGGCGCGTCACTCCCGGCTTGCCCTGCCGGCGAACGTCCCTCAGGACCCGGTCTATCTGGGAGAACGTGGCCTGTCGCTCGACGACGGCGCCCTCGATCGCCCGGCACAGCCGGAAATCAGTGACGACGGCGGCCAGGTCGATGACGGTGCGGGCCGGGGTCGTGGTCGGGAACCCGTGCACGGTCTCGAGGTGCCACGGGGCCAGGTCGTCGATGCGGTGCACCGTCATCGTCGTGGGCGGCACGTAGCCCCGCTCGTGGGAGACCGTGACAACGATGAGGTCGCGGCCTATCCCATCCAGGCCGTGGAGCTCGGCCGCCGACTCGTGGGTGAGGGTGGCGCCCGGGCCGAGGGCGAGAAGGGCAAGATGCCGGCGACGATCGAGGGATTCCGCGGTGCCGGCGAGGACCCACGGTCCTCCGAGTGGCCCCACCCAGCGCCCGGCGGCGACCCGCCGGCGGGCCAGCGAGCGGTCGCCCCCCGCGGAGGTCACGTCGGCGATCGAGAACGCTCCCGCCTGCCTGGCCGCCACCTGTGCCACTCGCCGGTCCACGTCGCTCCTCACAACACGTAAAGTGCATGAAAATGAATGAAACGTCAAGACCCTGCCGGTACTCGGTAGCCAGGCGGGCGGTTTTCGCACTCTCCGCTACCGAGAACTTGGGGCGCAGGCCAAGCTGGAGCGCATGACGCGCACCGAGGTCGAGGCCCGGTTCCGGGAGGAGGGCCTGTCGCCCACCTCGTGGGGCAATGGGCCGGGCGACACCTACGGGTGGCACTCGCACACCTACCACAAGGTCCTCTACTGCGTGTCGGGGAGCATCGTCTTCCACACCCGCGCCGGCGACGTCGAGCTGCACGCCGGCGAGCGCCTCGACCTCCCCCCGGGGACGGAGCACGCGGCCACCGTCGGCCCGTCCGGGTGCCAGTGCATGGAGGCATCACGATGAAGGTCGTCCCCGAGGACCTGGAGGCCTACGCCGTCACCCATTCGAGCCCGGAGGCGCCCTGGCTGGTGGCGCTGGCGGCCGAGACCCGGGAGGTGTCGGAGCAGCACGGGATGATGGTGGGCGTCCTCGAAGGGCGGTTCCTGGAGTTCCTGGTCTTCATGACCGGCGCCCGCCGGGTGCTCGAGATCGGGACCTTCACCGGCTACTCGGCCCTGTCGATGGCGGCCGCCCTGCCGCCTGACGGGCGGATCGTCACGTGCGACATCGATCCGGTCACCAACGAAGTGGCCCGCCGGCACGCGTCGTCGAGCCCCCATGGGGACCGGATCGAGTTCCGCCTGGGGCCGGCGTTGGAGACGCTGGCCAGCCTGGACGGACCGTTCGACCTGGCGTTCATCGACGCCGACAAGGAGTCGTACCTCGCCTACTACGAGGCGGTGCTCCCCAAGCTGGCCGATCGGGGCGTGATCGTGGTCGACAACGTGTTGTGGAGTGGGCGGGTGCTCGACCCGGCCGACGAGTCGGTCGACACCGTCGCCATCCGGGCCTTCAACGACGCGGTGGCCGCCGATCCGCGGGTGGTGTGCGTGACGCTCACCGTCCGCGACGGGGTCACCCTGCTTCGTCGGGCTCCGGGGGCTGCTCCCAGCTGACGTCGAAGCCGAGGAGGGTGCGGAAGCGCTCGAGCATGTCGTCCTCCTCGAGCTCGTGGATGTTGCGCCGCTTGGGGTCGTAGACCTCGGCCGCCACGTCGAGCGTCTGGTCGACGAGCCACGTGTCCATCTCCTGGCGCAGCTGTTCGAGGTGGTCGTCGTCGGGTGAACTATCGGGGGCCATCGCTTTCCGTCCTCCTGCGCGCCAGTATGTCCGCCTATGAGTAACTGGGGCGAAGGCCTGTCCGAGGTGGCCAAAACCGAGATGGACCAGGTGCTCACGGCGGCGGTGACGTTCGCCCAGACGATGCTCGAGGGACAAGGGGCGTTCTACCCGTACGCGGTGAAGCTCACCGACGCGGGCGACACGGAGATGGTGACCGCGCCCGCCGGCGCGGACGATGCGTTGGCCACGCTGATCGGCGCCCTCGCTGCCCAACGGTTCGAACTCCGGGCGGGAGCGGTGGTGGCGGCGGTGCACCTGGACTCGCTCGGGTCCGACGCCGTCCGAGTCGACCTCGAGCACCGCGAAGGCGCCGCCCTCACCTTGATCCGCCCCTACACGAGGAAGAAGCTGCGCAAGAAGATCGAGTGGGGCGAGATGCAGTCGATGGTCGTCGACCCCAAGATCTGGGGGGCCTGAGAGGCGAGGGGGCGCGGCGAAGCCCTCGCCCCCCACCCGCTCACCACCCCGGTTCCGATCGTGGTGGGGACGTCGCTCGCACGATGCCGTCGGGGTCGGTGACCTCGAAGGTGGCATCGGGCAGGAGCTTGGCCGCCCAGCCGGGCTGGTGCAGTCGGTGGTGGTGCCTCGAGCACACGAGGACGAGGTTGTTGAGCTCGGTCGGCCCGCCGTGGGTGATCCAACGGACATGGTGGCCCTCGCCCCAGGTCGAGGGCCGGTCACAGCCGGGGAAGCGGCAGTGCTCGTCGCGGATGACCAGTGCGCTCCACAGGGTGGCGGGGATGGTGCGCGTCGACGTCCCGTAGTCGAGGATGGCCGAGCGGCCCTTGGTCAGGACCCGGTGCAGGGCGCAGTCGCACACCAACCGGGAGATGGTGGTGGCGTCCAGGCTCGGACCACCCAGGACCCTTCCTCCCCGGTGTTCCTGCACCGCCTCCAGGTCGACGACCACGTTGAGGTGGGGACGGTGACGCCCTCCCGGCCGTGACTGCTGATGGTCGAGGTAGAACCGGCTCACCGCCACCAGGGCGTCGGCCCGTTGCTCAGCCGGAGTGCGTCCCGGCTCCTCGACGGTGGCCAGTCGCAGGGCGGTGGCCACCACCGAGCCCCCTTCGGCGTCGAGATGGCCCTCCAGCACGTGACGACCGTCGAGGGTGGCCGACAGGAACAACGCCCGCTCCCGCTCCGCCGGCTCGTTCCGCTCCTGGGCCTGTTCCTTCCACGAGGCCATGGCCCGGGAACACCCGGCCAGGCTCAGCGGAGCCAGATAGGGGACCAGCTCCGCCTCCACCTCGGCGAAGGCATCCACCGTGGCGTCGTCGAGGTGGGCCACGATCGCCGACACCTGGCCCCCCGACAACCGACCCGTTCGCCAGGCCTCCGCGCACACCGGCAGCTTCCGCAACCGGCGGGCCACCGCCACCAACCGCCCCGCCGATTTGTGCGTCATCGATACGTTCGATTTCAACCACGCCGTCATCGACGTCGACCCGTCGACGTCCCACAGCCCTAAGGCGTCGAGCTCGCCCACCGCCACCGCGATCCGAGCGTCGAGCCGGTCCCGCAAGGCCATCACCTGCACCAACGCAGCCCCGTCGACCGGGACGTCCAGCTCCTCGATCGCCACCGCCAACCCTTCGAACACGGCCACAATCGTACACCTGTTCGATCAATGACGCAAGTCACTTTGAGCAAATTGGCTTCGAAGGCTGGTGATCAATTCGCCGGGTCGGCCGCCGCCGTCGGTTGGTCCCGCAACAGCGTCACCGCCACCAGGGGGAACAGGACCACCGACAGGAGCCCGGCCGACACCAGGGCCGCGCCCGTGACCGGGGTGATCTCGCCCAGGGCGACCCCGATCTCGGCGGCGGTGACCAGGAAGGGCAACGACGTCGCCTGCAGCAACCCGGCCGCCACCGCCTGGCGACGGCCGACCGTCGGCGCGTACAACAGCGCCGGCAGCCCCCGGACCACCAACAGCCCCAGCAAGAACAGCGGCACCCGGGCCAGCGCCGACGGCGAGTCCACCAGGGCCTGCAGGTCGAACCGCAGCCCGCTCGACACGAAGAAGACCGGCACCACGAACCCGTAGCCGATGGCCTCCAGCTTGAGGCGGAAGTTCGGGTGGGTGACGGTGTCGCGGTCGACCATGTTGAGAATGGCCCCGGCCAGGAACGCGCCCAGGATCGTCTCCAGCCCCAGCCGACCGGCGAGGGCCACGAACGCCACCAGCAGCAACACCGCGATCCGCACCCGGATCTCGGCGGTGGTGTCCTGCAGCCGCAGGATCACCATGTCCAACCGCGTGATCCGTTCCAGGCGGGCCAGGGCCACCACAGTCACCACGGCCAGCACCGAGAACAGCCCCAGCAGGACCAGCTTGCCGCCGACGCCGCCCTCGCTCTCCGAGAACAGCAGCGACAGCAGGACCACGGCCGCGAAGTCGGCAACCGACGCGCCCGCGATCGTCAGCTGACCCACCGGTCGGTCGACCTGGCCGGCGTCCTTGAGCACCGGGACCACCAGCCCCAGCGACGTCGCCGACAACGCGACCGCCAGCAGCAACGGCGACTTCACCCACCCCACCGCGCCGAACGCCAGCCCGACGGCCACTCCCAGGACGAGCGTCAGTCCGAAACCCGCGCCGGCCGTCTTCAACACCGGCCCCCGCAGCTTGGCCACGTCGATCTCCAACCCGGCCAGGAACAGGAGGAAGGCCAGCCCCATGAGGGCCAGCACCTGCACCGGGACGTCGACCTCGACCCAGCCGAACCCGGCCGGACCCACCACGATCCCGGCCACGATCTCGAGCACGACCGCCGGTACCCGCAGCTTGGGCACCAGTCCGACGAGCAGCGGCGCCGCCACCGCGATCACGGCCACGACCAGCAGGTTCCCGAAGGAAAGGCCGGTCGTCACGGCTGGTGGTGGAGCGGGAGCACGGGCCGCACGGATCACAGTCTCGCGGGGCCGGCACCCGTTACGTCCGGCGCACCTCGTACACCCCCGCGGTCAGCCCGCCCAACAGGTTGGCGACCAGGTCGCGGCCGGTGTTCTGGAAGCCGCCGACCTGGGTGTCGGGGACGGCCAGCGTGTAGAGGAACTCGAGCACCTCGTTCACCGCCCCTACGCCGCAGCCCAGGAGGGCGACGAAGACCACGGTGGCCACCGGTCCGACCTCGACGTCGCCCAGCCACCGGGCCCGGAGGGCGGACCAGCACGCCAGCCCGGCCGTCCCGAAGCCGACGAAGTGGACGACGTTGTCGAAGTGGAACCACCTGGCGAACACGAGGTTGTAGAGGATGCGCTCGCCGTCGTCGAGCTCGACGATCCCCCCGGCCAGGTGGCCGAGACCCCACAGGGTGAGGCCGACGAGGACCACCCGGCGGAACCGGAACCGGTCATCGGCCACGGCCAGGCCGACGAAGGCGACGGCCACGATGACGACGTAGGGCACGGTCAGCGGGGACCCGGTGACCAGTCCGAAGGCGCCCAGCGCGACCACATACATGACCACCACCGCAGTCACCGCCGGGTGACGGCGGACAGACGCCGCCGCCGTCGCGCCGATCACCCCAACGCCTCCGCCACCGCCTGGTGGGCTCGCCGGTGGTGGGCCACGTTGGCATCCCGGTCGGTGGGCACGACGACGACCCGGACCCCGCCGGCCTCCACCGCGGCCCCCACCGCCGGCGCCACGCCCGACGCCCGATCCACCCGGACCGCGACGACCCCATGCACCGCGCACAACTCCAGCAGGTCGAGGTGGTGGGGCGTCCCCCACAGGGTCTCGAACTGCTCGACCGGCAGCCTGGCCTGGGGGAGGAAGGAGAAGATCCCGCCACCCCGGTTGTCGACCACCACGAACACGGCGTCGAGGTCGCGGCGGGACGCTTCCAGCAGCCCGCCGACGTCGTGGAGGAAGGTCAGGTCGCCGCACAGGGCCACGACCGGACCGCCGCCCGCCGCCGCGGCCACGCCCAGGACGGTGGACACGAACCCGTCGATGCCGTTGACGCCCCGGTTGGAGTGGAAGCGCACACCCCCCCGGGGACGGGCGAAAGCCTCGACGTCCCGTACCGGCATGCTCGAGCCGACGACCAGCGACGAGCCGTCGGGCAGGCAGGCCACCAGATCCGGGCCACCCGGGCCTCGGACGGCTCGTCGTCGGCGTCGAGCCAGCCGTCGAGGGCGGTCCGGGCGGTGGCCTCGGCGGCCAGCCACGACTCGAGCCACGGCGACCGCCCGGCGGCGCCGTACGCCTCCAGCCGCTCGGCGAGGGCGGCCAGGAGCGCGCCCGGGTCGGCCACCACCCGCTCCGACGCCGCCCGGTGGGGGTCGAGCCAGGCCCGGTCGGGGTCGACCAGGATCCGGGGGACCTCGGCGTCGAGCCAGGCGGTGGCCACCTTCCCGGTGAGGGCGGCGCCCACGTGCAGGACCAGGTTGGGCCGCAGCCGGTCCGCCACCGCCGGCACCCGCAGCAGCGCGTCGTAGGTGGACACCGCTAACGGCCCGCGGCGCACGTTCGACAGGGGATCGGCCAGGATCGGCCAGCCGGCGGCGGTAGCGAAGCGCTCGACCACCTCGGCACCACACCCCCGCCCCCCACCCGGCCACCACCATTCCCCGGGGAGTGGCCGCCACCCTTGCCGCCAGCCCGTCCACCTCGTCGGGGTCGGGCAGAAGCCGCCCGACCGAGGTGGCGATCCACGGTCGCCCACCCGCCCGGCCCCTATCGACCACGACGTCCCCGACCGGCACCAGTGGCTCCCGGAAGGCGAGGTTGAGGTGGACGGGGCCGGCGGGCGGGCCGGACGCGTCGGCCACCGACCGGGCCGCCACCGACCGCCAGTAGGCGGGGTCGGCCACGTCGGCCGGGCCCACTTCGCAGAACCAGCGCACCGACGACCCGTAGAGCTTGATCTGGTCGGTGGCCTGGCCGGCCCCCGTGTCCCGCAACTCGGGCGGACGGTCGGCGGTGGCGACCACCAGCGGCACCCGGCCGTGCCACGCCTCCAGCACCGCGGGGTGGAAGTTGGCGGCCGCCGTCCCCGACGTGCACAGCACGACCGCGGGCCGGCCCGACGCCCGCGCCCCGCCCAGGGCGAAGAAGGAGGCCGAGCGCTCGTCGAGGAAGACCTCCACCCGGATGCGGGGGTCGGCGACGAGGGCCAGGGCCAGGGGCGTCGACCGGGAGCCGGGCGAGAGGGCGGCCAGCTCCACCCCCCCCGGGCCCACTCGTCGACCAGGGTGGCGGCGAAGGCGGACTGACGATCGCGCGGTCATGCCATCATCGACCCATGGTGTCCGGGCCCGATCTCTCCGGGACGGTCGAGGGCGCCGGGCCCCGGCTCACCCTGGTCCACGGGTTCACCCAGACGGGACGGTCGTGGGGCGAAGTGGCCCGCCTGTTCGCCACCGGCTTCGAGGTGGTGCGGGTCGACCTCCCCGGCCACGGGCGGTCGTCGGCGGAACGGATGAGCTTCGAGGAACCGCGGCCGCCATCGGCGACGTCGGGGGACGGCTGCGTCTACGTCGGCTACTCCATGGGCGCCCGCCTGTGCCTGCGGCTGGCCCTCGACCGTCCCGAGCTGGTGCGGGGGTTGGTGCTGGTGGGGGGCTCGCCGGGGCTGGCGACGAGCCGGTGACCGCGGTACCCGGCTGCGGGCCGACGAGCAGCTGGCCGACGACATCGAGCGGGTCGGAACCGTCGCCTTCCTGCGCCGATGGCTGGGCCAGCGCATGTTCGCCACCCTGACGCCGACCGACGACGACCTGGCCGCTCGGCGGGCCAACCCTCCGGAGGGGCTGGCCGCGGCCCTGCGGGCGCTGGGCGTGGGTGCTCAGGAGCCCCTGTGGGGACGGCTGGCGGAGCTGCAGATGCCGGTGCTGCTGGTGGCGGGCGAGCTCGACCCGAAGTTCACGATGGCGGGCGAGCGCA
This sequence comes from uncultured Acidimicrobiia bacterium, assembly GCA_963801205.1. Classification (GTDB taxonomy): domain Bacteria; phylum Actinomycetota; class Acidimicrobiia; order Acidimicrobiales; family AC-14; genus JAXDMK01. The sequence continues at coordinate 65,113 of CAWDDV010000012.1, forward strand.
TGGCGGCCGCCATCGGCCCCAACGCCCGGGCCGTCACCCTCCCCGGCTGCGGCCACGCCGCCCACCTGGAGCAGCCCGACGCCTTCTGCCGGCTGGTGTGGACGGCGCTCGACCCCGGGCGGCTCACACTCGCCACCGAGAACCGGGCCAGCAGCTCGGGGTCGGGGACCACCCGGCGCACGGGCAGCCAGCCGTCCACCGGCACCAGCGGGTCGGCCACCACGTCGGCGGCCAGGAGCAACGCGCTGCCCAGGCCGCAGGCGTAGGGGAGCTCGGGGAGGGCGGCGGCCAGGGCCACCCCCGCGGCCAGTCCCACCGACGACTCGAACATCGACGACACCAGGGCCGGCAGCCCGGCGGCCTCGGCCACGGCCAGGGCGGCGGCCACACCCCCGAGGGGCTGGACCTTGAGGACGACGACGTCGGCCGCTTCCAACGAGCGCAGGCGGCGGGCGTCGTCGACGGAGCGCATGCACTCGTCGGCCGCGATCGGGACGCCCGCCGCCGACCGCCGGCGGACGGTGGCCAGGTCCTCCATGGAGGCCACCGGCTGTTCGACCAGCTCCAGGTCGTAGGGGGCCAGGCGGGCAATGGTGGCCAGGGCGGTGTCGACGTCCCACGCCCCGTTGGCGTCGACCCGGATCGCCCCGTGCGGGACCGATGGCGTCCCGCACCGCCGCCACCCGGTCGACGTCGCCCAGGTCGCCCACCTTGACCTTGACCGTGGCGTGACCGGCGGCCATGGCCGCGGCCTCGTCGGGCGACGGCGGGGACGATGGCGTTGACGGGGATGGTGTGGCGCACCGGCGCCGGCCACTC
>CAWDDV010000013.1:0-85913 GCA_963801205.1 uncultured Acidimicrobiia bacterium
TACTCCGACTCGGCGGCCGTGTGGACCAAGGCGTGGAAGGACCTCGACGCCTCGGATCTGCAGGCCCAGGTGCTGGGCATGCAGCAGAGCGTGTTGGAGGACATCCGGGACGCCCTGTGCGACCTCGACGAGGAGTAGCGCACCCGGGGACGGGGAGTGGGTCGCGGAGAGTTGGGCGGAAGTTGCGATCCGGTGGGCGTCAGGTTGATGTTCCGGCGTCACAGTTCATCTCGAGCGTGAGTGGCGGGGAACGGCCCCGGCGCCCGCTCGATGGGACGAGGAGCGGACCGATGGGATCGACCCGGGTGAGGTTGGCGGTGGTCGGCTCCGCACTGGCGCTGCTGGCCGGCGTGGGCTGTGGCGGCGGCGGCGACGGATCGGCGTCGAAGGACGCGTCGATCTCAACCGCGACGACGGTCGCGCCGGCGGCATCGGCGACGGTCATCGACCCCACCCCGGCGGCGACCGAGCCGACCCCATCTCCCGCCCCGGACCGGGCCTCCCCACCCCCCGCCGGGACTCCGGCCCCGATCCCGTCCAGCCCACCCGTCGCCGGCTCTCCCAGCGCGGAGGACATCGAGGCCCTCATCGCGTCGATGACCGCCCAGCTCCAGCAGGCGGCGGCGACCGGGCCCGACGCCGCCCCCCACCAGCGAGGAGATCGAAGCCGAGTCCTCCTCGAGCAGCTCCGCCTCCTCGACATCCCCGTCTGACCACCCGAAAGGAACCGCCCGCCATGCGCACGCTCGTCACCGTCGGCGTTCTCAGCTCCATCGGCGCTGGTCTCTGCTAGCCGCCTCCGATCCCTGCCCGGGACGCCACGGCGCGCCCACCGGACCTCGCTCCAAGGGGGGCACGCACGCATGAGAATGGGAACAACGATGTGGGACACGGACCAGACGGCCGAGTCGCCGCCGGGAGACCGCCTGCGGGTGGTCATCGCCGATGACGCCTCGGCCATGCGAGCCCTGCTGCGGCGGATGCTGGAGGACTCCTCCGCCTTCGACATCGTCGGTGAGGCCACCGACGGCGAGGAGGCGGTGCGGCTGGCGGGGGCGTTCCACCCCGACGTCGTCCTCCTCGACCTGGCCATGCCGGTGCTCGGCGGCCTGGCCGCCATCCCCGACATCCGGCGCCAGTCGCCCGCCAGCCGCATCGTCGTGCTGTCCGCCATGGACCCGTCGCAGGTGAGGGACCAGGTGCTGGCGTCGGGCGCCGACGCCTTCCTCGAGAAGCGTCTGCTCTCGGAGACCCTGGCCCAACGGGTGCTCGAGGCGTGCTGCCTCCCCCTTCGGCTGGGCCGGGAGAACGCGGCTCCCCGGGCGCCGGCCCGTCGGCCCCGGCCCGGCGAGCCGAACCGGCGGACATGGAACCGTCTGACGGCGCCCCGGCCGCCCGGGCCGACGAGCCGGGCCAGGAGTGGTTCCGGGTGGTGTTCGACCATGCTCCCGTCGGCGTGGCCCTGGTCGACCTCGGGGGCAAGTTCGAGATGGTCAACGACGCCTTCTGCCGGGTGGTGGCCCGTCCCGCGGGCGAGTTGGTCGGCACCGCGTTCGAGGAGATCAGCCATCCGGGGGACGTGGACCGCCACGCCGCCCTCCGGCGCCTCCTCCAGACCGACGACCAGCCGGCCCAGGGCGAGCACCGCTTCATCCGCTCCGACGGCCACATGGCGTGGACGGTGGTCACGTGGTCGGTGCTCCCCGCCGCCGACGGCTCGGTGGGGCACTTCGTCGCCCAGGTCCTCGACGTCACCGAGCGCAGGCTGGCCGAGATCACCAGCGCCCGGGTGGAGGAGCTGCGCGAGCGCTACGAGAAGGAACTGGCCCGGTCCAACGCCGACCTGGCCCAGTTCGCCACCGTGGCCGCCCACGACCTCAAGTCCCCCCTTCAAGTCATCTCCGGCTTCGCCGGCCTGCTGGAGCAGGCCTACGGCGAGATCCTCGACGAGAGAGGCCAGGAGTTCCTCGGCTTCATCGTCAAGAGCGCGACCCGGATGAACCTCCTCATCGACGACCTCCTCGCCTACGCCAAAGTGGGCTCCGAGCGCCGGTCCCACGTGCCCGTCCCCCTCGATCGCACCGTCGACGAGGTGGTGGCGGCGTTGGAGGCGGTGATCGCGACCACCGGCGCGACCGTCGACCACGAGGCCCTGCCCGTCGTCAGCGGCGATCCGACCCTGTTCGTCCACATCCTCCAGAACCTGGTGGCCAACGGGCTCAAGTTCGTCAGTTCGGGCACGGTGCCCCGGATCCACGTGTCGGCGTCGAGGATGATCAACGCCTGGTGCATCGACGTCGTCGACAACGGCATCGGGGTCGACCCGCAGCACCGCAACCACATCTTCGGGATGTTCCAGCGCCTGCACCGCAACGAGTACGAGGGCACCGGCATCGGCCTCGCCATCTGCAAGCGCATCGTCGAGCAGCGGGGCGGGTCACTCTGGGTGGAGGACAACCCCGGCGGGGGCAGCCGCTTCCGCTTCACCGTCCCCGACGAGCTGGGCGTGCCGTCGCACCTCGACCTCCCCGGCCTCAGCCCCGCGCCTCCCGGCTTGGCGGTCGACCGCGTTCCGGAGGCACCCGCTCCCGGGCCCTCGGCGGTGGCGGCTCCCGCGGGCGACCTCGATGTCCTGTTGGTGGAGGACGACGACGACCACGCCCGGCTGGTGGACGAGACGCTCGCCGGCGCCGAGGGCGCCTACCGGCTGCGGCGGGTGCGAGACCTGGCCGGCGCCCGGACCGAGCTCCACGGCCACCGCACCGACGTGATCCTCCTCGACCTGTTCCTGCCCGACGGCCAGGGCCTCGACTCGCTCAGCCAGCTGACGACGCTGGACCCGTTGGTCCCCATCGTCATCCTCACGTCCCTGGCCGACGAGCAGCTCGGCCTGCAGGCGGTCCACGAGGGCGCTCAGGACTATCTGGTCAAGGGCAGCGTCGACGGGCCCCGCCTGTCCCGGTCCTTGCGCCACGCCATCGAACGCAAGGCTCTGGAGGCCCGGTTCGCCGAACAGGCCCTTCATGACCCGCTGACCGGCCTGGCCAACCGCACCCTGCTCCTCGACCGCCTCCGCCTGGAGCTGGCCCGGGCCGGGCGCACCGGTGGGGGCGTGGCCGTTCTTTACCTCGATCTCGACGACTTCAAGGCCATCAACGACCGGTGGGGCCACGACGGTGGCGACGAGGTGCTGGTGCGAGTCGCCCGGCGGCTGGCCCGGACCGTCCGCCCGGGCGACACCGTGGGCCGAATCGGGGGCGACGAGTTCGTGGTCGTGTGCGGCGGCTTCGACTCCGCCGTCGACCTGGCCCAGATGCAGGCGCGGGTCGAGGACGCGGTGCGACGGCCGCTGGTGATGGCCGGCGGAACGGTGCTGGTCACGGCCAGCGTGGGCGTGTCCGTCGGGCGGGGCGCAGCCGAGGAGCCGGAGACGATCATCCGCCGCGCCGACGAGGCCATGTACGAGGCCAAGCGCAACCGGCTCAGGGGTTGAAGCGGTACCCGACGCCCCAGACGGTGGTGATCCACCGGGGATGGTCGGGGTCGACCTCGATGCGGTTGCGCAGCCGGCGAATGTGCTCGGTGACGGTGCCCGCGCTCTGCCACTCCGACGACGAGTTCCAGACCTGGTCGAGGAGCTGATCGCGGGAGAAGACCTGGCGGGGCGAGGAGGCGAGGAACATGAGGACGTCGAACTCCTTGGCCGTCAGGGTGACCAGCTCACCCCCCACATGGACCTCCCGGGTGCCCAGGTCGATGGTGAGCCCGTCGAAGTGCAACGATGGCAAAACCGCCGGCTTCACCCGGCGCAGGACGGATGAGATGCGGGCCTCGACCTCGGCCGGGGAGAAGGGCTTCACCACGTAGTCGTCGGCGCCCAGCTTGAGCCCGACCACCCGGTCGGCCTCCGCGCCCTTGCCGGTGAGCAGGATCACGGCCACGTCGCTCTCCTTGCGCACCCGGGCCAGGACCTCGAGGCCGTCGTCGGGTGAGAGCATCACGTCGAGCAGGACGAGGTCGGGCGGATTCTCGGCCAGGGCCTTGTAGGCGCCGTGGGCGTCGGCCGCCTGGTCGACGTGGTAGCCCTCGATTTCCAGGTACCGGGTGAGAGGGCCCGCACGTCGTCCTCGTCGTCGACGACGAGAATCCGGGCGCGAGCCGCATCTTGCACACCCACAGCGTACCGACCCGCGCTCCTGAGCCAGCGATGGTCGTCGAGGTCCCGGTCATCCGATCGGGCCGGGGCGGTGGTCGGCATCGTCCGGCTGCGGGCGGAGGAGCCGGGGCAGGACGGTCGCCACCGCCAGGGCGACGATCGCCACCAGGACGGGCCGACCCAGGGCCCAGGCGGCGACCACCACCAGCGCGCTCAGCTCGGTGCCGAGCGACGCCACCGACGTCACCGTGGCCCGGGCGTGCCCTTCGATCCGCCGCTGCAGGCGAGCGTCGGTGACGACGAGGACGAGGTGGTACAGCCCGTAGGCGAGCGCCATCCCCGCCACCGCCGGCGGCCGGTGCACGACGCCGGCGGCGCAGAAGAGCCCGACGGCCAGGGCCAGGACGAGGGCGAGGGTCCGAGGTCGGTACCGGTGGGCGAGGCCGCCGAGGGCGGCGCCGGCCGCTCCCACCAGGTAGACGGCGGTCGTCGCCAGGGGGACGGCGGCGGTGGAGACGCCCCAGTCGTGGGTCAGGAGGGGGAAGTACTCGTCGATGGCGTCGAGCCCGCCGAGGATGGCCACCGCCACCAGGGCGGCCCGCACGGCCCGGTTGCGGGCGGCCTCGACCACGCCCGAGCGCAACACGGCCAGGTAGCCCCGCTCGGGACCCTCGTCGTCGGCGTCGGCGTCGTTGGCGTCGGCGTCGTGAGCAGCGGCGGCGTCCGGGCCCCGCGGGGACGGCTGGGGTCGGGCCTCGGGGAGGCGGGTGGCGAGGGCCGCCGCGGCCAGGCAGCAGGCGACGCTCGCCCAGCCGACCAGCGGGTAGCCGCCGGTGGCGAACAGGAGGGTGGCGGCGACCGCGTTCGGCAGCTGGCCGAGCAGCCCCATGGCGGTGACCCGGCCGTAGACGCGGGGGTAGTGGTCCCGGGCGTCGGCGGCGGCGAGGCCATCGTAGAGGAGCGCTTCCAGGGCGCCCGAGCCGAACGCGCCTCCCAGGCCCCACAGCACGAAGCCGGCGGCGAAGGCGGTGTAGCCGGGCACGGCGATCCACAAGGCGTAGCCGGCGGCCTGGAGCACGCCCGCCGCGGCCAGCGCCGCCCGGCGGGAGAAGCGGTCGGCGAGGGCGCCCGTCGGCACCTCGGCCACCATGCCGACGACGGTCCAGATGATGAACAGGCCGGAGATCCGGGCGTCCGACAACCCGGTGTCGGCGAAGAGCAGCGCATAGAGCGGGTAGATCGGGACGGTGTCGGCGAGCAAGGCCCAGCCGACCGCCAGCCGAGCCAGCCGTCGTGGGTCAGGCGGAAGCGGTGAGGATCAATGTCGGTGGCGCATGGACCCGAATGGTACCGGTCCTTAGGCGTGGACGGGCAGCGAAATGGTGAAGGCGGCGCCGGCACCGGGGGCGGTGTCGAGGCGGATCTGGCCGCCGTGGACAGCCACGATCTCGGCCACGATCGACAGCCCGAGGCCGGTTCCCCGTTGCCCGTGGGAGCCGGCCCCGTCCCCGCCCGCCTGCCAGAAGCGGTCGAAGGCCCGGGACGCGTCCTCGGCGGCCAGGCCCGGCCCGTCGTCGGAGACGACCAGCGTGGCCCGCCCGTCGTCCATCCCCAACCGCACCGCCACCGAGGTCTCGGGACCGGTGTGGTCGCGGACGTTGGCCAGCAGGTTGTCGACCACCTGGCGCAGCCGGTGGGGGTCGCCGGAGACGGTGACCGGTTCCTCGCCCACGTCGACCCGCACCCGCCGGTCCGGCTCGACCGCCCGGGCCGCGGCCACCGCGCCCAGCACCAATTCGGTCAGATCGACCGGCTGACGATCCAGGGGGCGGCCCTGGTCGAGGCGGGCGAGGAGGAGCAGGTCGCCGACCAGGTCGCCCATGCGGACGGCCTCATGCTCGATCCGGCCCATGGCCAGCGCCACCTCCTCGGGCGAGCGGGCGCCCTGGCGGTAGAGCTCGGCGTAGCCCCGGATCGACGTCAGCGGCGTGCGCAGCTCGTGGGAGGCGTCGGCCGCGAAGCGACGGGTGCGGGCCTCGGACGCGGTCTTGGCGTCCACCGCCTCCTCGATGCGGTCGAGCATGACGTTGAGGGCGGTGCCCAGGTGCCCGACCTCGCTCGCCGGCTGCGGCACTGGCGCCCGCTCCGACAGCTCCCCGGCGGCGATCCGTTCCGCGCTCGACGATCATCTGGTCGATCGGCCGCAAGCTGCGGCGGACCATGAACCACACGATCAGCCCGGCAAGGGCCACGGCCAGCAGCCCCGCCACCACCACGATGTCGCGGGCCGCGCTCGACCGCCTCCTCCACGTCGGTGAGGGGGATGCCGGCGGCCACCGTCTCCCCGTTGCTCCGGGGGATCATGACCAGCCGGTAGTGGAGCTCGCCGTCGACGCTGGGCACGGTGAGGGGACCGGCGGGCGCGCTCAGCCCGGTGATGTCGGGGAGGGGGTCGGGGTCGTCCTCCGGTCCGCTGGTGACGGTGCCGATGACGTTCCCGTCCCGATCGAGGTCGACGAACGCGTAGCGGCGGACGTCGAAGGGCGACGGTTCGCGATCCTCGCCGTCCCGGTCGCCGTCCCGGGGCCGGGGCCGGGGTTGGGGGCGGCCGTCGCCACCGTCGGGCCCCGGCTTGGGCGCCACCACGTTGCTGCGGCTGACGAGCTCCCGGTCGACCCCGTCCACCAGCCGCCGCTCGACGCCCGTGACGATGAGCACGCCGCCCACGCCGGTGACCAACGCCACCACCAGCAGGATCAGCGCGACCAACCGCCTGCGGATCATGAGCGGCCGGTCACGACTCCCGGCGCAGCACGTACCCGAAGCCGCGGACGGTGTGGATCAGGGGCGGCCCGTCGACGTCGACCTTCTTGCGCAGGTAGGAGATGTAGTTCTCCACGACCCCGCCGCTGCCGCCGAAGTCGTACTGCCAGACGTGATCGAGGATCTGGCTCTTCGACAGCACCCGCTCCCGGTTGATGAGCAGGAAGCGGAGGAGCTTGAACTCGGTGGGGGACAGCTGGACCGGGCGTCCGGCCCGGGTCACCCGCATGGTGTCCTCGTCGAGGTCGAGGTCGGCGTAGCTCAGGCGGTTGGCGGCGTCGGCGCTGGGCTGGCTGCGGCGGAGCACGGCCCGCACCCGGGCCACCAGCTCCTCCAGGCTGAAGGGCTTGGTGAGGTAGTCGTCGCCGCCCTTGGTGAAGCCGGAGACCTTGTCCTCGTTGGTGTCGCGGGCGGTGAGGAAGATCACCGGCGTCTCGTCGCCGTCGGCCCGCAGCCGGCGGCAGACCTCGAAGCCGTCGATCCCGCCGGGCAGGCCCACGTCGAGGATGACCAGGTCGGGGTTGCTGGTGGCGACCGACGACAGTGCCCGCGACCCGTCCGTCGCCACCAGCGACTCGAAGCCGGCGATGCGCAGGGCGGAGGAGACGAGGTCCCGGATGTACTCCTCGTCGTCGACCACGAGGACCTTGGCGGTCATCACTCCAGTATCGGCGGTGACCGTCACGACCGGACCAGGTAGAGCTGGAGCTCGACCACCCCGTGGTCGTCGACCGACGCCACGATGGGGGCGGTGGGGGGAGTGATGTCGAAGTCGGAGAACGTGACCGGGGCCGACCCGACGAGGACGAGCACGCCGTTCTGGAGCTGGGCATCGATGGCGACGGTGATGGCGCTGGTCACGCCGTGGACCGTGAGTTCACCCGTGGCGGTGGTCGAGATGCGCTCGCCCTCGGCGGGGATCCGGCCGACGTCGATGGGCTCGGTAAGGACGAAGGTGGCGGTCGGGAACTGGCTGGTGGCGAGGGCGGTGTTGATGGCCCGCACCCGGCGGGAGTCGTTGGACGTGATCGACGTGAGGTCGACGGTGACCTCGGCGGCCGTGATCTTGGTCCCCTCGACGGTGACGGTGCCGGACACGGCGGACGACCGGCCCACGGCGGTGGTGGCGCCGATGCCGACCAGCTCCTCCTCCACCCGGAAGCCGGCGAAGGTGCCGGTGCCGTCGGCGTTGGTGATGGTCGTGTCGACCGTCCATGTCCCGTCGGCAGAGGAGGCGGAGGCGGCGGCGCCCGGTGCCGCGGTCACACCGGAGACGGCCGCGTCCAGGCTGACGGCGGCGGGAGCGTCGTGGCGGAGGACGAAATACCAGGCCGCGAACCCGCCGAGGAGCAGGGGGACGGCGACGGCCAAGGCGATCAGGCGTCCGAGCCGGCGGCGGGGCCGGGGGGGCTCGGGCGGGTTGGGGGCGGTCGGGCGGAGGTCGGTTTGCATGCTCATGGGTGCATGTTCGACCTCCCGCCTGGGAGCCTTCCCGCCACAACCTGGGAGGTTCCTGGGAGCCTCCACCACTGGTTTCATGCATCGGTAGGGACGTGATCCGGCCGGAACCCGGCGATTTCACGTCCCTACGAGTGCAGTGAACCGGCGTGGCCCCTAGATGTGGCGATAGGTGGCGGCGGCTACATCGCCTCGACCGTGCCGGGGATCGGCGTCGGTTGGCGGTCCGCCGGCGAGGCCATCGTCATCCGGTCGAGGAACAGGTGGACGTTGGGCCCGACGGTGGCCGCGAACACCACCGTCCCGATGCCGACCGAGCCGCCCAGGGCGATGCCGATGGCCAGGACGGTGAGCTCGAGGACGGTGCGCACTACCCGCACCGAGTGTCCCCGGCGGGCCAGGCCGGTCATCAGGCCGTCGCGGGGGCCGGCCGAGGCCGGCCCCGATGTAGAGGCCCGAACCAGGACCGAACAGGGCGACGCCCAGGACGAGATAGGCCACCTGCGCCGCCACCGACGTCGGCGTGGGCAGCACGGCCAGCACCAGGTCGATCACCAGGCCGATGACGACAGCGTTGGCCAGCGTCCCGATCCCGACCTGCTCCCGCAGGGGGATCCAGAGCAGGAGCACGACGAGGCCGACGAGGATGGCCGCGGTGCCGATTGGCAGTCCGGTGCGTTCGGAGACGCCCTGGTGGAGTACGTCCCACGGCGCCAGGCCCAGGTCGGCCTGCACCATCAGGGCGATGGCGACCCCGAAGAGCACCAGCCCCCCCGACAGCCGTCCAACCCGACGCCCCAGCTCCGATCGAGGCGGCATCGGCAACATCCGAGCGAGGCTACGCGGCCGTCAGGCGCAACCGGGTCGGTTTTCCCCGCCGGCCGCGTCCGCCGCCGAAGGCGGCCGCGTCCGGATGGCCCCGAGCCGGCCGCCAAGGCCGGCACCGCCGTACGGGGGGAGGTCCGGGAGGGGCCGCCCCCTCCGGTCAACTGTCGGTGTGTTGGGGGGGAAGTGGTGGGCGGTAGGGCTGGGTCGAGGAGAAGTCGCCGATGACCCAGCCCGCGATCTCGGCCAGCCGGATGCGCATGTACGCCCCGTCGATGGGGATGGCGCCGGTGGTGGTCACCATCCGGGCCTTGCGCAGGTGGAGGTGGAAGGGCCGGTCGTCGGCCCGTCGCGGCCCGGTGCCGGCAGCCGTCTCCGCCTCGAGCTCCGCCTCGCTCGGGAACCAGTGTCGACCCAGCTCCCGGAAGAAGACCTGCAGGCCCTCGGCCTCCGCCCCCGCCTTCTCGACCAGCTCGGCGCCCGCCTCCTCGGTGAAGGTCCGGGGCGGGATGAGGACGCCCGACACCCACGACCCACCGACCAGCACGGTGACGCCCAGCTGCACGTCGAGGCTGTTCATCAGGCGGACGAACAGCTGGAGCATGGGGTCGACCGCGGGGCCATCGGGCATGCCCGGAGCCTACCTACCGTGGAACGGGGGAGGACTCGGGCTCAGGTGGCCGAGAGGTGTGACTCGCACACCGGGCAGTCCGGAACGGGCTCGGAGTGACCCTCCAGCCAGTGCTGGGTCTCGAGCTCCTCCCGCACGAGGATGCGGATGTTCTCCGCCACCTCGTCGAGGTCGTACTCGCTCATCAGGCACCAGATGTACCGCACTCGGGTACGGACGGCGTCGCGGGGGTAATGTCCGCGTCACATCCGCATCCTCCAAAGGAGTGTGTGCCATGTCACGTGTGACCCGGGCTGGGACCTGGCGGGCAGTTGCGATCGTTTCGGTCGCGGCCCTGCTGTTGGCAGCGTGTGGCGACGACGACGACGGCGGAGGAGGCGAGACCTCGGGGCAGACGTACAAGATCGCATTCGTCGGGCCGCTCACCGGTCCCAACGCCAACCTCGGCATCAACATCCGCAACGGGGCCGAGGTGGCCATCGACGAGGCCAACGCCGCCGGCGGTGACATCACCTTCGAGCTCGAGCCCTTCGACACCCAGGGTGACCCGGCCCAGGCCACGACGGCCAAGGACCGCTTCATAAACGACTCGTCCATCGTGGCCGTGGTCGGCCCCACGTTCTCGGGCGAGACCCGGGCGGTCATGGAGTCCTTGCAAGCGGCCGGCCTGGTGATGGTGAGCGCGTCCGCCACCGCCACCGCCCTGCCCACCACCGTGGCCGACCAGACCGTGTTCCACCGCCTCGTGCCCGACGACGACGTCCAGGGCAAGGGCGTCACCGACTACGTCACCAAGAAGCTCACGGTCACCCGCGCCGCCTACATCCACGACAACGCCGACTACGGCAAGGCCTTGGCCGATGGCACCCGCGGCCAGCTGGAGGCGGCAGGCGTCACCACCGTGCTCAACGAGGCCATCGACCCCAAGTCGCAGGACTACTCGGCGGTCGTGAACTCGGTGCGGGCCATCTCGCCGCCCCCGGATCTGATCTTCTACGGCGGCTACTACTCGGAGGCGGGCCGGCTCAAGAAGCAGCTCACCGACGGCCAGGTCAACGTCCGGTTCCAGAGCGGCGACGGCGTGCTCGACGCCGGCTTCGTCGCCGCCGCGGGGGCGGCCGCGGCCGAGGGCACCCAGGTCACGTGCGCCTGCAAGCTGGCCACCGCCGACACCGCCGGGAAGCTGGGCGAGTTCGCCAAGGCCTACGAGGCGAAGTGGAACACGCCCCCGGCCACCTACTCCACCGAGGGCTACGACGCGGCCAACATCATCATCAAGGGTGTCCGTGAGGGCCACACCACCCGGGCCGCGCTGCTCCAGTTCGTGGAGACCATCGGGGCCTACGAAGGGGCGGGCAAGACCATCGAGTTCGAGGACAACGGCAACATCAAGGCGGGCGACGTCTTCGTCTACGAGTTCCAGGGCGGGAAGCCCACCGAGTTGGGCACCACCCAGGAGTTGCTGAGCTAGCACCGGGCCCCGTCCGAACATCCAGCGGACCGCAGGCCCGCCATCGACACCTGCTTCTCCTGCCTCAAGGACCAGTTCTGGCCCCAGACCGTCGACGGCCTGACGCTCGGGTCGATCTACGCGCTCATCGCGCTCGGGTACACGCTCGTCTACGGCGTCCTCCGGCTGATCAACTTCGCCCACTCCGAGGTCTTCATGATCGGGGTGTTCTCCAGCCTGTTCGCCATGCACGGCCTCGGCATCGACACTGGCGACCCGGCCAAGACGGGCGCGGGGCTGATCGTCACCCTCCTGCTGGTGATGCTGTTCGCCATGACGGTGTCGGGGGCGACCGCGGTGGCGATGGAGCGCATCGCCTACCGGCCCCTCCGGAAGCGCAACGCCCCCCGCCTGGCCGCGCTCATCACGGCCATCGGCATGTCGCTGTTCCTCCAGGAGCTGTTCGCCGTCCGCTACGGACGGGAGATCCTCGGCTTCCCCCGGATCCTGGAGAAACGGCAGTTGGCCGAGATCGCGGGCGCTGACATCCGCACCGACAAGGTGCTGGTGGTGGTGGCGGCGGTGGTGCTGGCGGTGGCCCTGGAGCGGTTCGTCGCCAAGTCCCGCCTGGGCCGAGGCATCCGGGCCGCGGCCCAGGACCCGGAGACGGCGGCCATGATGGGGGTCGACATCAACCGGGTCGTCACCCTCACGTTCCTGCTGGGAGGCATCCTGGCCGGCGCCGCGGGGACCCTGTTCGGGATCTTCTTCGAGTCGGCCCGCTTCGACATCGGGTTCCTCCCCGGGATCAAGGCCTTCACCGCGGCCGTCCTGGGCGGGATCGGCAACGTCCGGGGCGCCCTCCTCGGCGGCCTCCTCCTGGGCCTGATGGAGAACTGGGGCTCCACCGTGCTGGGCGGCGAGTGGAAGGACGTGTTCGCCTTCACCGTGCTGGTGCTGGTCCTGCTGTTCCGTCCCACCGGCCTGCTGGGCGAGAGCCTGGGGAGGGCGCGGGCGTGAGCCCCCTCCTGCGCCTGCCGACCCGGCCGCTGCTGCCGTCCCTGGTGCGTCCGGTGGCCCGTTGGTGGGACCGCCAGGGACGTCCGATGCGGGCGGCGGTCCTGCTCCTCGCCCTGCTGGGAGCGGTGCTGGCGCCGCTGGGACTGTCGATCGCGTGGCAGAGCGTCCTCTTCTACCCGGTGGCGGTGTTCGTCCTGCTGGCCCTGGGCCTCAACGTGGTGGTGGGCCAGGCCGGCCTCCTCGACCTCGGCTACGTGGCCTTCTACGCGGTCGGGGCCTACACCACGGCCAAGCTGACGACGGCTGCCGGCTGGTCCTCGTGGGAGGCGCTGTTCCTGGCCGTGCTGCTGGCGTCGCTGGCGGGCGTGATCCTGGGCGCCCCCACCTTGCGCCTCCGGGGCGACTACCTGGCCATCGTCACCCTCGGTTTCGGCGAGATCGCCCGCATCGTGGCCCAGAACTCGGAGTCGCTGGGGGCGTCCCGGGGCATCTCCAACATCCCCCACCCCTCGTCGGTGCTGGGGGTGAAGTTCGAGCTCGACCCCTTGCCGTACTACTACCTCACCCTTGTCGCGATCGTGCTGGCGATGGTGATGATCGTGCGCCTCAACCGGTCGCGGGTGGGACGGGCGTGGGCTGCCATCCGGGAGGACGAGGACGCGGCCGAGGCCATGGGCGTGCCCACGTTCAAGATGAAGCTATGGGCCTTCGCCATCGGGGCGTCCACCGGCGGGCTCGGGGGATGGATCTACGCCAGCCGGGTGAGCTTCATCAACCCCGACAACTTCCCGTTCTTCCTGTCGGTGATCCTGCTGGCGGCGGTGGTGCTGGGCGGGATGGGGTCGATCCCGGGGGTCGTGGTGGGTGCCTTCGCGGTCGCCTTCCTGCCCGAGTACCTGCGGGACGCGGCGGCCGGCGAGACCCTCACCCGCTGGCTGAACACGATCCTCGGCGGCCACGCTACCGACATCACCGAGTACCGGGTGCTCCTGTTCGGGTTGGCCTTGGTGGTGATGATGATCTTCCGGCCCGAGGGGTTGATCCCCAGCCGCCAGCGGGCGGCGGAACTGGCCGAAGCCACCCCCGAGGCGGGCCTGGGCGGCATCGTGGAGGCGCCGGTGGTGGTCGAGGCGGAGGCGCCGGTCGAGGAGACGACTGTGGCTGACGCGGCGGAGGCCGACCAGCCCATACCCGAGCTGCCACCTCCCGAGGCGGTCCCGGTGTCGCTGGCCGAGCCGCCGGCGGACGCCCCCTCCAACAAGGTGCTCGAACTGGACGGGGTGCGGATGGAGTTCGGCGGGGTGGTCGCGCTCCGGGGGATCGACGTCGCCGTGGAGCGGGGCGAGATCCTCGGCCTCATCGGTCCCAACGGAGCGGGCAAGACGACGGTGTTCAACTGCGTCACGGGCGTCTTCCACCCGACCGCGGGCGACATCCGCCTCGACGGGAAGACGATCTGCGACGACCGGCCCCACGAGGTCACCCACGCCGGGGTGGCCCGGACGTTCCAGAACATCCGCCTGTTCCCCAACATGACCGCCCTCCAGAACGTGATGATCGGGGCCGACTCCAACCACCGCACGAGCGTGCCCGGCGCCCTGCTGGGCCTGCCCCGCCACCGGAAGGAGGAGCGGGAGAGCCAGGAGGAGGCCCGCCGGCTGCTGCGCCTGGTCGGCATCGAGCACCGGGCCGGCGACCTGGCCCGCAACCTGCCCTACGGCGACCAGCGGCGGTTGGAGATCGCCCGGGCGGTGGCCACCCGTCCCCGGGTCCTGCTCCTCGACGAGCCCGCAGCCGGTATGGGGGCGGCCGAGAAGCAGGCGGTGAAGGTGCTCATCCGCCGGCTGCGGGACGAGGGCCTCACCATCGTCCTCATCGAGCACGACATGAGCCTGGTGATGGGAACGTCGGACCGGGTGTGCGTCCTCGACTTCGGCGAGAAGATCGCCGAGGGCCGGCCGGCCGACATCCAGCGCGACCCCCGGGTCATCGAGGCCTACCTGGGCGAACCGGAAGCGGGCTGAGCCATGGCGCTGCTCGAGCTGGAAGACCTCCACGTTCACTACGGGATGG
The DNA here is from genome assembly GCA_963801205.1 of uncultured Acidimicrobiia bacterium. Classification (GTDB taxonomy): domain Bacteria; phylum Actinomycetota; class Acidimicrobiia; order Acidimicrobiales; family AC-14; genus JAXDMK01. The sequence continues at coordinate 14,437 of CAWDDV010000013.1, forward strand.
TCGAGGCGCTCAAGGGGGTGTCGTTCACCGTCGACGCAGGCGAGGTGGTGGCCCTCATCGGTGCCAACGGGGCGGGCAAGACCACCACCCTCAAGACCATCTCCGGCGTGCGGCCGGTGACGTCGGGCCGCATCCTGCTAGAGGGCAAGGACATCTCGACCGTGCCCGCCCACAAGCGGGTGCAGCTGGGGATCTCACAGTCGCCCGAGGGCCGACGCATCTTCCCGGGGATGACCGTGCTGGAGAACCTGGAGATGGGGGCGTACCACCGGGGGACGGCCAAGAAGGCGGCGCTCGGTCCCGACCTCGACCGGGTCTTCGGCCTGCTGCCCCGGCTGGCCGAGCGCCGGTCGCAGTCGGGCGGCACCCTCTCTGGTGGGGAGCAGCAGATGCTGGCCATCGGCCGGGCGCTCATGGCCCGGCCCCAGGTGTTGCTGCTGGACGAGCCGTCGATGGGACTGGCGCCCAAGCTGGTGACCCAGATCTTCGCCATCGTCAGCGAGATCAACCAGCAGGGCACGACCGTGCTGCTGGTGGAGCAGAACGCGGCCCAGGCGCTGGCCCGGTCCCACCGGGCCTACGTGCTGGAAACCGGCAGGGTGGTCAAGTCCGGTGCCGCCAGCGAGCTCCTGGGCGACGAGGCCGTCCGCAACGCCTACCTCGGCGGCGAGGTCTCGTAGGCCGGTGTCGGGGGGTTCTAGCGCCGACGTTTTCTGAAGCAAGAACGACGTCTACGGTCGTTTTCGCTTCTAGAAAGCCTCGGCGCTGCCGTGGCGACTCCACGGGGCGACGCTCATCGCTTGGGACTGTCGGTGCGCGCCGGCATGGTGCGCGCCCGTCGGGTCCGGGCCTCGGCGTCGACCATCCCTTGGGCGACGATCTCGACAGCCTGCTCGGAATCGGCGGAGGCGCGGCGCAGGAGGGTGTAGGCGTCGACCGCGCCGTAGCCCAGGCCGGTCATGAGCATTCCGGTGGCCTGGTCGAGGATCGACCGCGAGCCCAGGGCCTGCTGCAGGTCGTGGGCGAGGGACGTGCAGTCCTCGTTCTCGGCAGCATGCCGGGACCGTCTCGTCTCCGAGACGATCGCATCGAGCGCCAACAGGTCGTCGAGGACCTCGTCGGTAAGCGTGGTCACGGGCGGATTGTACTCCGCAATTCGGGGTTGCGGCAACTCTGAATTGCGGCAATGGGTAGTTGCAGCAATGGGGGATTGCGGACAGTAACGAGGATTGCTACGATCGGGCTCTCCGAGCGCTGCTCCCGGCGTGCGCGCGCCCCACCGAGGAACCACCGTGCCTGAAACCCGACTGAGCGACGATGTCCTCGAAGCCCTCGACGCGCTCCTCGTCGTCCTCCGCGTCAGTACCCAGCTCAATCAGGATGCGGCCCGCCGGGCGCAGACGATCCGCCGCCTCCGCAGCCACGGGAAGTCGTACCGGGAGATCCTCGGCAGTGTCGAGCGGGCTCGAATCCTCCAGATCACCCAGGAGAACCTTGACGGTCTCCTGCAAGCGAGCAGTCGCCTGCGCCGAGCCGAGGTTCGAGCCCTGTACGCCGAAGGCATGACCATGGAGGAGATCGCGACCCTCTTCGGCGTGACCCGCCAACGCGTCTCCGTCCTCCTCCGCGACGGCCAAGGTTCGCCGACAGGACCGCGCCCGTCCATCCGCTGAGGTTGCCCACCGGTGCCCCGAGCATGCTGCACGACTCCCATGCCGAGGCAACAGGACAAACAGGGCCGCCACGCCCTAAGATTGCGAGTGAAGTCCGTTGCCCGAGACCCCGGCAGCGTCCCCGTCGTGGACGATCCGAGGAGGTCCGGGTGGCAGGGCATTGGCTGTTTGGCTGCAACCGGTGTTCTTGCGCGTCGTGTGTCCCGAGACCGCTGGAGCCAACCAAGGGAGCCCGATGACCGTGACGTGGAGTCCGATCTTCGATTGGGACAGGGAGAGCTGGCGGGAGGGCGCCTCCTGTCGGCAAACGAAGCCGGCGCTGTTCTTCCCGGCCGGCAACACTGGCGTGGCCTTGGAGCAGATCACGGCGGCCAAGGCGGTGTGCCGGACCTGCCCGGTGCAGAGCGAATGCCTCGAGTTCGCGCTGGAAACCAACCAGGAAGCCGGCATCTGGGGGGGAACGGACGAGGATGAACGCCGGCGTCTCCGTCGGGTGTGGCGGGCCGGCCGCCGGCCGCGGACGACTGCGGCCGTCGGTTGAGACTCGCTAGCGCCTGAAGCGGGCCCATCCGGTCGGTCGGACGACCGGTAGGCGGGTGTAGCGTCGAGCCCGACCCGATCACGACAACGTGTGGGACCGGCCGTCGCCGGTCCGGCGATGCTCCAGAACCCTGGCAGCGCGAGTGCTCGCAGCTCCTCGAACCAGGGACGTGCTGGATGGACCGCACGACGTCTGCCTCTCCATGGAGGACGGACGGTACGCGCCCGCCCGCCCGGTGCACCCGTTGAGTGGCGAGCGTCGACTCCGTATTCTCGCCTCACTGGTCGACGCGGCTCATGGCGACATCACGTCCGTACGCCTGTGCGAGGTCTGCCGCACCGTCACCGGCGTGACCGGAGCGGGGATCATGCTCATGTCCGACGACCTGCCCCTGGGCTCCGCCTGCACGACGAGCGATGTCAGCGCCCTCATCGAGGAGTTGCAGTTCACGCTGGGCGAGGGTCCTTGCGTCGACGCCTACCACCTCGGCCGGCCAGTCATCGAAGCCGATCTCGCCCGCCCGTCGGTGCCGCGATGGCCGGCGTTCACGGGACCGGCACTGGCTGGGGGGGTACGGGCGGTCTTCGGGTTCCCGCTGGTTGTCGGCGCCGTCCGGCTGGGCGCCCTCAACCTCTACCGCGACCGTCGCGGTGCCCTCACAGACGACCAGCACGCCGACGCCCTCGTGATGGCGGACGTCGCCGCCGAGGCGCTCCTCGTCATGCAGGCGGGAGCCTCGTTGGAGGGGTTGACGGCCGCGCTGGAGGCGGGGTCGAACCTCGGGTACGTGGTGCACCAGGCGGCGGGCATGGTGTCGGCCCAGCTCGATATGTCCGTCGCCCAGGCCCTCGTCCGCCTGCGGGCCCACGCCTTCGGCAATCAGCGTCCGATCGCCGATGTGGCGGGCGACGTCGTCGCCCGCCGCCTGCGCTTCGCCAGCGAGAGCTGAGCCGGGGGGCGAGGCTCTACCATGGAGCCTGGACGTCCAGAGGTGGGCGTCGGACCTGGGAGCGCGACATCCCGAGAGAGACACTGCTCGCCCGCACGCTCGTCGAGCTCGCCGACAGCCTGGTCGCGGACTTCGACATGGTCGACCTGCTCACCATCCTCGCCGACCGGTGCGTCGACGTCGTCGACGTGTCCGCCGCCGGCCTGATGGTGGCGTCGGCCGACGGCGACCTGCGGGTGCTGGCCTCGTCCAGCGAGGCGATGCGGGTGCTGGAGCTCTTCGAGCTCCAAGCCGACGAAGGGCCCTGTGTCGACTGCTATCGCAGCGGCGCGCCGATCGTGAACCTCAAGCTCGAGGACGTCGACAGCCGCTGGCCCCGGTTCAGCCCTCACGCTCGCGAAAGCGGCTTCCGGTCGGTGCATGCACTGCCAATGCGGCTGCGGGGGCAGACGATCGGCGCCCTGAACATGTTCCGCGTCGACGAGGGACCGATGCCGCGAGCGCGACGTGGTGGCGGCCCAGGCGCTGGCCGACGTGGCCACCATCGCCATCCTGCAGCACCGCGCCGTCCGGGACGCCCAGATCCTGAACGAGCAGCTCACGCAGGCCCTCAGCACCGCGGATCGTGATCGAACAGGCCAAGGGCGTCGTCGGCGAACGGGCCAACCTCGACATGGAGCACGCCTTCGCCCGGTTACGGCGCCACGCCCGCAACCACAACCTCCGTCTCACCGACGTGGCCCAGGCGGTCAGCAGCAAGGCGCTGCCGGTTTCGTCCCTCGATCCGTAACCCTGGGCGCCGCCACCGCCACCGACGCCCGACGCCCGCCCGCCCGACGCCGCGGCGCCGCGACGCCCACCCATTCTCGGTCGCCGAGGGTGCGGGTTTCCGCAACCACCGCTACCGAGAACCGCGGGCCGAATGGGCTGATCGACCTCTTCCTCGCGGCGCGGGGCCGCGATGATGAGGTGTGACTTCACTTCGTAGTCTCTTGCTCCATGCAGCGGCGCGTGCCGCTGACTATCGGGAGCGACGTGCCCAACCGACCCGTGTTCCCCAGCGACAACGACCTCGATCACGTCCGGTCGGGCCTGGGCACGTTGCGTGACGAGCCGACGTCTGCGGCTGCGGCGGTCGACGAACTGGCCGACGTCGTCGAGCCGGCTCTGGTCGCCACGACCGGTCCCCGCTACTTCGGGTTCGTCGTGGGCGGCGCGCTCGACGCCGCGACCGCGGCCGACGTGTTGACGGCGGGATGGGACCAGCCCGCCTTCAACGCGGTCGACGTCACCGGGCGCGGCGCGTGGTCGAGGACGTCACCGGCGGATGGCTGAAGGAGCTGCTCGGCCTGCCGGCCGGCGCCTCGTTCGGGTTCGTGACCGGTGGCCAGGGCAGCCAACACCGTCTCGCTGGCCGCGGCCCGCCACCACGTGCTGGCCGAGGCGGGCTGGGACGTCGAGCAGTCACGGCCTCATCGGCGGTCCACCGGTGCGGGTCGTGGCGAACGGGGAGCGGCACGCGACCATCGACCGGTCTCTGCGCCTGCTGGGCCTCGGCGCCGGCGTGGTCGAGCCGGTGGCCACCGACGACCAGGGAGCGATCGACGTCACCGACCTCGCCCATGTTCTCGCCCGCCGCCCGGCCGGCCCGACGATCGTCTGCCTGCAGGCCGGCAACGTCAACAGCGGCGCCTTCGATGACATGGCCGCGGCGACCACAGCCGCCCACGACCACGGCGCCTGGGTCCACGTCGACGGCGCGTTCGGGCTGTGGGCCGCGGCCAACCCGGCCACTCGCCACCTCACCTCCGGGATGGAGGCCGCCGACTCGTGGGCGGTCGACGGCCACAAGTGGCTCAACGTCCCCTACGACAGCGGCTACGCGTTCTGCGCCCATGCCGACGCGCACGCGGCCGCCATGTCCTATACCGCCGCCTACCTGACCGGACAGGGCGAGGGCGGGCTACGGGCGCCGAGCGATTACGTGCTCGAGTCGTCGCGACGAGCCCGAGGGTTCGCAACCTGGGCCGCCCTGCGCCAGCTCGGCCGTAATGGCCTGGCCGAGCTCATCGAGCGATGCTGCTCACTGGCCCGTCGATTCGCCGAGCAGCTCTCCGCCATCGACGGTGTCACGGTGGCCAACGAGGTCGTGCTCAACCAAGTACTGGTCAGCTTCGGCGACGACCACCGCACCGACCGGGTCATCGACCATGTGCAACGCTCGGGAGAGTGCTGGATGGGCGCCACCACCTGGCACGGCCAGCGCCTCATGCGCATCTCAGTGTCGAACTGGCGCACGACGACCGACGACGTCGACCGCTCCGTCGCCGCCATCCTCGCCGCGTCCGACAGCTGAAAGGGGAAATCATGACCACGTCAGCCCCACCGGTGACCGATCACGACGACTTCGAGCGACAGCTCCTCGAGCTGCGCACGCGGGAGAAGGCACACACCCGGGAGGGCGACGCCATCGCCGCCGCCCGGCGCCGGCTGCCCATGACAGAGGTGCCGCCCGACACCACGCTCATCGGCCCCGACGGCCCGGTCCCGTTCGGCGATGTCTTCGAGGGGCGCGACGAGCTGGTCGTCTACAGCCACATGTTCTACGACGGAAAGCCATGGGAGTGGCAGTGCGAGGGCTGCACAAGGAACACCTGGAACATGGGGGACGCCGCCGACGCGGCCTACCTCAACGCCAACGGGATCACGTTCGCCATCCTCGGCGACGGGCCGTACGAGGAGATCGCGGCATTCCGCGACTTCATGGGTTACACCGCGCCGTGGTACTCCAATGCCCACCTCGACGACCCCACCGTGGGCGTCGCCGGCCGGGTCTCCTGCTACCTGCGGCGGGAGGACAAGATCTACCTGACGTACTGGACGACCGGTCGGGGCGACGAGGTGATGACTCCCGTGTTCGGGCTGCTCGACATGACCGCCTACGGGCGGCGGGAGGCGTGGGAGGACTCGCCCGAGGGGTGGCCGCAGTTCCCGACCCACTCCTTCTTGCGCACCGACGAGCACGGTGCGCCGATGGGGCCCAGAAACGGCGGTCGACCGGTGCCCCAGTGGACGCGCCCGGGCGTCACCGGGGCCCTGTGAGCGCTTCGCCCGTGCCCGGGGGAGTGGTGCACCAGCTTCCAGCTGACCTCCGGGAAGCGCTCGTCGCCAGCCCCACGGCACTCGATGCCTGGAAGGACATCACACCTCTGGCCCGCAACGAGTTCATCTGCTGGGTCGAGGATGCCAAGCAGGCGACGACACGCGCGCGCCGCATTCGCCGGACTCAGGAGGAGCTGGAGGATGGCCAGCGGCGACCCTGCTGCTGGCCAGGGTGCATGCACCGTGAGCGTGAGGTGATGCATCCCCAGCAGGCGTGACTCGCCGGCCGCGGCACTGAGCAGACGGGCCGCCGGGGATCAGGGGTCGAGGGCGATCCATGCCGCGTCGACGCAGCCCTCCTCGTAGTCCCACCAGCCGTCGGCCTTCCCCCGGGTGAGGAGGTCATGGACTGCGCGGACGTCGGCATCGGGAGGAACGGTCAGGGCGACGATGGGGTACGGGCCGGCGCCCTCGCCGTAGGCGCCGAGGGGCACGAACAGGTCGAGGATCGGGTGAAGGCTCCCGTGCAACGGCCCCGCTTCGAACGGGAGGACGCGGATCGTGGATTTTCCGCTCCGCTCGACCGTCTCGACGTACACCGGCGACGAATCGTCGTCGGGTGGCACCGCCCGCACGATGTCGTCGGCGGCGACGTCGCGGGCGAACCAGGGTGTGTTGTCGATGCGGTAGGTGTCCGATCCCAGCGGCTCGGCCCACACCCGCTCGGCGCCGACCGGCGGCCAACCCTCGTGGTCGACCTCCAGCTCGAAGACGACGTGGACCAGGTCGTTCGGCTGGTCGGGCATGACCCCTTATCCCGGAGAGCCACCAGGGGAGGTTCCGGGGCTGGCCGGCAGTCCCAGGTTGTTCCAGATCTCGGTCGTGGCCTGGGACCGGTTCAGCGTGTAGAAGTGGAGCCCCGGTGCCCCCGCCTCGAGCAGCCCGGCGCTCAGCTCGGTGGCCACCTCGACTCCCACCCGACGGACCTTCTCGGGATCGTCGGCGACCGCGTGCAACCGGTCCGCCAGCCACGTCGGGAAGGCAGCCCCCGACATCTTGGCGAAGCGTTCGATCTGGGCCACGTTGGTGACGGGCATGACGCCGGGCAGGACCGGCTTGTCGACTCCTCGGGCGGCCAGGTCGTCCAGGAGGCGGACATAGTCCTCCAGGTTGAAGAAGAACTGGGTGACGCCGAAGTCGGCCTTGGCCAGCTTCTCCGCCTGCCGGTGGCGGTCGAGGTCGCGGTCGGGGCAGGCGGGATGGCCCTCCGGGTGTGACGCGACGCCGATGGAGAAGGGGCCCATCTCCCGAACCAGCTCCACCAGCTCGGCCGCATGCAGCAGGTCGCCGGGGGGGAGGCCGAGGTCGGCCGGGGGGTCGCCCCGCAAGGCGAGGATGTTCTCCACCCCGTCCGCCCGATAGGCCTCGAGCAGCGACCGGAGCTCCTCCCGGGTGTGGCCGGCGCAGCACAGGTGGGCCATGGGTGTCATCGACGTGTTCCGCAGCACGTCGACGACGATCTCGTACGTCTTGTCCCGGGTGGTGCCGCCGGCCCCGTAGGTGAAGGACACGAACGACGGCCCGAGGGGCTCGAGCTCGACGAGCGTCTGCCGCAGGGTGGCCTCGGCGGCCTCGGTGCGGGGTGGGAAGAACTCGAACGAGTAGCACCGTCCGGCGGCGAGCAGGTCGGCGATCTTGGTCACGGGGAAAGGCTACTGGCGGGGGCCCCGGAGGGCGGCCAGGTTCAAGAAGGCCCTCCGCGCCGTCGATACTTGGGTCGACGGCGAAACTTGGAGGTCATTGTGGTCAGACGGTCGCGGCTGTTGGAGTGGGTCACAGCCCTGGGCGTCGTCGCGGTGCTCGCCGGAGGCATCGCCACGGTCGTCGTGCGCAGTGCCGAGGAGGGCTACCCCTCGGAGTGGGACCCCCGGGTCCTGGAGATCGCCCAGTTCGTCGAGCGGGAGCGGGGGGCGCTGTACGACCACCCCGTCCACGTCGACTTCCTCACGCCGGAGGAGTACTCCGAGCTCACTCGGACCGACGAAGGGTCGCTCACCGAGGAGGACAAGGAGGAGATCGAGGAGCTGGAAGGTGCCATGCGGGCGCTCGGCCTCCTGTCCGGTGACACCGACCTGCTCGACTCCATGAACGATCTGACCGACACCGGCACCCTCGCCTTCTACGACAGCGCCGACGAGCGGGTCGTCGTCCGGGGGACGGAGGTCACCCCCGGGCTGGCCGTCACCCTGGCCCACGAGCTGACCCACGTCCTCCAGGACCAGGTCTTTTTCCTCGACCGCTACGACGACGAGGACGAGGACGAGATCACCAGCGGCGAGACCTACGCCTTCGGCGCCCTGGTGGAGGGCGACGCCGACCGTATCGAGGAGCGCTACCTCGAGAGCCTCGACGACGCCACCCAGGAGGCCGTCGAGGCGGAGAGCGACGAGGGCTTGGAGGAGTTCGAGGACGCGGCTATTCCCACCGCCCTGATTTCTCTGTTCGGGTCGACGTACGGGCTGGGTGACGCCTTCGTGGCCCTGCTGGAGGAGGCCGAGGGCCAGTCGGTCGACGCCGCCTTCGCCACCCCGCCCGTCACCGAGGAGCACGTCTTCGACCCGTTCGAGTACATCGCCGCCCACGGTCCGATCCCGGTCGACAGTCCCGACACCGACGGTGAGGAGGCACTGGACGAGGGGGACTTCGGGGCGGTGTCCCTCATGATCGTGCTCGCCGAACGCATCGACCCCCGCCTGGCCCTGACGGCGGCCACCGGGTGGGGCGGCGACGCCTACGCCATCTTCCCCAAGAACGGGAGGACGTGCTTCCGGCTCAACGTCACCGGCGACACGCCACCCGACACCGACGAGCTGGCCGACGCGCTGACCGCCTGGGTGGCGGCGACGCCCGGGGGTGAGGCGTCGACGACGCGCAACGGCGAGGTGGTGGCCCTGGAGTCGTGCGATCCGGGGGCGGCGGCGGTGGCTGGCACCGGCGGGTCCTTCGACGTGATCCAACTGGCCGTGACCCGGACGTACATCGCCATCGACGTCCTCGGCGAGGGGGGCACGCCGGCGCAGTCGAAGTGCGTGGCGTCGGGTGTGATCGACGAGTTCAGCGACGACGAGCTGGCGAGCGACGAGCTGACGGCGGACCAGGAGCGGCGGCTCACCCGTCTCGCCCTCGCCTGCCGGTAGGGCCGCCGTAGAGTGGCCGGGTGCTCGATGGGCGGTTGAGGCCGCGGGCGGTGACGGTGGCGCTGGCGGTGGCGGTGGCGCTGGTGGTGCTGGTCGGCACGGGCGCGTGCTCCGACGACGATGGGTCGGGATCGGACGCGACCGTGCCGAGGTCGGCCGTGCCCACGTCGACCACGTCGACGACGGTGCCGGCGGTGGCGCCCACGACGGTGACGCCGCCGCCGGTTTCATCCGTCCCGACGACCGTCGCCACCGGTGAAGTCACCATCCGGGGCACGGTGCTGACCCTGTTCGCCAGCGCCCGGGTGCTGCAGATCGACCCGCCGGTGAACGGCTACTCGCGCATCGCCCTCACCGAGGAGACCGAGTACCGAACGGCGAGCGGTGGGGCGGCGTCGTTGCAGGACGTCGAGGAAGGTTCGACGGTGGAGGTGTCGGGCGAGCCGGGTGCCCCTGGCACTCTCATCGCCCGCCTGGTGGTCGTGTCGTCGGGCTAGGGAGCAGCCCGGGCGGCGGAAAGCTCCCGTTCGCTGGCGGGGATCGTCACGGACGCATGGATCCTGCTTCGGCAACGACCTGGCGCACCAACGGCAGCGCCGCCGTGGATCACTGCGGGGAAACCCCGTTTCGTTAGACTGTCAACAGCGATGACAGGACCGATGGCCAACGTCAGCAGAGGGGACGAAGCCGCTTGCCATGGCGGACGCCCTGAGGGACACGAGAACGACGATGGGTGAGACCGCGCGTCAGTTCGATGGCCCGGACGATCATGGGGAAGGTCGTGCCGCCAGTCGCGTGGCGCTCAGAAATGTCGAATGTGATCCGACCATGATGGGAGAACTCAGAGAGCGGCTATCGGTGCTCGCGGACAGCCCTCCGTCCCCGGTTCTTACACCAGACGAGTTCCTAGAGGCGTTTCCCGGTTAGCGGGGGTATCCCGCCACTGAAGGCGGGTACCGCGAGACGGGGGCCGGGGTGATCTACAGGCGTGAGTTTGCCGGCGAGTTCATCGACCTGCTGTGGGTCAGGTCGCTGTAGTTGCCGCTTTCCGTCATATCGCCGCCTTTTCGCCGGTAGCAACGCGCCATCCCGAGACCGGTCAGGGCAGCGGCCAGGGCGAGGCTGACGTCGCGGGAGAGGCGGACGGCGGGGCGGATGTCGTGGTGGTCGGGGGCCGGCCGTTCCCGAGCGGGGGCCGGTGCTCGACTCGGTCGCCGTAGCGGTTGGTCCCTCCGAGTCGGAGGCCGAGGGCGGCGGCGAAGGCGGCCTCGGCCACGCCTGCGTTGGGGGACGGGTGGGCGGCGGCGTCCCGCCGGACGGTGCGCCACACGACGGCGGCGGTGGCGGGGCGGACGGCAGCCACGAGGGCGGCGGTGGCCCGGGCCGGCAGCCAGCCGGCGCCGTCGTCGAGGCGGGCGCTGGCCCATCCGTAGCGCTGGTAGCGGTCGGAGCGGTGGCCGACCATCGAGTCGAGGGTGTTCACGGCCCGGTAGCCGAGGGCGCCGGCGCCGCCGAGGGCGGCCGCCCACAGGGCGGGGGCGACGATGGCGTCGACGGTGTTCTCCGCCACCGACTCGACGACGGCCCTCGCCACCTCGTGCTGGTCGAGGTCGGTGGCGTCGCGGCCGGCGAGAGAGGGGAGGCCGGCCCGGGCGGCGTCGAGATCGCCGGCGTCGAGGGCGGCGGCGACGTCGAGGGCGGTGCGGTGGAGGAGACGTCCGGCCACCGCGGTGTAGGTGCTGGCGGTGGTGGACCGGGCGGCGGCGCCGGCCAGGGCACCGATGGTGAGGCCGGTGGCGGCGTGAGCCACGCCGGCGCGCCGGTTGTCCCGCCACAGGCGGTCCTCGACGGCCAGCATGAGGGTGCCGAAGAGGGCGACAGGGTGGGGGACGGCGGCGGGCGGCTCGCCCAGGGCCAGGTCGATGAGGATACCGGCGGCCGCGCCCAGGGGTCTGGCGGCCGCCTGGCGTGTCACCCGCGGGCGGCGACGACGAGGAGGCCGACCGTCTCCCCGACCAGGCCGGCCGCACCCAGGACGTCGCCGGTGAATCCGCCCAGGCGGCGGCGGGCGAGGGCGACCACGGCCGCGCCGGCGGCGACGAGGGCGGCGAGAGCGGCCAGGGCGGGGGCGAGACCGACGTCGGTGGCGGCCACGGCGATGGCGGCGGCCAGGGCGGCGCCGACGATCGCCACCCGGGTCGGGGAGCGGCCGAGGAAGGCGGCGGCCAGTCCGCCTTCGGGGCGGGCGTAGGGGACGGACCGGGCGGCCACCGCCATGAGGGTCCTCGACCCGCACCACAGGGCGGCGACGAGGGCGATGTCGGGGGCGAGGGAGGCGAGGAGGGCGACGCGCAGGCCGAGGGTGAGGACGACTGCCGTGACGCCGAAGGCGCCCACGTCGGGCTCGGCCATGACGTCGAGGCGGCGGTCGCGGTCGAGGTGGGGGAGGACGCCGTCGGCGGTGTCGGCCAGGCCGTCGACATGGAGGGCGCCGGTGAGGGCAATGTCGGCGGCGACCGCCAGCGTGGCCGCCACCAGGGGGGACCACAGCTCGTTGGCGCCCCACCACACCGCTCCCACGGCGGCCCCCAGGAGGGCGCCCACCACGGGGAACCAGTCGAAGGTGGTGCGGTCGGGTTCCCGCGCCCCGCCGAGGGGGGTGAGGAAGGCGAGGGCGGCGATCATCAGGTCACGGGCGGGCCAGGGGGAGCACCCGGCCGGCGACGACCAGGAGGACCTCGTCGGCGACGTCGGCCACCGCCCGGTTGACGTCCCCGAGGACGTCACGGAAGGCGCGGCCGGCCTCCGTCGATGGGTGGACGCCCAGACCGACCTCCTCGGACACGACGACGGTCGGGCCGTCCCGGTGGGCGAGGGCGTGGCAGAGGGCGTCCGCGTCGGGAGTCGTGGTCGCCGCCACCCACGTCCCCAAGGAGTCGACGAGGACGGCGCCGGTGAGGGTGAGGAGGACGGCGGGGAGGTCGGGGCCGGCCTCGACGGTGGTCCACGCCGGTGGGCGGCGGGCGCGGTGCTGGTCGATGCGGCGGGCCCAGTCTCATCGGCATGGGCGTCGTCGGAGGGATCGAACACGGCGGTGGCCACGTAGGTGACGTCGGGGCCGAGGGCGCCCACCAGCCGCTCGCCCACCTCCGACTTCCCCGACCGGGCCCCGCCGAGCACCAGGGTGATCACGGTTCGAGGGGGGCGTAGAGGTTGAAGCGGCGGTCGGTGGCGAAGCCGACGAGAACCAGGCCGGCGGTGCGGGCGGTGCGCACCGCGAGCGACGTGGGGGCGCCGACCGCCACCATCCAGGCGAAGCCGGCCGCCCACGCCTTCTGCACCAGCTCGAAGCCGGCCCGGCCGGAGACGAACAGGCCGTGCCCGTGGGCGGGGAGGTCGCCGTCGAGGCGGAGACGGCCGACCAATTTGTCGACCGCGTTGTGGCGGCCGACGTCCTCTCGGATGAGGAGGGGCTCGCCCGCGGGATCGAAAACGGCGGCCGCGTGGACACCGCCGGTGCTGCCGAACAGGCCCTGGCGGCCGCGGACCCGGTCCCCGAGGCCGAGGACGACGTCGTCGGGGAGGAGGGCTGCGGGGGGCAGCGGCGGGAGGCGAGCGGTGAGCTGGTCGATGGTGGTCGAGCCGCACAGGCCGCAGGCGGCGGTGGCCGTCTGCAGGCGAGGGGTGGGGACGGGCGCCCGCCCGCCGGTGTCGACGGTGATGACGTTGAGCTCGACGGTCGGCGACCCGCCGGCTGTGGATCTGGCATCGAAGCAGTGGTGGACGCGGGTGATCTCGAGGCCGTCGATCAGCCCCTCGGCGTGGAGGAGGCCGACGGCGGGCTCGTGGTCGTTGCCGGGGGTGCGCAGGGTGGTGGCCACCAGGTGGCCGTCGAGGCGGATCTCGAGGGGCTCCTCGACCGCCACCTCGTCGGGGACCCGTCGCAGGCGGCCGTCGACGTGACGGTGGATGAGGAGCTGCTCGGCCCCGGGCCCGGTCATCGGGCCAGCTTGGCCGACGCGTCGAGAGTGTTGCGGAGCAGGCAGGCGACGGCGACCGGTCCGACGCCGGTGGGGTAGGGGGCGAGGGCGCCGGCGGTGGCGGCGACGGCGTCGTTGTCGACGGCGCCGGTGAGGTCGACGACGGTGGCGCCCGGTCGGACGTGGTCGGCGGTGACGGTGCGGGGGCGGCCGGTGGCGACGACGAGGATGTCGGCGGCGCGGCAGAAGTCGGGCGCGGGGTGGTCCACCGTCGTCACCTCGGCGCCCCGGTCGGCGAGTCGGCGGGCCATGTCGGGGTGGACGCCCACGACGACCGCCCGGCGGCGGTCGATGGGGATGTCGTAGTGATCGAGCAGGTGGACCACCGCCAGCGAGGTCGTCTGGTGGTCGGCGTCGACGTCCTTGGCCGGGGGGATGGCGGGGGGCCGGAGGTGGCTGGGCAGGGGGAGTTGGACGAAGATCCCGTCGGCGGCCAGGGCGGCGACGGCAGCGTCCACCTCCGCCTGGGTGGCGGCGGCGGGAAGGTCGACGGCGACGGTGGCGATGCCGGCGGCGGCCGCGGCCGCCCGCTTGTCCCGGGCGAAGGCGTGGCAGCGGGGGTTGTCGCCGACGACGACGGTGGCCAGGCAGGCGGGGCGGGCGGCGGTGTCGGACCGGGCTCGCATGGCGGCGATCATCTCGGCCCTGACGGCGACCCCGTCCATGGTGATCACAGGGCGACGGCCAGCCTGTCGAGGCCGGCGTCGTCGGGGACGGCGATGCGGACGGTGTCGACCAGGCCGAAGCTGGCGCAGTCGCGGACGAGGATGCCGTGGCGGGCGAGGCGGCGGCGGAGGTCGCCGGCTTGGGAGACGAGCACCCACGGGGCGTCGGCCGCGGCTGCATCGTGGGCGTGCCGGCGGAGGAGGTCGGTGAGGTCGGCCCGGCGGCGGGTGATCGCGGTCCGCCAGGCGGGGAGGTCGGCCCGGTCGAGCAGCCCGGGGACGAGGGCGCAGGCCAGGCTGCCCACCGACCACAGCGGCTGGCGGCGGCGGAGGCTGTCGGCCAGGTCGGCGGTGGGCGCCACGACGTAGCCCACGCGCAGCCCGGGACAGGCGAACACCTTGGTCAGGGAGCCGACCACGATCGCGCCCCGGTCGGCGTCGCCCCGGGTCCAGGTGCCGGTGGCGAGGGGCCAGAAGGCCTCGTCCCACACCGCGGCCCGGTCGTCGTCGGCGGCCAGCGTCCCCAGCGGGTTGTTGGGGTTGGAGCGCCACCGCCCGCCGCCGGGGGCGAGGTGGCGCTGGTAGAGGGAGAACTCGGGCCCCTCGACGTGGCCCGTCCCGAGGTGGTCGGCGACCAGGGCGATGGCCTCGGAGCCGCCGGCGGTGACGACGAGGCGGTCGGCATCGACGCCGACGGCGGCGGCCATGGCGGCAGTGGCGGCGCTGGCGTCGGGGTAGCGGCGGAGCGCGGTCAGGTGGCGTGCGGCCAAGGCGGCCACGTCCGGAGCGCACGGGTTGAGGGAGGCGGAGAGGTCGAGGACGTCGTCGGGCTCGACGCCGAGGACGGCGGCCAGGCGGGCGCCGTCCCCCCCGTGGTCGGCGGGCGGGGGGACGACGAGGTCCCGGATGCGAACTGGTGACACTTCAGCCGCCCAGGACCGGTTCAAGTGTCACCAGTTGCGTTCGGGGCCGGGTTTGGGAACCCGTACGGCAGCTCCAGGCGGTGGGCGGCCATGAGGGCGGGGTTGGCGAGGAGAGCGGCGGTGGGGCCGTCGGCCACGATCCGGCCCCGGTCGAGCACGACCGCCCGGGGGCACAGCTCGAGGGCGAGCGGCAGGTCGTGGGTGATCACGAGGGTGGTGATGCTCGGGGGCAGGCCCTTGACGATCTCGACCACGTCCCGACGGGCGGAGGGGTCGAGGTTGGCGCTCGGCTCGTCGAGGACGAGGACTTCGGGGTGGGTCGCGAGCACGCCGGCGAGGGCGACCCGTCGGCGCTCGCCCATGCTCAGGTGCTGTGGCGCCCGGTCGGCGGCGTCGGTGAGGCCGACCACGTCGAGGGCGGTGGCGACCCGCTGGGCGAGGGCGGCGCCGGTGAGGCCGAGGTTGGCCGGTCCGAGGGCCACGTCGGCGGCCACCGTGGGGAGGAGGAGCTGGTCGTCGGGGTCCTGGAACACGAGGCCGACCCGGCGGCGGATCTCGGCCAGGTTGGCGTCGACCACGGGGAGGCCGGTGACGGACGTGGTGCCGGCGGCCGGCTGGAGGGCGCCGATGAGGTGGAGGGCGAGGGTGGTCTTGCCCGACCCGTTGGCCCGAGGATGGCCAGGCGCTCGCCCCGGGGGACGTCGAGGTCGACGCCGGCGAGGGCGTCGGTGCCGTCGGGCCATCGGTGGCGGAGGCCGCGAATCCTGACCGCGGGCTGGTCGGGGTCGCGGTCGGGGGCGTCGGGGATGCCGGTGCGGCGGCGTCCGAGCCCGACCCGAGGACGCTCGCGCCGGGTGGCGGCCTCGGCCGCGGCCTGGTTGGCCGCCCGCCGGGCCCGCCAGCCGCGGGGGGCGTCGTCCGGCGGGGAGATGGTGAGCGGCGTGCCCACCTTCTCCTCGTAGCCGGGTAGTCGGACCCGGTAGGCGCACACGTCGCAGTTCATCCGGACGTCGCCCTGGTGGGTCTCCCGGTGGCGCTCGACGACGACCCCGGCCAGGCGGGCGTCGGCGCCGAGGTGGGCGGCGGCGGCGACGGCCACGTCGGGATGGGCGGCGGCCCACGCGGTGGTCTCGGTGGTGATGCGTTCGACCAGCACCCCGGTGAACAGGAGGAGGGGGACGACGGCAACCGCGCCCGCACCCAGCTGGCGGGCCGGTCGAGGGCGTCGTCGAGGTGGGGCCGGCTCATGGCCGCGAAGGCGGGGTGGACGGGTCCGAGCCCCCGCCCGTCCTCCAGCAGGCGGGCGAACTTGACCAGGTCGGCGCAGGCGTCGGGGTCGGTGGAGCCCCGGCCGACGACGACGACGGCGGTGCGCTCGCTCGGCGGGAGGGTCTTGAGGGCGGCCCGGGCCCGGTCCTCGGCCACGTCGAGGACGGCGGGATGGATGCCGAGGTCGCGGGCCAGGTGGAAGGTGACGTCGGGGTGGCGACGGCGGCCCGGGCGAGGATGGCGGGGCCGTCGTCCTTGAGGTGGCCGGCGCCGAAGAGGACGTAGGGGACGGCGGCGATGTCGGTGGCACCGTCGGCGACCAGGCGGTCGAGGGCGGCGTCGACGTGGGGTTCGGCGAGCTCGAGGAAGCCGGCGCCGACGCGGGTGCCGGACGGGGCCGCGTCCCGCACGAGGGTGGTGAGCTGCTCGAACTCCCCGGCGGCGGCGGGGTCGCGGCTGCCGTGTCCCACCAGGAGGAGGTCGGGGGTCATGCCGCGACCAGCCGGATGGCGAGGGCAGTGGCCGCGGGGACGAGGGCGGGGAGCCACCTGGTTGGTGACGGGGTCGGGGCGGCGGCGGGCGGCGGGCCGCCGCGGGCGGCGAGGGCGATCTGCAGCCGGTCGGCCCGTTCCACGCCGCGGACGAAGAGCACGCCCAGGGCGCGGGCGGCGGCCGACCATTCCCCCAACCGGCCCCTGGTGCCGGCTCGAACGGACGACGCCAGCCGGATGCGGGCCAGCTCGTCCCCCAACACCTGGAGCTGGCGGGCGGTGAGCGCCACCAGGTCGCAGGTCCAGGCGGGGAGGCGCAGGCGGCGGAGGCCGGCGACCGTCTCCGTGGCGGTGGTGGAGGCCGCCACCGCCGACACGGCCACGATGCCGATGGTGGCCTTGGCCAGCAGGGCCAGACCGATCCGCAGGCCGTCCTCGGAAAGGCTGATGCCGGCCACATCGATCCGGGGCCCGTCCCGAAGAGGGCCATGGTGGCGGCGAGGACGGCGAGGGGGAGGTCGATGGCCAGCCGGGGTGCGATGTCGCGGGCGGTGACGAAGGCGGCCGCGGCCACGCCGGTCGCGATCGCCGCCTGTCCGGCGAGGGCCCACGGGCGGGACGGGGGGGTGGTCGCGACCACGATGAGGAAGGCGACCAGTCCCACGAGCTTGGCCTCGGGTGGGACCCCGGTGAGGGGACCGCGGAGGCGCTCGGGAGACCGCGGCGACGTGTCGTGGGCGCTGGTCACGTGCGCACCAGGTCGGGGCGGAGCCGGGCCACCACCCGCACGACGAGGCCAGTGAGCACGCCCTCGATGACGGCGATGAGGAGGTGGCCGGCGCCGAGGGCGGTGGCGACGGTCCGGGCGGGGATCACGTCGGTGCCGCCGACGGTGAACTCGAGGGCGGCGGCGGCGCCCGCGGCCAGGGTGGCCATGGCCGCGGTGACGCCGGCTGCTCCCGGCCGGGGGACGCGGGCGGCGGTGGCGGCGCGGAACACTGTCCAGGCCACGAGGGCGGGGACCACGCCGTTGTTGAGCACGTTCAGGCCGATGGCGGTGACGCCCCCGTCCGCCAGCACCAGGGCCTGGACGAGGACCACCACCGCCACGCACACGATGGCGATCTCGGCCCCACCAGGACGGTGGCCAGCCCGGTGCCGACCAGGTGGGCCCCGGTGCCAACGCCCACGGGGACGACCAGGACCTGGGCCACCAGCAGGTAGGCGGCAACGACGGCGGGCGTGGTGGTGGCCTTCTCCTTGAGCTGGCTCGCGGCCCGGCGGGCGGCGACGGTGACCGCGGTGGCGGCCACCGCGGCTGCCGCCGCCGACGTCGGGAGGTCGATCCAGCCGTCAGGGATGTGCACGGGCGGGACCGATCACGACGGTGGCGGGCGGGGGGAGGCGGTGGTCGCCGAGGTGTTCGAGGGTCGTGTGGACCGTGCGGGCGCCGGGGCGGGTGGCGGCGTGGACGACGGCGGCGGGCGTGCCGGCGGCGAGGCCGGCGGCCATGAGCGTGGCCGCCAGGTGATGCTGGCGGGAGCGGCCGACGAGGACGACGAGGGAACTGTCGGGATCGGCGAGGGCGGCCAGGTCGGTGACGGGGTACACGGGGTCGTCGTTGCCGGCAAGGATGGTGACGGTGCGGCCGCGGGGCATGCCGGCGGCGAGGGGGGCGGCGGTGGCGGCCGACACCCCCGGCGTGACCTCGACCTGGATGCCCCGAGCCACGAGGGCGGCCATCTCCTCGCCTCCCCGGGAGCACACGAAGGGGTCGCCGCTCTTGAGCCGGACGACGGTGGCGGTCGGCTGGGCGGCGGCCCGGTCGGCGAGGAGGTCGGCGATGGCGTCGGTGTCCCAGGCGGGGCGGCCGTCGACCCGTCCTACGAAGACCCGCTCGGCGGCGGGCGGGGCGAGGGCGACGATGGGGTCGAGCGAGCGGCGGTCGGCCACGACCACGTCGGCCGCGGCGAGGAGGCGGGCCGCCCGGCGGGTGAGCAGGAGGGGATCGCCGGGGCCGGCGCCGACGAGGTGGACGGTGGGAGTCACTGGTGGCCCCGGGCCGCCTCGGCGCCGAACTGGTGACGGATCCGGGGGTCAGGGCCACCAGAATCGTCACCAGTTGCCGCTTGGGCCAGCCGCCACAGGGCGTTGAGGGCGGCGGCCGCCACCGCGCTCCCGCCCCGCTCGCCGACGTTGCTGATGGAGGGGAGTCCAGAGGCTCGCAGGGCGGCCTTGGCCTCGGCGGCACCCACGAAGCCGACGGGTAGGCCGATGACGAGGGCGGGCCGGAACTGGCCGGCGGCCGCCAGCCGGACGACCTCGACCAGGGCGGTGGGGGCGTTGCCGACCACGACGACGGCCCCGTCCGGCCAACGAGCGGCGGCCACCCGCATGGCGGCGGCGGTGGCGGTGAGGCCCGTCGTGGCGGCGGCCAGCGCCCGTCCCTCGTCGAGGAGGCACCGGGTGCCGGCCCGGCGGGTGGCCACCGTCACCATCTCCACGTCGGCGACGACGGGGGCGCCGGCGCCCAGGGCGGCGACGCCGGCGAGGCAGGCGTCCTCGTCGACGACCAGGGTGTCGGCGTAGGCGACGTCGGCCGCGGCGTGGATGACCCGGGCGACGACCGCCCGGGCCGCCGGCGGCCACCGCTCGAGATCGACCCGTCCGGCGAGGATGCGGTAGCTCTCGGCCTCGATGGGGTGGACGTTCACCGGCCCACCTCGACGATGGCGCCCGCCGGGCAGATGCCCACGCAGTCCCAACAGGCGGTGCAGAGGTCGTCGACCACGTGCGGCTTGCGGGGCGCGCCGCCGAGGGCCCGCTCGGGACAGGTGACGAGGCACGCGCCGCAGGCGGTGCAGGCGTCGGTGATGCGGACGGTGGCGGTGGTCATCGGCCGCCGATCAGGACCATCGAGCGCATCCCGACGATGGTCGGGTCGAGGACAGCGAGGGTGGTGTGGACGACCGTCTGGTCGGGGCCGGTGGCGTCGGTGACGACGACCACGGGCGTCGACGGGTCGAGGATCTCGGCGAGGACGTGGCGCGCCCGTCCGAGATGGTCGGGACGTCCCTGGGAGCGGGGGTTGTAGAGGGCGAGGGCCATGCCCGACGAGGCCGCCGCCCGCAGCTGGGCTTCGATGGTGGTCCAGGAAAGATGCAGGTCGGAGAGGGTGACGAGGGCGTGGGCGGCGCCGAGGGGAGCGCCGGCGACGGCGGCCGCGGCGTGGGCGGCGGTGACGCCCGGCACCAGGTGGACGTCGACGTCGGAGCCGGCGGCCAGGTCGAGGGTGCGGGCGGCCATGGCGAACACGCCCGCGTCGCCGGAGGACACCAGGGCCACCTGCCATCCGCACCGGGCCAGGGCGAGGGCGGCCCGGGCCCGGTCGTCCTCGGCGCCCATGGTGCCCCGCAGGACCAGTTGGTCGGGGCGGAGGATGGCGGCGAGGGCCTCGACGTACGGGCCGTAGCCGACGACCGCGTCGGCCAGGCGGACGGCGGTGGTGGCGGCGGGCGTGCGGTGGGCGCCGCCGCCGGGCCCGAGCCCGACGACGTGGATGGGGCCGGGTCGGCGGGCCGTGCCGACGGCCACTGCGACGGTGGCGGTGGCGCCCTTCTCTTTGGTGACCGTGAGCCGGGCGCCGGGGCCGGCGGCGAGGAGGGCGGCCGCCTCGGCCACGCTCGGGGTCCCGACCGCGTCGTTGACCGCCTCGCTCGGGTGGGGGACGTCGACCACGCCGAGGAGTGATGCGGGGAAGGTGATGTGGCCGGCGGGTAGGGCCGGGTGGCCGGCCCGCAGGTCGATGGTGGCGAAGGTGGCGTCGGACGGGGCGCCGGCGGCGGCCAGGACCTCGTCCACCTCGGCCGACGTGGCGTTCGACGAGCAGCCGATTCCGACGCCCACCCGCTGGGTGGGCGGCACGTCGGCTGCCGGCGCCGCGTGCGTCGCCCCACGCCACGAACACGGGGTTGTCGGCCGCGAACCGGATCCCGCCGTCGGGAAGGTCCTCGGCCCGGTCGACGCCCACCTGGACGAGGTTGCCGAGCAGGCGGTGGGCGGCTGCGGCCCGGTCGACGGCGGCGAAGGTGGCCACCAGCCGTCCCCCGGGGCGGAGGGCGGCCAGGCAGGCGTCGAGGACATCAAGTCCGCCGCCGCCGACGAACACCCGGTCGGGGGCGGGGAGGCGTTCGAGGACGGCGGGCGCGGCTCCCTCCACCACATCGACCAGGGCGCCGAGGGCGGCTGCGTTGGCGAGGACCCGCTCGGCGTCGTCGGGGTTGCGCTCGACGGCGATCACCCGCAGGCCGGGGGCGGCCAGGGCGGCCTCGATGGCCACGCTGCCGCTGCCGGCGCCGACGTCCCACAGCAGGCCCCGAGCGGGCAGGTCGAGCTTGCCCAGGACCACCGACCGCACCTCGGGCTTGGTGATCATCGACGCCCGGTGGGCGAAATCGGCGACCGGTCGCCCACCGAGGGGAGCGCCAGCTGTGGGCGGCGCCGGGTGGGCCACGACCACCACTGACCGGTGGTCGAAGGTGCCGGCAGCCAGGTCGGCCAGGTCGGTGCAGCGGGTGAGTCGCTCGCCGGGCTCGCCCAGGCGGGTGGCGACGACCACCAGGCGGTGGTGGGCGCCGAGAGCCACGAGGGCGGCGCCGACGGCCTCGGGGGGGGCGTCGGGACCGGTGAGGACGGCGGCTACTTCGGCCCGGGCCACCTCGGCCGCGGCTCGGGCGGCGCCGCCGGTGTGGCAGGAGCGGACGACGGCACTGTCCCACGGCAGTCCGAGGCGGGCGAAGGCAAGGGCGACCGACGAGGGAGCCGGATGGACGACGAGGCGCGGTCGTGGCCGATGCGGGCGGCCAGTGCGCGGACGATCCCGAAGTACCCGGGGTCGCCGGAGGCGAGGACGACGGCCGGGCCGGGGTCGGCGGCGACCTCGTCGAGGGCGCCCAGTCCGGCGCCGACGACGACGGTGCGGGCGCCGGGCCGAGGAGGTCGGCGACCGCCGCCAACTGGTCCCGTCCGCCGGCGACGAGGGCGGCCGAGGCGAGGGCGGTGGTGGCGGCGGCGCCGACCGGGCGCCCGCCGAGGAGGCCGACAACGGTGACGGGGGTGTCGTCAGCCACGGGCGACTTCCCGGGTGCCGTCGAAGTCGACGCACACCACGTCGACGGTGAGGGCGCCGTCGGTGTGCGCCCGGCAGGCGGCCGCGGCCCGCCGGCAGAGGAGGGTGAGGGGCTCGGTCGTCCCCTGCTCGACGCACACCTCGTAGAAGTGGCGGGCGGTGTTGGTGTGGGTGGCCGCTTCGACCACCTCGAGGGGCGCGTCGGCTTCGACGGCGACCTCGGCCAGGAGTCGGGTGTCGACCTTGGTCCGGCGGAAGTGGGTCATCATCACGCCCGCCGCCAGCTTGGTGATCTTGCCCACCATGCCGACCCACGTGACGTGGGCGATGCCGTCGGCGGCCGCCCGGCGCAGGGCGATGCCGGTGAAGTCGCCGACCTCGACGAAGCACACCTCGGGCAGGTGGGGGAGGGCGCGCTGGGCGTAGGCGTCGGAACGGGTGCCGGTGGCGAGGACGACAGTGTCGGCGCCCTGGGCCGCGGCCACGTCGATCTGCTGGACGACCGACGCCCGGTAGGCGGCGGTGGAGAAGGGCTTGACCACGCCGGTCGTACCGAGGATGGAGATGCCGCCGACGATGCCCAGGCGGCTGTTGGAGGTCTTGGCCGCCATGTCCTCGCCGCCAGGGACCTCGAAGGTGACCACGACCGGCCGGGGGTCGACCTCGGCCAGGGCCCGGCGGATCATGCGTCGGGGGACGTCGGTGATCGACGGCTGGCCCACGGGGATGCCCAGGCCGGGCCGGGTGACGGTGCCGATGCCCGGTCCCGCTCGGAGTTGCGTGGGTTCGCGGTCGTCGTCGGCCCATTCGACGGTGGCGGTCATGCGGGCGCCGTGGGTGCAGTCGGGGTCGTCGCCCGCGTCCTTGACCACGACGCACCGGTTGGGCGCCTCGACCTCGACGTCGACGGGGAAGGTCACCCGCCGGCCGTCGGGGAGCCCGACCTCGATGTGGGTGGGCGCGGTGCCGGTGACCAGCCCGACGAAGGCGGCCTTGGCCGCCGCGCTGGCGCACGTACCGGTGGTCCATCCAGTGCGAAGGCCGGCTTTGGACTGGCTGACTTCGACGGTGCCGTTCATGAGACCACCGCCCCGCTGACGAGGAGGCCTCGGGTCCCGGTGGTGACGAGGGCGGCGGCCGAGGGCGAGCCGGCGGCGGCCCGCTCGAGGTGGTCGACGGTGACGACGAGCGTGCGGGCGGGGTCGGTGCCGGCGGGAGCGTGGTCGAGGTCGGCGATGGTGCAGGCCACCGCCAGGTGGCGGACATGGACAGCGATGCCCGCCAGCGCCGGCACCGCGATCTCGGTGGCCACCCCGGCCACCGCCTCGTAGGCGACGCCGGCGGCGGCGAGGGCGGCCGCCTCGGGGCCGTGGGCCGGGTGCAGCCACGTATCGCCCGGGTAAAGGCGGACGGTCGGTCGGGCGGCGGTGAGGAGGGGGTCGACGGCCGGGACCCGGTCGGGCACCGTCACGACGGTCGCCTCGGGGCCGGCGAAGGCGTGGGCGAGGTGGGCGATACCGACGTCGACGACGACGGACGACGCCGCCGCCAGGAGCGCCTCCGCCCGCAGGGTGAGCAGGTCGGGATCCCCCGGCCCCCCACCGACGAGAGCCACCGAACTGGTGACGAATTCGGGGGTCGGGCCCCGGTTTGCGTCAACAGTCCGTCGGGTGCCTCCGAACCGGTGACGGTTACCGCCCGCACGGGGCCTTCGGCGTCACCAGTTCGGTGGTCATCGGAACCGGTGACGGTTACCGCCCGCACGGGGCCTTCGGCGTCACCAGTTCGGTGGTCATCGGAACCGGTGACGGTTACCGCCCGCACGGGGCCTTCGGCGTCACCAGTTCGGTGGTCATCGGAACCGGTGACGGTTACCGCCCGCACGGGACCTTCGGCGTCACCAGTTCGGTGGTCATCGGAACCGGTGACGGTTACCGCCCCTCTGTGGCCGTTGGCGTCACCAGTTCGGTGGTCATCGGAACCGGTGACGGTGAACGCCCCTCTGTGGCCGTTGGCGTCACCAGTTGACGGCGGTGCCCCCGAACCGGTGTCGGTTTCGGACGCCAGAGCCCCGGTTTTCGTCACCAGTTCGGCGGGTGCCTCCGAACCGGTGACGGTTTCGGGTGCCGGGGCGCCGGTTTGTGTCACCAGTTCGGTGGCGGCCCCCTCCGAACTGGTGACAGTTGCGGCCCGTACGTGGCGTTCACCGTCACCAGTTCGGGGCGGGGGCGGGGGCGGGGGCGGGGGCGAGGTTGAGGGCGGGGTCACGGGGTGGCGCCGGTGGGGCGGCCGGTGGTGGTGCCGGGGAGGGAGCGGCGGCGGTAGCCGTGGGCGTAGCCGGGGTCGTAGAGGTGGCAGCGGGGGGCGGCGCCGGCCAGGGCCGGGCCGACCAGGACCAAGGCGGCGGTGCGGGCGCCGTCGGCCTTCATGGCGTCGGCCAGCCCGCCGACCGTGGTGAGCACCACCCGCTCGTCGGGCCACGACGCCCGCACCACCAGCGCCGCCGGCGTGTCCGGCGGGTAGCCCCGGCCGCCGTCGAGCAGCTCGTCGGCCAGCTGCTCGGGACGGGCGGCGGAGAGGTAGACGGCCATCGTCGTCCGATGCGACGCGAAGGCGGCGACCGTCTCGCCGGGAGGCATGGACGCCGCCGTCCGCCCCGGCAACCGGGTGGACAACCAGCGACTGGGCCACGCCCGGCACCGTCAGCTCCCGCCCCAGCAGGGCGGCGGCCGCGGCCAGCGACCCCACCCCGGGCACGATCTCGAACGTCCGCCCGGCGGCGACGCACCAGTCGACCTGCTCCTGCACCGCCGAGTACAGGGCCACGTCGCCCGAGTGCAGCCGCACCACCAGCGCCGAGTCGTCGACCGACGAGTACACGCCCACCACGTCCTCGAACGTCATCCCGGCCGAGTCGTGGACGACCGCCCCCGGCCGCCACGTGCACCAGCACCTCCTCCGGCACCAGCGACGACGCCCACACGACGACGTCGGCCCGGGCCAGTCGGTCGGCGCCCCGCAGCGTCAGCAGGTCGGGCGCGCCCGGTCCCGCGCCCACGAACGAGATCATCGACCAGACCTCATCGAACGGGCGGCACCACGAGCGTGGCCAGGTAGGTCGCGGGACGGTCGGCGACGTCGGCCACCCGGGCCACCCGCCCTCCGGGCAGGCCGAGCAGCTCGCCCAGCACCGCGCCCTCCAACCGGCCGGCCGCGGCCAGCACGGCGGCCAGCTCCGGCAGCCGGGACCCGCCCTTGTAGACGACCACCGCCGTCCCCGCGTCGGCCGCCGCCGCCGCTACCGCCGCGGCCCCGTCGCCCCGGTGGGCGGGCACCAGCACCAGCCGCTCGTCGCCGTCGACCAGCACCGTCCCCGACCGGGACGGCCAGGTCCTGGAAGGCCATGATCCCGGGGATGGACTCGATCGGCACCGCCGGCCGCCGCTCCCGCACCGACGCCGCCACCGACGAGAACGTGCTGTACACGTTGGGGTCGCCCAGGGTGACGAACGCCACCCGCTCGCCGACGTCGAGCAGCTCGACCACCCGGTCGGCGACCGCGGCCAGCGCCGCCGCCCGGGCCGCCCCGTCGGTCTCCATGACGAACACCACCCGCTCCACGGCGACGTCGGGGACCGCCTCCCGCACGATGGCCTCGGCCCGCCCGACCGCGCCGCCGACGTGGTCGGCGCCAGCACCCGGTCGGCGGCCCGCAGGGCGGCGACCGCCCGGGTGGTCACCAGCCCCGGGTCGCCGGGGCCCATCCCCACGCCCACCAGCGCGGGACCGGGACGGTTGCGAGCCACGACCGGGTCCTCCCGCGCCGCCCGCACCCGACGCAGCCGACGCCACCGGCTCCGACGCCACCAGCCGCTCGACGGCCAGCCGCACCAGTTGCGCCTCCGACCGGCCGGTGCGGCGGGCCACCTCGGCCAGCCGGGTCTTCAGCCCGTCGGGCAGGTAGACGCTCGTCTTCCGCATCTGCACCTACATAGGGTAAGAGATAGGGCACTGCCCCACGCCACGCCAACCAACTCCTCACCGGTGCTTCACAGCTTCCTCACATCTGGCCCGGACCATCACGGCCATGAGACCCACCCGCATCGCCCTCGCCCGCCGCGGCCGTCGCCGTCTTCGCGGCGCCGGCGGCCGTCCACCGCCGCCGGCCAAGCCCCGGCCCGCACGCCGCCGGCGGGCAACTTCGTCAGCGTCTGCCGCTACAGCCACACCGCGCCCGACGACCCCATCGTCCACCCCGCCAGCCCCGGCGCGTCCCACAGCCACGACTTCTTCGGCAACACGTCGACCGACGCCTTCTCGACCACCGAGTCGCTCCAGGCGGCGCCCGACCTCTGCCGGCGGGAGGGCGACCGCGCCGCCTACTGGGTGCCGACCCTGTCCGACGGGGGCAAGGTGGTGAAGCCGGTCAACGTCCTCGCCTACTACCTGGTGGCGGGCCGCGACCCCGCGACGATCCAG
The DNA here is from genome assembly GCA_963801205.1 of uncultured Acidimicrobiia bacterium. Taxonomy (GTDB): domain Bacteria; phylum Actinomycetota; class Acidimicrobiia; order Acidimicrobiales; family AC-14; genus JAXDMK01. The sequence goes on from CAWDDV010000013.1 coordinate 40,894, forward strand.
CCCTTCCCCCTCGGCCTGCGGGTGGTCACCGACGCCACCGCCCACGTGGTCCGCTGCGCGTGCATCGGCGGCGGCCAGGAGACCCCCGAGTCGACGACCCCGCCCGACTGCCCGGCCGGGATGCACCTGGTCATGCGGGTCCACTTCCCCGACTGCTGGGACGGCCAGCGCATCGACAGCTCCGACCACCGCAGCCACATGGCCTACGCGGCCAAGGGCGTCTGCCCGGCGACCCACCCGGTGGCCGTGCCCCACCTCCGCCTGGGCGTGCACTACCCGGCAGGCGTCGGCGGGGCCGACGTCACCCTCTCGTCGGGTGGACCGGAGACCGCCCACGCCGACTTCTTCAACGCCTGGGACCCGGCGGTCCAGGCCCGGCTCGTCAGCCCAGTGCCTCAACGCCGCCGTCAAGTGCGGCGGAGGGGCCAGCTACGGCGTGAACTGCTGGCAGAGGTCGGTGACTGGCCGCCGGCGAGGGTCAGCCGGTACAGGCCGTAGCCGGGGTGACGCCCGGCCGGCGGGTAGCCGACGACGTCGGCGAGCGGCCGGTGGCCATGACCCCGGACGGGCGCCACAGCCGCACCTGGGCACCCTCCGCCACGACCGCTTCGTCGGTGTGCTCGAAGGCGTTGACGATGAGGTAGTCGTTCGGCGGCCCGTTCGGGTCGTCGGGATGGTCTTCCTGCTGCCAGGCGCGCACGGCGTCGTCGCCCCAGAGCATCTGGACCACGTCGAAGGCGACGGTCCCCCGGGTGGTGTCGACCCCGTAGAGGTAGGCCATGTAGGAGCCACTCTGGGGGTCGAAGTCGGCCCGGCTGGACGTGCCCAGCCCGCCGCAGTCGAACCCACCACTGCCCCCGGCGAGGAGTTCCGCCAGGTCCAACGGCAACCCCCGCAGTTCCTGGCACAGCTGGGTCACGGTCCCGTTTCGGAAAGCGAGCCAGAAGATGCGTTCGCCAACGCCTTGTCGCTGCAGGAGCTCGCTCAGCGTTCCGGCGACGAGGGCCGGGTCCTCGCCAAAGGTGCCCAGCCGGACGCGGACGTCGCCGGCCACGGAAGCCTCGTCGGTGTGCTCGAGGGCGTTGACGACCGACCGCCCGCCCGGGTCGACCACGACCTGGATAACGTCGAAGGCGACCGTCTGACGGGTGCGGTTCACCCCGTAGAGGAACACCGGGTAGTGGCCGTTCTGGGGGTCGAAGTCGGCCCGGCTGCTCACCGTCTCGTCGGCGCAGGTGGTGGCCGTGTCGAACGGCACGTCCGGCCCCAACTCGGTCACGACCGTCGTGGCGACAGCCGTCGAAGACGGCGCCGACACCTGCGTTGTCGGGGACGACGTTTCGCTCGGCTCGTCGCTCCCCGAGCAGGCGGCCAGCGCGATCAGGGCGACGGCTGCTACGAGGGCCCGCCTGCTCATGACTTGTCTCCCACGTCGAGGAACCGGCGGACGTCCTCCGCCTCACGTTCGACGTTCGCCGCCGACGACTCCTCGAATGGTCGCACGTCCACCCGCCCCGCGGGGCGCGACCAGGTGCCGACGACCCGGCCGTCGTCGACCACCAGCGCCTTCACCATCCCGCCGCCCGGGTTGACCAGCCGGGCGTGGTCGGGGGACAGGTGGAGGCGGCGGTCGGCGTAGGCGAGGAGCAAGAAGTCGAAGGCGCCCACCAGGCGGACGGGGCCGGGACGGCGGGCGGCGGCCGCGGCCCGGTCGCCATCGGCCGCCAGCAGCCACGACGTCGGCGCCACCTCGACGACGTCGTCGGCGACGGCGGCCCACTCCCGGCGGGCGGCCGGCAAGCCGAGGCCGGTCCACGCCGCGAAGTCGGCGGGCGAGGCGGGGCCGAAGGCAGACAGGTAGCGGCGGGCCAGCTCGCCGGCGGCGGGGGCCGGCGAGGTCCCATCGGCGGGCCCCAGCCAGTCGTCGAGGAGGACGTAGCGCTCGCCCGGCAGCACGCACAGCAACCCCTCGAGGGCGGCCCTCGCGATCACGTGGATGGCGGCCTGCCCGGACGGGTCGACACCGTGGGGCGCCAGGCGGGCCTTGACCTCGTCCCGGGTCAACGGGCCCTCGGCGGCGAGGGCGTCCCGGAGTACCCGCACCGCCCGGTCGCCGGTCGCACCCCCGATACCGAGCTGTTCCGCCCGCTTCGACGGCGTGAGGAAGGCCGGTCCCACCAGCCCCACCAGCCACCGAACGTCCTCCGCCCGGTGCAGGTGGCGGGTGCCCCGGAGGCTCCACGTGAGGACGACCCGCCGGTCGTCCCGGGCGGCGTCGACGTCCGCCGCCACCAGCCCCCGGCTGCGGGCCCGGACGGCGAGGGCGGCGGCGGTCGCGTCCTGGGCCTGGACACCGACCAGGCGGCCGACCACCTCGTCCACCGCGCGGGCCGCCGGCGCCGACAGCAGCTGCCCCCGCACGCGGGCCCGCCGCACGCCGGTGCCGGTCAGGCCACCGTCTCCACCGCGTCGAGCAGGGGTGCGGCCGAGGAGCCGTCCGCCACCACCACCGCCCGCGCCCCCCACGAGGTGAGGAGGGCGGCGTCCTCGGTGGACGGGGTCGATGCCACTACCGCCCGGCGGGCCTCCACCGGCTCCCACCAGCGGGCCTTGAGCGCCTCCAGGCCGGTCCCCCGCACCGCCAGCGACGGGAAGTCGACGAAGACGGGCACCTTCATGGCGGGGGCGGCGGCGGCCAGGTGGCTGCCGACGAAGAGCACCGCCCGCGGTCGATGGTCGGCCACCGCCTGGAGCAGCGCCGCGCTGCGCCGGGGACCGAACTCCGCCCGCCCCCGCCGGGGCTGCGGGCTGAGCCACACCACCAGCCGCGAGACCGGCTCCTCGTCCTCCACCGCCTCCACCACCCCCACCGAGAACCGTCCCGACAACGCCGCCACCAGCTCCGCGGTCCGCACCGTGTCGCCCGACACCACCAGCAGGCCGGTCACCCGGACCGGCGGAGGGCGGCGTAGAGCGAGTCGGGGGTGAGGATGCCGAGCACCTTGCCGTCGCCGTCGCGGACGGCCACCCAGCCGGTGTCGTGGAGCAGCATCGTCGACATGGCGTCCTTGAGGGTGGCCGTGACCGGCACCGACGGGGCCCCGTTGAGGTCGGCCGGGGCCGGCTGCAGGTCCTCCGGCCGGATGGGGGTGACGGTGAGCCGCTTGAGGCCTCGGTCGGACCCGATGAAGTCGGCCACGAACGGGGTCGCCGGGCGGGCCAGGATCTCGGCCGGTGGGCCGTACTGCTCCAGGTACCCGCCCTGGCGCAGCACCGCCATCCGATCGCCCAGCCGGACCGCCTCGTCGACGTCGTGGGTCACGAACACGACCGTCTTGCGCACCTCGCGCTGCAGGCGGAGGAACTCCTGCTGCAGCCGGTCGCGGGCGATGGGGTCGATGGCGCCGAAGGGCTCGTCCATCAGCAGCACCGGCGGGTCGACCCCCAGCGCCCGGGCCACGCCCACCCGCTGCCGCTGCCCCCCCGAGAGCTGGTGCGGGTACCGGCCCCGGTACTCGTCCGGATCGAGCCCGACCAGCTCCAGCAGCTCGCCCACCCGCTTCCGGATGCGTTCCCTGTCCCACCCCGCCAGGCGGGGGACGGTGGCGATGTTGTCGCCCACGCTCAGGTGGGGGAACAGGCCCACCTGCTGGATCACGTAGCCGATCCGCCGTCGCAGCAGCACCGGGTCGACCTTGGTCACGTCCTCCCCGTCGATGAGGATGCGCCCGCCGCTGGGCTCGATGAGGCGGTTGATCATCTTGAGGGTCGTGGTCTTGCCGCAGCCGGACGGCCCGACCAGCATGCAGACCTCGCCGGCGCCCACCTCCAGGTCGAGGGCGTGCACCGCCACCTGGCCGTTGCCGTAGCGCTTGGACACGCCTTCGAGCCGGATCATGGAGGGGTCTAGTCTGCCCTGGTGCCGGTCGTGGCCGCGAGCGATCCGTGGGTGCGCTGGGACTGGGTGTCCACCCACGGCGACGACATCTGGGCCGCCACCCGCCAGCACGTCGAGCTGACCGTGATCGCGGTGGCGCTGGGCCTCCTGCTCTCCTTCCCCCTCGCCCTCCTCGCCCGCCGCTGGCGGTGGTTGCAGTCGCCGATCCTGTCGGTGACCGGGATCCTCTACACGATCCCGTCGCTGGCCCTGTTCGCCATGCTCGTCCCCTGGACCGGTCTCAGCCGCACCACCTCCGAGATCGGGCTGGTCAGCTACACCCTGCTCATCCTCGTCCGGAACATCCTGGTGGGCCTGGACGGGGTGCCGGCCGAGGTGAAGGAGTCGGCCCAGGGCATGGGGTTCAGCCCCGGGCGCCAGCTCCTCCGCATCGAGCTGCCGCTGGCGGTGCCGGTGATCCTGGCCGGCGTGCGCATCGCCACCGTCACCACCATCGGCCTGGTGACGGTGACCGCCCTCATCGGCCAGGGCGGGCTGGGCCAGCTCATCCTCGACGGGCTCATCCGTGACTTCCGGACGCCGCTCGTCGTCGGCTCGGTGATGTCGGTGGCGCTGGCCGTGTTCGCCGACGGGTTCCTGGCCGGCCTCCAGCGGGTCCTCACCCCGTGGTCCCGCCGGTGAACTTCCTGGGACGTGTCGTGGAGTGGTTCACCACCGCCTCCCACTGGGAGGGCGGTGCCGGCGCCATCCACCGCCTGTCGGAGCACGTGACGATGTCGGCCGCGGCCGTGCTGGTGGCGGCGGCCATCGCCTTGCCCCTCGGCGTCTGGCTGGGCCACACCGGCCGGGGCGGGGCGCTGGCCATCAACCTGTCCAACGTCGGCCGGGCCATCCCCAGCTTCGCCATCCTCGTCATCGCGGCCCAGCTCTTCGGGATCGGGTGGGAGCCGGCCTTCGCCGCCCTGGTGGCGCTGGGCATCCCGCCCATGGTGACCAACGCCTACGTCGGGATGCGCGACGTCGACGCCGACGTGAAGGAGTCGGCGCGGGGCATGGGCATGACCGGGTTCCAGTCCCTCTGGCGGGTCGAGCTGCCCGTCGCCCTGCCCCCGCTGATGGCCGGGGTGCGGACGGCGGCGGTGCAGGTGGTGGCCACCGCCACCCTGGCCGCCCTGGTCGCGTGGGGCGGCCTGGGCCGGTTCATCGTCGACGGGATCGCCCAGCGCGACTTCGTCCAGGTGTTCGCGGGAGCGGTCCTGGTGGGGGCCCTGTCGATCCTCACCGAGGTGGCGCTGGCCGGGCTGCAGCGGCTGATCCTCCCCAAGGGATTGCGCGCCCGAGAAACAGGCAAGAATGAGCCGTTCAAAGCGCTCGTTGCCGGCGAGATGGCGACAGAGACGAGGGTGAACCCATGAAGGCCACGACCAAGACCCGGACCCGACTGCTGGCCGTCACGATGGTGGCGCTGGCCCTGGTGGCGAGCGCGTGCGGCGACGACGACAGCGATGGCGAGGTCGCGTCCCAGCCCAAGGGCACGGTGACGTTCGGGGCGTTCAACTTCCCCGAGAGCGCCATCCTGTCCCACATCTACGCCGGCGCCCTGCGCAACGACGGCTTCACCACCAGCGTGCGGGAGAACCTCGGCAGCCGGGAAGTGGTGGCCCCCGCCCTGGAAAAGGGCGACATCGACGCCTACCTCGGCTATGCCGCCACCGACCTCGAGTTCTTCAACAACGCCGCCGGCGAGGCCACCCCCGACGCCAAGGAGACGGCCGACAAGCTCAACGCCGTCCTCGAGCCGAAGGGTCTGCTGGCGCTGGAGCCGTCGCCCGCCGTCGACCAGAACGCGTTCGGCGTCACCCAGGCCACGGCCGACAAGTACAAGCTGACCAAGCTGTCCGACCTGGAGGCGGTGGCCGGCGAGCTGCGGCTGGGCGGTCCGCCGGAGTGCCCCGTCCGCCCGTTCTGCGCCAAGGGCCTGGAGGACACGTACAAGGTCACGTTCAAGGAGTTCAAGGCCCTCGACGCCGGCGGCCCGCTCACCAAGACCGCCCTGCGCGACGGCGACATCGAGGTCGGCCTGCTCTTCACCAGCGACGCCAAGGGTTTCGTCCTGCTGGAGGACGACAAGACGCTGCAGAACGCCGACGCCGTCATCCCGATCGTGAAGGAGGACAAGGTGCTGGAGGAGGCCCGCGCCGTCATGGACGACGTGTCGGCCCAGCTCACCAGCGACGACCTCTCCGAGCTGAACGAGCGGGTCAACGTGGGCAAGGAAGACCCCGACGTGGTGGCCGGGACCTGGCTGACCGAGCACGGCTTCTCCTAGGCCGCGGCCGGTCCCACGATGTCGACCAGGCGGCGCCGGCGGCTGGTCGCGGTGGGCGTGGTCGCGGCGTGCGGCTGGCTGGCGTCGGCGTGCGCCGGCGAGGGGGGCGGTAGTTCCGACCAGACGGCGGCGTCCACCCTCCCCGTGGTGGCAGGGCCGGTCATCCGGGTCCAGCCTCCGGAGTCGGCCGCCCAGGCGCTGACGGTGGCCGAGGTCTACGGCCGGTATCTGCGGGCGCGGGGGTACCGGGTCGAGGTGCTGAGCCCGGCCCCATCGGGGGCGACGGCGCTGGACGGGCTGGAACGGGGGGAGGTCGACGTCGTCGTCGACTCCATCGCCCGCGTCGCGGCCGCCCGGGCGCCCGACGCCCGGGTCACGGCCGAACCCGATCAGGTGGTGACGGTCTTGCGGCCCGCTCTCGTCAACATCGGGGCGACGGTGCTCGACTACTCCCCGGCCGCCGCCGGCGACGCCTTCGTGGTCCGGTCCGACTCGCCCGCCATCAAGATCTCCAACGTCCGGAACCTCGACTACGTCCTGGGGGCGCCGGCCGACTGCGAGCGGCGGCTGAGGTGCTACGTCGGCCTCACCGACCCCGACGTGTACGGGATCGAGTTCAAGGACTTCACCCGGCTGGACCCGGGGCCGGCGATGGGCGACGCGGTCGGCGGCCAAGGAGGTGGACGCGGTGGTGTGGACCGAGACTGCGCCCCAAATCGGGGAGCGGGGCTTCAAGATCCTGGAGGACGACAAGCGCTTGTTCCCGGCCCAGAACCTGGCGCCCATCCTGTCCTCGTCGGCGCGGAGCCTCCCATGGGGCTCGGCTGGTGGACGACGTCAACCGGCTGAGCGCCACCATCACCACCGACGACCTGGTGGCATGGAACGCGGCCACCGACCTCCGGGGCCGCCCGCCGGCCGAGGTGGCGACGGACTGGCTGGAGAAGAAGGGCCTGGCGTAGCGGGCTCAGAGGCTGCGCAGGGCTGACTCGAGGCGGCCGGCGGTGAGGTGGGGGAGGGTGAGGTGGCGGGCGCCCATGGCGGTGGCCAGCTCCGCGGCCAGGCCCAGGCGGGGCCCGTCGTCGGGCTCGACGTCGACCACGACTGCCGGCAGGCGGTGGCGGGCGACGATGGCGGCTTCGGCCAGGGCCGCGGCGACGGGGTCGGCGTGGAGACCGGCGCCGCTGGTGGCCCGGCCGTCGGTGACGACGACGAGGAGGGGGCGGAGGTTGGGCGTGGCCGACCGGTGGGCGAGGACGGTGGCCAGGCGGATGCCGTCGGCCAGGGGCGTCTCGCCGCCGGTGGGGAGTGATTCGAGGCGGGCGCGGGCGACCTCGACGCTGCCCGTGGGCCGGAGGACGACCTCGGCGCCGTTCCCGCCGAAGGTGACGAGGGCGACCCGGTCGCGGCGCTGATAGGCGTCGACAAGGAGGCCGAGGAGGGCACCCTTCACCGCCGCCATGCGGTCGTCGACGCCCATCGACCCCGACGCGTCCACCGCCAGGACCAGGAGGTTTCCGGTGAGGGCGTCCTTGACCGGCTCGCGGAGGTCGTCCTCGGCGATTCGGTGGCCCGCCGCCGCGGGCGGCGGCGGCCTGGATGGTCGGGACGACCGCCACCGCGGTCACGGCGACCGGCCGGCGGGCCGGCTGGCGACGGTCCGTCCCCGTTCGGTACCCCCGACGGGCGAGCGCCGGCCCATGCGCCCGCGTGTGCTCGACCTTGGGGGCGGCGAGGGCGACCACGGGGGCGGGGGCGTCGGGCTCGGTGAGGCACTCGTCGTCGTCCGGCGGGCGTTCGCCGTCACCCTGGCCCTGTTCTTCGCCGAGGGCGTCATCGAGGGCGTCGTCGACGGCGGACGAGGCCGCGCCGGGGTCGTCGAGGGGCTGGCGCCGCCGCCGGTGGGAGAGGACGAGGTGGGCGACGGCCCGGACGTCGTCGGCGGTGGCCTCGGCCCGTCCGTGCCAGCCGGCATGGGCGGCCGCGGCCCGGGTCAGGACGATGTCGGCGCGCATGCTCTCCGCCCCCGCGGCGACGCAGACCGCGCACGCCGCTTCGAGCAGGTCGTCGTCGACGGTGGCCGGGCGGGTGGCGTCCAGCCGCCCGACGAGCTTGTCCTCGGCCTTGGCCCAGGCGTCGACGAAGGCGGCCGGGTCGGCGTCGAACGCCTGCCGGCGGCGCACGACCTCGGCCCGGGTGGCGGGGTCGGACGGGTTGCGGACGTCGACCGCCAGCCCGAAACGGTCGAGCAGCTGGGGCCGGAGGTCGCCCTCCTCGGGGTTCATCGACCCCACCAGCAGGAACCGGGCCGGGTGGCTGTGGGAGACGCCGTCCCGCTCCACCCGGTTCACCCCCGACGCGGCCGCGTCGAGGAGGGCGTCGACCAGGTGGTCGGCGAGCAGGTTGACCTCGTCCACGTAGAGGACCCCGCCGTCGGCCGCCGCCAACAGTCCTGGCTGGAAGCGGACCTCGCCCCCGGTGAGGGCCGCCGCCAGGTCGAGCGAGCCGACCACGCGCTCCTCGGTCGCGCCGAGGGGCAGCTCGACGAACGGACCGCCGTCGAGCAGGGCGGCCAGCCCCCGGGCCGAGCGTCGACTTGGCCGACCCCTTGTGGCCCCGCAGCAACACGCCGCCGATCTTCCGGTCCGCCGCGGCCAGGACCAGCGCCACCTTGGCCTCCTCCGCCCCGACCACCGCCGACAACGGGAACCTCGGCGTCGCCGCCGCCGAACTGGTGACGGTTACCGCCCTCTCCGGCCCTCAGCGTCACCAGTTGCGCCGGCCGCCGAACCGGTGACGGTTACCGCCCTCTCCGGGCTCTCAGCGTCACCAGTTGCGCCGGCCGCCAAACTGGTGACGGCTGGCGCCCCGTACGGGCCCTCAGCGTCACCAGTTGGCCGGGGGTCTGCGAACCGGTGACGATCTCCGGGGTGCTGGCCCCGCATTTCGTCACCGGTTCGGCCGGGGGGCGTCACGTCCGGCGCTCCTCGAGGCCCTCGGCGGCCAGTAGGCCGGCCCGCAGCGTGGCCCGAGCCGAGTCGGACGCGGCCCACAGGTCCCGTTCGTCGGCCTCCAGCAGCCGCTCGCAGATGGTGCGCAGGGCCCACGGGTTGGACTTCTCGTAGAACTCCCGCATGACCGGGTCGGCCACGTACGCCTGGGTGACCCGCTCGTACATCCAGTCCTCGACCACGCCGGCGGTGGCGTCGTAGCCGAACAGGTAGTCCACCGTGGCCGCCACCTCGAACGCCCCCTTGTACCCGTGGCGACGCATGGCGGCCAGCCACTTGGGGTTGAGCACCCGGGTGCGCACCACCCGGGCCGCCTCCTCGGCCAGCGACCGCACCACCGGCCGGGACGGGTCGGCCGAGTCGCCGAACCACGCCCTCGGCTCCCGCCCCGACAGCTCGGCCGCGGCCGCCACCATTCCGCCGTGGTCCTGGAAGTAGTCGTCGCCGTCGAAGATGTCGTGCTCCCGGTTGTCCTGGTTCTTGACGGCCACGTCGATGGCGGCGAACCGCCGCCGCACCTGCTCGGGCGCGGCCACGCCGAACGCCGCCCGGCGGTAGGCGAAGCCGCTCCACGCCAGGTAGACGTCGGCCAGGTCGGCCCGGGTGCGCCACGAGCGGGTTTCGATGGCCTGCCAGATGCCGGACCCGTACGACCCCGGCCCGGGTCCGAACACCCGGGCGTCGTCCGCGCCCGCGGCCGCGCACCGGGTTGTCCTCGGCGGACTCGTCCTCCAGGGCCGCCACCAGCCCGACGGCGTCGTCCAACAACGCGACCACGGCCGGGAAGGCGTCCCGGAAGAAGCCCGAGATGCGGATGGTGACGTCGACCCGGGGCCGGCCGCAGCTCGGCCAGCGACATCACTCGACAGGCCCTCGACCCGCCCCGAGTGGGGGTGCCACACGGGGCGGACGCCGAGCAGGGCCAGGGCCTCGGCCACGTCGTCGCCCTGGGTGCGCATGTTGGCGGTGCCCCACACGACCAGGCCGACCACCCGGGGACAGGCGCCCGTCTCGGCCACGTGCCGCTCGACGAGACGGTCCGCCAGCGCCCGTCCGACGTCCCACGCCAAGGCCGACGGGATTGCCTTGGGGTCGACGGAATAGAAGTTGCGCCCGGTGGGAAGGACGTGCGCGCCCCCCCTGGTCGGGGCGCCGCTGGGCCCGGCCGGCACATGGCGGCCGTCGAGGCCGGCCAGAAGGTTGCCGAGCTCATCCGGCGTCCGGACCAGGGCGGGGACCAGCGCCGACCGCGACCCACTCGAGGGTGGGGTCGCCGCCGGTAGCGCCCGAGTCCAGCGCCGCCTGCACACGGCAGAGGCACTCGTCCTCCACCCGGTCGGCGTCCCGGTCGAGATCGAGCGCCGAGCTCGGCGCCACCGTCGCCCGCAGCGAGGGTACGCGGCCCCTGGGGCTGGCGGGTGATGGCGAGGATGGTGTCGACGAGGGCCTCGCCCGCCGGCGCCGCGCCGAAAACGTGCAGGCCGCCCCGGATCTGGGCGTCCTTGAGCGAGCACAGGTAGCCGTCGACGTGGTTGATCATGCCCGCGAAGTCGTCGGGGTCGGGCATCTCGGCCACGCCCAGGTCGCGGGCCAGTTCGGACGTCACCAGCAGGTCCCACAGCTGGCCCCGGATGGCGGGCAGCTTGGACGGGTCGAGCGACTCGATCTTGGCGTGCTCGTCGAGCAGCCGTTCCACCCGGGACAGCTCGTCGTAGGTCTCGGCCCTGGTCATGGGCGGCGGGAGGTGGTCGACGATGACGGCGTGGGTGCGACGCTTGGCCTGGGTGCCCTCGCCCGGGTCGTTGACCACGAACGGGTACAGGAGGGGGAGGTCGCCGAGGGCGGCGTCGGCGATGCAGGCCGCTGACGGTCCCACGCCCTTTCCCGGAAGCCATTCGAGGGTGCCGTGCTTGCCCAGGTGGACGACGGCGTCGGCGCCGAAGCCCCCATCGAGCCACCGGTAGAAGGCGAGGTAGTGGTGGGGCGGGCGGGAGGTCGGGAGCGTGGTACGTGCCGATGGGGTCCTCGCCGAAGCCCCGAGGCGGCTGGACGGCCACCACCACGTGGCCCAGGTCGACGCCGGCGAAGACGAGGTCGCCATGGTGCACGCACACCGTCCCCGGCGCCGGTCCCCACGACGCCTCGATCTGGCTGCGCAGGGCGCCGGGCAGGGTGGCGAACCACTCGACGTACTCCTCGATCGGCAGCCTCCCGACCGCCAGCGCCAGTTGCTGCGGCGACAGCGACGGTCGGTCGTAGGTGAGACCGTCCGCCAGGCGGGCCATGAAGGCGTCCGAGTCGTCCGGGACCTCGGTGACCTTGTAGCCGGCGGTGGCCAGGGCGTCGAGCAGGCGCAGGAGGCTGGCCGGGGTGTCGAGGGCCACCGCGTTGCCGATGCGGCTGCGCTTGGTGGGGTAGGCGGTGAGGACGACGCCCACCCGCTTGTCGGCGTTGTCGAGGCGGCGGAGGCGGGCCAGGCGCGTGGCGATCCCGGCGATGCGCTCGACCCGGTCGGGCACCGCCCGGTGGGCGGCCAGGGCCACGCCCAGCTGGTCGCCGTCGTCGACGATCTCCTTGAACGAGAGCGGGGGACCGATGATGCGCCCGTCGAACTCGGGGATGGCCACGCCGAGGGCCACGTCGAGGGGGGACAGGCCGCCGCTCGATCCGGCCCACGTGGCGGTGTCGGTGGTCGAGGCCACCGCCTGCAGGACGGGGACGTCGAGCACGTCGAGGGGGCTGGACCACGCCTCGTCGGCGGTGGGGATCGACCCGCCGGCAGCCCACGTGGTGGTGACGACCACGTCGGCCCCCCGCAGGAGGTCGATGGCGGCGGGGTCGTTGCGCAGGGAGTAGGCGTAGACGGGGCGGGAGTTGGCGCCCCGCCGCTCGATGGCGTCGCACAGCTGCTCGACCGGGAGGGTGTTCCCGGCCAGGACGTTGGCCCGGTAGGTGACGACCGCGATCGTGGGCCGGTCGGGGTCGCTCGGGGCGCTGGCGGCCGATCCGGCCGCTCATCGGGATGTCGGCCGGCGGCGTCGAAGCCGAAGCCTTCGAGGAGGACGGTGTCGGCCACGAACCGGAGGAGGTTGGCGAGGTTGGCCGGTCCGCCGCGGGCGAGGTAGGCGAAGGCCTCGGTGACGATGCCGGCGGGGACGGTCGACAGGGCGGTGAGCTCGGCGTCGACGGTGGCCTCGCCGCCGAAGGCGAGGAGGGCGGTGCCGGTGGCGAGGCACCTCGCTCGCAGCTGGTCGAGGGGCTGTTCCCACGCCGACCGACCCTTGAGCAGGCGGACGAGGACGGCCCGGGCGCCGTCGAGGTCGGGGACGGGGGAGTCGGGCGTCGAGGCCGACACCGCCGTGGGCCCGCACGGGGGGGAAGCCCTCCGGCAGGTCCTCGATGGCGGCTCGCAGGGCGAGCAGGTCGAGATCGTTGTTGGCGATCACGTGGATCATGGGACTCGGATCATCGGAGGGAGCAGTCCTCGCACAGGGCGCCGTTGGCGGCCGAGGTCTTCCACCACAGGCAGCACGTGGTCCGGCTTGAAGTCCCACCCGGTCCAAGCGCCGAGGTCGGGCTCGTCGGGGTGGGCGATAGCGGCGGCGGCGGCGTCGACTCGGTCGCGCGAACGTCGGCGGCGACCCCTCGGCCGTCCCTACCGCGCCCAGGGCGGACGCCACCGCCGCGGCCACGTTGCCGTGGAGGAGGCGGAGGCCGGTGGCGTGGCGGGCCCGGAGGGCGGCCATGACCGGGTCGAGGTGGCCGGCAAAGAGGCGTTTGACCAGGTCATCGAGGTCGTGGACGAGTTCGGCGTCGGGGTCGACGAGGAGCGACGACGGCCGGCTCCGGGCCAGGCCGACGCCCGTGCCGGGCGCCGACGGGTCGGGGGCGGCACCGGCTACGACCCACGCGGCCAGGGTCGTCCCCGCCACCCGGTAGGCGTACGCCTGCCACCACAGGGAGGCGAGGACCTGGGGGGCATCGCTGCCCCGGCCCGCGGCGGTCGCCTTGATCTCGGCTGCCAGCCGGTCCGGGTCGGTGGCCAGGTCGGCGCCCAGCGAGGTCGCCATCGCCTGGCACGCCGATCCGCCACCGCAGGTGGGGGACGAGGTCGGTGACCGCCCCCAAGGCGTCCGCCGCTCCCAACCCGTTCTTTGCGCGAAAAGGTACCTGTGAGGTCGCTTTTCGCGCACAAAACCCGGGGTCGATGAGGGCGAAGAGGCGGTCGAGGTCGAGGGACGACTCCAACGCGTCGGCGATGCGGTCGAAGCGGGCGGTGCGGGCAGCGGCGAAGTCCAGTCCCGACGGGACCCAGGCGGGAGAGGCCCAGGACAGCACCGCCGCCCGGAAGCCGTCGGACTCGAACAGCCCGTGCAGGGTGGTGGCCCGGAACCGGCCCGCCTGCCAGCCGAGCACGGCGCCGTCGTCGCCGACGATCCAGGGCTCGACCTCGCCCGACACCCGCCCGTGGTGGATGCGATAGCCGGCCACCCGCTCCCCGCCGGCCACACCCGACGGCCGGTCGAGCACCTTGTCGGACTCGAACGTCGTCCGCAGACCCATCCACCCGAGGCCGTCGACCGAGCCCGGCGGGCCCTCGGTCGCCGAGCGGGGTCGGCGATAGACGTCCCCACCATCTGTGCCCCCGCGCACACCGCCACGACCCGAGCCCCGGACGCCTCCACTGCCACCGCCAGCCCCGAGGAACGGAACCATTCCAGGTCGCCCCGGGTGTTCTTCGACCCCGGCAGCACGACCAGGTCGGGCCGCCCCAGGGCCGACGCCGAGCGCACCCAGCGCACCCCCACGCCCGGCTCTAACCGCAGCGGGTCGAGGTCGCCGAAGTTGGCCACCCGGGGGAAGCGCACGACGGCGACGTCGACCGCGACGACCCCGGCGCCGGGCGAGGTGTCCCACGAGTCCAGCGCCAGCGAGTCCTCGGCGTCGATGTCGGTGCCGGGCACGGCCGGGACCACGCCCAGCACCGGCACCCCCGTGCGCCGCTCCAATTCGAGCGCAGGCGTCCCCCAGCAGCGAGGGGTCGCCCCGGAAGCGGTTGATCACGAACCCCCGCACGCACGCCTGCAACTCCGGCGGGAGCAAGGCCCACGTCCCGAACAGCGAGGCGAACACGCCGCCCCGCTCGATGTCGCCCACGACGATCGCCGGCAGCCCCGCCGCCGCGGCCAGCGGCAGGTTGGCGAAGTCGCCCTCCAGCAGGTTGATCTCGGCCGCCCCGCCCGCGCCCTCGCACACGACCACGTCGTAGCGAGACCGGAGGTCGGCCAGCGCCGCGAGCACGACCGGTCGCAACGCCGTCTTCCCCGCGTGGTACTCGGCCGCCGACTGCTCCCCGACGGCGACGCCCATCACCACCACCTGGCTCGACCGCTCACCGGTGGGCTTGAGCAGCACCGGGTTCATGGCCACCTCCGGCTCGGCGCCCCGCGGCCCGCGCCTGCACCCACTGGGCGTGCCCGATCTCCCCGCCACCGCCGGCGACGACCGCCGCGTTCAACGCCATGTTCTGCCCCTTGAACGGCGCCACCCGCACTCCCCCGGCGGGCCAGCAGCCGGCACAGGCCGGTGACCACCCACGACTTGCCGGCGTCGCTCGTGGCCCCGCACACGACCATGCCGCCCTTCACGGCCAGCCCCTCATCAGCGGCCAGCCCTACAGTCGAAACCGTGACCCGAGCCAAGTCGATCGTCCTCGTCAACACCGGCCACGGCAAGGGCAAGTCGTCCGCCGCCTTCGGGGTGATGGCGAGGGGATGGGCGCGGGGGTGGAACGTGGCCGTCGTCCAGTTCGTCAAGGGCGGGAAATGGAAGACGGGCGAGCGCAAGCTGGCCGACCACCTCGGGATCGAGTGGCACACCCTGGGCGACGGCTTCACGTGGGAGTCCACCGACCTCGAACGAACCGCCGAGCTGGGCCGGGAGGCGTGGCGGCAGGCGGCGACCAAGCTGGCCGGCGGCGACTACGACCTCCTCATCCTGGACGAGCTCACCTACATCGTGAAGTACGGCTGGGTGCCGGCGGACGAGGTGGCGGCCGCCATCGCCAACCGGGCCCCCAAGACCAGCGTGGTGGTCACCGGCCGCGACGCCCCCCAGGAGATCGTCGACGTGGCCGACACGGTCACCGAGATGCGCAAGGTGAAGCACGCCTACGACGCCGGCATCGGAGCGCTCAAGGGGATCGAGTACTGATCGGATCGGCGTTGGGGACGGCCGAGCGTTCCGACCCCGTCGACGCCAGCACCCCGAAGCCGAGGGCGATCACCGTCCACAACAGGAGGTTCCCGCTCAGCGACGCCAGCCGGAACGCCCACAGGAGCTTGGCTGGCACCATGATCGGGTCGGGCGCGCCCGGCAGCACTGCGAACGCCAGCCCCATGGGGACGACGACGGCGGCCACGACGGCCACCGTCCGCCGGGGCTCGGGCCAGCCGTCGCGCCGAAGGCGGGTGGACAGGGCGGCCGCGGCCAGGCCCCACCCGCGGCCAGCACGATCACCGTCACGTAGAGGAGCTGGCGCTGGGCCAGGGTGTCGGGGTCGCCCACCGCGGGCGGGTTGGGCGGGTACTTGAGCCACGGGGCCACCGTCAACGCCCCCGCCAGCACCGCACCTACGACCAGCGCCCGGCGGAAGGGGTCGGGCCGCGACCGGCGCAGGGTCCAGAACACCACCGCGAACAGCAGTCCGAAGGCGGCGCCCGACACGGCGTAGGCGGCGAACAGGCCCACGCCTCTCTGCACCGACCGGGAGACGATCTCCGGCTCGCCGACCAGCGACGCCCCCGCCTGGGCCAGTCTCGATGTTGATCGCCTCCTGGATGCGGGGCTCGCCCACGAAGGTGAGGAGGAGGGCGGCCGCCAGCCCGCCGAGGATGCCCATCAGGACCCCGCCGACTGCGACCGAGCGCGGGCGCGACGGGTCGATGCGACCGTTCACGGGGATACGGGCCGGAGGCGTTAGTGGCAGGGCACGCCGAGCAGATGGCGCCCGTCGTGGAACAGCTCGTGCAGGAACGACCCCGTCTGGCCCAGGGCGTGGGACACCATGCCGCCTTCCATGGTGACCACCCAGAACAGCACGGCGGCCAGCATCAGGGTGGGCACGGCCCAGCGGGGGATCGGGAGCGCGACCTGCTCAAAGGTGCGGGTGGTCGTCGTGCTCATGGCTACCTCCATCCTCGTGGAGCGGGCCCGGGCTGGGTCCACAGGTGCAACGTGCCAACCCCGGTTCCTGACTCACAGCCGACCGACTGACAGGGGCTGCTCACAGTGGCGGGACCGTCCCGGATTCGCACCGGGTTCCCGTGGATGACGGATGGGACACTACACCCATGATCGGGCCCCGACTGGTGGTGGCGGGCACCCATTCGGGGGCGGGGAAGACCACCGTCGCCACCGGCCTGCTGGCCGCTCTGCGGGCCGCCGGGCACCGGCCGGCAGCGGCCAAGGTGGGCCCCGACTTCATCGATCCCGGCTACCACGCCCTGGCCTGCGGACGTCCGCCCCGCAACCTCGACGCCTGGCTGTGCGGCCTCGACGCCGTCGGCCCCCTGGCCGCCCGGGCCGCGGCCGGCGCCGACCTGCTGGTGGTCGAAGGGGTGATGGGCCTCTTCGACGGTGCCGCCGACGGCTCGCCCTCGTCCACCGCCGACGTGGCCCGGGCCCTCGGCGCGCCGGTCGTGCTGGTGGTGGACGCCGGCCGCCCAGTCGTCGTCGGTGGCGGCGGTGGTGCACGGCTTCGCCACCCTCGACCCGACGGTGCGGATCGGGGGCGTGGTGCTCAACCGGGTGGCGTCCGACGGCCACGAGGTGCTGCTCCGGGAGGCCCTGGAGCCGCTCGGCGTCCCGGTGCTGGGGGCCCTCCGGCGGGACGACCGCCTGCGTGTGGCGGGACCGCCACCTGGGACTGGTGCCGGTGGCCGAGCGCCCGGACGAGGTGGCCGCGTCGCTGGCCGCCCTGGCCGCGGCGGTGGCCGACCGGGTCGACCTGGCCGCGGTGGTGGCCCTGGCCGCGTCGGCGCCACCGCTGACGGCGGGGCCGGTGGCGGTGCCCGAGGCCGCCGGCCGACCGACCCGGATCGCCGTCGCCGGCGGGCAGGCGTTCACCTTCACCTACACCGACACCCTCGAGGCGCTGGCCGGGGCCGGCGCCGAGGTCGTCCGCTTCGATCCCTTGCGGGACGAGCGCCTGCCCGCCGACATCGACGGCCTCCTCGTCGGAGGCGGCTTTCCCGAGACCTACGCCCCCGAGCTGGCCGACCAACCGTCGGCTGCTCGACGACGCCCGCCGGCGGGTGACGGCCGGCCTTTCCACGTGGGCCGAGTGCGGCGGCTACGCCTGGCTGTGCCGGGACCTCGACGGCCACCCCATGGCGGGCGTGGTCGACGCCACCGCCACCATGACCGACCGCCTCCACCTCGGGTACCGCCAGGCCCGGACCACCGTCGCCACCCCGCTGGGACCGGCCGGGACCGAATTCCGCGGCCACGAGTTCCACTACTCCACGGTCGCCCCCGCCGGAGCCGCCCTCGACCTGCGCAGCCGGTTCGCCTCCCATCCCGACGGCCACGCCACCCCGTCCCTCGTGGCGACGTACCTCCACCACCACCCGGGCGGCGACCCGTCGATCGTGGCCAACTTCGTGGCCGCTTGCGCCCGGGCCGTGAAAGGGTAAGCACGGTGACCAGCCCCTTCGACGACGCCGTGGCCCGCCTCGCCCCCCTCGATCCCGAGGCCATGGCCGATGCCACCGCCCTCCAGGACCGGCTGACCAAGCCCCGGGGCGCCCTCGGCCGGCTGGAGCCGCTCGGTATCCGCCTGGCGGGCATCGCCGGCGTCTGCCCGCCGCCCGTGCCCGCCCCCGGGGCGGTGGCCGTCTTCGCCGGCGACCACGGCGTCCTGGCCCGGGGCGTGTCGCCGTGGCCCCAGGAGGTGACGGCCCAGATGGTGGCCAACTTCTGCGCCGGCGGAGCCGCCATCAACGTCATCGCCCGCCAGACGGGTGCCCGGGTGGTCGTTGTCGACGTCGGCGTGGCGACCACCCTCGATGACGCCCCCGGCCTCGTCCGCCGCAAGGTACGCCGCGGGACGGCCGACTTCACCGCCCAGCCGGCCATGTCCCTCGACGAAGCCCGGGCCGCCCTCGACGTGGGCGCCCAGGTGGCGGCCGACCTCGTGACCGACGGCGCGAAATGCCTGATCACGGGAGAGATGGGCATTGGCAACACCACGCCCGCGGCCGCCCTCATCGCCGCCCTCACCGGGCTTCCGCCGGCGGACGTCACCGGCCGGGGCACCGGCATCGACGACGCCACCCTCGCCCGCAAGGTGGCCGTCGTCGAGGGGGCCCTGGCCCGCCACGCCGACGCCATCGCCGCCGGCCCCCTCGCCACCCTGGCCGCCCTCGGCGGGCTGGAGATCGCGGCCCTGGCCGGCTTCGTCGTCGGTGCCGCCGCCGCCCGGGTACCCGTCGTCGTCGACGGTGTCATCGCCGACGCCGCCCTCCTGGTGGCCGTCGCCCTTGCCCCTCAGGTCCTGGACTACTGCGTGGCCGGCCACCGCTCGTCGGAGCCGGGGGCGACGGCCGTCCTCGACCATCTCGGCCTCGACCCCCTCCTCGACCTCGGCCTGCGCCTGGGGGAGGGGAGCGGGGCCTGCCTGGCCCTCCCCGTCGTGGAGGCCGCGGCCCGGGTCCTGCGGGAGATGGCCACCTTCGACTCCGCCGGCGTCAGCGAGAAGTAACCCCCATCAGGCGACCTCCTCGATCGGCTCCACCGGGTGGTCCGCCCGCCACCCGTCGAGACCCCCTTCGAGCACGGCCGCGTCGTAGCCCTTCGCCTTCAACTGGAGCGCCACACGGGCGCTCGTGGCCTCCTTCGGTCAATTGCAGTAGACGACGATCGGGTGATGGGGCTTCTGCCCGGTGGCCCACTCCATCACCTCGTCGGGCGGCACCCGGACGGCGCCGGGCACCGTCACCCGCTCGTGGGCGTACCCCGCCCTCGATCGCACGTCGAGCACGATCGGGCGGGCCGCCTCCCCGTCCCCGTCCCTGTCGCCGGCGCTCGCCAGCCGGGCCGCCAGTTCGTCGGCCGTGATCCGGGGGATGTCGTCCACCGCGTCGCCGAACAGCCCGCTGGCGGTGGACGACCGCTCCTCGTCGAGGGTGACGGTCGCCACCCGCCGGGCGTACCAGGAGGCCGCCGGCGTGGCCGAGGCGCCGTGGAGCACGACCGACACCAGCACGACCGTGCCGATGACGGCGAAGGTGGTCTCGTCGCCCACGCCGGCATCGAAGGCGAGCAGCCCGAAGAGCAGAGAGTTGAGCCCCCGGGGGCCGAACCAGGCGATGAAGAGGCGGGCCTCCCGGCTGAGGCGGGCGTGCTCGATCCGCAGCAGGGCGGTCATCACCAGCGGGCGCACCAGGAGGACGGCGATGGCGGCCAGCAGCAGGGCCTCCGGCACGGGCGCCAGACCGATCACGTCCGACAGGGCGGCGCCGAAGAGGACGAACGCCAGCAGCATCGCCATCTCCGCCACCACCTCGCCGAACTCCAGGAAGCAGCTGCACAGCTCGTGGTTGAAGAAGGTGATGGCGGCCCCGGCGGCGAACGCGGCCAGGAATCCGTCGCCCCCGACGGCGTCGCCCACCGCGAACGCGGCCAGCACCAGCCCCACGCCGTAGAGGGCCTGGTACTCCGAGCGGATGGTGTAGCGGTTGTCGACGATGGTCATCAGCCGGGCGCCCAGGGCCCCGACGGCGCCGCCCGCCACCGGGCCGACGAGGGCGAGCTTGCACGCGAACCAGACCCACCCGGCGGCGCTGCCCGCCTCGTGGTTGGCGACGGCGATGAGGACGAGGATGATCGGCAGCACGACCAGGTCGTTGGTGCCGGCCTCGACCCCCAGTGCCCGTCGCACCGAGCGGGGTAGGCGCCGGTCGCGGATGACGTCGCGCAGCACCACGGGGTCGGTCGACGAGAGCACCGCCCCCACCAGGAGCGCCGGCACCAGTTCGAGGCCCACCAGCCAGGATGCGGCGACGGCGATGCCACCGATGGTGAGCAGGGTGCCGGGCCCAAGGCCAGGGCCGGGACCAGCCAGTCGCCCCTGACCTCCTCGATCTCCAGGTTCACCGCGTCCAGGAACAGGACGAGGGCCAGGGTGAAGATGGCGACGCCCTCGAGGACCTCGGAATGGGGGCTGATCCGGAGCAGGTCGGTCTCGGCCAACCCGAACCCGAGGGCGAGAAAGAGCATGGGGAAGGTGAGGGGCGCCCGCTCCACCAACCCCGCCAGCAGGGCCGACACGGTGAGGACCACCGCCATCAGCCCGAACCCGTGGACGATCTCCATGCCGGCGAAAGCTTCGCGTACACCGCCCTCCCTCGACAGAGGGACGCCGGCATCTTGCGTCCCGCCGCAGTGGCCGCCTACGGCGGCGGGGCACGGCCGGCGGGGAAAGGCGCCCCTCCGGGGTGGCGGCGGGGCAGGCGGATCGCGGACAGACTCGGGGCCGTGGCCGACGACGCTCCTGACGACACGGCTGATGGTGCTCCCGACGGTGCTCCCGACGGGGGGTCGGAGGGCACGGCTCCGGCGCCGCGGGAGAGGTCGGAGTTGGCGCGGCGGCGGCAGTTGGCGACGTCGAAGCGGCGGGCGACCTCGCTGTTGGCCGCGGTCAGCGGGGTGTTCGTCGTGGTCAGCATTTGGGGCGGCAACTCCACGTGGGCCGACTACCTCCAGGCCACCGCGGCCGCGTCGATGGTCGGGGGCCTGGCTGACTGGTTCGCGGTCACCGCCCTGTTCCGCCACCCCCTCGGCCTCCCCATCCCCCACACCGCCATCGTGGTGGCGCGCAAGGACCAGTTCGCGGCCACCCTGGGGGAGTTCATCCAGGAGAGCTTCCTCACGCCGGACGCGGTCGTGGCCCGGCTGCGGGGAGCGGGCGTGGTCGGGCGGCTGGCGGACTGGCTGGCGGAGCCGGCCAACGCCTCCCGGGTGGCGGCGGAGGTGGCCGACGCGGTGGTGGCGGTGGCGAACGTGCTGCGCGACGACGACGTCCACCGGGCCATCGAGGGCGTCGTCCGCAACCGGGTGGAGGCGGTGCCGCTGGCGCCCCTCGCCGGCCAGGCCCTGCGTTTCGCCACCCGCGACGGTCGCCACGACGAGGTGCTCGACCGGGCCCTGGGCAGCCTGCGCCGGTACATCGAGGACCACCGGAACGACCTCCGGGGCCGCCTGGGCAAGAAGTCGCGCTGGTGGATTCCCGGGGCGGTGGACAACAAGCTCTTCGACCGGGTCCTGGACGGGTTCTGCGGGATGCTGGCCGAGATCGAGGGCGATCACCGCCACGAGCTGCGGCGGGAGCTCGACCTCCGGCTGGCGAGGCTGGCGTCGCAGCTGGAGACGTCGCCTGAGCTGCGGGAGCGGGGGGAGCGGATCAAGCGCGACCTCCTCGACCAGCCCGAGCTGCAACGGTGGGTGGCCGAGCTGTGGTCGGACGCCAAGGACCAGCTCCGGGCCCAGGCCGCCGACCCCGGTTCCAGGCTCCGGCTCCGGGTCGCCGACGGCATCGTCGCCGCCGGCCGCAAGCTGCAGGCCGACCCCGCCCTGGCCTCCCGGGTGGAGACGATGGCGGAAGCCCTCGTCACCTACGTGGTCGACCACTTCAAGGGCGAGATCGCGGGCCTGGTCAGCTCCACCATCGCCCGCTGGGACGCGGAGGAGACGGCGTCCCGCCTGGAGCTGCTCCTGGGGCCCGACCTGCAGTACGTCCGCATCAACGGCACCGTCGTGGGCGGTGCCGCCGGCCTCCTCCTGCACGCGCTGGCTGACCTCCTGGGCTGATGCCGGCCTCGTGATCCGGCACCGCCTTTCAGCCGCTGCGCCGGAGGCGGGTTGGGCGTAATGTCCACCCTGGTGGCAACGGTGGGTGTCGCTCTTCGCGGACGGTGGACCGGGATGACGTGGTCCTTGGGCACGGCTGCCGCGTTCCTGGGAGCAGGCGCCTTCGACCCGGGTGTGCCGGGGCTCGTCGCCGTCGCCGCCACCTCGGCCGGACTCGTCCCGCTCGCGTACCTGCTGCAGAGGGCCCACGAGGAACGCGGCGGCTTGTGGCATTACCCACCCGACGGCGCGGCGACGCTGTCCGGGGCCCGCGAGGTTCCCGCCCGCGCCGTCGTCGTGATCCTCCTGGCCGTCTCGGGTGCCATCGCAGGAATCGCCGCGGGATCCGGATTCGAGCCTTGGGAGAAGGCTGGGCTCGTGGGTGTCGTCGTGGTGCTCTGGACGCTCGCCGCCGCGTTTGCGACCGGCACGTCCCGGTGGTGGGTCATCGTCCCCACGGCTTGCGCGGTCGCGCTGGCCGTCCCCTTACGATTCGCGGACCTGGACCGTCGGGCCGCGCTGGTGTGGGGCGCCGGTGTCCTTCTTGTCGCTCTGTGCTGCGTGGTCCTTCCCGGTTCGACGACTGCCACGCTCGCCGGCGTGGCCATCGCCGTATCGGCCGTCGTGATCGGCCTGATCCAGGCCGACCTCGTCGTCGCCGCCGCTGTGCTTGGCGCTTGTCTGGTCTCGGGGCTGATCTCCTGGTACTGGCTCAGCGGGGCCTGGTTCGCATTTCTGGCATCGGTGGCGTGCGCCGCCGGTGCCATGTCGGTGCGGAGTCCAGCGGAGCTCCGTTGGCTCGGCGTGGCGGTGCTGCTCGGCACGCTCCTCCTCGGGATCGCCCACCAGGTCGGGAAGCCGACGTTGCGCGGCGCAGTGGTCATCGGCGGGATCGTGGCGATCGTCGCGCTGGGTGCCCTCGGGCACGCCAAGGTGCAGGCCGAGGCCCGCACCGCAAGCGCGACGGCGCTGGCGCAGCTCAGATCCGAGCTTCGGGTCGCTGTGCGGGCAGGACCCGACCCCAGAGAAGTGCGAGGAACTATCGGACAGCCTCATCAAGCTCCCGAATGCCGACAAGAATCCGGTAGGGCGGCACGCGGCCGTCCTGGCTGCGCTGGTCGCGGTGCGAGCGGAGGCGCTGGCGGCGGCGAGCGATGCCGCCAAGCGCTCCGGTCAACAGCTGGCGGCGATGACGCAGGCCCGAGAGAGAGCGGCTCAAGCCCTCGAGCAGGCGGACGTGCTTGCACTCCTCGGCGGCGAGGGATCCGCCGCTGGGCGGGCGCCCCTGGAGGCCGCGCTCGACGAGGCGAGGACGAGAGAGCGGGAGAGTCGCAGTCAGGACGACGCCGCCCGTGCGGTAGTCGAGCGGGCCGTCGAAGGCCTGGCGGAAGCTCGTAAGAGCGCGAGCTCCTCTCCGGATCCTCCACTCTCCACCGAGCTGCAGCGGCTGGTCACCTCGGGAGCCGACGCTTTCGTTGCGGGGATGTTGTCGCCCGTTGTCGGCGACGAGATAGAAGCACGCCTGGGTGATCTGGGCTGGGCGCTGCTCGGGCTCGCGGCGCTCTTCGGGTACCGACACCTCGAGGTGGTCAACAACGTCCGGTATGGCGCCCCGGTCGCAGTCAGCGATGTCGAAATTGCCAACCTCCCCGGTACGGTCGCAGCCGCGAGCGTCGATCCGGCGGCCGGAAAGGCAGGCGGTGCGCAGGAGGACTCCGCCAAAGGGGATGCCACCTCGAAGTCGCCCGAAAGCAAGACGCTCACCTTTCTGCTCAAGGCCCGGATCAAAGCGATCGAACTGTTCGAGCCATCCACGATCCCGGGCGGTGGACCGGTCGACGAGCTGGCGACAGTCCTCAAGGACACGACGGTGTACCCGACGGTGGCACCCATCGCCGCGGTAGCTAAGGTCGTCCGTGCGGCCGTTTTCCCCGTTCCCGGCGTGACCGCCGCAGCCTCTTACTCGGAGACCGACGGCCGCCACCGCATCGAGGTGGTGCTGACCACCACCAGGGAGGGAAGGTACCTTCGGTCCTTGGTCGGCGAGGCGAAATCGCTCGAGGAAGCAATCGACGAGGCCGCCGACAGCGTCGCGGTCGACGTCCTGAACTACACCGCGCTCAACCCCGGCTGGGCAAGATGGGACGGGTCTGCGCCGGGGCGAGCACTGCGTTTGTACCGCGACGCGGGAGAGCGGGCACGGAGCCCGGAGCCGCCAACCTCAGACGAGCAGATCGCGGACTTGGAACGAGCGCGGGCCTACGCCCCGTCGGCCGGGCTTGTCGCGGTCGCAGCTCGGCCACCGCTACAGCCAGGGTGGTCGGTGGGTCGAGGCACTCCAGCTCCATCTCGGAGCGTCTCGTCAGCACCCGAGGTTCGTGTGGGCGCGCTACCGCGTGGCCACCGCCCTCTCGATGGCGAGCGATGGGGGATCGGCGAGCGGCGGCTGGTGGAAGGGCGACCTGGCCTCCCGCGCCGCGGTCGTCCGCCTCCTCACCACTAGCGGAGCGTTGGACGCCGTTTGCCGCACGCGTCGCTGGCAGCAGACGGTCGACCGATCTCCGGGCGACGCAGCCCGCGACCTCGAACTGGCATGGCCGCCAACGACCGACGCCGAGGCCCGAGTGGCCGCGATGCTACTCCTCCTCGCTCGCAGGGAGCTTCGACGGCTCCGGCGGCACACCGCGACCCCGACGATGCTCCTCGCTTCCCTTCGCCAAGCCGAGCGGGCGTGGTGGCTGGCTGCCATTCGGGACCCGCGGCGTCGTCGCAGCCTTCGTGACGCGGTCACGACGGCCCTGGCGATCGTGGATCTCCGCCTTGCGCTGATCGAGCGCGGGGTCTCTGACGCTGCCGCTAACGAGATCGCCCCGATCCTCGCTTCAGCCGACCGCGTCGCTCGAAGACCCCGAGTTACCGCGGGTGGTCTGTACAACCTGGCCTGCCTGTACACGCTGGCGGCGGGGGCGGGCCTTTCGAAACCGTCGCCAGCCGTGGCCCAAAGGCGGGCCTTGGACCTGCTTGCGCGATCCATCGATCGCGATCCGTTGGTGACGTCCCGGGCGTGGGTACACCGCGATCCCGATCTGCGGTCTATTCACGATCATCCCGATCTGGAACGCGCCATTGGGAGCCTGCCGAAGGAGGAGAAGGAGAAGGTTGATGCCTCTTGATCGGGACGATGTCACCGGCCGGCTCGAACGCCTCTGGTCGAAGATCGCGGCGTCGTTCGAGAAGGGCTTCACCGACGAGCTCGCGCTCCGGAAACTCGTCACGGTCGTATCGGTCGACGCGGCCACACCCGCGGTCGACGTCGGGAAGCCGGACGCCGAGTGCGAAGCCGACTGGGCACCGAAGGTCGGGATCGTCGTCTCCCAGGCCGATCCCCGGCCGATGTGGACGTTCGAGCGGGCTCTCGTCGTATCCCGCGACGACCTCGGGAACACGCCCTGGGGTGGTGGCGGCGGCACCCTTTACGAGAAGGTCGCTGAGCTGGGGAGCGCCTTGGCGAGCGCCGAGCGGTGCCTCCTACTGTTCGGCCTTGGAGGTGCCCCAGGTGTGCTCTCGATGGCGCATGCGCCCTCGGACGGCCCTCGTCCCGGTCAGTCGATCGTGGATCGGGCGCGGAGGGCGGCCGAGGTCCTCACCGATGAGCACAACGCAACCAGGCCCTATCACCTGCTCCTGCCCACGGACGACCTGACGAAGGCAGACCGGGAAGCGCTCGCCGACCTGGTGAGCAAGGACGTGATCGTGATACCCGAGCTTCCGGGCCCGCTCCTCGCCGGCAGCCTGGAGTCGGTCACGCTCCATGTCGGCAGAGCTGCCAGGATCGTGGTCACCCGCGTCGAGGGCCGCTCCGCAGCGCTCGAAGGCAGCCTTCGCGAGTCGTTCTCGATTCGCGGCGCGACCGTGCCGATCTGCAAGCTCTATCCGTAGCACGTACGCCCTTAAACGCCACGCCGACCTTCTCGGGTAGCCCGGCGGTAGTGTCCGGCGATGCTTTCCGCGGGAGAGCGAGCCGGTCGTGGTTGAACGCGGTCGAAGGGTGCAACGCACCGCCAGCGCTCGGAAGGGAGCCCGGGCCCACGCCGCCACCACCGGGGCCGCCCAGTCGTCGCGGGCGGTGGCGAAGGGCCCGCCGATGGCCCACGACGACGTCCTCGACCTGCAGCAACGGGCCGGCAACCAGGCGGTGGTGAGCCGGCTGGTGGTCGCCCGCCAGCCCGACCCGAAGCCGCCGGTGAAGGCACCCGACCCGCCGGTGAAGGCCCCCGAGCCGGGCCCGCCCATCGCCTGGATCGCCGAGCTGCCCGAACACATCCAGACCCAGATCGACACCTTCTCCGAGAAGTTCTTGGGCCAGCAGACCGCCGCCCGCCAGAAGCAGCTCCAGGACCAGCGCACCGCCAACCGGACCACGTTCATGCACACCATGAAGTGGCTGTTCGGCAGCTTCGACGCGGCCGAAGCCCACTTCCGGGACATCAAGCCCATGGACAACGACGCCAACTGGCCGCTGTGGGCCCACGTCTCCACCCGAGAGCGGCTGCAGGCGGTGAAGACGTCCCTCGAGGCTCAGAAGACACCGATGCCGCAGACATCGGTCGCCCTCGGGCTTCGTGGCGACCACCTCCACACCGAGGGGAAGGGCCCGGGCTGGTACACCCACGCCACCGGCTTCGCTATCGACTGGAAGGCCTACGCCGCCCCGCACATCACCGACCCCCGGCTGGCCACCCTGTTCGAGACGGTCACCGGGGGCAAGACCCACTTCGACCTGAAGATGACGGGGATCAAGCGGCTCGACCTCATCGAGAAGATGGGCCAGGGCAAGGCGACCCCCGAGGAGACCAAGGTCTTCCTCGACCAGCTCGAGAAGGAGTACAAGCGCCTGCTCGAGGACTCGGACGAGTTCAAGTCCGACCTGTCGGCCACCAGCCTGGCGCCCCTGAAGGAGGTCGAGACGGCCCGGGCCACGGTCAACGGGGCCCAGGCGACGCTGGACGCGGCCAAGCGGCGCGGGAACAAGGCAGCCATCACGGCCGCGGCCAATGCCCTCACCGCCGCCGTCGCCATGTTCGAGGAGAAGAAGAAGGACGCCACCGGCCGCCTCAAGGAGATCTTCGAGCCGTGGACGAAGAAGCTCGACGCCGAGATCGCGGTCATCGACAAGATCGCCAAGGACAAGGGCGTCGACCTCGACAAGCTGACCGGTTCCTACGGGTTCGAGGAGCTGGGGAAGAAGCTGGCCCTCCTGGGCCGGAAGAAGGTCGTCCTGGAGCGGACCGCCAAGCAGGTCCTGGCCGAGGTCCTGGCGATCCACAAGGAGGTGCTGGCCCTGGCGGCCAAGGTCGAGTCGGCCAGGGCCTTCCTGGCCTCGCCCGGGACGGCCAAGCTGCCCGCCGCCGCCACCGGCTGGGTCACCGACCTGGACGATGTGAAGACGAAGGCGGAGGCGGTCGCCACCAGCCTGGCGCCACTCAAGACCATGCTCGGGACCGCCCTCCCGGGAGCGGAGCTCGAGCCCAAGCCGCTACCGGCGGTGAAGGCGGCGGCCATCACCCAGGGGGGCGTGAACGCGCTCAAGACCGCCGTCGCCAAGCTGCCCGCTCGGGTCACGGCGGCCACCACCAAGCTGACGCCGGTGGCCAAGCCGCTCACCGACCTCATCGCCGAGATCACGGGAACCACCAAGGACGCCGCCGACCGCAAGGCGTACCGGGCCGAGAAGGTCACCGCCCTGGGTGGGGGCACCGACAAGGCGGCCAAAGCCAAGGGGGAAGCAGCGGTGGCGGACCTCCTGGAGCAGAAGATCAAATGGCTCCGGCTCAAAGGGGCCAAGGACGGGCTGCTGACCGACGCCGAAGGCTTCGTCTTCAAGGCCAAGGACGTCAGGAACCCGGCCATCACCCAGCTGCTGGGCCTGATGTCCGGAACCGAGGGCGGCGGCCTCTTCACCCCGGACGCGGAGACCGGCGGCGAGAAAGAGGCCAAGGAGGGCAAGTGGAGCGGCTCCCACGGGTTCAACCTCGCCTTCATGAAGGCCATGGTGAGCAACGGCTTCGATCTCGGCGTGGCCTGGGCAGGCCAGTCCGACACCATGCACTTCGAGCTGGTGGAGGGACGGCGGCGGCTGGAGAGCGCCGGCAGCCGTCCCCTGGTGGCGGGGGCCACGCTCAAGGCGGCGGAGGACAAGGCCGCGGCCGACAAGAAGGCGGCGGCCGAAAAAAGCGGCCGCGGAGAAGGCGGCGGCGGAGAAGGCAGCCGCGGCCAAGGTGGCCACGCCGCCGGCCAAACCGTGAGCCGGGTGGCGGCGGACGCGCTCGGTTAGCGTTCAGCATGCTTGGCGACGAAGCGACGAGAGGCCCGGTCAGGCTCCGCCGGCTGGCGTTCGAGACTCCGGGTCCGGCGGCGACGGCTGGACTCGTTTGCGTCCTCCCCCGACTGGCCGGGCAAGGAGCGGGCCCGCCACTGGGAGTCGCTCCGGTACGACCAGCTGCTGGTCGTGGCGGCCGCCATGCTCGAACTCCCGGCGCCGACCGACCTTCCCCTCGCCGGCGCCACCCGGGCCGCCCTGGAGGACGCGCTGTCGGTGGTGGGCCTCGACGTGTTCGCCGCCGCCGAACTCCGCACCAACGACCCCTTTGAGGACGACGACCTGGTGCTCTAGGCCGAGGCGGAGCGCGGCCCGCCGGGGGTCGTCCGCCGCCTTTCGGAAGCAGAAACGACACCCCACGTCGGAATCGCTTCGGAGAACGTCCCCTGTCGGCGGGGACATGCGGCGAACGCGGACGGGTGCGTACGGTCGCGCCCGACAGATGGCCGATCTTGCGACAGACGATCCGCGTGGCGCGCTCTAGGAGGGGCGGCTGCGGGCGCCGGTGCTGGTGGCGGCCGTGGCCGTGTTCCCGCTGCTCGCGCTGCACCTGACCCATCCATGGGATGCGTGCCGCCGTCGAGACCGCCAGCCACTGGGCCGTGTGGCTGACGTTCCTGGTCGAGGTGGTGGTGATGTTGTTCGTCCTGCGCGACCGGCGGGCGTGGATCGACGGCCACCGCTTCGAGTTGCTGGTGGTGGTCCTCTCCTCGCCGCTCGTCCCGAAGGCGATCAAGCTGGCCAAGCTCGGCAAGAGCGTCAGGTTGCTGCGCCGCAAGCTCGCCCTCGGCGGGGACGGCCGCCGACTGGTGACCGGCTGGTCAGGCCCGCTGCAGCGGCTTGTACCTGATGCGGTGAGGCTGGTCGGCCTCGGTGCCCAGGCGCTTGTGGCGGTCGGCCTCGTAGTCGGAGTACGACCCCTCGAACCACCGCACGTCGGAGTCACCCTCGAAGGCGAGGATGTGGGTGGCCACCCGGTCGAGGAACCACCGGTCGTGGCTGATTACCACCGCGCAGCCGGGGAAGTTGAGGAGACCGTCCTCCAGCGCCCGCAGGGTGTCGACGTCGAGGTCGTTGGTGGGCTCGTCCAGCAGCAGCACGTTGCCCCCCGCCACCAGCACCTTCGCCAGGTGGAGCCGGTTGCGTTCGCCGCCCGACAGCTCGCCCACCAGCTTCTGCTGGTCGGACCCCTTGAACCCCAGCCCGCCCACGTAGGCCCGCCCGTGCAGCTCCCGGTTCCCGACCACGATGCGGTCGACGCCGCCGGTCGCCTCCTCGTACACCGTCTTCTTGGCGTCGAGGGAGTCCCGGCTCTGGTCGACGTAGGCCAGCCTGACGGTCGCCCCCACCGTCAGCTCGCCGCCGTCGGGCTTCTCCGCCCCCACGATCATGCGGAACAGGGTGGTCTTGCCCGCCCCGTTGGCCCCGATGACGCCGACGATCCCGCCCGGCGGCAGTCCGAAGGACAGCCCGTCGATGAGGAGGCGGTCGCCGTAGCCCTTGACCAGGTCCTCCGCCTCGACCACCACGTCGCCCAGCCGGGGGCCGGGGGGGATGGAGATCTCCAGCTTCTCGGCCCGGTCGGGACCGGCCTCCGCCTCCGCCACCAGCTTCTCGTAGGACGTGAGCCGGGCCTTGCCCTTGGCCTGGCGGGCGCGGGGCGACATCTGCACCCACTCCAGCTCCCGGGCGAGGGTCCGCTGGCGGGCGGAGTCCGACTTCTCCTCCCGAGCGAGGCGGGCCTGCTTCTGCGCCAGCCACGACGAGTAGTTGCCCTCCCACGGGATGCCGGCGCCCCGGTCCAGCTCGAGGATCCAGCCGGCCACGTTGTCGAGGAAGTAGCGGTCGTGGGTGACGGCCACCACGGTCCCCGGGTACTCGGACAGGAACCGCTCCAGCCACGCCACCGACTCGGCGTCGAGGTGGTTGGTCGGCTCGTCGAGCAGGAGCATGTCGGGCCGGGACAGGAGCAGCCGGCACAGGGCGACCCGTCGCCGCTCGCCACCGGAGAGGGTCGAGACGTCGGCGTCGCCCGGCGGGACCCGTAGGGCGTCCATGGCGATGTCGAGGGTGCGGTCGAGGTCCCACGCGTCGGCGGCGTCGATCTTGTCCTGCAGGTCGGACTGCTCGGCCAGCAGCTTGTCGAAGTCGGCGTCGGGATCGCCCATGGCCTCGCACACCGCGTTGTAGCGGTCGAGGACGGCCTTGATCTCGCCCACGCCCATGGTGACGTTGCCGATCACGTCGAGGGACTCGTCCAGCCTCGGCTCCTGGGCCAGGTGGCCGACGGTGAACCCGGGGGTGAGGCGGGCCTCGCCGGTGTAGCCGTCGTCCTCGCCCGCCATGATGCGCAGGAGGGACGACTTGCCCGATCCGTTGGACCCGATCACGCCGATCTTGGCGCCCGGGTACATGGAGATGTTGATGCCCTTGAGGACTTCGCGGTCGGGCGGATAGAAGCGACGGAGGTCGCGCATGGTGTAGATGAACTGCGGGGCCATGGGGCCGAGGCTAGGCGGCTTGCGGCAGGTATCGGCGCGCCGCCAGGAACCGGTCGGCCACCCCGGGGGTATCGATCGATACCGTCTCCACCTGCCGGCCGGTGGCGGGAGCCTGGATCATGCGCCCGTCGCCGACGTACATCCCCACGTGGGTGACGCTGTCGGCGCCGAAGAAGAGCAGGTCGCCGGGACGGAGGTCGTCGCGTTCGACGGGGGTGCCGGCCGCCGCCTGGTCGTGGGCGTCGCGGGGGATGACGACCCCGTGGGCGGCGTAGACGGTGGACGTGAGGCCGGAGCAGTCCCAGCCGGCGGCCGACGTGCCCGCCCACAGGTAGTCGATCCCGGTGAAGAGCTGGGCCGACCGCGCCACGTCCTCGCTGGTGGCGGGCACGGCGCCGGTGTCGACGGCCGCCGTCGACAGCCGACCCACGCGTCCGCCGGGGACGGAGACCGTCACCTGGTCCTCGGTGACGCCGATCACCGGCAGGCGGGTGTTGAAGCTGACCTCGAGCTTTCGGCCGTCGTCGATCTGGAGGGAGGCCGAGGGCTGGTTGACGACGGCGTCGCCCCGAGCCCCGGCAGCCGGGCCGACCGTCGTGAGCTGGGTCGACGGCAGCCACCCGGGGTAGCCCCGGGGATCGAGTGAGGTCGGCTGGCGGAGAACGACCACCCTGACCCAGTCGCCGGCGATCTCGTCGACGGTCACCCGGTCGCCGTAGAGGGCCTGGGTGACGAGGCGGTCAACCAGCCACCGCCGGTCGTCGACGGTCATGGCCGCCAGCCACCCGTCGATGTCGACCGGGTTGGTCAGGGAGGGGGCGTCGAGGGGTCGGGCCTGGTCGGGCTCGGCCCACAGGGTGGCGACGGCCACGTCGATCCACGCGTCCCGACCGACCGTGATCGCGTCCGGTGCGGGGGTCACGGACGTGGTGGGCCGAGCGGGCTCGGCCGTGCGTTCGTCACTGGTCCCGCTGCGGCACCCGACGAGGGCGAGGAGCGAGAGGAGGACGACTCCCACGGCCCGCCCCGTCCGGCGTGGATGGCCCCGGGCAGGGACCACCGGTGGCAATCGCTCGGGCTCGTTGGACCGCGGCCGGGTCACGCCACGCCCATCACGATCACCGGCCCCCGGGCGGGGTCGAGCCAGCGGAGGACGTCGAGCAACTGGTCGACGGGCAGGGACACGCACCCGGCGGTAGGCCGGCCGGTGGACACGTGCAGGAAGATGGCCGAGCCCAGTCCGGGGGTGCGGTCGGCGTTGTAGTCGATGACGGCCCCGTAGTCGTAGACGGGGGACACGTGCATGGGCTCGCCCTGGCCGCCGTCGACCCACTGGTTGTAGGACGGGCTGGAGGGGACGTCGTCCCACACGATCGACGGCCCGGTCACTTGCCGGTAGGGCATGGCCACGCCGGGGTCGGGCTCGATGCCGAAGAGGAAGTCGAACCCGTAGGTCCCCGACGGCGTCCGCCCGTCGCCCTCCCGCTTCTCGCCGGGAGGGGCGAACCCGGCGTAGCCGACCTGGCCCGTCCACGGGCCGTGGACGGGCTCCCACCCGCCACCCGCCCGCTGCCACGTGGTGAGGACGGCGGTGGTCGCGCCGTAGGCGTCGGCGGTGACGATCACGACTTGCCCGGCCGAGCCCACCCGATCGAGCTTCCGGGGGGAGCGTGGTGGCGGGGGCGTCGGTCGTGGGCGACTGGGTGGCGGCCGGCTCGGTGGTTGGGACGGTCGTCGTCGTGGCCGGCGACATCGTGGTGGGCCCCGCCGTGGTCGATACGACGGTGGAGGTCGTGGTCGACGCCACCGTCGGGCCGTCCGACCCACAGGCGGCGAGGACCACCAGCAGAAGCGTCCCCAGCCAGGGGAGGTGACGGCTGCGACGACCGGCCACCTCGCTACCGTAGGCAGTCGTGGCTGCCTGCCGGACCGCGCGGGGCCGGGCGGTGGCGCTCACCGTCGTGGTGGCCGTCGTCGGGGCGTGCTCTGGCTCGACCGAGCCCACCACCGCTTCGGGCACGACGGCTGTCTCCTCCACCGCCCCGCCCACCACGGCCCCGCCCACCACGGCCCCGGCCACGACGACGCTGGTCACGACGGCGGCACCCACGACTACCGTCGCCGCAATGCCGGGACCAACGTTCACCGGCTCGGTCTCGCCGGTGACGGCGGCCGACCTGGGGTCGTCGTGGCGTCCCGGATGTCCCGTCGCCCCCGACGACCTGCGCCTCCTCCGGGTCTCCTACTGGGGCTTCGACGACCAGCCCCACGGCGGGTCGATCGTGGTGGCGGCGAGCGTCACCGCCGCCATCCTCGAGGTCTTCCGTATCCTCTACGACGAGCGCTTCCCCATTCGCCGGATGGAGCCGGTCGACGTGTTCGGCAGCGACGACGACGCCTCCATGGCCGTCGACAACACCTCCGGCTTCAACTGCCGGCCGGCGGTCGCCGAAGGCCCGCCCCACTGGTCGAACCACGCCTACGGGCTGGCGATCGACGTCAACCCGATCGAGAACCCCTACATCCTCTCCGGCCGGGTCCTGCCCCCGGCGGGCGCCGAGTTCCTCGACCGCTCCGCCTACCGCTCGGGCATGGCCGTGGCCGGCGGCGTCCTGGTCGAGGCCTTCGAGACGGTGGGATGGGGCTGGGGTGGCGTTTGGTCCAACCCCGACTACCAGCACTTCTCCGCCAACGGCGGCTGAGCTACATTCCCCGCACAGGCGGTTCCTGACTGGCGGGACGCCCTGGGTCTGATCGGATCGGCGGCCGGAGGTCACGGCCCAGGTGGGGGGAACCAACGTGCATCGCGCTCGACTCGTACTGGCAGCCGTCCTCGTCGCGTCGGCCTTGGCGGTCACAGGCGCCCAAGCCATCGACTTTCCTGTCGGAGCGCTGCAGGGATCAGTCACCTGGGACGGCGATCCGATCTCGAACCCCAACCAAAGGGTCTACCTCTACGTCCCGGGGCTGCTCAATCGCCAGGTGAACGAGGACGGCAGCTTCAACCTCGAAACCCTCCAGCCGGGCACCTACACGTTCGGCGTCTACACCAACCACTGTCCCGGTGGCGACAACTTCAAGCTCGGGGAAAGTCAGATCGAGGTCGTGGCAGGCGTAACGACGAGCGCTGACATCGACATCACCCCCACCGCAGGCCGAGTCGTCGGTGGGATCACGGTCAACGGCGTGGCCGTGCCCGACTTCCGGCTGGAAGACAACTTCGGATGTGGGTACTGGCCAGGCGACGGATCGGGCGTGTTCTCCAGCTACTTCCCGCCGGGACCCCGGACCGCCAACGTCCAGACGCCGTCGGGCTTCGTCGGGACCTTCAGCTTCGACGTCGTTGCCGGTCAGACGACGGACGTCGGGCCGATCGACTTTCCTGTCGGAGCGCTGCAGGGATCAGTCACCTGGGACGGCGATCCGATCTCGAACCCCAACCAAAGGGTCTACCTCTACGTCCCGGGGCTGCTCAATCGCCAGGTGAACGAGGACGGCAGCTTCAACCTCGAAACCCTCCAGCCGGGCACCTACACGTTCGGCGTCTACACCAACCACTGTCCCGGTGGCGACAACTTCAAGCTCGGGGAAAGTCAGATCGAGGTCGTGGCAGGCGTAACGACGAGCGCTGACATCGACATCACCCCCACCGCAGGCCGAGTCGTCGGTGGGATCACGGTCAACGGCGTGGCCGTGCCCGACTTCCGGCTGGAAGACAACTTCGGATGTGGGTACTGGCCAGGCGACGGATCGGGCGTGTTCTCCAGCTACTTCCCGCCGGGACCCCGGACCGCCAACGTCCAGACGCCGTCGGGCTTCGTCGGGACCTTCAGCTTCGACGTCGTTGCCGGTCAGACGACGGACGTCGGGCCGATCGACTTTCCTGTCGGAGCGCTGCAGGGATCAGTCACCTGGGACGGCGATCCGATCTCGAACCCCAACCAAAGGGTCTACCTCTACGTCCCGGGGCTGCTCAATCGCCAGGTGAACGAGGACGGCAGCTTCAACCTCGAAACCCTCCAGCCGGGCACCTACACGTTCGGCGTCTACACCAACCACTGTCCCGGTGGCGACAACTTCAAGCTCGGGGAAAGTCAGATCGAGGTCGTGGCAGGCGTAACGACGAGCGCTGACATCGACATCACCCCCACCGCAGGCCGAGTCGTCGGTGGGATCACGGTCAACGGCGTGGCCGTGCCCGACTTCCGGCTGGAAGACAACTTCGGATGTGGGTACTGGCCAGGCGACGGATCGGGCGTGTTCTCCAGCTACTTCCCGCCGGGACCCCGGACCGCCAACGTCCAGACGCCGTCGGGCTTCGTCGGGACCTTCAGCTTCGACGTCGTTGCCGGTCAGACGACGGACGTGGACTTTGGAACGACCCAGGTGGGGACCGACGTCGAGGTTGAACTCAGCGGGGGTCTGGCCACACCGGGCGGGGTGGGGCTCACCTTCGACACCGTGACGACCGGGGGGAACACCATCGTGGTCGAGAGCGGGTTCGGGCCGGCGCCGCCGACGGGGTACCAGATCGTCACCCTCGACGGCGACGCCCGGTACTGGGACATCGACACGACGGCTGAGTACGACGGCGTCATCACCGTGTGCATCCATTACGACGAAACCGAGTTGACGAACCCGGCGTCGGAGGGCTCGCTCGTTCTCATGCACGACGCCGGCAGCGGGTTCGAGGACATCACCACCACCCTCGACACCGACGCGAACATCGTCTGTGGCGAGACCACCAGCCTTTCCCCGTTCGCGGTGATGGAGCCGCTCGTCGTCCCCAACCGCGCTCCGCAGGCGACCGACGACGGCTACTCGACCAACGAGGACGTGGCCCTCCACGTCGCCGCTCCCGGAGTGCTCGCCAACGACCAGGACGCGGACCTCGACAGCCTCTCGGCCGCAGTAGTGACCGGTCCGACCCACGGCTCCCTCAACCTCGCCGCCGACGGCGCCCTCACCTACACCTCGTCGGCCAACTTCAACGGCACCGACTCCTTCACCTACACGGCCACCGACGGCACGGCTATTTCCGAGCCGGCGACCGTCGCCATCGCAGTCGGAGCGGTCAACGACCCTCCGACCTGCGCCAGCGTGAAGGGTGACGTCACCACCCTTTCGCCCCCGAACCACAAGCTCCAGCTCGTCAAGCTGACGGGTGGCGCCGACGTCGACGGTGACGCGGTGACGATCACGGTCACCGGCGTCACCCAGGACGAGCCCGTCAACGGCCAGGGGGACGGCGACACCGGCCCCGACGCGGTCGCCGGCCCGACGCCCAGCCAGATCTCACTCCGCGCCGAGCGAGGGGGCTCCGGCGACGGACGGGTGTACAAGATCGCCTACGTCGTCAGCGACGGCAAGGGCGGCACCTCCGCGGGCACCTGGGCCGTCAGCGCCCCCAAGGGTCAGGGGAAGGGGTCGACCGCGGTGGACTCAGGTCAGACCGTGAACTCCTTCGGGCGCTGAGTCCGCGCTACGACCTGCGCAGGGCCTTCCCGCTGAGGGCGATCAAGGCGCCCGCGCCCAGCAGCTGCACGCCCCACCAGGTACCGATGCCCCCGTGGTGACCGCTCAGCGGGCACCCCATGGTGAGGCCGAGGAGGACGACGGCGCCGCCGAAGGAGGCGGCGGCCGCGAAACGACGACCCTGGAAGATGCCCGCGGCCATGGCGCCCCAGGTGCCCATGAGGACCGTGCTGAGGAGGTCGGCGATCAGGGGCGGGGCCGCGTCCGGGTTGGCGGGCGCGGGCTCGACGGCCAGGCCGACGGCGATCACGACCACCCAGGCCACGACCAGGGCGACGCCCCACTTCCGGTGCATGCCACCGGTCAGGTCGGCGAACAAGCGGCGGCGCTCCGGCCGGGGCCGGGGGACGGTGGCGATCGCGTCCGTGGCGGGTGCGGCGGGCACCGCCAGGACGGCGTCGTCGTCGACCACTGCGGGCCGCTCGATGTCGATGAGTGTCATGGCACCTCCTCGTCGGCCCCCATCCTGGCATGCGCCGGACGCCGACGGTGCCGCTTACCCGGTGTAGAGGCTGACCCCATAGACGGACAGGATCTCGGCGACCGGCTGGAAGAACGTGGTGCCGCCGAGCGAGCAGTTCCCCGAACCGCCCGACGTCACGCCCTGGGCCTGGACCTTCGTCGACAGCAGCGGTTGGGTGACGAACGAGCCGCCGGAGTCGCCCGGCTGGGCGCAGGCGTTGGTGCGGGTCAGGCCGGACACGATGTTGCCGCCGCCGTAGTTCACGGTCTGGTTCTTGCTCTGGACGATCCCGCAACGCCATCCCGTCGTCGAGCCCGACCGGCAGACCAGGGCCCCCACTGCGGCCGCGGTCGACCCGGCGACGGTGACGTCCGACAGGATCCCGTAGCGGTCGACGAGGGCGGTCGAGGCGGCGGCGGAGTCGTCACCCGGATGATCCCGTAGTCGTTGCCGGGGAACGACGTCCCGGCCCGGGTACCGATGGTGCCGCCGGTCCCGTTCCAGTTGGTGCCGAGGTTCGTGCAGTGGCCGGCGGTGATCACGTATCGGACGCCGGCGGGGCTGCGGGCATTGAACCCGGCCGAGCACCGTGACCCGCTGACCGTGATGGCCTGGCCGCCGATGATCGACCAGTAGAGGACGGGAGCCTCCGCTACCTGCTCGATGCGGACGCCGTCCCCGGCGGCGGCGGCGAAGGCGGCCCCGGCCGGGTCGGACCCGAGCACGGACACCACCACCGAGTTGGTGGTGACGTCGACGTACCAGCCGGTGACCGACGCCGGGACGTTCGCCGATAGGGCGTCGAGGCGGGCCATGGCCGCCGCCAGGGCATCGGCGTTGCGGGTGACGACCCGGGGGTCGGCCCCGAGGGCCCGGGCGACCGCGGCCTGGCGGGCGTCTGTGATGCCGACGGCGAGCTGGCTGCTGGCATCGTCGAACCAGTACTCGGCGAAGGAGGAGCCGAGCCGCTGGCGGAGCAGCTCGCCCCTCTGGGCGATGACGTCGGGGTCGGCCGACCGGTCGACCATCGGCGCCGCCGACGCCGATGCCGGCTGTCCGGGCAGCCCGAGCACGCCGATGAGACAGCAAACCGCCACGACACGTCCGCGAATCGCCCGTCGACGCACTGAAACCGCCTCCCCTTCCGTCCGGCGCCCCCGCGCCGCCCCGCCAAAAAGGCTACGCCGTGCTCAGATGGGAGTCATGGTCACCCCCCGCATCCCCGGGTTCCGGCTCGGGATCTACGTCTTCAAGGACGCCGAGATCGTCGACTTCGCCGCTCCCCATGGAGTGTTCTCGGTGGCCCGCCGCTTCGACCCCGAGCTCGACGCCTTCCTCATCGCCGACTCCAACCGGCCGGTGCAGGCCCAGGCCGGGTTCACCGTCCTGCCCAACTACTCGTTCGCCGACCAGCCGGCGATGGACGCGTTCCTCATCCCGGGCGGCTTCGGGACGCGTACCGAGGTCTACAACCGCCGCCTCCGCCACTACATCCGGTCCCTGCCGGAGACGACCCTGCTCACCAGCGTCTGCACCGGCTCGTGGGTCTACGGGGCGATGGGCCTGCTCGACGGGCTGCCCGCCACCAACCGCAAGGAGCCCGACCGGGTGGAGTCGGGCCCCAACGGCAAGGTCCCCCTCGACCGCCTGGCCGACATCGCCCCCAACGCCCGTATCAGCCGGGCCCGGGTGGTCGACGCCGGCCGCATCATCACGGCCGGCGGGATCACGTCGGGCATGGAGATGGGCTTCCACCTGCTGCGACGCGCCGGCTGGGACGAGTCCCTCATCTCCGAGGTGGCTCGGGTGATGGAGTACACCGCCGCCTACGACGTCTACCGCGACGACCGGGAGACGGCCGAGGTCTGACCGGGCGCGTCCTGCCGACGTACACTCCCGCCAGGACCACGGCGGGTCGGTCGTCCACGGCGGGCGGGCGGACACCGAAGCCAAAGGAGGGTGGCGATGAAGGGGCGCTCGGTACGGTTCTTCATCGATCTTCGGGGCGGCACTGCCTCCGTCATGCGGATTCGCCGGGTGGCGATGCTCGCTCCTGCCTCCCAGCGGCTCACGCCCAATCCCGACGAGCGCGGGTGGTGGGTGGAACTGCGGGACTTCGACGGACGGACGGTCTACCGCCACGCCGTCGAACAGCCGTGGCCGGGGGATCTGGAGGCACCGGCCGCCGACGGGGAACGGCTCTCCCGGGTGGCGTCGCCCGGGCCGCCCGGCGTGTTCTCGGTCGTCGTGCCCGACATCGAGACGGCTCGCGCCGTGCACGTGTACAACGCGCAGCAGCGGCATCCGAGCCCGGAGTCTGCCCCGGAACTGATCAGCTTCGAGATCGATCCCGACGCCGCCGAGGACTACTGAGATGGGCGCCGGCGTGGTCAAAGGGATTACCGAGATCTATTCCAACGGCCCCACCGACGAGCGCTTCAACCTCGTCCTCGTGGCCGAGGGCTATCGCGAGAGCGAGCTCGGCACGTTCGCGGCCGACTGCCAGCATTTCGTCAACGGTCTGTTCGCCACCGAACCGTTCAACGAGTACAAGTGCGCATTCAACATCTTCCGGCTCGACGTGGCGTCCGCCGAGAGCGGGGCGGACGACCCCAAGGGCTGCGGTGGGACGGGGGCCGTCCGTGACACCTTCTTCGACGCCCGCTACTGCAGCGGCACCCCCCCGGTCCGCCGCGCGCTCACGGTGAACACGGCATTGGTGATGACGGTGGTCGAGGACCTGCTGCCGGCCTACCACTCGGCCCAGGTGATCGTGAACTCACCGATCTACGGAGGCACGGGCGGGCAGGTCGGCGTGTCGGCCAACGCCACCGCCAAGGACGACGGCACGCCCGTCGACTGGCGGGAGATCCTGCTCCACGAGATGGGCCACTCCATCTTTCACCTGGCCGACGAGTACGAGTACTACGAAGGCTGTGACACGGACGAGACGGGCCACGACCACTGGCCCGGGGGCGAGCCCATTGCCCCGAACGTGACCGCCTCGCAGCACGCGGCCTTGAAGTGGGCCGACCTGCTGACCACGGCGACGTTGCCCACGACCAGCAATCCGGACTGTTCCGGATGCGATACCCAGCCCAACCCCGTGACGGCGTCGACGGTGGGCACGTTCGAGGGCGCCGGCTACTACCACTGCGGGCTCTACCGGCCCCAGTTCGACTGCAAGATGCGCAAACTCGGACACCCGTTCTGCGCTGCGTGCCAGCGAGCCATCCGGGAAGAGCTGGCGGTGTGGGACCCGGCCGATTGCCCCCGGGACCCGATCGACCTCTCGAAATGGGTCGCCGTGGCAACGATCATCTTCGGTGTCATCCAGGACGGCGGGGGAGTCATCGTCGTCGGCGGCAAGCCCCAGCCCGTCGACCCCTGGGCCCGTTGCGCCTGAGCCTCTGGGCCGCCCTCGCCGATCCTCGACGGGCATCTCCCGCCGTCCGCGA
This sequence comes from uncultured Acidimicrobiia bacterium, assembly GCA_963801205.1. Taxonomy (GTDB): domain Bacteria; phylum Actinomycetota; class Acidimicrobiia; order Acidimicrobiales; family AC-14; genus JAXDMK01. The sequence goes on from CAWDDV010000013.1 coordinate 81,377, forward strand.
CGTCCTGGTGGCCATGGCGGTCGACGAGCTGACGAGCCTGTTCACCTCGCCCCAGCTACGGGCGGCCACCTCGGCCGTCGCCAAGCAGGCGGTGGATCAGGCGGCGCAAAAGCTTCCCCAGGGCATGACCCGGTAGGACGCGGGGCCGGCTGGCCCCTTCGTCAATCGAAGTTGACATAGCCGGCGCGGTCAACGTAGGATGACGGCCATGAGCGAAGCGACGAAGCTGGCTGCCGACGCCGGCAGCCGCGACCCGGTCGTCGGGCTCCGGGCGGTGGCCGCCCTCCGTCGGCTGTTGGAGACCCTCGAGACCCTCCAGGTGGGCAACGCCCGCGACCAGGGGTGGTCGTGGCAGCAGATCGCCTCCGCCCTCGGGGTCAGCCGCCAGGCCGTCCACAAGAAGCACCGGGGGGCGTGACATGTTCGAACGGTTCACCGACCGGCCCGCCACGTGGTCATGTACGCCCAGGAGGAGGCCCGATCCCTGGGACACGGCTACGTCGGTACCGAGCACCTCCTCCTGGCCCTGATCCGGGAGGAACAGGGGATCGCGGCGTGCGTGCTCATCGCAGCCGGCGTCTCCCTGCCCGACGTCCGCTCGGACGTGCTCGGCATCGTCGGCGAGGGCGCCGCCGCTTCGGCCGGCCCCGGCGACCTGGTCGCCCCGGCCGATGCCGACGCCCTGCGGGCCATCGGTATCGACGTGGACTCCATCCGGGAGCGTATCGAGGAGTCGTTCGGCCCGGGGGCGCTCGAGCTGGCCAACCGGCGCAGTCGCCGCCGGCGGGTGCAGTTCCGCCGGCCCCGCCACCGGGGGACGCCGTGCTCGGGGTCGATGCTGCCCTTCCGCGACCACCTCCCCTTCACTCCCCGGAGCAAGAAGGTCCTGGAGCTGTCCCTGCGGGAGGCGCTCCACCTGCGCCACAACTACATCGGCACCGAGCACATCCTCCTGGGCCTGCTCCGGGAAGGCGAGGGCCTGGCGGCCATGGTCCTGACCCGCCGGGGACTGGGCATCGAGGACCTCCGCCAGCGGGTGCTCAGCGCCATCGGCAAGGTCGCCTGAGCTGGAGCCGGAGCCCTACATCCCCGAGTGCCGGTCGCCCAGCGCATGGCGTGCGCCTCCGACCATCGACGGCAGGTCGGCGATTCGCTCGAGCGGGGCGATCCCAGGACCGAGATCGGGAACGTCGGTGCCGACGGCACCCAGGCTCGCCATCCGTCGGTTTCGACGACCGTTAGCGCTTCCAACGTTCGCGTCGTCCGGCCAACCGGACGGCGCCCACCCCGGCACTGAGCCGGCACGACTGTCGGCTCGGCACGTGGTCGAATGCGTATATCTGGCAATGCGGATGCGCGATCGTCGCCCCCACCTCGCGCCCACGGTTTTCGAAGACGAGCACGTAGTCGACATCGTCGCGGGCCCCGAGCCGGGCGGTTCTGTCGGCCCAGAGGTCGATCACCTTTGCGCGCATCGCCAATTCCGAGCGACGAGAAGCTGGCGTCGTGGGTAGGCGTGTACAGCACGACCTCACACCGTTCACCGTCCATCGCCGGCCAGCGATTCGGGAACCAGCGCACGTCGTAGTCGGTCGGCGCCTCGAGCCCGCCGACACAGAACGGGCACCCCGTGGACGGATGATTCGGCCGCGCCTGTCGATCGCCGACGACGTGCACACGTGTGCCAATTGGATCGATGCGCATCTCGGACACGAGGGCGAAACCTAGTCGTGAGTCTCGTCGCACGACCGAGTCGACCCAGTCGGACTCGACTTCAATACCTGTGCATGCTCAATGACACCGATCGCAACGACGAGACGGCGCACTCTAGATTGCCCGCATGGCGACGATCTTCACCCGGATCATCGACGGCGAGATCCCGGCACGTTCGTCCGGCGTGACGACCGGTGCGTGGCGTTCATGTCGATCAACCCGATGGCGCTCGGGCACGCGCTGGTCGTGCCGATCGAGGAGGTCGACCACTGGGTCGACGCCCACCCGAGCTGGTGGCGCACCTGTTCGCGTGACGCACCGGATCGGCGACGCCCAGAAGGCGGCCTTCTGCTCCGCACGGGTCGGGCGTGATCATCGCCGGCTACGAGGTGCCGCACGCGCACATCCACGTGATCCCCACCGACCACATGTCGCGAGCTGTCCTTCGCCAACGCCGCCGACGTCCGTCGACCCGACGACCTCGAGCCGGCCGCGGAGACGATCCGCGCCGCGCTCTCGGCCGACGCCAGCTGTCGTCGCTGATCGCAGTCGTGGCAGTCGAGCAGCGTCCTGCCCCGGCGCCTCGTGCGGCTCGATCAGCTCGGCGCCCTTGTTGCGGACGTTGTTGACCTCGGTCGAACCGGGTGCATCGTCAGCAGGTCGTCGGGTGCCGGCACGAGCAGCTTCGAGAGCATGTCGATGTTCTGGTTGGTCGGGTCGAGCCACGCTGCCACATCGCCTTGGGCAGGATCACCGGCATCCGGTCGTGGATCGCCGACATCGTGCCGTTGGCGCTGCGTGGTGACCACCGTGGAGCTGTGCAGCCACGGCGCGTCGGCGCCCTCGCGACTTGGTCCTTCCACGCCGCCCACAGCCCGGCGACGGCCAGCGGCTCGCCGTCGACGCGGTGGATGAAGTCGGTTGCTTGGCGGCTTGCCGGCCTTGGTGACCGGGCCGCCTTCGACGCCCTGCCGCCCACTCGTAGAAGCCGTCCATCGGGATGATGCAGCGGTGCTTCTTGAAGACGGCCTTGAAGGCCGGCTTCTCGGCGATCGTCTCGGCCCGGGCGTTGATCATCTTCGAGCCGATCTTGCGCTCCTTGGCCCACACCGGCACAAGCCCCAGTGGAAGACCTGCGACCTCGAGCTTGCCGTCGTGGCTCGCGACGACGCCGTAGACGTCGTTGGTCGGCGCGACGTTGAAGTTCTCGCCGAGCGTCTCGACGTTGGTCTCGGCGCCGAAGTACGCGGCGATCCGCTCCGGCGAGGAGGCGGAGACGAAGCGACCACACATCGGGACAGGACAGTAGCGGCTGATCCAGTGCAGCGAACCGGCGTCTCGGCCACGGAGATGGAGATAACACGCTGATCGCGCCCCCGTGCGTGCAGAGCACTCGATGAAGATGGCCTGCTAGCTGGGGACTTGACACGTAGTTTACGATACAGGAGTAGCAGTTGACACGAACACGACGGACCGCACATGAACGACACAATCTCCCAGCCAGACAGCCGAGCACTGGGCGCCACGGTCACCGATTTCGCCCGCCAGCTGCGAGCGGAGATGCTGTGCGCCTGGCACCGGTACTGCGATCTCCCGGCCGACGGGACGAGCCGGCACCCGGTGCTCGGGTTCGTCGCCATCTGTCAACGCTGCGCCGACCACGATCATCTGACGCTGACGAATTTACAGGCACTGCCGGCCTTCGCCTGAACGCGAGCACAGCTCCTCACCTGAGAGCTTCGTGCGGCAACACGCCCGACAACCGACGATCGGTAGAGTCGGCCCGGTGGCGTGACGTGGTCTGCGCCGGCCTCCGGACGAAGGAAGAAACGAGCGCATGGCGAAGAACGGGTCGCAGGACAGCAGGTCCCCTTCGGAGCTGATCGACGCCAGGATCGAGGAGCTCGGCGACTGGCGGGGCGAGATGCTCGGCCGGCTCCGCGCCTGATCAAGGAAGCCTATCCCGACGTCGTCGAGGAGTGGAAGTGGCGCGGCGTCCCGGTGTGGTACGCACGACGGCATGATCTGCACGGGCGAGACCTACAAGGAGGTCGTCAAGGTGACGTTCGCCAAGGGCGCCGCGCTCGACGATCCCTCGGGCCTGTTCAACGCCAGCCTCGAGGGCAACACGCGGCGTGCGATCGACTTCCACGAAGGCGAGGCGATCGACAGAAGGCGTTGAAGGCCCTCGGCGCCGTTGCACTGAACGAATCCAAGGCCAAGAAGTAGTCGGCGCTCCCGGGCTCGGGTCTCGCCACACAGGGAGCGGGGCTGCCCCTGATCGAGCCGGCGGTGCTCAATCAGGGGCGCCCGATCTGCGAGATTCGAGATCCGGAGATTCGTCCTCGCAGGTCCGCCCGCCGGCGATAACAGAGTTCTGCGAGCGACTGCAGGCATTCGTTCTGTGCAGTTGGGGGGCCGAACAGCGGTCGAAATCTGGATGACGTCACTGCTGTCGATTGTGCCGGGACGCCGATACCGGGCAATCTGCACGGGTGGGGAACCGGTCGTCGACGTGAGGCGTCAATCCATGGTGCGTCGCTGGCTCGCAGCGCCGATCTGATCTGCGCCGGTTGCGGTGCGTCCTCCACGACGAGCTCCTCGATCGAGTCGGCGACCGGGGTACCCGGTTCGTCGACCATCACGATCGAAGGCGTGCCCGACGCTGGGTCGGCGGTCACGGGATTGCTGCCGGCCACGACGTTGTTCGTCCAGCCAACGGTCGGTTCGGGTCCGCTCGTGTTGCCGGAACCGATCGCCGTGAGCGAGCCCTGCCCGGATTCGGTCGCGTTCTCGATCAGCGGCGACGCGTCGGCGCCCCTGT
>CAWDDV010000014.1:0-89776 GCA_963801205.1 uncultured Acidimicrobiia bacterium
TCTTCGACGTGTTCCTTGCCGGGTTCACGAAGGAGAACGCCACGATGGCCCTTGACCAGTCTGCCCTGACCGAGCTGCTCGACGCGCTCCGCTCGGGCGGAGATCTCGACTTCATGCGCGAGGCGATGCAGCTCGTGCTGCAGGCGCTGATCGACCTGGAGGCCGCCGCAGGTGATCGGCGCCGCCCGCTACGAGCGCACCGAGACCCGCACCACCCACCGCAACGGCAGCCGCTCCCGGCTGCTGTCGACCAAGGCCGGCGACGTCGAGCTGGCCATCCCCAAGCTCCGCCAGGGCAGCTTCTTCCCAGCCCTGCTCGAGCCCCGCCGGCGCATCGACCGGGCGCTGTGGGCGGTGATCATGGAGGCCTTCGTGCACGGCGTGTCGACCCGCAAGGTCGACGACCTGGTCGAGCGCGCTGGGCATCGACGCCGGCGTGTCCAAGAGCCAGGTCAGCCGCATCTGCGCCGAGCTCGACGTGGCCGTGGCCGAGTTCCGGGAGCGGCGCCTGGACCACGTCGAGTTCCCCTACGTGTTCCTCGACGCCACCTACGTCAAGGCCCACGACGGGCGCCCGGGTGGTGTCCAAGGCCATCGTGGTCGCCACCGGCGTCGCCGCCGACGGCAACCGCGAGGTCCTCGGCCTGGCCGTGGGCGACAGCGAGGACAGGCGCCTTCTGGACCGCGTTCCTGCGGTCGCTGCGGGCCCGGGGCCTGGCCGGGGTGCGCCTGGTGATCTCCGACGCCCACGAGGGCCTGCGGGCGTCCATCGAGCGGGTCATGCTCGGCGCCGCCTGGCAGCGGTGCCGGGTGCACTTCATGCGCAACGTGCTCGCCAAGGTGCCCCGGGGCTCGGCCGAGATGGTCGCCGCCGCCATCCGCACGATCTTCGCCCAGCCCGACGCGGCCGCGGTCGCCGACCAGCTCGACTCCATCGCCGACAAGCTCGGCCGCCAGTTCCCCGCCGTCGAGGCCATGCTCCGCGACGCCGCCGTCGACATCTGCGCCTTCGCCGCCTTCCCCATCGCCCACTGGCGCAAGATCTGGTCGACGAACCCGCTCGAGCGGGTCAACAAGGAGATCAAGCGCCGCACCAACGTCGTGGGCTGTCAAGGTTCTCGCAGCTTTTGCAACTCCCTGCGTTAGCCGCCCATAATCCTGGTTATGTAAAGTGAACCCCGGTTTTGCGGTGCAGGGCTGTTCCCGACGTCCTGTGTTGTAGAACGAAGTGAAATTTTGGCACCGGATGCGCAGAGCCAAGTGAGGGACGATCGAGAACGCCCTTGGGTGCGGTCGGAGGCGCAAATCGGAATCGAACCCCCTGGTGGCGCTTTGGTCGTCTGCAGTGGCAACGATCAACCGCAGTCGCTTGCCAGCCCGGTTGGTGTTTCGGGGATAAGGGTGATTATCCCCGCATTCCGAAGAGAGGCGGTTGTGTGCCCCCGCCCGCGTGTTGGCCGCACCGGCGAGGTCGCTGTCCGTCGACCAGGGAAGCTCTATTTCACTGCTCTGGCTGAGATGTTCATCGCCATCCTCAGGATCTCCTCCTCACCCAAGTCGGCGCCCCCGCCCAACACCAGGGCGACGTTGCGGACGCGCCAGATGTAGGTGTAATCAGGGGAGAGACCGGGCGCGGGTTCCCGCTTGATCCCGGGCGTCGACTCGTCACCGAGTCCAGGGTTGAGGAGATCCTCGGGCGCGCCGGGGGTCTGGCCCTCCTCGGCGTAGGACTCGGCCAAGTACGGGTCCGAGAACTGCGCCCGGAAAAGCGGAAGAGCCTTCGAGGCCGCGTTTGAGTCCGGGAAAACGACGGCAAAGATCTGGAAGCCGGACGCCCCGACCACGGCCCCGGCAGTGTCGCGGATCCGTCTCTCGTCAAGGGACACCTGACAGCGCTGGGGCCCCAGAGCGAGCAAGTTCTGCTTGACGGCAAGCTCGTCGGCGTTCTCGGTCAGGGCGCCCCGGTTCGCCAGCCAGCCGGAGTCACACGGCACGAGCCTCGTATCTGAGTTCACGTTCTTGAACTCCGACGGCAGGTCGCCTTTGGCAATCACAAAGCGAGACACCTGGTCGGGAGTGAAGTTCCGGCCCGCCGGCATCGTCGAGCCGCTACCAGCGCAGCTGGCGAGGATCAGCGACAGAATCACTGCCACCCCGGCCACGCCTGACCGCATCGATGAGGTCCTGCCTGTCATCTGCCGCTCCTCGCCGCTCAAGGTCTCCCGATCGCGCCCGTCGTCGCTGGTGTGCACCGTCGCTCCCCACGACGCCGGGCGATGCAATCGCGTTGACAACAGCTTCTACGGATGCGCGATGAGCGGTGGCAGCGGCTCCAGGTTCGAGATCGAGTCGCGGGCCGCCTGGCTCCAATCGCCGTTGGCGACGATGGCGATCAGGCGCTGGTTGAGGAAGGTGCGGAACACCTCGTCGCCCTTGTGCAGACCGATGCCATAGAGCTCCTCAGGGGCGAACGGGCGGCCGAGGAAGCTTGAACGTCCCCCCGCCCTGGTGCAGGTAGCCGGCGAGGATGGCCTGATCGGTAGTGACCGCATCGACGTCTCCGTCGGAAAGGGCCTGGGCGCATTCCGAGTAGGTGTCGCGCACCACCACCAGCGCCGCGGGGCTGTGGGTGACGAGGTTCTGGTAGGAGGTCGAGCCTTGGGCTGTGCACACCCTCCTGCCAGCCAGGTCGTCGACCCCGGCGATCGATGCATCGTCGCCTCTGACCATGATGTCCTGGGTCGAGCTGTAGTACGGGCCGGCGAAGCTCACCTTCTCCTGGCGGGCCACGGTGATGCTGTAGGTCGCCACCACGATGTCGACGGCGCCGTCCTCGAGCAACGACTCCCGGTTCCGGCTCACGGCTTGGATCCAGTGGATCCGGTCCTCGATGTCGCTCACCGTCCCCCCGAAGATGCCCACCGCCACCAGCTTGGCGATCTCGGCGTCGAAGCCCTGCACCTTGCCCGTGCCCGGGTCGAGCTTGCCGAAGTAGAGCTGGTCGAACTTGATCCCGACCCGGATGAAACCTCGGCCCTGGATGTCGGCCATCGTCGATCCCGGGGCGAAGCTGGGCGCTTGGGCCAGCCCGGCATACTGGGGTCGATCGGGTTCGACGAAGGTCCCGGCCACCGACACTCGCACGTCTGGGGATCGGGCCAGGATGCCCGCCAACAGGACCACGACGGCGGCCACCGCGACCGTGCCGGTGAGCGAGATCAAACTTCGGCGAGGCTTCGAACGCGGCCTCACAGCCGCGCTGCGTCCCTTGATCCTGGCCCACTCGTCCTGTATCGGCTGGAACCGACCGGCGTAGCCGTGCAGTGCCCGGCGGAGACGCTCGTCGTCGCCGAGGTAGTCATCAGTCATTCCGTGCCCCCCAGCATGGGCCTCAGCTTCCTCATTCCTCTGCTCGTGTGCTGCTTGACCGATCCGGCCGATATCTTGAGCACCTCGGCCGTCTCCTTCTCCGACAGGTCGAGATAGAACCGGAGCCCGACGCAGGCGGCCTGGCGGGCCGGGAGCTGCCGCAGACGGACGACGATCGCCTCCTCGGCGAGATGACTCAAAGCCACGTCCTCGCTGTCGGGGGCGCTCAGGGGCACCGCCGGCTGGTGGCGACGGACGGTCATGCGGTGCCGCAGCTCGGACTTGGCGTTGTTGAGGACCGCCCGCCGGACATAGACGAGGACTTTGTCGGCGTTGCGGATGCGGTCCCATTGCAGCGACACCCGCACAAAGGCCTCCTGCACCGCGTCCTCGCCGGCGTCGTCGAGGTACAGGGCGGCGAGGCGAACGAGGGAGTGATAGTGGAGACGGTGCAGGTCGGAGAGCACGACCCAGAACTCCTCACGGCTCCAGCACGCTGCTTGGCCAAGCCCCACCGCCGACTCCTCCGCCTCGACACCACCGCTCGCCTCAGCGCCTGAGAAGGTGCTCCCCGGCCGCCCGTCGACGAGCGAGAGGGTCGGCGCACACCCGTCGTCGCCTTGGTCGAGGGCGACGCCAGCGTAGCTGGGGCCGCGCGGGCCTTGGAGCCGGGACCACACGCGGGGCCAGACGCCCAGGATGTCGATCGCGTTGACAGAATCCGCCGATTTTCTTCTCGACTTCTTCTCGATTCGATCCGGGAATCAGTGTCAACCAGATCGCCCGGCGAGGCGTCATGGTGGGTGCCGCGACGATCGGTTGCGGAGACGGCCAAGCCGACGAGCGGAGGCTCCGATGACGCAGAGGGTGCGGGTCCAGTGTGCTGTCCATCGGCGCCGGGGACGGTCTCGGGCCGCCGCGGCCATGCTCCTGTCCGGGGTCATGCTGGCGGTGGCCGCATGCAGTCACGCCCCTCGACAGGTCGACGCCGCACTGCCGGCCAGCGTCGACGCGCTGGCTGCGGAAGCGCTCGAGGCAGGACCGCTGGCGGGCGTGTCGGTCGCTGTGGTCCGCGACGGCAGGACCGTGGTGTCGAAGGGCTACGGCTTGGCCGACATCGGTCGGGGGGTCCCGGCGACAGCGGAGACCATCTATCCCATCGGCTCGCTCACCAAGCAGTTCACCGCCGCCGCCATCCTGCAGCTGGTCGAGGCCGAACGGCTCAGCCTCGACGACGACCTCGGCGAGTTGCTCCCGGACTTCCCCAGCCAGGGTCATCACGTCACCGTCCGGCACCTCCTCAACCACACCTCAGGCCTTGTGGAGCACAGCGATCTGACAGGCGGCCGAGGCGAACCGGGTACCACCCGCCAGGCAGTCGTTGACCTGATCGCCGCCCATCCCTTCGATTTCGCACCCGGGGAGCGCTTCAGCTACTCCAACTCGGGCTACCTGCTCCTGGGGTTGGTGATCGAAAAGGTCACCGGTAGCACCTACGCCTCGTACCTGGACGAGCACGTTTTCGAGCGGGCCGGTTTGCGCCAGACCTCGTACTGCCCGGACAAGCCGGGGCCAGGGCAGGCCCGGGGCTACGACATCGCCAACGGCGCGCTGGTGGACGCGCAGCCCATCGAGGTGGCAGTGCCGTTCGCCGCTGGCGGGCTGTGCTCGACCGTGGGGGACCTGCTGGCGTGGAGCCAGGCGCTGCGCAGCGGGCGGGTCGTCTCCGACGTGTCCTACCGGCTGATGACGACGCCCACCGAGATGGCCGACGGGACCACCGTGCCCTACGGGTTCGGCCTGATGATGCAACCTCTTCAGGGGCACACGGCGGTGTTCCACGACGGTGCCATCAATGGCTTCATGAGCCGTCTCACCTTCTTTCCCGACGATCAGGTCACGGTGGTGCTGCTGGCCAACACATTCAGCGAGGGGCCGGCGCTCGATCAGTTCGCCGAGCCGCTCGATGCACTCGCGCTCGGCATCCAGGAGGACGTCGAGCTCGACGCCACGACCCGGGCCCAGGTGATCGACGCCGTGCTCTCCCGGATCCGGGACCAGTATGTCTTCCCCGATCGCGCCGAGGAGATGGAACGGGAGATCCGCGCTCGCCAGGCCGGTAGCGAGTACGACCGGGTCACCAACGTCTCGGCGCTGGCCAGGCTTCTCACGACCCATCTCCGGGAGGTGAGCCACGACAAGCACCTGGGGGTCGACTACCTCGGTGATGCGGCCGCGGGCGGCCCCGTCGGACCGCCCCCCGGGCGACCGGAGGGGAACCCTGCCGACCCGGCGATCTTCGGCTTCGAGCGCGTCGAGCGCCTGCCGGGCAACCTCGCCTACATCAAGCTGGTCGGTTTCCTCGAGCCCCAAGGAGCGGAGGCAGCAGTGGCCGCGGCCCTGACGTCGGTGCACGACGCCGAGGCGCTCATCTTCGACCTCCGGGACAACGGCGGCGGCAGCCCGGGCATGGTGGCCCTGATCAGCTCCTACCTGTTCGACGAGGAGCCGGTCCATCTCAGCGACATCTACTGGCGTGACGGGGACCGCACGGAGCAGTTCTGGACGCTCGGCGATGTCCCTGGCACACGCTTCGGTCCGGACAAGGATGTCTACGTCCTCACGAGCGAGCGCACCTTCTCGGCCGCGGAGGAGTTCGCCTACAACCTGCAGGCGCTGGGGCGGGCCACCATCGTGGGGGAGACGACAGGCGGCGGTGCCCACCCCGGTGGATGCGCCCCGCTCGTCGCCTGGTTCGGGATGTGCGTGCCGACCGGCCGAAGCATCAACCCCATCACCGGGACCAACTGGGAGGGCACCGGGGTGGTCCCCGACGTGGCGGTGGCGGCGGACGCGGCCCTGGAGACAGCGGAGTCGATGGCCCGCCAGGCCATCGGCGGCGCGCCACTCCCGGGGCTGGGCGGGGAATTGGTCGGGGCGTCGTCCGGCATGGCTTCGTGATGGCTGGGGCCCGCCGGAGCCTGTGGAATCCGTCGTCGTGCCCGAGTGGCCCCGACTTCCACCTCCACCCGACGCCCGCCTGGGTGGCTGGCACGTGCTCCGTTCTGGCCTGCCTCGGCGGGCCGATAGTCGGAACGCGCCCCGTCCTGGCGTTGCTGCTGGGGGCGGCGGCGGGGATGGTCGCCGCGATCAGGCACTGCAATCCCATGAACTCGCCCGCGCCGTGAGACGGCGGTGGACGGTCATCCGGGAGGCACCTACGAAAGGTGACTGCAATGCATCACGACATCGACCTCGACTTCGACCCGGCCGCAGCGCTGGTCGACACACGCTGGTGGTCAGCCAGCACCCTGCTGTCGAGGCGGCGGCCATCGCCGCCTCACGTTCGCCGTGCTCGGGATGTTCGGGGGCGCCACGATCGCCTCGGTGGTGGCCCAGTCGGTTGTCGGAAGCCCGTGGAGCGGGGCCGACATCCGGTGGGACTCGGTGGTCTCCGCGGGCGTGGCGTTGGTCTTCGCCCTGGGAGCGATCCTGCTCGGCCGGCGGGTGATCCTCGCCGAGGGCGACGAGGCCCGATGGGGCGGTCACCTGGCCCGAGCGGCGGCGGTCGTCGCCGGCGCGGGCGGCGTGCTTTCGGCCATGGCCGTGGCCACCGGCGTCTTGCGGGGTCCGCCGGGGAGCTGAGCGTCGACATCCGACCGTCCTCAAGCGACGAAGGCGCGCCAGGCCGCGCCTAGCCGCCGGATGCCCTCTCGGAGGATGGGGATCGGAGCGCTGAAGGACAGGCGAAGGCGGTCGGGATGGGCCGCGCTGGCGGAGACGGCCTGGGCTGTCGCCACCGCCACGCCCTGGCGCAGCGCCAGGTGGGCAAAGGCATCGGCTCGCGCCGTCGGCAGCCGCACCCAGATAGACAGACCGCCCTGGGGCTCGGGCCAGGACCAGTCGGGCAGCTCCCGGTGCAGCGCCTCGGCCAGGGCGCGGTACCGGCTTCGCAGCTCGGCCTGCTGGCGGGCCCGGAAGTCGGTCGTTCGCGCCTGGGCCAGCAGTCGTCCGGCCAGGAGCTGGCTCACGGCCGAGGTCCCGAGATCCTGCATTGTCCGCACCCGGGCGAAGCGCAACGCCAGTGGCTGCGGTGCCCGCACGAAGCCGACCCGCAGGCCGCCCCAGAACAGCTTGCTGATCGACCCGATGACGGCCACCGACGCGCCGGGCACGCTGGCGGCGATGGGCAGCGGCACCCGCTCCCAGGCCAGGTCGGCCAGCGCCATGTCCTCCACCAGCGGCACCCGGGCCTCCCGGAGCATCTGCCCCACCTGTTCTCGACGGCCGGCGGACAGCACGGCGCCGGTCGGGCTGTGAAGGGTCGGCTGGAGGTAGACGAGCGACGGCCGAGTTTCGAGGGCGTGGGCCAGCACGTCGGGACGCACCCCCTGCCCGTCCACCGCGACCCCCACGATCCGCGCTCCGGCCTGGGTGAAGGCTGACAACGCCCCCGGGTAGGTCGGGTCCTCCACGACGACGGTGTCGCCCGCCCTCAGCCAGCATGCGGCGGCCGCGCAGATCGCCTGCTGGGCGCCGGTGGTGATGACGACCTGGGACTCGTCCGTCGCCAGCCCCCAACCGGTCACGTGTTCTGCCACCGCCGCCCGCAGCGAGGGCAGGCCCCACGGACTGAGGCCAGTGTCGGGGACGACGTCGCGCAGGTCCTCGGTCGTCACCTCCGCCAGCGGGAGGGTGGCCGCCTCACAGAGGACCGAGATCGACAGGTCGATCACCTCTGACGGGCCAGCGCTGCGGTCCACCAGCCGGTGCACCAGACCCGAGCCCTCCCGCCCCTCCGGGAAGCTCGAGCGGATCCGAGGCCCGGACGAAGGTGCCGCTCCCCCGCTGGCGCTCGACGAGGCCGTCCGCCACCAGCTGGTCGTAGGCGGCCACCGCCGTGCCCCGGCTGACGGCCAGCGCGACCGCCAGGACCCGTTCGGCGGGGAGCCGCTGACCATGGGCGAACGCGCCCCGCTCGATGCCGTCGGCGACGGCGCGGGCCAGTTGGCGGAACAGCGGTCCGCCGCCCGCGGCCCAGTCCCCGAGCTGGTCGACCACGCCCTTCGTGGCCCAGGACCGAGCCACTCGCGCCGAAGTGGCTCTGTCCCGCACAGGCCAGTTATGCCACAGTCACCGGACCATGGTCCACCTCGCGGACGTCGCGTGCAGCGACGCTGCCAGTCGGGTCCGCTCCTCGGCGATCCGGGATCTCCTGGCCGTGGTCGGTCGGACCGACGTCATCTCCCTCGCCGGCGGCCTGCCCGCGCCCGATGCCTTTCCCTCCCGTGCGCTTGCCGGAGCCATCGCCGGGCTTCTCGCACGCGACCCGGGGAGCACCCTCCAGTACTCGGAGACGGAAGGCTTCGGTCCTCTGCGGGAATGGATCGCCGCCGACCACGGGGTCGAGCCCGACCAGGTGCTGGTGACGTCGGGATCCCAGCAGGCGCTGGAGCTGGTGGTGCGGACGCTGGTGGATCCGGGGACCGACGTCGCCTTGGCCGATCCCGGCTACGTGGGCGCCATCCAGGCCCTCCACCTGGTCGGAGCGCACCTGGTGGGCGTGGCCAGCGACGACCAGGGCATGGTCGTCGACGACCTGGCCTGCCGCCTGGCCCGGGGGCTGCGGCCGGCGCTGGTCTACGTGGTGCCGAACTTCCACAACCCGACCGGCGCCAGCCTGACGGCCGGGCGTTGTCGGGCGCTGGCCGAGCTCGCCGATCGCTACGGCTTCGTGATCCTGGTCGACGACCCCTATCGTCATCTGCGCTGGGCGGGCCAGGCGCCGCCCCCGTTGACGACGCTCTCCGACCGCGTCGTCACTCTGGGCAGCTTCTCCAAGACCCTCTGCCCGGGCCTGCGGGTGGGGTACGTCGTGGCTCCACAGGCGCTGCTCCGAGCCGTAGCGCTGGTCAAGCAGGCCGCCGATTTGCACACCGCCACCCTGGCCCAGCGGGCGACGTTTCAGGTGATCAATGAGCCCGACTTCTTCGACTCGCACCTGTCCCGCCTCCGATCGCTCTACCAGGCCAAGGCCACTGCACTCGTCGGCGCGCTCCGTCTGCATCTCGACGGCCTATTCGAGTTTCGGGCCCCAGAGGGCGGCTTCTTCGTGTGGGGGCGTGTCATCAGGGCGGGGGTCGACACCGAGGAACTTCTCGCCTCCGCGGTCGATAGCGGGGTGGCCTTCGTCCCGGGCGCCGCCTTCGCGGTGGACTCCGGCTTTCCCACGCACCTCCGTCTCGCCTTCTCCCACGCGTCGGCCGACCGGTTGGAGGTGGCGGTGCAGCGGCTCAGTCGAGCCCTGGCAGGCTCCGATCCGGGAGGTGGCCTTGTCGGCGTCTGAGCGTGACTGGGTCCGAGTCGTCGCCGACCAACGGTGCGACGAGTGCGGGCTGAGAGCCTCCTCGATCCCTCGACGCGAGCTGGGCCGGGCGATCCGGCGCCAAGCCGAGCTGTGGGCCTCGCTGCTGCGCGCCGACATCGTGTCGCTGCGAAGGCCTGTCAACCCGGGACGCTGGTCCGCGCTCGAGTACGCGGCGCATGTCCGGGACGTCCTCGTCCTGTTCAGGCATCGGATAGCCGACGCAGCGACGGGAACGAATCCCGATTTCGGCTGGTGGGACCACGAAGCGGCGGCCGTCGCTGACCGCTACAACGAACAGGACCCATGCTCGGTCGCAGTCGACCTCGAGACTGCGGCCGAGCTGATGTCGGCGATCATCGCCCGACTCGATAGCTGTTGCTGGGAGTACACCGGCACCCGACGTGGAAGTGAGCTCTTTAGCGTCGACGGGCTCGTAAGGTTCGCGCTGCACGAGGCGCATCATCACCGAGTCGATGCCCAGTGCTCGCTCGGCTACGGGACCGGCGCTAGAGGGCTCCGGAATGAACTTCGGCCTCGAGGTGTCCCGAGGACTCGCTAGCGGCGGGACCCCCATCTCCGAGGATCATTTCGACGGGCGCCCCGCATCGACCAGCTCCGAAGCGCCGACGCCGTTCGAGCCGGGGAACTTCGCCCGCTCCCCCAGCATGGCCGATGAACTCTTCGTTCCGTTCATACGGCAACGCCATGTCGTGAAGAGGCAGACGGGAGGCATTCCTGGTCGCTTGGCGGTTGAATGCTCGGTGACTACGAGTGGTGACGACCCGTATCCGTTCGTTCGATTCCTCCTATTCGACGTCGAGCCGTTTGCTGAGCGCACGGCAGCAGAGTTGCAACGACTTGCCCAACTCGAGCCTTGGCCTCAGCCCTAGAGGCCGCCCTTGGACGGACCCGGAACCCGCCGGACTTCGCCGCCGGGCCTGTCGCCGCCAGTCTGACTGCCCGAGGTCGGGACAGAGGAAACTGCCGATTGCCGCGCAGGCGACCAAGCCCTGTGGCGACGAGGGCTGCCGCGACCGTCGCGAGAACGTAGGCCAGACCGATCGACAACACGAGGAGGGCGACCGCACCGCACACGAGCGGCGCGGCGACCGCTGTCCTGAGGACATGCATCAGCGTGCCGGCGCAACGACCGCGGCGACGGCGGTGAGCTTCACGAATGGTCGCGGCGGACGACCGCCAACGAGACGGAGAAGGTTGCGCCGCCGACGGCGAAGATCAGCCCGAACGGTTGACCGGACCCTCCCCCTGCGACGTCAACCGCGACGCCGCCGAGGCAGAAGACAAGAAGTACCCACCAGCTGACGACTATGGCGCGGGCGTAGCTCAGCCTCTGGCGCTCGTCCCCGTTCACGCCCATCATCGCGCCCACGCGACCATGCCCGCCTGACCACAGGTAGGCAGCAACCCCCAACGGGGTGTAGAGGAACCCCAACCCGATCGCCAGATTGGGCCCCGCCAATCCACGCCGCGATCGCAAGGATCACGCCGGGGATGATTGCGCAGGCTGCGGCCACGACCTGCCGCCGATTGCTCGTAGTGGTAAGCGCCATCATCGTGGGCCTCCGTCTTCGTCGGGGTAGAACAGGGTTTCGACTGTGCTCGAGAAGAACCGCGCCAAGTTCATGGCGAGCGGGAGGGACGGCAAGTACCGCCCGGTTTCGATGGCGTTGATGGTCTGACGGGAGACGCCCATCGCCCCGGCCAACTCACCCTGCGACATCCCCTTCGCCGCCCGTACCTCCCGGACTGCGTTCCTCATGGTGGAAAGTTAACTTGTCACTAGGCAGATGTCAAGTGTGCTTTACAGACGACGCGCCGCCACCGACTGTCAAGCTCCTGGCGCCACCACTGTCAGTTTCCTGTCGCTTTACAGTTCCTGAGGTCCTATGGCACTTTTCTGTCGCTTTACACCTACCGTGTTAGTGTCAGCGGCCCAGCGCTGTGGCGGCGTCCTTAGTCCAGGGGTTCCACGCTAAAGGCCGAGGATGAGGGCCAAGGCGTCATCGAGGGCGCGCAGTTCCGGCTCTGCGAGCCGCCCAGCGGATCGACCGAGTCGTTGCGGGTCCACGACGGTCGTCTGTTCGACGAGGACTCGTGTTTCGCTCCCGGCGAGCGTGATCGTGGGCCGGAAGGTCGTCGGACGAGCACTGATCGAGGTGGGAGCGACGAGGGTCGTCGAGAGGTCGAGGAACTCGTCGGCCTGCACGACAACCGCGTACCGGGCGCCTCGCTGCTCGTGGCTTCGGGCGCCTCGGGGGGCAGGCAGGTGGAACACCTCGCCACGGACCACCTCAGTCCCCCGAACCCACCGAACCCACCGCGTTCCGAAAACATACTTTTCCACTCTCGGGCGCGAAACGGATCGCGACGACGGCGCCCAATGATTCCCCCGGGCGGCGCCGCAGGTCGCGGCGCGGCTGACGGACCCGCTGACAAGCCGTACCGATGCCGGTCCTAGAGGAACCAGGGCTCGCACCAGGCTAGGCGGGGTACGATGTGGGGTACTACCAGTGGTAGGGTCGAAGGTATGCCCAAGACCAAGGCTTCGGTGTCGCTCGACCCCGCAAAAGTGGCGCAGGCCCGCGAACTCCTCGGCGTCCCGTCACTCTCAGAAGTCATCGACATCGCCCTCGACCGGCTCATCGTCGGGGAACTCGAACGACAGCATGCTGCCGGGTATGTCCGTCAGCCACCGGACGCAGATGAGGACGCGTGGGCCGAGGTGCGGCGTGACCCAAGCGACATCGCCGACGACGTCGACTGGGCCGGCCTTTACGGCGTGCCCAGGCTGACTTGAGCCAGTCGCTCCCCCGGCGGGGCGAGATCTGGCTCGCGGATCTGCCTGGCGACAAGATCCGTCCGGTTGTGGTGATGACCCGTGGATCGGTCATCCGCTATCTGCATTCTGTCGTCGCTGCCCCCGTCACCTCCACAGTCCGAGGCATTCCCAGTGAGTTGGCGTTGACGGTCGACGACGGGCTGCTCCACCCTTCCGTCGCCAACTTCGACAACCTTCAACTTGTCTCCCGAGCCCGACTGATCCGGCGTGTCGGTGTTCTTTCCGGGGCGAAACTCGCGGAGGCTTGCCGCGCGCTCCGGTTCGCCGTTGCCTGCTGAACTGGTCCAAGGCCCGGTGTGACTGTCAATTTCGTGACGCAACCACTGTCAATCTCGTGTCGCTCCACACGTTGTCATGATGAGACGCATACGCGGTAGTGGAGATGAACGACGCCGTTTCCGAAGCGGCGCTCATCGAGCAGTTCGAGTTGCGCGCGGACGTTGTCCGGCAGGGCGCGCTTGCCGCCACCCACCACGATCGGGCACACGAAGAGATGGCACTCGTCGACCAGCCCGGCGCCGATCGCCTGGCCGGCGAGCTCGGCGCCGCCGACTGCGATGTCGGCCGTCGAGGACAGCTTCAGCTGCCGGACCGCGTCCGGATCGAACTCGCGCTCGATCCGAGTCCTCGCGCTGGATGGCGTCTGAAGCGTCCGTGAGTACACGATCTTCTCAGCCGCCCGCCAGATCTCCGGCATAGTCCGAGAACACCGCCGGCTCATCGGCCTCGGCGCTCACGGTCTCCCAGAACACCATCGTCTCGTACATCCGGCGCCCGTAGAGGTAGGTGCCGATCGGCCGCTCGAGATCGTTGACGAACGCATGCACCTCGTCATCCGGCGCCGCCCAGTCGAACCTGCCCTCCTCGTCCTCGAAGTACCCGTCGAGCGAGCCGAGTGCCGCATAGATCAGCTTGGCCATCTCCACTCCAATCGATCGTTCCCACGCAGTCCAGCCCGCGCAGATTGAGACCAGACGCCGGCACCGTCCCCTTCGCGTCGCTTGACACTCAGGCGGACGGACCCTCCACGTTGACCGTCGGAGGTCCATGTCCAGCGCGGACGACCACGATCTCGCTCGTCGTGTGGCCGGGGTTCGACTCCCGATGAATGACCCCGCGAGGCACGTGCAGAAAATCCCCCGACACGGCTTCGAGGACATCCTTTCCGCCGGGACCGGACTCCATCCGCAATTCGCCCGACACCACGTAGATCGATGTTTCGTAATCGCCGTGGTGGTGCCAGCCGGAGATCATGCCGGGAGTGGTCCTCGCCAGACCTGCCCAAAGTCCGGGGACCGCGATCGCTTGTTCCCTGACGACGCCCGGCGTGGGATCACTCTCAACCCGCTGGCCAGGCCGGACTCGCATCACCCGGTCGGCTGTTGTCATGGAGCGCCAGTTTACGGATGGCATTACCGATGTGCCGCCTGCCGACTCCTCAGCCGGCCCGCAGCAGAGCCAGCACGGCCAGCACCCTCCGGTGGTCGTCGGGTTCGGGGAGGAGCCCAAGCTTGGTGAAGATGCTGCGGACGTGCGACTCCACCGTCTTGGCGTTCACGGAGAGGCGGTCGCCGATCGCCTGGTTCGACCGGCCCTCGGCGATCATCCCCAGCACCTCCCGCTCCCGGGGTGACGCGCGTCCAGGGGGTCTGCCCTCCTTCTGCGGTCGAGGAGCAATCGGGCCACCTCGGGATCGATGGCCGAGCCGCCCAAGCCCACTCGACGCACGGCATCGGCGAACTCGACCAGGTCGCCGACCCGTTCCTTGAGCAGGTACCCCACGCCCGGCCTCCCCTCTCCGAGGAGCTTCATGGCGTAGCGGGACTCGACGTGCTGCGACAAGACCAGCACACCGACCGTGGGATGGCGGGACTTGATGTCCAGCGCCGCCTCCAGCCCCTCGGTGGTATGGGTCGGAGGCATACGGATGTCGACGATGACGACGTCGGGTCGGAGAGCTTCGACGGACGACCGCAGGCCGAGGGCGTCGGGGAGCTGGGCCACGACGTCGAAGCCGGCATCCTCGAGGAGGCGAGCGACGCCCTGACGCACAAGCGAGGCGTCGTCGGCCACGATCACCCGCACGGGATCTCCGCCGTCAGCCGCGTTCCCTGCCCGGCCGGGCTGTCCACTACTAGTCGCCCTTCGAGGGCCGCCACCCGATCGGCCAGTCCCTCGAGCCCGGAGCCGCGACGCGCCACTGCGCCCCCCACCCCGTCGTCGGTCACCTCGACCCGCAGGCCCCGTTCGCACCGGCCGATGGTGACCTTCACCCCGGAGGCATCGGCGTACTTGGCCACGTTGGCCAGGGCCTCGGACACCACGTAGTACGCCGTCGCCTCGACCGGCGGAGGCAGTGGCGCTCCCGTCTGGGTGGAGAGCTCGACCGGCACGGGCGACCGCTCCGCCAGCGACTGGAGGGCGGCGTCGAGGCCTTCCTCGGTGAGGATGGCGGGATGGATGCCTCGGGCCAGCTCCCGCAGCTCGCGCAGGGCCAGGACGAGCTCCCCGGCCGCCTCCGAGAGAAGCTGGCCGGCATCCGCCTGCCGCGAAGCCCCTGGCGGGAAGGGCTCGTTGGCCAATCGGCTGCGAGCCATGGTCAGGGCCATCGAGAGCGTCACCAACCGTTGCTGGGCCCGTCATGGAGGTTGCGCTCCACCCGGCGGCGCTCGGCGTCGGCCGCCTCGACGATGCGAGCGCGCGACGCACTCACCTCCGCCAGCCGGGCCAGGACCTCGGCGTGCAGTCGCCTGTTCTCCATGGCCAGACCGGCCGCCGCGTCTCACCGCGTCGAGCAGGCCCGGCTCCTCCCGCAGGGCCGGATCGTGCACCAGCGCGCCGATCGGCTCGTCGGCCCTCGTGATCACCGTCACCGCTCGGTTGGGATCATCGCTCGGCAGCTCGATGCGATAACCGTCGGCGTCGACGTAGCCTTCGTCGTCGCCCTCCAGGTCCGTCTTCCAGTAGGCGATCTCGACGCTTGGATCGCCCAGGGCGCGGGACAAGGCCGAGCGCAGTTCCCCGCCGACGGCAGTTCCCAGCTCGACGACCAACTCGCCGACGCCGTATCGAGCCAGCCGGCTGCGGAGCAGACCGCCGAGGAAGGCGAGCGGGACGGCCAGGATGGCGACGTCCTCCAACCACAGCAACTGTCGGTCGAGACCGATCGGAGCGCCGAGCTCGGACAGGGTGTTCGCAGCCGAAACCGCGGCATAGAGCAGTGCGGTGGGCAGCACAGGTGCCAGGACCCGCCGGGCGGCTCGGCTTCCACGCCGCCAGTGGTGCACCAGCACCGCGCTCGAACGCGCTGATCGCGCCGAGGGTGGCCACCAGCGCCAGTGCCCGCAGCCACCGACCGACTCCTTGATCGGCCTCGATGCGGAGGAGGTTCTCCGGGCAGTCAGGACATCCGGACAGGTCCAGGAAGGCGACGCCGGAGATGATCACCAGGTACGAGCTGCACGACGATGACGCGCTCGAACGGCACCTCGACGCGGCCACTCGGGAAGCCGACGGCGAGGTGGGCGAGGAACGCGACCGGCAGCAGCACGAGGACCAGGCCCGCGGTGAAGATGACCGGATTGGTCCCGACCCACACCAGCGCCCGGGCCGACAGCCAGACCAACCCGGCGACCGTCAGCAGCTTCCCGACAGCACTGGCCGGTCGTCGGACCCACCCGAAGAAGCCCGCGACCACGAACAGCACGCCGACGCCGAGCTCGCGATAGACCTCGAAGGGAAGGTGTTCGCCCCGGACGACCGACGGCAACAGGGCGGCGGTCAGCGCCGCCAGCACGAGCGTCACCACCCCCGTCTGGGTCCGCCGGGTCACCGCACCATCCTTATCGGGCCATCCCCATCGGGCCATCCCCATCGGGCATCCCCATCGGGCCATCCCCGTGGAGCACCCATCACGCCGCCCCCATCAGGCGTGTCACCGCCACCCCAGAGAGCTCGGCCTTGGCGATGAAGCCGATGGCCGGGGCCCGGTCCAGTCGGGCGCCGAAGTCGGCGGCACTGCGGCTGGACGTGAGGATGACGACCGCGCCACTGTCGGCGTCGGCCAGGCGCTGGGCGACGGTGAAGCCGTCGAGGCCGGGCAGCTGGAGGTCGAGCAGTACCACGTGTGGGCCGAGGAGGGCGACGACGGCCAGCGCCGTCTCACCGTCCTCAGCCTCCCCCACCACCTCGAAGCCAGCGTCCTCGAGCATGCGTCGGGCCATCCGCCGGAAGCCGGAATGGTCGTCGACGATGACGACGGTCGTTGCCATGCGCTGGATGCTCGCGCCGCGGTATCGGCCATGGCTACAGGGCTGCCCCGGAATCGGCGCCTAGATCGGGCCAGATCAGGGATAGCCCCGATGACCGTAGGCCGGCTTCTCCCTACGTTGAGCGCCATGACGAGAGGAGCGGCCATGGCGTCGGACCGAGCACCGACATTCAGCCCCAACGAGGTTGGATACACGACCCCAGGTCGGTGGGAGCGCCTGGCCCCGGCCGGTGCGCTGGTGTTCCTGCTCACCATGCTTCTCGGCGCGCTGGCCGTAGGCGAGTCGTCACCGGACAGCGACCGCTCCGCCCGCGACATCGCCGCCTATTTCGCCGACCACCAGGGGGGGCACCTCACCAACACGTTCCTGGTGGTGCTGGGCGCCTTCGTGTTCTACCCCTGGTTCCTCGCCAGCCTGTGGCGGGCGCTGCGACGGGTCGAAGGCGCTGGTGGCATCGGCGGCCCGGCCGCCATGGTCGGTGGTATCACGCTGCTGGGCCCGCTCCTGCTGCAAGCGGCGGCATGGGGGGCGGCCGCCCTGCAAGCCGGGGAGACTCGGGACCCGACAGTCGCCGCCGCCCTGTTCGACCTGGGGAACATGGCCTTCATCCTCTTCCCTCTCCCGGCCGCCGTCCTGGTCGCGGCCACATCCGTGGCCGCTGGTGGCGGCACCTTGCTCCCGGGCTGGCTGGTCCGGGCGGGCCTGCCAGTGGCCCTGCTGATGGTCGTGGCGGCCTGGTTCGGCCTGGCCCCGGCGAGCTTCGTGCTCTTCGGCCTGTGGCTGGCCGTCGTCGCCGTACTCCTGACCCGCCGATGGGAAGCCTGACGATGGGCGGCGCGCGGTCCGCACGGTCGGCTCCAGGTCGGTTTCGGTAGCCTTTCCGGCGGCATGGTGTTCAGCACCTCCTCCACTACCTCCTGCCCGAGGACAAATGGTCCGAGAAGGCGGCCAAGACCAGGTTCTGGTCGCTCAACATCGGCCTGGCCTGGATGTGCTTCGTGACCCTCCTGCCGCTGGGGATCGTGCAGCTCTACCGCTCCGTGGGCCAGGGCTACTGGGCCGCCCGCAGCTCAACTTCCTCACCAACGACCTCAACGCCTCCTGGGCTGGCTGCGACTTCCCGGTGACGTGCTGTTCATCGGGGGCGGGGTGCTACCCCTGCTGTGGATGGGCTTTCAGGGAGTCCGGTACCGGAGCAGCCACCAGGACGTCCTCAAGGATGAGGACCTGCTGCTGTTCACCGAGGTCACGCCCATACCGGCCGAGCTCGTCGAGACCCCCTGACAATGCATCCGGAGGCCGCCTTCCTGTCCGGGTACGCCCTGGTCCTCGTCGCCGTCGCCGCCGGGCTGGGCCGGCTGGGACGGCGCTCCACCGACCCGTGGTCGTCGCGGATGCTCACGGCCAGCCGACAGCCAAGCGACGCTTCTGCTGACCCGAGGCACGAACCGGGCTGGCCCCACAGCGAGGTGCCGGCATTCCATGTCGTCGTCGGCATCGTCGCCTTGGTGGCGGCGCTGCTGCTGGTCGTGGTCAGCCTGGTGCGCCACCATCGGCCGGTGGAGTTCGTGGCCCAGGTGGGCGTCCTCATCGTGGTCGGGTTCCGCATCGCCCGCCTGATCGGCCGTCACCGCGCCGATCGGCGCTGGTCGACGAGCGACGCGCCGAGCTGATGGGCAAAACCACCCTGGCTTCGGGCTTGGTAGGGCTGCTGCTCCTGGTCGCCACCACTGCATGCTCCGAGGAGCCGCGAGAACCGGCTCCGATCACCCGGCTGCGGGAGGTGGTGGCAACCCTTCCGATCCCGGCCGCCACCGAGGTGATCGGCAAGGACTTCGTGACGAACACACCGGTCTTCCAGGACCCGTTGTACAGCGCCTCGCTCCAGTACCGGACGCTCTCGGACGTCGACCTGGAGGACGCGGTGGCAGGTCTGGTGGCGGAGTTCGAGTCAGCGGGCTGGAAGGTCACGATCCTGCTGTCCAACTGGGCCCACGAGAATCTGGCCGGGCAAAACGGCGGCTTCAGGTTCGAGAGAGACGGCGAGCACGGGTTTGCCTACCTCCAGTACGCCATCCCTCCCGACATCGAGACCCCGATGACGAAGCCGGCCAAGGTCGTCATCACCCTCTCTCTCGAGGCGCCCTGACGGCGACGTGTGTCGAGGCGCCCCGTCCTACACGAGCCGTCGCCTCCGCCCGACTGACGCCGAGAAACTGGATCAGCGGGCCTGGGACCCGTCCTCCCGGGCCCGGACGACGACCAGGTCCCCTATCTGGTTGCCGGCGCCCAGCGACACCGAGTCGTAGCGCCAGTGGATGCCCCCGAGCAGCCGGGACTCGGCCTGGTCTTTGGCCCGCTGCTCGAACCTGGCCGCGTCGACGGGGAAGAGGTAGGTCATGACCGCCTGCGCCGCGCCGGCATATCCGGCGCTGCCCGAGGGGTAGGCGGGGAACAGCGGCGTCCCGAGCAACGGCGTCCAGTCCGGGTCGAGCCCGAGGTCACGGATGGCGTTGATCGGACGGGGGCTCCAGTAGGTGTACTTGGCGTCCCACGCCGAGATGCCGGCGTCGGCCAGGGCGATGGTGACGAGGGTGACCGCCCGCACCGCGTACGGCGGGCTCAGCCCGCCCGCCTCGACGTCGGCGGTGGCCTCCTTCAGCACGTCGGCCGCGTTCACGTCGAGGGTGATCCCCCCGGGGAGCTTCGTCCCCTGACCGCCCTCGTAGAAGCGGGCCAGGTCGGCCTGCTCGGGGGTGAGGTTGGTACGAATGTCGATCAATTCCTGGGCCGCGGCCACGAATTCCGGGGATCCGTAGGCGGGTGGCGGCGGCGGCCGGAACATGCTGTTGGACGTCATCACCCACGCCTTCCAGATGCCGGCGGCGGGGTCGACGGGCGGAGACACGCTGCCGGGCGGGGGCTCCCAGAACTCGGGGCCGCCGCCGATCCCGGGGGGACGCTGACCGTTCCACGGGGTCCCCGCGCCGTCGGTGCGGGCGTACTCGATCCACTCGTCGGCGACTTCCCGACCGAGCTCGAGGCCGGCGGCGACGTCGCTCGGCGAGTTGACCCCGGCCTGCACGCGGGACTGGGCCGCCTGCTCCGCGGTCTCGTCGAGGCGCAGCGCCGACTCGTCCGGGTACAGGTGGGCCAGGATCCTCGACGCGGCGCCGGCGATGGCCGCGTGCTCCGACGGGTAGGACGGGTCGGCGCCGGCGGGGATCACCGGGTCGGTGCCGGTCGGAGGCTCCACGTCGTACTGGTACTTCCAGTAGTAGGCGGACACCATGGCGTCGTACATCGCGCCGTGGACAAGGGCGTAGTTGCGGGTCGACAGGGGCGGGTTCTTCACCTGGTTGGAGACGAAGGTGAAGGCCGTCGTCATCCACGGCTCGGTCGGCAACGGACCGCTCCATGTCTGGATGGTCTCGACGATCGCCGGCGTGCGCTCGCCGGCAAGCCTCCTGACCTCGGCCAGGTCGGCCTCGGCCCGGTCCGAACCCGACTCCGGCGGTGGGGGGACGGTGATGGCCGAGGGCGACGAGAGGACCCAGGTCCGCCAGCTCCCGACCCTGGGTTCTGCCCCCGAGGGCTGGTCGTCGTCACCGCGGCAGGCGGCCAAAGCGCTGGCGAGTACGAGCAGAGCAACGAGTCCCGCCTTCCACCGCAGCCGTCCGGTCGCGAGCATGGGAGGAGCCTAGGAGAACGGGATCAGCGAGCCACCGCTGGCGGTAGCGTCGACCGAGTGGGCAATGAGGGAGTCGACCGCCGCGTTTACGACGCGGTCGGTGGCCAGCCGTTCTTCGTCGACCTGGTCGACGGCTTCTACCGCGGGGTGAGCGGCGACCCGCTCCTACGCCCCCTGTACCCGGAGGACCTCACCGATTCCCGGCGCCACCTGGCCGGGTTCCTCACGCAGTACTGGGGCGGCCCCTCCACCTACAGCGACGAGCGGGGGCACCCCCGCCTGCGCATGCGGCATGCACCCTTCGTCATCGGAGAGGCGGAGCGGGACGCCTGGTTGCGCCACATGCTCGGGTCCCTGGACGCGGTGGCCGCCAACCGCGGCACGCCCGTGGAGGCGGTGGCCCGCATCCGTGGCTACCTCACCGACGTGGCCGACTTCCTGGTCAACGCCCGCTGACAGCCGGCGAGGATGGTGATCTGGTGACCGGTTCGACGGGAACCGGTCACCAGACCCGGGGCTCGATCAGGCGAGGTCGAAGCGGTCGAGGTTCATGACCTTGTCCCATGCCGCCACGAAGTCACGCACGAACTTCTCGCTCGAGTCGTCACATGCGAAGACCTCGGAGATGGCTCGGAGCTGGGAGTTCGAACCGAAGACGAGGTCGACGGCGGTGGCGGTGCGGGTGACGTCGCCCGTCACCCGATCGTGACCCTCGTAGACGTTCTCCGACGAGACGGATGTCCTCCACTCCGTGCCCATGCCGAGCAGGTTCCCGAAGAAGTCGTTGGTCAACGTCTCGGGCCGGTCGGTGAAGATGCCGTGCGCCGAGTGGTCGAAGTTGGCGTTCAGAGCCCGCATGCCGCCGACGAGAACCGTCATCTCGGGCGCGGTCAGCGTCAGGAAATTGGCCCGCTCCAGGAGCAGCTGCTCCGGCGGCAACTTCTCACCGGCTTGGAGGTAGTTGCGGAACCCATCGGCGGTCGGTTCGAGCACGGCGAAGGCGTCCACGTCGGTCTGCTCCTGCGAGGCATCCGTACGCCCCGGCGAGAACGGGGCCGTGATGTCGTGGCCGGCGTTCTTGGCCGCCTGCTCGACGGCTGCGCACCCACCCAGCACGATCAGATCGGCGAGCGAGACCCTGGTGGCGCCGGACTGTGAGCCGTTGAAATCCTGCTGGACCTGCTCGAGGGTCTGCAGCACCGTGGCCAGCTCGGCCGGGTTGTTGGCCTCCCAGTCCCGTTGCGGCGCCAGGCGGATCCGGGCCCCGTTGGCCCCGCCCCGCTTGTCGGTGCCGCGGAAGCTGGCCGCCGACGCCCACGCGGTGGCCACCAGCTGGGAGATGGAGAGTCCCGACGCGAGGACCTTGGCCTTGAGGGCGGCGATGTCCCCCTCCCCCACCAGGTCGTGGTCAACCGCGGGGACGGGGTCCTGCCACAGCTGCGGCTCCGGCACCCACGGGCCGAGGAAGCGGGAGATGGGCCCATGTCGCGGTGCAGCAGCTTGTACCAGGCCTTGGCGAACGCGTCCGCCAGCTGGTCCGGGTTCTCGTGGAAGCGCTTCGAGATCGGGCCATAGATCGGGTCCAGCTTCAGTGCCAGGTCCGTCGTCAGCATCATGGGGGCGTGCCGCTTGGACGGGTCATGGGCATCCGGCACCAGGCTCTGGGCCGCGGGATCGGTGGGCGTCCACTGCTTCGCACCGGCGGGGCTCGTCGTCAGCTCCCATTCAAAGTTGAACAGGTTGTCGAAGTAGTCGTTGTTCCACTTGATGGGGTCGTTGGTCCAGGCGCCCTCGAGCCCGCTGGTGATGGCGTCGCCGGCCTTGCCGGTGCCGAACGACGTTCTTCCAGCCGAAGCCCTGGTGCTCGACGGGGCAGCCCTCGGGCTCGGTGCCGACCAGCTCGGGGTCGCCAGCACCATGGCACTTGCCGAAGGTGTGGCCACCGGCGATGAGCGCGACCGTCTCCTCGTCGTTCATGGCCATCCGGCTGAAGGTCTCCCGGATGTCCCGGGCGGAGGCGAGGGGGTCGGGGTTGCCGTTCGGCCCCTCCGGGTTCACGTAGATTAGGCCCATCTGGACCGCGCCGAAGGGACCGCCGAGCTCCCTGTCGCCGCTGTAGCGCTCGTCGCCGAGCCAGGTGTCCTCGGTGCCCCAGAAGACCTCGTCCGGCTCCCAGACGTCCTTCCGGCCGAAGGCGAAGCCGAACGTCTTGAACCCCATCGATTCCATGGCCTGGTTGCCGGCGAGGACCAGGAGGTCGGCCCAGGAGAGCTTCCGGCCGTACTTCTGCTTGACCGGCCACAGCAGCCGGCGGGCCTTGTCGAGGTTGCCGTTGTCGGGCCAGCTGTTGAGGGGGGCGAAGCGCTGCATGCCGGTGCCGCCACCGCCCCGGCCGTCGGCGGTGCGGTAGGTGCCGGCGGCGTGCCACGTGAGGCGGATGAAGAGCGGCCCGTAGTGGCCGTAGTCGGCCGGCCACCAGTCCTGGGACGTGGTCATCACCTGGTTGATGTCCTGCTTCAGGGCGTCGAGGTCGAGGGTCTTGAACTCCTCGGCGTAATCGAAGTCGTCGCCCATCGGATCGGCCATGGGCGAGGGCCGGTGAAGAACCCGCAGGTCCAGCTGGTTCGGCCACCAGTCCTGGTTGGTCCGGGGCCGTTGCGGCTTCGGGGTGGGAGCGGGGATTGCTGGGTTCTCGCTGTCAGACACGTCGGTCCTTCTCCTGTCTCGCGGATTCCTTCTGAGGCCTGGTTGCTCTCGAGGATGGATGCACTTGATGGCTGCTCATGCTCCGAGGGGGTGTCTGCCGTATCAGCCGGCGGACGACGCCGGAGCCGTCGCCACGCACGCCGGACATCGGCCCCAGTAGATGACCTCGGCTTCGTCGATCTCGTAGCCCGCGTCGTCGGCCGCCGTCAGGCACGGGGTGTCGCCGACCGCACAGTCGACGTCGATCATCCGGCTGCAGGTTCGGCAGATGAGGTGGTGATGGTTGTCGTCGACCCGGTCCTCGTAGCGGGCCGGTGACCCGGCCGGTTGGATCCGCCGGAGGAGGCCCTTGTCGGTGAGGGCCCCAGGGCGTCGTACACCGCCTGCCGGGAGATGGCGCCGATCTGGCCCGTACGACGCGGTAGATGTCGTCCGCCGCCCGGTGCGGTCGGTCGGACACCGCCCGCAGAACCGCCAGGCGCTGGGCCGTGACCTGCATGCCGTGCCGCCGGAGCAGCGCGTGGGCGTCACCGGCTTCCCTGGACATGCTCCCATGCTAGCCCGATGCTGGAGTCAGTCCAACTCTGGTTGGATTCCAGTGGTGCGACGACACCTCATTCGAGGCGTCGCAGGAAGGCGTGGGCCCGGGGCGCCAGGCGGTAGCCGATGTCGAGCGACTCAGTGAGTCCCAGCTCTTTGAGCTTGCGCACGTCCCGCTTGAACGCCACGGGCTCGCGGAGCAGCTCGAGCGCTAGATCGGGAGCCCGGACGCCAGGGTGGCGGCCGATGATGGCCAACGTCGCTCTCGTCCACGGTCCGTGGCGGGACGCTCGGTCGAGCCGGTCGAGGCGGTCGACGAGGCGCGCGTAGTCGTCCTCGGTGAGGTCGGCCTGCTCCCGCAGGGCGACGCGTGGATCGGCGCCGGCGAAGCGGAGGCCGACCCGGTAGATGGGTCGGTCGGGGTGGCCGGCGAGCCGGGCGAGCAGCTCGGGGCGCGAGCTGGCGCCGGCCCGGCGGGCGTCGGCATCGGTGATCGCCTCGACCGCGACCTCGTCGACCGAGGTGACCTCGACCAGCCCGATGGCGGTGCGCATCATCGTCCCCACCCGCAGGCGCGGCCGGTCCCAGCGCCGAAAGGCGAGGTCGAGCTTTTCGTCCCGGATTGCCTCCAACTCGGCGGAGCTGATCAGCATGGGCCCTCCCCCTCCCCCGCTTCAGTCGCCGACGGGGCCGAGGCCGGCGGGGCCGCCGACCAGCGCCTCCACCACGGCCGCGGGCGTCTCCTCGACGCCGAGGTGGCGGGCGATGCCCGCCGCCATCCGACTCGACGCCGCCTGCACGGCCGGGCTCGAGATCACGGGGTCGTCCCGGAGGGTGGAATCCGAGACGTCACCCGTCCCGGCCAGCAGGCTCACGGCCTGGCGGGCGGCGCCGGCGACGGTCGCAGCGTCGGCTGCCAGCTCCGCCGGGGCGCTGGCGACCAGCGAGTCGATGCGGGCGAGGGCGGCTCGCTGCCACGCCTCCGGGTCGGCCTTGCGGCACCAGAGGGCGAAGGGCCAGGACCGGCCGGTGGTGGCGAGCAGTTCCCAGAAATCGCCTCGTTCCGGTCCGTAGACGGCGTCGGGATCGGTGTCAGGCCCGAAGAGGGCGCGGAGCTGTTCTCCCCGCCACTCCCGGTGGGCGGCGGGGTCGCGCTGGGCCCGCACCGCGGTGCGGATGGCGACGAAGGCGCCGCCGAGGTCGCTCAGCGACAGGGTCGTCCGCAGCTCGGTGACCAAACCCTCCGCCGCCAGCCCTGACAGGCCCATCGCCGCCCCGTAGGCGAGGTAGCGGTCCCACAGGGCCACCGCACCCGGGGGGAGTTCGTCGAAGGTCCCATGGCTCCCGATGAACCGCCGCACGCCGAGCCAGTGGGTGGCCGCGTCCCGCCCGGCGGGTGTCAGGCGTGTGGTCCGCCCGATCACGAGGAGCAGGACGGCGCCGAGGAACAGGCCGACGAACAGGAACGGCGTGACGATGTAGGCCATGGGCGCCGCGATCAGGACCCCGACCGACGGGACCAGGGCGAGCAGCATCATGGCCGTCGTCTCCCGGGAGGTGGCCGTGCTGGCTGTCAGCCCCCGCTGGCGAGCGTCCCGGGTGACCTCGTCGGCGAAGCGCAACCAGGTGTCGGCCGTGCCCGGCCGCAGTGCCTCCGCGATGGCCCCGATCGTGGCATGGGGGCCTCCGGCGGCCGCCTGCTCCATCACGTGCAGGAGTCGATCCTCGTAGGGAAGGAGCGGGTCGCGGGGGTTCCTCGTCGGCACGACCAGGTTGTCGGTCGGGGACAGCTGGACGATGTCGACGTGGTCGCGCACGGCCAGGTCGAGGATGGTGGCCGCCACCGCGTCCCGCGTGAGATCGAGCTCGTTGACAAGGAGGTTCACGACCGCCGGTGGCTCGGGACGAAGGTCCATCGTCTCCGGGCCGGGGCCCTCCACCCGCTGCTCCCGGTGGAGTCGGTGGCGGGCGATCGGCAGCCAGACGACGAACGCCAACACGCCGACGGCCACGACCGCCAACCCGACGAGGACGTTGATCTCCACCTTCGTCGCAGATGGTACGACCGTCTCCCGTGGACACGCCGGAACACGTACTCGGCCGATCCGACGTACCGGCGGATTGATGGCAACCTCGTCTGCCGTGACGTTCGGCCACATCGAAGTCCGAGGGGCGCGGGAGAACAACCTCAAGGACATCTCCCTCGACATCCCCAAACGGCAGCTCACCGTGTTCACGGGGGTGTCCGGCTCGGGCAAGTCGTCACTGGTGTTCGCCACCATCGCGGCCGAGTCCCAGCGCCTGATCAACGAGACCTATACCGCCTTCATCCAGTCGTTCATGCCCAGCCAGGCCCGTCCCGACGTCGACTCGCTGCGCAACCTCAGCGCCGCCATCGTCGTCGACCAGGAGCGGATGGGGGCCAATTCCCGGTCGACGGTCGGTACGGCCACCGACGCCTACTCCATGTTGCGCCTCGTCTACAGCCGGTTGGCCCAGCCCTATATCGGCCACTCCAGCTACTTCTCCTTCAACGACCCTCTCGGGATGTGCCCCGACTGCGAGGGCATCGGCCGGGTCTCGACGATCGACGTCGACGGCCTCGTCGACCGCTCCCTCTCGCTCAACGAGGGCGCCATCACCGTCCCGAACTTCGCGGTCGGCTCCTGGTACTGGAAGATCTTCGTCGAGTCGGGCTACTTCGACAACGACAAGAAGCTGGGCGACTACACCGACGCCGAGTGGGAGCAGTTCCTGTACGGCACGGAGGCGAAGGTGCTGACCAGCGGGATCAACCTCACCTACGAGGGCCTGGCCGACAAGTTCCGGCGCATGTTCCTGTCGAAGGACGTCGACTCGATGCAGCCCCATCTGCGGAGGGTCGTGGAGCGGGTGGCCACCTTCGCCCCTGCCCGGCGTGCGACGGCACCCGCCTGAACCCGGCCGCCCTGAGCGCCACCATCGACGGGCGCAACATCGCCGAGTGCGCGGCCATGCAGGTGAACGACCTGGCCGGCTTCGTGGGCGGGATCAACGAACCGTCCGCCGCCCCCGTGCTGGCCATGCTCGGGGCCACCCTCGAGAACCTGGTCGAGATCGGGCTCGGGTACCTCAGCCTCAACCGGGAGACGGGGAGCCTGTCGGGCGGCGAGGCCCAGCGGGTGAAGATGGTCCGCCACCTCGGTTCGAGCCTCACCGACATCACCTACGTCTTCGACGAGCCAACCGTCGGCCTCCACCCCCACGACGTCCAGCGCATGAACGACTCCTCCTCCGGCTGCGGGACAAGGGCAACACCGTCCTCGTCGTCGAGCACGAGCCGGAGGTGATCGTGGTCGCCGACCACGTCGTCGACATGGGACCGGGCGCGGGCGGGGCCGGGGGCACCATCGTCTACCAGGGCGACGTGGCCGGGCTGCGGGCGTCGGAGTCGATCACCGGCGCCCACCTCGAGCGCCGTCAACGGCTGAAGGGGGTCGTCCGGGAGCCGAGCGGGCACATCTGGATCGAGCACGCCCGCCTCCACAACCTGCGGGACGTCTCGGTCGGCATCCCCCGAGGGGTGCTCACCGTGGTCACCGGAGTGGCCGGGTCGGGGAAGAGCTCGCTCATCCACGGCTCCCTCTCCGGCCGGGACGAGGTCACCGTCTTCGACCAGGCGCCCATCCGAGGGTCGCGGCGGTCGAACCCGGCCACCTACAGCGGGGTGCTCGAGCCGATCCGCAAGGTGTTCGCCAAGGCCAACGGGGTCAAGGCGGCCCTGTTCAGCGCCAACTCGGAAGGCGCCTGCCCCGAGTGCAAGGGCATCGGCCTCATCTACACCGACCTCGCCTTCATGGCCGGCGTGGCCAGCGTGTGCGAGGCGTGCGAGGGCCGGCGGTTCATGCCCGAGGTGCTGCGCCACCGGCTCCGGGGCAGGGACATCAGCCAGGTGCTGGCCATGTCGATCGCCGAGGCCCGGGAGTTCTTCACCGAGGGGTCGGTCCGGCCCCTGCTGGAGGGGCTGGTCGACGTCGGCCTGGGCTACGTGGCCCTGGGCCAGGCCCTGACCACCCTGTCCGGCGGCGAGCGCCAGCGACTGAAGCTGGCCATCGAGATGGCTGGCTCCACCGAGGTGTACGTGCTCGACGAGCCCACGTCGGGGCTGCACATGGCCGACGTCGACAACCTCATCGGGTTGCTCGACCGACTCGTCGATCGGGGGCGTACGGTGATCGTCATCGAGCACAACCTCGACCTGGTGGCCCGGTCCGACTGGGTGATCGACCTCGGCCCGGGAGCGGGCCACGATGGCGGGCGGGTGATGTTCGAGGGTCCTCCGGCCCGGCTGCTGGAGGCGGAGGACTCCCTCACCGGCCGCCACCTGCGCACCTACGTGGAGGCGGTGCCCGCCCGGTGAACCGGCGGTGGGCGGCGGCGGGTGTGTCGCTGGTCCTGGTCGTGGTCGGACCCGCGTGCGGGCGGGACTCCACGCCCGTGACGACAGGCGCCTCGACCACTGTCTCGACGTCACCTTCGACGTCACCTTCGACCCGCACTGTCGCCCTCGGGCAGGACTTCTCGATCGACCTCGGGGAAACCGTCGACGTGGCCGAGGAGAGCCTCACCGTGACCTACGTCGAAGTGCTGTCCGACAACCGCTGCCCGCCGGACGTGATGTGCATCGTCGCCGGGAACGCCACCCTGGCGGTCTCGGTGGCGGGAGGCGGCGGGGACGGCGCCACCCTCCAGCTCAACTCCACCGAGGGGCCGACGTCCGCCGCCTACATGAACTACACGGTGACGCTGGTCGACCTCGACTTCGGGACTCCTCCCACCGCTCGACTCCGGGTCAGCCGCTCCTGACTGCCCGAACCGCCGGGCCGCCTGCCACCATGGGCCGGTGACGGCTCGGGGGCGGCTGCTGGCGGCGGTGTCAGCCACCGTCTTGCTCAACCTCATCTGGGCGACGGCGCCCGCACCGGCGGCCAAGCCACCCGGGTACGACCAGGAGCCGCAGGCCTTCTTCCCCAGCTCGGTGTCGTTCCCCGACCGGGACCACGGGTGGGCGTTCAATGCCCGCTGCAACCACGCCACCTGGTGCACCAACGAGCTGTGGGCCACATCCGACGGCGGCGACACGTGGACGAAGGCTCGCCCACCGGCGATCAAGTGGTACCAGGCGAGGCAGACGCGAGACCCGGCGACCGGCGCCATCGTGTCGGTGGCGTTCGCCGACGAGCGCAACGGGTGGCTGTTCGACCCCAGCCTGTTCGTCACCCACGACGGGGGGCGCACCTGGAACCACGAGGCCCACGACGGGCCCATCGTCGACCTCACCGCCAAGGATGGCTGGGTGTGGGCGCTGGAGATCGGGGCCTGCCCGGGACCGGCGTACTGCCCGCCCAACGCCCGCATCCTGCGTAGCCCCGCGACCGCCCGCCTGCAACCGCTCGACGTCCAGCCGCCGGGGCTCGAGCACGCCCGGCAGCTGGTGGCGACGGGACCGGATACCGCCTACGTCGTCGTCAGCCCTTCCGGGGGCCGCGACTACGAGGTGCTCGCCACCGACGACGGCGGGACGACCTGGCGGCGGGCGCCGGCGCCGTGCCGGGGCGAAGGGGTCCGGATCGAGCCCCTCTCCCCCACCCATCTCTGGATTCGCTGCTCGAGGGTCCACCTGTCGAGCGTGCACGCCCAGTCGTTCGACGGCGGCCGGACGTGGGCGCCCGCGCCCTCCATCGCCACCCGGCGCTATGCCACCGGCCCGGTGGCAGCCGGCGACGGCTCCATCCTCTACGAGAAGGGCGACGGCGAGGGTCTGCGCCGGAGCGCCGACGGCGGGGCGACCGACGGGATCGTGTTCGAGTCCCGAGCGTCCGCCGGCGGCCGAGGCTTCATCAAGGACATCGTCCGAGCCGACCGTGACCACCTGTGGATGGTCACGGTCGCATTGGAGGGGCCGCGTCCCACGAGGACACCAGGCTCGCCATCTGGCCCCGTACTCCCTCCTCCGCAGCGACGACGGTGGGCGGTCGTGGCGTATCGCCTACGTCACCTGAACCAATCGGGGCCTCGGCGGACGCGGCCGCCAGGTCCGACGTAGGTGGGAGGGCGATGACTCGAAACGAAAAATCGCCCGGCGCGGCGGCCGATTCCGGGCTTGACTTGAGACCATGACCGTCGAATCCACCCTTGCCATCGAGGCCACCGGCCTGGTCAAGTCGTTCGGCGACACCCGGGCCGTCGACGGCGTCGACCTGGCCGTGCGCCGGGGCTCGGTCTACGGCGTGCTCGGTCCCAACGGGGCGGGCAAGACGACCACCATCCGCATGCTGGCCACCCTGATCCGCCCCGACGCAGGGCAGCGCCCGGGTCCTCGGGTCACGACATCGTGGACGAGGCCGACAAGGTGCGCCGGGCGGTCAGCCTCACCGGCCAGCTGGCCTCGGTCGACGAGGACCTCACCGGCCGGGAGAACCTCATCCTCCTCGGCCGCCTGCTCGGATTGAAGCGGCCGGCGGCCAAGGACCGGGCGACCGAGCTGCTGGAGGCCTTCGGCATCCAGGAGGCGGCGGGGCGGCTGGTGAAGACCTACTCGGGCGGGATGCGGCGCCGGCTCGACGTGGCCGCCAGCATCGTCGTCACGCCCGAGCTGATGTTCCTCGACGAGCCCACGACCGGCCTCGACCCCCGCTCCCGCAACCAGGTCTGGGGCATCATCCGGGCCCTGGTGGCGGAGGGCACCACCATCCTGCTCTGCACCCAGTACCTGGAGGAGGCCGACCAGCTGGCCGACGGGATCGCGGTGATCGACCACGGCAAGGTCATCGCCGAGGGGACGCCCGGCCAGCTCAAGGCGTCGGTCGGCTCCGGCGCCCTGCGGGTGCGCCTGCTCGACCCCGAGCAGCGGCCGGAGGCGGAGCGGGTGCTGGAGCGGGAGCTGGGCGCGGGTCACGCTCGAACCGGACCCGGCCGCCCTCTCCGCCCCCTGCGCCGACGCCGACCGGGGGGCCCTGGCCGTCGCCGAGCTGAGCCGGTCCGGCGTGCGGATCGCCGACTTCTCCCTCGGCCAGCCGAGCCTGGACGAGGTCTTCCTCGCCCTCACCGGCCATCCGGCGGAGCCGACGGCGACCGGCGACGACGTCCAACCGATCCCCGAGGAGCAGGGCGCATGAGCATGAAGCCGACCACCCAGGGCGACGTCATGACCTCGGCCGACGAGGCCGCCGTCCGGCGTGCGATCTCGTCGACCCCCCGTCCGCCGAGCGCCAGCGCCCTGTCGGCGGCCCTCACCTTCGGCTGGCGGGGCATGCTCAAGGTCAAGCACGTCCCCGAGCAGCTGCTCGACGTCACCATCACGCCGGTGATGTTCGTGGTGATGTTCACCTACGTGTTCGGCGGCGAGGTGGCCGGGTCGACCGCCGAGTACCTCGACTACCTCCTGCCCGGGATCCTGGTGATGTCGGTCGCTGTTCACCACCGTCTACTCGGGCGTCGCCCTCAATGCCGACCTGACCAAGGGCGTGGTCGACCGGTTCCGGTCGCTGCCGATCTGGAGGCCGGCGCCGCTCATGGGAGTCGATGCTGGGCGACAGCGTGCGCTACGTGCTGGCGGGCACGGTGATCATCCTGGTCGGCGTGGCCCTCGGGTTCCGGCCCGACGCGGGCGTGGGCGGGGCGCTGGCCGCGCTGGCCCTGGTGGTCACCTTCGCCTTCGGCCTGTCGTGGGTGTTCACCACCCTGGGCCTCCTGCTCCGCTCCCCCAGCGCGGTCATGAACGCGGGCTTCATGGGGATCTTCCCGCTGACGTTCCTCTCCAACGTCTTCGTGGAGCCGGACGACCCTCCCCCGTCCCCTCGAGGCCTTCGTCAACGTCAACCCCATCTCCATCCTGGCCAACGCGTCCCGGGGCCTGATGCAGGGCGGCGCCGAGGCCAAGGACATCGTGATCGTGCTGGTCGTCGCCGTCGCCCTCACCGCCGTGTTCGCCCCCTTGACGACCCGCCTCTACCGCCGGGGCTGAGCCTCGACGAAGGTCTCCCGGCTGGTGATGGCCCGGAAGTCGTCGTCATCCACCCGGGCGAGGGAAGGCCCGACCTGGGAGTACATGGCGCACAGGGCGGCGACCTTCTGGTCGAGGACCGCCCCCGCCAGTCGGACGTCGAGGGCCAGGTCCGCCTTCGGGACGCCGTGCGGGCGCTCGTCGGTCATGAAGACGCCCCACTCCTCCAGGAGCGGGGCCCAGCCGGGCGAGGTACTCCTCGGTGATCGCCTCGTGCAGGACGCGGGCCGAGGAGCCCGCCTGCCGCCAGGCGTCGTCGACCCATGCCGACACCGTCTGGTGGTCGGGGTGGAACGTGCCACCGTCGGGGCCGAAGGTGAGGATGGTGTCGGGGCGGACCTCGTCGAGGATGTCGACCAGCTGCGCCACCGGGCCGTCCGGGTCGAGCGCGGCCAGACCGCCGTCGGGATGTCCCAGCCACCGGTGGTCGTCGACGCCGAGGATGGCCATGGCCCCGGCAGTCTCCCACCGCCGCAGCCGGCCCAGCCGCTCCGGCGGCCACCTCTCGGGATCGGACGTGCCCCGCTCGCCCACGGTGGCGGACACGTTGACGACCCGCTGGCCGTTGGCGACGGCGAGGGCCATGATCCCGCCGGCCACGTAGGTCTCGTCGTCGGGGTGGGCCCAGATCGACAGGATCGTCCCGAGCGCGGCGACCAGGCGGCGGGGGTCGGCGTCGTCGGCGGCGTCGTCCATCACCCACCAGTCAATCGCGCCGGGGCCCTCGTCCGTAAGGCAGGGACACAACCTCGGAAAGGGGACGGACATGCGTAAGGTGCTCGCTCGGATCGGAACCGCGGTGGTCACCGCCGCCCTGGTGCTGGCCGCCAACCAGGGAGTGGCCGCCGCGGGCCTCGTCCTCGCCGGGGCCGACTGACCCGGATCAGACTGAGCGCCGCTACACGAAGGGGCGGAGGAAGTCCCGGAGGGCGGCGGTGCTGTCGATGGTGGTCTGCTCGTCGTCGCTCTCCCCCACCACCATGGCCAGGTCGATGACGCGCTGCCACGTCGGCTGGTCGATGCCGTAGGGGGGCAGGCTCTCGGCCACCACGTCGGCCAGGTCGTCGAGCTCGACCGCCAGGTCGACGTCCCAGGGGTTGTGGTGGAGGCGGTCGGCCAGCACGAACAGGTCGGCCATGGCCGCCTGCGCCTCCTCGCCGCCGTCGGCGTCGTCGTCGGTGCCGGCGCCGTCGGCGCCGTTGACGGGGATCACTTCGCTCTCCTCGGCCGCCTCGAGGTCGTCGAGGATGCCGTCGACGACCTCCTCGGTGGCGTCGGGCACGACCAGGACGATGCCCGGCTCCCACCGGTAGGGGATGTCGTCGGCCACGAGGGCGGCCACCAGGGCGGCCCGGTCCTCGATGGGCCACTCGTCGAGGCCGTAGGTCAGCTCGGCCTCGGACGGGGCGAGCATGGCCGGCGGGTCCTCGACCGTCACCGCGCACTCGGCGCAGGTCGGCGCACTGTCGAACCATTCCCCCTTGAACTTGGTGGGGAACTCGGCGCCGCAACGGGGGCAGAACAGGATCACGGCTCCCGACCCTATGCGGCCAGGGTGGCGACCACGGCCAGATGGTCGGACAGCGCCTCGGGGAGAACATCTACCTGCCGGACCCGGAACCCGCTCTCCCGGCCGACGAAGACGTAGTCGATGCGACGGGTCGGCCCGAGGACCGCGTTCGCCGTCGGGCCCGGTTCGTCGCCCCGCACCTCGTCCCAGGCATCGACGAACGCAGCCGTCACCCGGGTGACGACGTCGTCGGTGGGGATGGCGTTGAAATCGCCGACGAGGACGCTCGGGCGACCGTCCTCGCCGATGCGGGCCAGCACCTCCCCCACCTGCGCCTCCCGCTCGTCCCTGGTGGCGTTGCCCGCCAGGTGGGTCACGTAGACCGAGACCTGCCGGCCATCGACGTCGACCACCGACCGCAGCAGGGCCCGGTCCTCGAGGGACACCTCCCGCGCCGAAGGCGGCAGGAGCCAGTGTTCCGAGCCGCTCTGGGGCAGGCGGCTGAGGATGGCATTGCCGAAGGGGACGCACGACGCCGGGAGCGGCGGGACGAAGCCGGGGCATGGGTTCTTGGTCGGGACGTAGGCGGGAGCGACCCACCCGAGGGCCCCGCTGATGGCCTCCGCCTGCTCCCGGGTGACCTCCTGCAGCCCCACCACGTCGGCCCCGCTCCGAGCCACCAGGGCGGCGAAGGGGGCCATGTCGGTCGACGCCAGCCGACCGCCGACCGCCTGACCCCGCTGAAGGTTCCAGGTCATCACCCGCACGGTCACGTCCTCGGCCGGGGCCGGGACCGGTGCCACCGCCGGGGTGGTGTCGGATCCGCAGGCGACAGCGGCCACCAGGCCGACGGCGAGCACGACCAGGCGCGGGCGCATCACCAAAGGATGCCGGGTGCGGGTTTGCAGTGCCGGTGGGGGGAATCCCCCGAGGTGCCCGACTCTCACCTCGCCCCCGTTCTTCCCCGCCCCCGGGGGCCGGTCAGCGCCTGTGTGCTCGACCACCTGGTTGAGCCCGTCCACCGGGTCCCGGCCTTGTCGCCGGCGTTGGTGGCCGCCGACGACCCGATGCACGGCGACGACTTCCACCTCGCCCTCTAGGTCCTCTACGAGCTGCACTACCGGGGATTCGCAGGGGTCGACGACGGGTGGGAGTGGGAGCCCAGCATGCTCGCCGTCCGGCGGTCGCTCGAGTCGGCCTTCGAGGCGTCGCTGCGGACCGAGGTGCCCTCCCCGGCGGCGCCGGACGTGGAGGCCGACCTGGCCGCGCTGGCCCGCCAGGAACCCGACCTCGCCCCCGACATCGTGTTCGGCGCCCGGGCCCTGGCCGCGGTCGAGGCCCGGTTCGCCGGTCACCTGCTCGACTCGTGGGACCGGGGCGCGACCTCGCTGCGCACCACCGCCTGCTGCCCCGTCGGGTAGGGCTGCGCTCAAGATCGGCGACGGGCGTGACGAAGTACCGGGAGGCGCCGATGGGCCGCGAGTAGTGCGAATGACCTACAGGCGGGCCGCATCCGTGCCGATAACGCTCCTATGGATCGGTCGAGGCTGTGCGTGGGCCTTCTCGGAGCGATCTTCCTCGTCCGCCGTCGGGATCGGGGTGGTCGTCGGCGACGAGGACCGTCCGATGCACGCAGGTGGCGTCCACCGACGTGGTCGTGGCGACCACCACTACCGTGGCCCGCACCACCACCACCCGTCCGCCCACGACCACGACCGCGGCGCCGCGACCACGACCACCGCGGCCCCCGCCACCACCGTCGCCCCCCAGCCAGTGGCCACGGTCGCCACCGTCGTCACCCTGCCGCCGGTCACCCAGCCGCCGGTCACCGAGCCGCCCACCACCCTCGCCCCGACGACCACGGTCGGCTTCGACCCGATCAAGTGCGCCGACATCAACACCCAGTACCTCAACGCCAACGCCTACGACGACCCCGACCCGGGTGGCCCTCCTCCAGCTGAACAACTGCCCCGCGTTCTACTGGTAGGGCACGCCCCACGGGCACGCGGCGCCCGGCGACAGGCGATACTGCGGGGATGGCCGAACGCAACGTCCTCGGCGGTGAGCTGGAGCCCTGCGGCACCGATCCCGTCACCGGGTTCTACCGGGACGGTTGCTGCAGCACGGGACCGGAGGACAGGGGCAGCCACACCATCTGCGCGGTCGTAACCGCCGAGTTCCTCGACCACCAGCGCCGGATCGGCAACGACCTGAGCACGCCCCGGCCCGAGTTCCGCTTCCCCGGGCTGCAGGCCGGGCGACCGCTGGTGCGTCACCGCCGCCAACTGGCTGCGGGCCCACCGCGACGGCGTCGCCGCCTTCGTGGTCCTGGCCTCCACCCACGAGCGGGCGCTCGACATCGTCCCCCTGGCCGCGCTCCAGGAGCACGCCGTCGACGTCCCCGCCCACCCCGGCCTGCTCGACCCGTAGCGGGGCGCACCCCCAGCTCGTGCCCCGGCACCGACGGTTCTCGGTAGCTGGGAGTGCGGTTTCCGCAACCACCGCTACCGAGAACGGTCGGTGGGGCATGGCGCGGCGGGTCCTCCCTTACTCCCCCACCACCACCTTGACGTTGAGGTGGCCGCTGCCGGTGGCGCCCCAGAGGCGCAGCCACAGGGGCAGGTACATCTCCATACCCCGGGCGGCGCCGATGTCGC
Organism: uncultured Acidimicrobiia bacterium; assembly: GCA_963801205.1. Lineage (GTDB taxonomy): Bacteria > Actinomycetota > Acidimicrobiia > Acidimicrobiales > AC-14 > JAXDMK01. Next base: position 36,016 of record CAWDDV010000014.1, read on the forward strand.
CCAGGTCGAGGAGGTCGCCGGCGGGCCAGCCGAAGCTCTCCAGCAGGGCCCGCACCTCGGCCTTGGCCGCGGGGTCGTTGCCGCAGAGGAACATGGTGTGCGACGCCGGGGACGATCTCGGGATGGACCATCACGTCGGCGTTCACCGTGTTCAGGGTCTTGACCACCCGGGCGTCGGGGAACCGCCGTTGGATCTGCTCGCCGAGGGAGTCGGTGTTGCACACGGAGAGCGTCGGCGGCATGCCCGTGGGAGAAGTCGAGGGGGTTGGCCACGTCGACCAGCACCTTGCCGGCCAGGTTGTCGTCGCCGGCCGCCTCGAGGGCCGCCAGCGAGGCGGTGCCGGCGGTGGCGTTCACGACCAGGTCGCCGAACGCGGCCGCGTCGGCGAACGTGCCGGCGGACGCCGATCCCGGGCAGTCCCCGGACTTGGCCACCCACGCCGACGCCTTCTCGTTGCCCGCCTGGCGGGAGCCGATCAGCACCTCGTGGCCGAGCCCGACCAGACGGGACCCGAGCGTCTGGCCGACCAAGCCCGTGCCGAGCACTCCGATGTCCATGTCCGGACTCCTCGACGGGCGCCGGGTCGTACGATCGACTTGTGGCGCCGCAGCTGGAAGTGGTCGACGAGGGCGTGGTCCTCGCCTTCACGTTCGACGAGATGCTCCGCTACAGCGGTCCCGGCAGCCCGGCGGGGGTGGCCATGGCGTTCAAGGCCATGGAGCTGGCTTTCCCCCTCCTCGACCCCGACGGGCCCCTCGAGCGGCGGCGTATCGTCATCGAGACCGCCTTCCGCGGCCCGGGGGCGCGGGACGGCTTCGAGCACGTCACCCGGGGCCTCACCGAGGGGCGCTACCTGGTCGACGCCACCCTCGAGCGTCCCGAGCGGGGTGTGACCCTCGAGCAGTTCGTCTTCCGGGCCCGCTACGGCGAGGCGTCGTTCACCCTCCTCGTGCGCCAGGGGCAGGTCACCGACGAGTTCGTCACCATGGCCCGCAAGCCCGACCGCACCGAGGCCGACGAGGCCCACTTCACCGCCCTCAAGCAGGAGATGTGCGACCGCCTGCTGGCGAGCCCGCCGGGCGACATCTTCGAGGTCGAGACCGGTTAGCCCAGCTTCTCAATCGGGTCGCCGACCCGCACCGTCCCGCCCACGACCACCTTGGCGTTGAGCCCCCGCAGGCGGCGGGCCCGGCCCTCCTCCGAGTTCACGAACCGCAGCGCCTCCACCCCGAATCGGGTCGAGAACTTGGCGCACCCCTTGTGGGGCTGGTCGGTGACCTCGATGACGGCCGACCCGAGGGCGAGGCGGGTCCCGGGAGGCAGGTTGTCCACGCTCAGGTCGAGGTCGACGTAGAGCTGGTCGCCGGCCAGCGCCCGCCGGTCGGGGTCGACGGCCACGAGGGCCACCACCCGGGCGTTCATGACGTTGAGCTGCATGTCGGGGTGGGGGGACCCGTCCTCGGTGCGAGTGCTCTCCCGGGCCCGCCAACCGTCGCCGACCAGGCCGTGCTCGAGGTCGAGCGTCCCCTCGGCCAGGACCTCCCGCGCCCCGGATCGGGCCGGCGGACGATGAGCTCGACCCGCCCGACGTGCGCCGGCGATCCCGCGATGTGGTCGAGCCCGGCGGCCAGCTCGTCCCTGGTCAGGTGGCGCACGCCCGAAGCTTGCCGGTCCCGGCCCAGGCGTGCCACCGAAAATCGCCTAACCGGTAGGATGGACGACGTGCCTGACCAGGCGCCGGACGGCAGCAGCCTCGGCGTGCGCCTCGTCGGCGACGACCTCACCGCTCCCTGCATCGACGGCCACGAGCGCACCTACCTGTCGCTCGACGCGGCCGCGTCCACCAGCGCCCTGCCGGTGGTCGCCCAGCGCATCGCCGACTTCCTGCCCCGCTACTCGAGCGTGCACCGGGGGGCAGGCTGGAAGTCGCAGCTGGCCACCGCCGAGTACGAGGAGGCCCGGGCCGCGGCCCTGGCCTTCGCGGGCAAGGCCGGCGACGGCGACGTCGCCATCATCTGCCGGAACACCACCGAGGCGATCAACCACCTCGCCTACCGGCTGCGGCTGGATCCGGACGACACCGTCGTCACCACCGTGGTCGAGCATCACGCCAACCTCCTCCCGTGGGCCCGCCTGGCCCGCCGGCGGTACGTGGAGTGCCGGGCCGACGGCACCTTCGACGTCGACGACGTGGCCGCCGCCCTCGACGACGGCCCCCGACCCCGGCTGCTGACGATCACGGGGGCGTCCAACGTCACCGGCTGGATGCCGCCGGTGGAGGACATCGTGGTCGTCGCCCACCAGCGGGGCGTGCCGGTGCTGGTCGACGCGGCCCAGCTGGCGGCCCACCGTCCCCTGCCCGGGGGAGCCGACTTCCTGGCCTGGAGCGGCCACAAGATGTACGCCCCCTACGGCGGCGGCGTGCTCGTCGGGCCCCGTTCGACGTTCGAGACGGGCGATCCCTTCCTGGCCGGCGGCGGGGCCGTCGACCTGGTCGACCTGGACGAGGTGGTGTGGACCGACCCTCCCGAGCGGGAGGAGGCGGGTTCGCCCAACGTGATCGGCGCGGTCGCCCTCCACGCCGCCATCGAGGAGCTGACCCGGATCGGCTGGCCCGCCATCGTGGCCCACGACGACTTCATGGCCCGGCGGCTGCGGGAGGGGCTGGCCGCCATCGACGGGGTACGGCTCCTCGGCCCGCACCCGCCGCCGACGCCGGCGCCCCGCCGAGCCTGCCGGTGGTGACATTCGACGTCGACGGCGTCCACCACGCCCTGGTGGCGGCCCGGCTGAGCGCGGAGCACGCCATCGGCGTCCGCCACGGCTGCTTCTGCGCCCACCCCTACCTCCTCCGCCTGCTCGGCCTGGACACGGAGGAGGTGGCCTCGTACCGCTCGGCGGTGCTGCGGGGCGACCGTCGCCATATCCCCGGCGCGGTACGGGCCTCGGCCAGCCTGTCGACCACCACCGCCGACGTCGACCGGTTCTTGGCCGCCATCGCCGACATCGCCGGCGGCGGCGAGCCTCCGGTGCCCTACGACCAGGACCCCGACACCGGCGACTACTGGCCCCGCACCACCGACGCCGCCTGGTCGGCGGCCGCCCGCCGCCCGGGGACGTCGTGCGCCCGCGGCTGACGATGGCCCGGCGCCAGGCCCGCCTCCCCGCCACGACGCTCAGCGTGTACGAAACGATTCGTGCGTCGAGATCGTCGTGATCCGGCCCGACGTCGGCCGGTTCACGGCCATTCGAATGATTTGAACGTTTCGTGCGCACCGAGCGTCGTAGCCGACGGGCCGGTCGAGCTGCGGCCGAGAGCCCGGCGGTTCGGGCTGGGTTGCGGTAGACATCGGGTATGGCCGCGACCTGTCGCCACCTCGACCAGGCGGCGGACGTGGAGCCCAGCTCCAAGGGCTGCGAGGACTGCCTGGCCACGGGCGGCCGGTGGGTCCACCTGCGGGTGTGCATGTCGTGCGGCCACGTCGGCTGTTGCGACAGCTCGCCCAACCGCCACGCCACCGCCCACTACCGGGCCACCAGCCATCCCCTCGTCCAGTCCTACGAGCCGGGCGAGGAGTGGTGGTGGTGCTACGTCGACCAGGCCGCCTTCCTCGTCGACGGGGCCCCGACGTTCGACCACCCGTGACCGGGGCCGCGACCGGGGCCGCGCCTCCGGCCCCGGGTCGTCGTCACCGGCGGGGCCGCCGCCTACGACATCCGGGACTTCCTCGACCCGGGCCGCGGTGCCCTTCACCTATCTCGACGACGTGGGGCCGGCGGACATCGCCGTGTGCACCATCGACGACGGCACCTGCCTCACCGGCCCCACGGTCCAGGAGGTGGGCCGGGCCCTGGGCCTGGTGGTGGGGCCGTCGCGGGCCGCCTACGACCTGGCCATCATCGGCGCCGGCCCGGCGGGCCTGGCCGCGGCCGTGTACGCCTCGTGCGAGGGCCTGTCGACGGTCGTGGTCGAGGAGTGGGCGCCCGGCGGCCAGGCCGGCACCAGCTGGCGGATCGAGAACTACCTCGGCTTCCCGGAGGGGATCAGCGGGGCCGAGCTGGCCCGGCTGGCCCGTCACCAGGCGGAGAAGTTCGGGGCCGAGATCCTCATGCTCCAGTCGGTGACCGACGGCCGGCCCGAGGGCGACCAGTTCGTGGGCACCCTCGGCGACGGCACCACCCTGCGGGCCCGGGCGGTGTTGATGGCCACGGGAGTCGACTGGCGCCGGCTGGAGCTGGACGGCGTCGACCGCCTGCTCCACGCCGGCGTCTACTACGGCGCCGCCGCCAGCGAGGCGCAAGGCCTCCGGGGCAAGGACGTGTACATCATCGGGGCGGGCAACTCGGCCGGGCAGGCGGCGCTCAACTTCGCCGACTACGCCCGCACGGTGACGATCCTGGTCCGGGGCGAGGCCATGTCGGACACCATGGCCAACTACCTGTGCGAGCGCATCGCGGGGATCCCCCTGATCGTGGTCCGCCTCTGCACCGAGGTCGTGCACCTCGAGGGCGACGACTGGCTGCGGACGATCACCATCCGCGACAACGTCTCCGGCGAGGAGGAGACCGTCCCCGCCCACGCCCTGTTCATCTGCATCGGCGGGGTGCCGCGGACCGGATGGGCCGACCAGGACGGGGTGGTCACCAACCCCACCGGCTACCTCCTCACCGGACGGGACATGTTCGACCTCGAGCTCACCGGCGGGCGCACGGTCGAGTGGACGCGGCCCCGCGACCCGTTCCCGTTGGAGACGAGCTTGCCGGGATTGTTCGCCGCTGGCGACGTGCGCTTCGGCTCGACCAAGCGGGTGGCGGCGGCGGTCGGCGAGGGGGCCATGGCCGTGCCCCTGATCCACCGCTTCCTGGCCGAGCGCTGAGCCGCGGCGCTAAGGACCGCGGGCCCGAGGGCAGAAATCGGAGCGTCCGACCGGTCTATCTTGCATAGCCGGCCCGGAACCGCCAACATGGGTCTCGGCGCCCTTCTCGGCTGGTCCGCCGTCAGCCGAGTGGGCGCCCTTTTCGCGCCCGGGGGGCCGCTCGCGACCCCTACCGACCGAGGTCGGTCCGGGCCGGGAGGAGGACGGTGACCTCCGTACCGAGCCCGGGGGTGGAGCGCAGGGTGACCGTGCCCCCGTGGAGATCGACGATCCCCTTCACGATCACCAAGCCCAGGCCGGTGCCGGCGATGGCCAGCTCCTGGGCGTTGGTGGACCGGAAGAAGCGCTCGAAGACCCGCGGCTGCTCGTCCTCGGGGATGCCCACGCCCGTGTCGGCGACGGCCAGCTCGACCGTGTCGCCCCGACGGCTGATGGTGATCGAGATCCGACCGCCGTCGGGGGTGAACTTCACCGCGTTGCTGAGCAGGTTGATCAGGACCCGGTCGATGTGCTCGGCGTCGGCGACGATGGAGGTGGCGTCGGGCGACACCCGGGTGGTCAGCTCGAGGTGCCGGCCTGCCATGGCGGGGGCGATGGCCGCCACCGCCGACTCCACCAGGGCGGGCACGGCCAAGGGGGCCAGCGCCAGGCGCATCTTCCCCGCCTCCAGCCCCGACACCGTCAACAGGTCCTCGATCCGGTTCAGCAGGCGCCGGCTGTTGCGGTTGATCACGTGGAGCATCTGGAGTTGTTGGTCGTTGACCGGACCGGCGTCGCCGTCGGTCAGCATCTCCAGGTAGCCGAGCATGCTGGTCACGGGCGTGCGCAGCTCGTGGCTCACGCTGGACACGAAGTCGGTCTTGTCCCGGTCGAGGCGGGTGAGGCGCTCGACCACCTCCCGTTCCCGGACCAGGAGCTGGCGCTGCATGGCCTCGGCCGCCTCCGCCTGCTCCACCGCCACCCGGAGCTGCTCGTTGAGCTCAGCCAGCTCCACGTTGCGGGCGGTGTAGAGCTCGGCCCGCAGCTGCGCCGCCTCCGCCATCATCGCCTGGGCCCGCTTGGTGGGGGTGATGTCGAACCCGACGCCCTGGAAGTACGCCAGCCGCCCGGCGTCGTCCCGGATGAGGCGGGCCTCGCCCAGGATCCACACCTCCTCCCCGTCGCGGGAGAAGAAGCGGACCTCGGCCCGGAACGGCCCGCCGGTCTGCACTCCCCGGGTGAAGGCCTCGATTACGACGTCGTGGTCGTCGGGATGGAGCTGGGAGTACCAGAGGAGGGGGTTGGTGAGCCACTCCTTCTGGGTGAAGCCGAGGACGTTCTCGATGTGGGGGCTGACGTAGATCTCGTTGTCCTCGTCGCCCAGGGCGGCCGAGAACACGACCGCCGGCACCTGCTCGACGAGCGACTGGAACCGGACCTCCGAGCGCCGGACGTGGGCCGCCAGCTGGTCGCGCTCGCTGACCGCGTCGTCGTCCTCGAAGCCGCTGGGACCGCTTGTGCGGGCGGCCGTCGGGCCACAGCAGGCGCTCCCGGGAGCCGATGGCCATGCCGTCGGGGAAGACCACCTCGGCCAGCCGCAGGATGGCGTCGAGGGCCTCGCCGTCGGCCACCGCCATGGCCTGCAGCTGCTCCTCCAGGGCGGCGGCGTCGACCGGGCGGGCCGCTCACCGGGCACCGCCGCCGGTCACCGGACGCTCGAGCGTCGGGCCGTGGTGGGCCTGTCGCACCTTCCCCCCACCCAGGTACAGGTGCACGCCGCAGGGGAGGCAGGGGTCGAAGCTGCGGACCGTGCGCATGATGTCGATGCCCTTGAAATCGTCGGGGCCGTTCTCCTCAAAGACGGGCGAGCCCTGAACGGCGTCCTCGTAGGGGCCGGCGGTGCCGAAGGAGTCCCGGGGACTGGCGTTCCAGCAGGTGGGCGGGTACGGGTGGTAGTTGGCGATACGTCCCTGGCGGATCACCATGTGGTGGGACAGCACGCCTCTCACGGCCTCGTGGAACCCGCACGACACCGCCTCGTCGGGCACCTGGAACGGCGTCCACACGTCGAGCCGGCCGGCGTCGACCTCGGCCCGGGCCTGGTCGAGGAAGTGGAAGGCCAGGGCCGCGCTGTAGGCCTGGAAGTAGGTGCGGGCCCGGTCGCGCTCGATGGTGTTCGACCAGCGCGGCACCCGCCAGACGAACTCGGTGTCGGGCAGGTGGGCGGTGCGGGGCAGGCGGATACGCACTGAGCCTTCGCCCGGCGCCTCTACGTAGGGCGTGGCCACCCGTCCCGCGAGGGCGGTGACCCACAGCCGGGCCAGCGGGCCGCCGCCGGTGTCGAGGGCCAGGTGGTCGCCGGTGCGAGGGTCGAGCCAGCGGGGCGACATCACCCACGTGTAGTTGCCGCCCGGCTCCAGATTGCGGCGCTGGGGCCGGGGCGAGGTGGTCTGGTTCCACGGGTGGCGCTGGTCGACGGGGTTCCCCAGGGGATCGTGGGTGACGAAGGTCTCGCCCTCGGCCCAGTCGTCGTAGAACGAGCTGCCGAGGAGGATGCGCATCCCCAGGTTGATCTCGACCAGGTCGGTGGTGACCAGCTCCCCGTCGACCACGATGCCGGGGGTGACGAACATGTCCCGGCCCCATGCCGTCATGTGGTCGTAGCGGAAGTCGCACGTCTCCGGGTCCTGGAACGAGCCCCACGAGCCCAGCAGCACCCGCCGCCGGCCGACCTCCTCGTAGCCGGGGAGGGCCTCGTACATGAAGTCGAACAGGTCGTCGTGGAGGGGGACGATGCGCTTGAGGTGCTCGACGTACTTCACCAGCCGCACCAGGTAGTCGTCGAAGAGCTGGACGGTGGGCACGGTGCCGACGCCGCCGGGGTAGAGCAGCGACGGGTGGACGTGGCGCCCCTCCATCAGGCAGAACATCTCCCGGGTGAGGCGGCTCATGTGGAGGGCCTCGAGGTAGAGCGCCCCCTCCATCGGGTTGAAGGCCCGCATGATGTCGGCGATGGTGCGGTAGCCGTGGACGTCGGCGTGGGGCGCTTCGGTGACTTCGGCCCGGGCCAGCACGCCGGGGTTGGTCTCCCCCACCATGCGGGCACAGAAGTCCACCCCCACCAGGTTCTCCTGGTACAGGTTGTGGTCGAACATGTACTCGGCCGCCTCGGCCAGGTTGATGATCCATTCCGCCAAGTGGGGCGGCTTGATCCCGTAGGCCATCTGCTGGGCGTAGACGGAGGCGGTGGCGTGGTTGTCGCCGCAGATGCCGCAGATGCGGCTGGTGATCTGGTGGGCGTCGCGGGGGTCCTTGCCCCGCATGAACACGCTGTAGCCCCGGAAGATCGACGACGTGCTGTGGCAGCGCACCACTCGCCGATCACGGAAGTCGATGCGAGCGTGGATCCCGAGGCTGCCGACGATGCGGGTGACGGGGTCCCACGTCTTGTCGACGAGGTGGGAGGTGTCGCTCACCCTTCTGGCGGGACTGGGGGCTGCAAGCCCTTGGGGAGCGGCCCCCGCCACTCGGGCTCCACGTTCATCGAGGCCCGGGTGACGTTGCGGAGGGCCCGCACCGACCGGCCGTAGAGCAGCACCGCCGACGACGACATCTTGGCCCCCGGAGGCTCGTCGAGGAACGGTTGGAACTTGTCGGGGAAGCCGGGCATGGTGCAGCCGATGCACGTGCCGCCGACATTGGCGCACCCTCCGACGCCGTTCATCCAGCCCCGCTTGCCCACGTTGCAGTCGACCACCGGCCCCCAGCAGCCGAGCTTGACGATGCACTTGCTCGACCCGTAGTCGCCGGCGAAGTCGCCCTGCTCGTAGTAGCCGCCCCGGTCACAGTTCTCGTGGAGGGTCTGGCCGAACAGCCACCGGGGCCGGAAGACGTGGTCGAGGGGGATCGGCGGCGCCGCCCCCACCAGTTGCCGGAGCAGGTAGAGCAGGGTCTCGGTGCAGTTGTCGGGCTGGACCGGGCACCCGGGGAGGTTGACGACGGGCAGCCCGCTCCGGGAGCGCCAGTCCCAACCCAGGTAGTCGGCCAGGCCCATGGCGCCGGTGGGATTGCCGGCCATGCCGTGGATGCCGCCGTAGGCGGCGCAGGTGCCCACCGCCACCACCGCCCATGCCTGGGCCGTGAGCCGGTCGACCCACGTCGTGGTGGGGATGGGCTGGCCGGTGGCGGGATCGGTGCCGAAGCCGGCCCAACACCCCTCCTCGTTGCCCGACTCGTCGGGGATGGACCCCTCGACCACCAGGATGAAGGGGCCGAGGTCGCCGGAGGCGGCGGACTCGAAGCCGGCCACGAACTCGTCGCCCACCTCGTAGGCCAGCACGGGGTGGTGGAACCGGACCCGCGGCACCCCGGGGAAGGCGCCCAGCACGAGGTCCTCCAGGCTGGGCTGGGTCGCAGCGGTCATGGCGATCGAGTCGCCGTCGCAGCTCAGACCGGCGGTGAGCCAGAGGACCGGCACCTGCTCCATGGCGCCAACGTACCCGGGGCGGGCACAGGGGGGGAGGGCCGAACGACCTACTGCGGGGCGGCGACGGGGACCTGGGCGGTGGCGACCGCCTTCTCGGCGGCCTGGAGGGTGTCGGCCACCAGGTGGCGGACCTCGGCCGGCGCCCGCTTGCCGCAGTAGTAGCAGCGGTAGCTGGCCACGTTGCTGTACCGGCAGCGGCAGAACCAGAACACGCCCAGCCAGCGCGCCACCTCGGACCAGTCCTCCGCCCTCCTCACGAACCTCCTCTTGGCCATGGGGAATCGGTCGGTCGACGGGTCGCAGGGCTTGAGGTCGGCCGGCCACAAAGGTCCGATCGGACTACCGCCTGCGGCCTCCCTGGAGGCAACTGGTGACGAAGGTGGGCCCTGGCCCCGGTTTGTGACCCCAGTTCGCCGGTCCGGGGTCGATGCGTGTGGCCGGCGTCAGCGCCCGCCTTCGGGGACCGGAAGGAAGCTGGCTTTTGACACAATCGCTCACGACCAGGTCCGCGCCGGTGGGGTCGCCTGACGGACGGCTCCTGTTCGCCCGTCGGGAGCGCATCGTCCCAGGTCAGCCGGTGTCTGTTGGGCGGCGACCACGGTCGCCGGGCACAACCCGATCGCGTGCAGCCATTGTCGGTGGGCAGATTTGCTCATTCCGAATGTGTCGCTCAAGTTCCAAAGGGGAATTGACGATGTGGGGACGACGCCCAGAAAAGGAGCGGCACGATGGATGACATCGAGAGCTTGTGCCGAGGATTCCTGCAGAACGCCGCCGCCCGTCACTGGGCGATCGCCCAGGTGGCCCCGGAGGCGCCCACCGCTGAGTACCTCACCGGGTACGGCGACGGCTGGGAGGCGGGCCACGTGGCCGCCCTCGCCCTCGTCATCACCATGATGTCGGGCGACTCCATGACCGGGCTCATCGAGGAGGCCGGCAGCCGGGCGGCGGTCGAGTCGGCGTTCCCCTTCGACCTGGTCATCGTCGACGAGGTCGACGTCGCCGACGAGGCGTCGCCCAAGGCGGCGTGATGGGCCCCGACGACGAGGTTGTCCCCTGCCCTACCTGCTGGCTGCTGGCCGACCTGATCGCGCCGGGGGCCCAGGGCGGCCTCTACCGCTCTCGTTGCGCCCGCGGCCACGAGAACACCCTCGCCCCGTCGGTCCTCACCTACCTGAAGGACATGCTCGGCCCCGCGTTCAAGAAGACGGCCTGAGGGCCACGTCGGGCGCCTCCCCTGGCGGCTGGGTGATGATGGACCGGTGGGCACCTTCGACGGTCAGGTGGCGATCGTCATCGGCGGCTCCACCGGTTTGGGGCGGGAGATCGGCTGCGCCCTGGCCGAGGCGGGGGCGACGGTGGTGGTGGCCAGCCGTGACCTTCAACGGTGCCAGGACCAGGCCGCCGAGCTCGGAGGCGGCGCCTTCGCCTTCGCCTGTGACGTGACCGACGAGAGTTCGGTCGAGGGCCTGGTGGACACCGTGGTCGAGCGCCTCGGGGGGATCGACATCCTGGTGAACAGCGCCGGCGTCAACGTGCGGGGCGCGGCCGACGAGGTGACGGTGGCCGCCTTCGAGCGGTCACTGGCGGTCAACGTCACCGGGACATGGCTGGCGTGCCGGGCCGCCGCTCGACCGATGCGGGTCGCCGGCTACGGCCGCATCGTGAACCTGGCGTCAGCCCTGGGCGTGGTGGGGGCGGCCGACCGGTCGGCCTATGCCGCGTCCAAGGGCGCGGTGGTGCAGCTCACCCGGGCCCTGGCGGTGGAGTGGGCGGGCACCGGCGTCACCGTGAACGCCCTCGCCCCGGGGCCGTTCCCGACGCCCCTCAACGCGGCCGTGGCCAACTCGCCTCGGGTGCGGGCCATCCTCGACCACGAGGTCCCCCTCCACCGGTGGGGCCGGCTGGACGAGATCCGGGCGGCGGCCCTGTTCCTGGCCTCGGAGGGGTCGTCGTACACCACCGGTACCGTGCTGTCGGTCGACGGCGGGTGGGTCGCCCACTAGGACAGGCACTGGGTCACGGACCGGGTCGTCCGCTATTCGGCCCGTGGCAGCCGCCCCCACCCGTTACCGTGCCCGTGATGGCTTCCGCGACCGCCCGATCAGACCTGGACGACACCGGCCGCGGCGTCCGGGCGCCCAGCGCCGACGATGTCGACGCGGCCGACGTCCGCCTCGACGACGTCGTGCGGCGGACGCCGATCGAGCGCAACGACCGCCTGGGCCAGCGGGTGGGCGCCGAGGTGTTCCTCAAGCGGGAGGACCAGCAGGTCGTGCGGTCCTACAAGCTACGGGGGGCGTACAACTTCATCTCCCAGCTCAGCGACGAGGAGAAGTCCCGGGGCGTGGAGTGTGCCAGCGCCGGCAACCACGCCCAGGGCGTGGCCTTCAGCTGCCGCCACCTGGGTGTTCCCGGGCGGATCGTCGTCCCCCGCACCACCCCCCGCCAGAAGCGGGAGCGCATCACCGCCATCGGCGGTGATCTGGTCGACCTCGTCGTCACCGGTGACACCTACGACGACGCCAACCTGGCCGCGGTGGAGGACGCCATGGCGTCGGGCCGGGTCCTGGTGCCTCCGTTCGACCACCCGATGACCATCGCCGGCCAGGGGACGGTGGCGGTGGAGATCGTCCGCCAGCTCGGGTTCGCACCGGACGTGATGGTGCTGCCGGTGGGCGGCGGCGGGTTGCTGGCGGGCATGTCCACCTGGATGCGGGCCCGCCACCCCGGCACCCGCATCGTCGGGGTCGAGCCGGCGGGAGCGGCCTGCATGGCGGCGGCGGTGGCGGCCGGCGAGCCCGTCGTGCTCAAGGACCTCGACAGCTTCGTCGACGGTGCCGCCGTGCGCCGGGCGGGGTCGGTGACCTTCCCCATCGTGCGCGACCTGGTCGAGGAGCTGGTCACGGTGGAGGAGGGCCGGGTGTGCACCGAGATGCTCGACCTCTACCAGTGGGAAGGCATCGTGGCCGAGCCGGCCGGCGCCCTGGCCGCGGCCGCGCTCGGGTACGCGATCACGGTCGAGCCCGGCCAGACGGTGGTGTGCGTGCTCTCCGGGGGCAACAACGACGTCAGCCGCTACGGCGAGATCGTGGAGCGGTCGCTGATCCACGAGGGCCTCAAGCACTATTTCCTGGTCGAGTTCCCTCAGGAGCCGGGCGCCCTCCGGGGTTTCCTCGACGAGGTGCTGAGCGAGAACGAGGACATCACCCTCTTCGAGTACGTCAAGAAGAACAACCGGGAGACGGGCCCCGCCCTGGTCGGCATCGAGATCGCGGGCCGGGAGGACCTCCAGCCGCTGCTGGAGCGCATGAGCCACAGCCGGCTGCGGATCGAGCCGGTCCCCCCCGGCTCGCCCCTCTTCACCTTCCTGGTGACCTAGAGCTCGTCCTCCATACGGTCAACGAGGATGCCGGCCAGGCGGCTGCGGTCGCCGGCGTCGAGGGTGTCGTCGATGTCGAACGAGAACAGGGCCGCGATCGCCCGGTCGACCCGGAGGAAGACATAGTCGAAGGCGAACGACGCCGACTCGCCGCCGCCGCCGACCAGGTCGAGGGTGGCCCGGTAGCCGACGGACTCGTCTCCGAGGTCCTCGTCGGGCAGGGTGGTCACGGACAGGTTGGAGACCTCGGCGTCGTCGCCCAGCTCCTCCTCGAACCCGACCTGGATGGCGTTCTCGAAGCACCCGACGAAGCTGGGCCGCTCGAGCTCGGCGAAGGCCGCTTCGGCGTCCTCCTCGCTCTCGGCCAGGGTGACCGCCGACGCCCGGACCTGGCCGTCGTCCTCGCTGGTGAACGTGGCCTCCGCGCTCCGGGCCCCTCACCCAGGTCGGCCAGGAGCTGGTGGTCGTTGAGGCACTCCTGGAAGGGGTCGTCCTCGTCGTCCGCCTCGTCGTCCTCCTCGTCGTCCAGCACCAGCCCGGGCAGGTCGTCCTCGGTGAGGACGATGCGCTCGGCCCGGGCGGTGTCGTCGGCCGCTGACGGGAGGTCGTCCCCCCCGCCGCCGCAGCCGGTCAGGGCGAGGGCGAGCATGAGCGCCACCAGGATCCCGCGCCGATGCGCCAGGTTCGTTCCCGCCAGGTTCGTTCCCGCCCGGTTCGTTCCCGCCATGGCGCTCTCCGTTCGCTGAGGGTCGCGTCAGGCTAGGGCAGAGGCGGGCTCCGCGCCCTGCGAGAACTGCGTCTTGTAGAGCTCGGCGTAGCGGCCGCCGGCCGCCAGCAGCTCCTCGTGGGACCCGCGCTCCACGATGCGGCCGGCCTCGACGACCAGGATGAGATCGGCGTCGCGGATGGTCGACAGGCGGTGGGCGATGACCAGGGAGGTGCGGCCGGCCAGGGCGTGGCCCAGCGCCTCCTGCACCGCCGCCTCCGACGCCGAGTCGAGGTGGGCGGTGGCCTCGTCGAGGATGACGACGCGCGGCTTGGCCAGCAGCAGGCGGGCGATGGTGAGGCGCTGCCGCTCGCCGCCGGACAGGCGGTAGCCCCGCTCCCCCACCAGCGTGTCGAGCTTGTCGGGCAGGGAGTTGACCAGGTCGGCCAGGCGCGCCTTCGTCAACGCGTCCCACAGCTCCTCGTCGGTGGCGCCGGGACGGGCGAAGCGGAGGTTCTCGCCGAGGGTCTCGTGGAAGAGGTGGCCATCCTGGGTGACCATGCCGAGGGTGTCGCGGACGGAGTCGAAGGTGAGGTCGCGCACGTCGACGCCGGCCAGCTTCACCGACCCGCTGTCGACGTCGTAGAGCCGGGGGGCGAGAGAAGCGATGGTGGACTTGCCGCCGCCCGACGATCCCACCAGGGCCACCAGCTGCCCCGGCTCGACCCGGAACGACACTCCCTTGAGGACGTCGTCGCCGCCCCGGGTGTCGAGGGTGAGCACCTCCTCGAGGGAGGCGAGGGAGAACTTGTCGGCCGAAGGGTAGGCGAAGCGGACGTCGTCGAACTCGAGCGCCACCGGCCCGTCGGGGACGACGGTGGCGTCGGCCTTCTCCTGGATCATGGGCTCCACGTCGAGGACCTCGAAGACCCGTTCGAAGCTGACGAAGGCGGACATGGCGTCGACCCGGGCGCTGGCCAGGGCGGTCAAAGGGGCGTAGAGGCGAGTCAGCAGCAGGGACATGGTGACGACGGTGCCCGCGTCGAGCCGTCCCCGGATCGCCAGCCAACCGCCGAGGCCGTAGACGAGGGCGAGGGCGAGGGCCGACACCAGCCCCAGGGCGGTGAGGAACACCCACTGGGCCATGGCCGTCTTGACCCCGATGTCGCGCACCCGGGCGGCCCGGGAGCCGAAGGCCGCCTCCTCGTCCGCCGGCCGCCCGAAGAGCTTGACCAGGGTGGCGCCGGGAGCGGAGAAGCGCTCCGTCATCTGGGTGGTCATGGCCGCGTTGTGGTTGGCGGCCTCCCGCTCCATGTCGGCCAGCTTGGACCCCATGCGGCGGGCGGGGATGAGGAAGAGCGGGAGCATGACCAGGGCCAGCAGGGTGATCGACCACGACAGCCGCAGCATCACGATCAGGGTCAGCAGCAGGGTGATGATGTTGCTCACGAAGCCGGAAAGGGTCCAGGTGAAGGCCCGCTGAGCGCCGATGACGTCGTTGTCGAGGCGGCTGACCAGGGCGCCCGTGCGGGTGCGGGTGAAGAACGCCACCGGCATGCGCTGGACGTGGCCGAAGACGGCCCGCCGCAGGTCGAGGATCAGCCCCTCGCCGATGCGGGCCGACTGCCAGCGGCCGAGGATGCCGAAGACCGCGTCGAGCACCGCCACCAGGGCGATGAGCAGGGCCAGGCCGACGATCGTGCCCTGGGGCTCCCCCTTGACGATGGCGTCGATGACCCGCCCCGCCAGCAGGGGCGTGGCGACGCTGAGGACGGCGGCGACCACGCTGAAGAGCAGGAACCAGCCCAGGGCCCGCTTGTGGGGCCGGGCGAAGGCCCACACCCGGCGGAGGACGGCCTTGGTGAACGTCTTGCGGGGCTGCTCGCCCTGCATGGCGCTGTGGAGCGCCATCCATCCGTGCATGTCGACGTTCACGCCACTGCCTCCCTAAACACCCCGTGTAGCTGACATCTGGCTAGCTGCCATGTGGACCTTTCGACGTCCCGCGGCCGGGGAACTCATCGGTCCAACACCGACATCAGTCTCCACGTTCCCCGGGGGGTCGCCGGGCAGTTTGCGGTCACAGACCGGTGAGGGCGACCAGGGCGAGGGGCCAGAGGCACTTGCTGGCCACGATGTAGCGGGGGACGGCGGCTCCCCGAGCCGACGCCGCGAACGCCAAGAGGGGGATGATCGGGATGGCGGCCAGGGAGAAGACGAGCGGGCTGCGGGCGCTGGCCCCCAGGACCACCCATGCCACCACGTAGATCGCGGCGAACCCACCCACCAGGCGACGGTGGTGGTCGGGGGCCACCAGATGAGCGACGGTCCGGATGCCGACCAGGCCGTCGGCGACATGGTCCTCCACCGTCTTGGCCACCTCGACGCACAGGATGCCGACCGCGACCAGGAGGGCGGCGGCGATGGTGGCCCGCTCGACCCCGCCCACGGTGAGAGCGCCGAAGACCAGGGTGGCCCCGCACTGGCCGGCGAAGACGGCGTTGCCGAGGAGGGGCACCCGCTTGAGGACCGGCGTGTAGACAGCGGCCACGACGCACATGGCCGCCACCAACGGGAGCTGGTCCGGCACGGTGGCGAGGGTGACGGCGATCGCCCCCGCCAGGAGGGCGCCGGCCAGCCACCAGGCCTGGGCGGTCGTCACCCGTCCGGAGGGCAGGGGCCGCCGGGCCTTGCCCAGGCGGTCGGCGTCCTGATCGGCGATGTCGTTGACCACGTTCCCGAAGGCGAGCACCAGCATGACGGCGGCCACCGCGCCGGCGAGGGACAGGTGGCGGGCCCGGGTCCGGTTGTGGACGCCGTCCCTGCCCCGACCAGGGTGGCGAGGCCGGCCAGGACGCAGTTCTCGGCCCGCACCAGGCGAAGGACGGCCCACGTTCGGCCCCCCCGGGCGAAGGTGGGGGCCGGCTCGTTCGGCAGCCGCAGGAGCGGTCCCGCCTGGTACCCCATGGTCGCCTCCCCGGCGCCGAGTCAGCGACAGAACCGGTTGGGGACGCTAGCGCGGCCGCTCGGCCAGCATGGAGGGATGTCCGACGTCCTCGAGCCAGCGCGCCCTCAACCGGGCCACCCTGGCCCGACAGCACCTCCTGGCCCGGGTGTCCATGCCGGCGGCGGACATGGTGGAGCACCTCGTCGGCATGCAGGCCCAGGTGCCGAGGAACCCCTACCTGGCCCTCTGGTCAAGGCTGGAGAACTTCGTTCCCGAGGAGCTGAAGGCCTGGTGGAGGAACGGGCGGCGGTGCGGCTGGGCCTCATGCGGGCGACCCTCCACCTGGTCACGGCCCGGGACTGCCTCCGGCTCCGCCCCCTCCTCCAACCGGTGCTCGATCGGGGCTTCACCAGCGGCAGCCCCTTCGGCCGCCAACTGGTGGGTATGGACATCGACGCGGTCGTGGCCGCCGGTCGGGCCCTGGTGGAGGAGCGCCCCCGAACCGGCGTCGAGCTGCGGCAGCTCCTCGGCCGGCGCTGGCCCGACCGGGACCCGGCGTCGCTGGCCGCCGCCGTCACCTACCGGCTGCCGGTGGTGCAGGTCACGCCCCGGGGCCTGTGGCACACCAGCGGCCGGCCGACGTGGACCACGATCGACGCCTGGCTCGGCCGTCCCCTCGACCACGGCCCCGACCTTGGCCCCGACCTCGGCCTCGACGGCCTCATGCTCCGCTACCTGGCCGCCTTCGGGCCGGCATCGGCGATGGACATGCAGAACTGGTGCGGCCTGACCCGGCTGCGAGACGTGGCCGATCGGCTGCGGCCGCGGCTGCGGGTGTTCCGGGACGTCACGGCCGGGAGCTGTTCGACCTGCCCGACGCCCCCCGGCCCGACCCGTCCACGCCCGCCCCGCCCCGCTTCCTTCCGGAGTACGACAACGTCCTCCTCGGCCATGCCGACCGCACCCGTTTCTTCCACCCCTCGGCCGCCGGCCCGGCCCCCGAGGGAGTGAACAGCATCCAGGGATCGGTACTGGTCGACGGCCTGCTCGGCGCCTGGTGGAACTTCAGGGCGCCGGGCCGGTTGGTGATCAGGCCCTTCTGGGACTGGCCGGACGCCGACCGGGCCGCGGTCGAGGCCGAGGGCCGGCGCCTGCTGGCCTGGGTCGCGCCCGACGAAGCGTCGCCGGAGGTGGAGATCCGGGCGCCTGACCCGGGCTAGGGGCCTGACCCCGGGTTACAAGTCGCCCGCCTCCGAAGTCGCCCCCGCCGAAGTCTCCGCTGCCGAAGTCGCCCACCACCGCCCCAATCGCCTCCGCCGCCCCAGTCGCCTCCGCCGGCGTCGCCACCACCGGCGTCGCCATCGGAACCGTCGACGTAGACGTTGGTGTCGTGCCCGCCACCCCAGCCGCCGCCCCATCCGCCCCCGAGCATTGAACCCAGGAACAGTCCCGTCATGAGGCTGCCACCCCCGCCGAACCAACCCCCGCCGTAGAACGGCGATCCCCCGCCGACGTACGCCGGCTGGCCCTGCTCGTCGAGGTCGAGCGGCGGCTCACCCCGACGGCCCGGCCGGGCCAGCTCGGCCGGCGGCGGGGGCGGCTCCCGTCCCTCGACGATGGCCTTGGCCCGGGCCATGGCGTACTGGCCCTCGTCGAGCAGACGTCCCACCCGGACCAGGTCGATGGCCCGGTCGGTCCGTTGCAGCGCCTCCTGGGCCACCCGGTAGCGGGAGACGGCGGCGTCGAAGTCGGGCCGGGCGTCGGGATGGAGGTCGACCAGCGGTTCGACATTCACCACGTCG
The DNA here is from genome assembly GCA_963801205.1 of uncultured Acidimicrobiia bacterium. Taxonomy (GTDB): domain Bacteria; phylum Actinomycetota; class Acidimicrobiia; order Acidimicrobiales; family AC-14; genus JAXDMK01. Next base: position 54,196 of record CAWDDV010000014.1, read on the forward strand.
TCGGCCAGGACCGACAGCTGGGCCTCGAGGATGCTGCGGCTGCGCTGGTCCTCGGCCCGGTCGCGGGCCTGCTTCCGCCGCCAGAACCACAGCCCACCACCTGCGGCCCCCGCCACCAGCACGAGGGGCACCACGCTCGACCCACCGCCACCGTCGTCGGACGCCGCCCCCCGCCCTCCTCGAAGGGCGCGGTGGCCGACGGCGACGTCGACTGCGGGCCGGGGGCCTGTTCCTGCGCCACCCGGTCGACGAAGTCGACCAAGACCGCCTGCGATGCCTTCGTCCGAGCGGGCCTGGAAGGCAGCGGTGGCCAGCGCCCCCGCCCGGCCCGCGGGCAGGGAATTGCTTCCCGCCCGGAAGCTGTTGCCGGCGACCACGCCGTAGGTGCCGGCCAACACGGTGCGGGTGCCCGAGCTCCCGGGGCAGGCGGTTGACGTCGCCGCCCGACCTCGTCGACCGCCGCCGCCGGCAGCACGGCCACGAAGATGGGCGCGCCCGACGTCTCGGATGCGGTCGCGCAGCCGGTCGGCGTCGACGTCGCCGGCCCGCTCCGCCTCGGGGTCGACGTAGACCGGGGTCGGAGCGCAGGGCCGGTGGCGGCCTGGTCGAGCACGGTCGGTCTGGGCGGCGGCCGGCTGGGCGGCGGCCGACGGAACGGCAAGGACGGAGGAGCGGCGAGAACCGCCGCGAGGCGTCGCATCACGGGCGGTCGTACCCCGTCCGTGACCTCAATAGCCGGGACGCGGGCGTCCCCGGCGGGTTGATGTACGCCCGGCACGGCCGCCGGATTGGCCACGCAGACCTCGCCTTCGAGCCCGTCCGGGTCTCGGAAGAACACGCTCAGGATGGGGCCGAAGTCGGTGACGAAGCCGTCGGTGCGCCCGCGGCCAGAGCCGTCGCGGATCGTGTGGAAGGCCTCGAGCGACGCCGCCTGCAGCCCGAGGTGGTCGATCCGGCCCCGCCCGTTCATCGGCGTCTGGCGGGCGGCCTCGGCGTTGCCGTCCACCTCGGACACGTTGAACTGGGTGTGGGGACCGATGTCGATGAACGACAGCCGGGCTCCCGGCTCTATGTCGCCGTCGCGGGAGACGGTGGCGTCGAAGATCTCGCCGATAGAACCGGTGGAGGCGGTCGCTGTCGTTGGTGAGGGTGGCGACGTGGTTGATGCCGTCGAGCAGCATGCCCGGATCCTACGAGCCCCCGGAGTCCACAACGGTCGCGGAGGGGCCACAGCGGAGCCGTGGCCACACCAAACCGACGCTTTCCGATCCGTTCGCGTCCCCGGCACCGTGCCACGCCCTTGAATGGTGGCGTGACCAATCGTCCCGACGCCGACATCGTGGGCGCCACCGCCGCCCACGCCCGCCTGCTCGCCCACCTCGAGACGGCTGACCGACGATGATCGGGCCCGGCCGTCGCTCCTCCCCGGTTGGACCGTCGGCCACGTGCTCACCCACCTGGCCCGCAACGCCGATTCCCACGTACGCATGCTGGAGGGGGCGGCCCGGGGCGAGGCGGTGGAGCAGTACGACGGCGGCCGGTCGACCCGGGACGGCGGCCATCGAGGCCGGGGCCGGCCGGCCCGCGGCGGAACTGGTCGACGACGTGCGGGCGGCGTCGGCCCGCCTGGAGAGAGCTGTGGGCCACGGTGCCCGACCAGGCATGGGACGGCCACGCCTTCAGCGCCGACGGCAGCCGCCGGCCGTGCGTGCGCCTGCCCTTCCACCGATGGCGGGAGGTCGAGGTGCACCAGGTCGACCTCGGCACCGGCCGCTCGTGGGACGACTGGCCCGACGACTACGTCACCCGCGAGCTGCCCGGGCTGCTGGCCACGCTCCCCGACCGGCTGGCCGACCCCGCCGCCCGCCGCCGGCTGGCGGCGTGGCTGCTCGACCGGGCCCCTCGCCCGGCGACCTGGTCGTCGGCGGGTGGGAGGTGCGCCCCGGTCCTACGACGGTGACGCACCTTCATCCTCCGCCTGGCCGGGTCGGGGCCGGGGCTGGCGGTGGCGGTCAAGGACCTGATCGACATGGCCGGGCTGCCGACCACCGCCGGGTCCCGGGCGGTGGCCGCCGACGCCCGGCCCGGCCGAGGCGGACGCCGCCTGCCTGGCCGGGATCCGGGCCGCGGAGGCCGCCGGCGACGCTGCACCTGGTGGGCAAGACCAACCTCCACGAGCTGGGCTACGGCGTCACCGGCATCAACCCCTGGTACGGCACGCCGGTCAACCCGCTGGACCCGGGCCTGGTGCCGGGCGGCTCGTCGAGCGGGTCGGCGGTGGCGGTGGCCACCGGCGAGGCCGACATCGCCCTCGGCACCGACACCGGCGGCTCCATCCGCATCCCCGCCGCCTGCTGCGGCGTGGCCGGGCTCAAGACCACCCACGGCCGGATCCCGACCGCCGGGCGTGTGGCCGCTGGCGCCCAGCCTCGACACCGTCGGTCCCCTGGCCCGGGACGTGGCCGGGCTGGTCCGGGGCATGGAGCTGCTGGAGCCCGGCTTCGGCGTGGCCCCGCTCCCGGCTCGGCTGGTGGTGGGCCGGCTGCGGGTGGCGGCCGACCCCGCCATCGACGCCGCGGTCGACGACGCCCTGGCCAAGGCCGGCTTCGAGGTGGTCGACACGTCGAGCCCGAGGGATGGGACGAGGCGGTCGGCGGCGGCGGCGGCCACGATCAGCCGGCCGAGGCGTGGGTCACTGACGGACACCTCCTCGCCCGCCGGGACCGCCTCGGCGACGATGTCGCCGTCCGCCTGGAGCAGGGTCGTCCCGGGCCGGCGACGGTGTCGATGGCCGTGACTGCGGCCGTGGCCGCCGCGACCGCTGTGCCGCGGGAGCGTGGCGGCGGTGGCTGGCGGCGATGTTCGGTCGGGTCGACGTCCTCGCCCTCCCGACGCTGGCCGACTTCCCACCTGCCCTCGACGACGCCGGGCGGGTGTTCCGCATCCGCCACACCGAGGTCATGAACCTGGCCGGGGTGCCGGCCCTGTCCATGCCGGTGCCGGCCCGGGGCCACCGGCTGCCCGCCAGCCTGCAGCTCGTCGGCCGCCCGGGGCGGAGGAGCTGCTCCTGGCCGCCGCCCTGGTGGTGGAGGGGGCGGTGCCGTCGTGACCGGTCGGCGCCCGTCCCTGCTGACGGCGGCTCCGGCCCGGTCAGAACGGGCCGAAGACCCACTTCGACGGCGACGCCTGGTCGTCGCCGATCCAGAAGTCGGCCCACAGGTCGACGAACTCCTGCCGGGAGATGTGGCCGTCGCCGTTGGCGTCGAGGAACCGGAACACGCCGTCGGTGTCCACCGTCGACCCCTTCCACGCCTCGATCATCTGGTTGTACTCGGCCGGGCTGACCTCGCCGTTGCCGTTCTCGTCGACCGCGTCGAACATGGCGCTGGCGGTGCCCTCCACCTGGTCCCGCACGTGGGGCAGCTGGTCGACGACGAGCATGACCTCGTCGAGGGTGACCCGGTTGTCGCGGTCCAGGTCGGAGGCGGCCAGCAGGGCCTGCCACCAGCCCATCATCACGCCGGTGATGCGCTCGTACTCGGGCGTGCCCGGCTGGTAGCCCCGGATCTCGTTCCACCGGTCGGTGAGGCACTGGAAGTCCTCTTCCTCCAGGTACCCGTCCTGGTCGACGTCGAGGGCGTAGAACACGCCCGCGACCTTCCGCTTCTGGAACTCGCTCGACACGGGGCCCACCTCCGTGATCGACTGTCGCCTCGACCCGGGCGGAGCGTAGCGGCGGCCCACGGCGCCGACACGGCGGTCGCCTCTTGACAAGAAAGTACTTTGTAGTGCAAAGTGACACGCATGACGAACGCACACGCTGCCTCACCCCAGGACGCGGCCGACGTCCTCCGCCACGTCGAGACCGTCCGCAGCCAGACCCGCGACCTGCTCGGTGCGTTCTGGTTCCCCCTGGTGGTCTTCGGCGTCATCACCCTGGCCAGCGCGGTGGTGCAGTGGGCGTGGGCCGGCCCCGCCGTCGGCGCTCTACTGGGCGGTGGCGGGCACCCTCGGCGGCGTCGCCGTGGGCCGGTACTACCGGTCCCGCGAGCTGCGGCTGGGCCTGTCCCAGTCGGCCACGGCCGTACATCGCCACCGCCATCGGCATCTTCGTCGGCGCCTTCGTCCTCCCGATGCTCACCCACGGCGACCTGCAGGAGGTGGTGTCGACCTTCGCCGTGGCCGCCGGCTACCCGTGCCTTCGCCTGGCTGGACGCGGCACCGGCTGGCTGGTCGGCTGGCCGTGCTCATGGCCGCGGTGCCGCTCGTGGTGCTGGCCACCGGCGTCGACCACCCGGGTGCGATCACGGCCGCGGCCACGGGCGTGGCCCTGGTGGCACGGGCCTCGTCTCCCGCCGCGCCCGGTGAGCGACGCCGCCGACCACCCCGCCCAGCGCCTCGACGACGTCGTCCACCAACGGGTGCGGCTGGGCATCCTGGCCGTGCTCGACCAGGCCGACCGGGCCGACTTCACCTACCTGCGCAACGCCCTCGGCCTCACCGACGGCAACCTGTCCCGGCACCTGACCGTGCTGGAGGACGCCGGCTACCTCGAGATCAGCAAGACGTTCGAGGGCCGCAAGCCCCGGACCTGGGTGCGGGCCACCCGCCAGGGCAAGGCCGCCCTGGCCGAGGAGATGGCCGCCCTGCGGGAGCTGGTCGACCCGCTACGAGGGCAACGGCGTCGGGCCGGCGTCGTCAGACGAGGCCGACTGACGGTCGCCTCGCGCGACCGGCCCGGTCAGAAACCGAGGGTGGCGGGGAAGGCCAGGCTGAGCTTGCGGGTGCGCAGCGCCTGCTCGTCGCGGTAGAGCTGCTCCAGCTCGGCCAGCTCGTCGGCGTCCATCTCGAGCAGGCCGGCCATGCGGGCGATCTTGTCCCGCTCCGGCTGGTTGTAGTCGGCGTCGGAGGCGCAGGCCCGGATCGACTCGTAGATCACGGTGCGGGGGGCGGTGGCCCACTGCAGGCCCCGGTCGAAGAAGACGGTGAGGTCGTCCTTCCCGGGGTAGGTCCGCAGCTCGGCCAGGGTCTCCTCGGTGGCGCCGATGGCGGCGGCGTAGCCCACGCACCAGGCCCGCTCGGCCTCGGTGAGGTTGTCGTCGGCGTTGCAGCAGACGATCAGGGCCTTGAAGAAGTCGAGCAGCACCGACTGGTCCATGGCCAGGTCGGAGTTCCAGAGCTCGGCGAAGGTCCACCGGGCCGCGATCTCCTGCGGGTCATGGAGCTACGACGGGCCGGCGGGGTCAGCGGGGGGCAGGGTCGGCGGGGCGATCACGGGTCGGCGGGGTCGAGGGTCGACCGGGAGCATCTTCTCGTCCAGGCCCGTCATGTGCAGGTCGAAGGGGAAGGCGTTCTCCACCTGGGCCTGGGCCCGGGCCTCGTCGAGGATCTTGCTGGGGGACTCGCCGGTGGCCAGGCCGAGCATGAGGGCGGCGGTGGTGAGCTGGCCCGTCAGCTGGCCCTCGGCGTAGCCGGACCGGTAGTCGACCGACTCGCACCTCGGGCGCCGACTGCGACATCGTGTACTCGCGGGCGCCCGCTCGCTGCAGGATGCTGCGGCACATCATCTCGATTTCCTGGAGCGGATCCATCGAGTGCCTCCTCGCTGGGCGATGCTACCGCTCGACGCTAACCGGTCAGAAGAACCCGCCCGGGAAGCTGTAGTAGTCGGTGGGCTCGTAGTCGCCGTCGTCCACCTCCCGGTGGGACTGGGCCGCGAAGGCGGCGGCCCCCGGCGGCCACAGCACCTTGACCGCGCCGGTCTCGTCGTCCCACTCCGCGGCCAGCGCCCGGTGGACGTGGCCGTCGACGGTGATCTCCACCTCCTGGAGCGATCGGAGCTTGTGCCAGGCCATGGGGTGGGGCCGAGAATAGGCAGGTTTCCGTAAGGTCCGGCCCCCGGGCCGCTCTCCCTTCGCGTGGGACCGACCAGCACCACCCAGCCGTGACGTGGCCGGCCGACGCGACCACCGGGCGCAGCCGTACCATCGACGGGTCGACGACGCCACACTCGTCCAGCTGGCCGTGGACGGAGACCGTCAGGCCTTCGCGTCCATCTACGACCTCTACGCGCCCCGCATCTACGACTTCCTCCGATCGCTGCTGCGGGACCCCGAAGAGGCGGCCGACGCCCTCCAGGACACCTTCCTGGTGGCCGCGTCCCGCCTCCACCAGCTGCGGGACCCGGAGAAGCTGCGGCCGTGGCTGTACGCCATCGCCCGCCACCGGGGCCTGCGCGTCCATCGAGAAGCGCTCCCGCCACCGCTCGCTGGAGGACGTCGAGGTGACGTCCACCGACGCCGGACCCGGCCGACGTGGCCGCCACCGGCGAGGACCGGGGCGAGCTGGCCTCCCTCGTGGCCGCCGCTGCCGACGGCCTCGGCCCTCGCGACCGGGTGCTGCTCGACCTCCACATGCGCCAGGGCCTCGACGGCCAGGAGCTGGGCGACGCCATCGGGGTGAGCGCCAGCCACGCCTACGTGCTGACCAGCCGGCTCCGGGGCCAGGTGGAGCGGTCGCTGGGCGCCCTGCTGGTGGCCCGCCAGGTCCGGGAGGACTGCCCCGACCTGGCGAGCCGTCCTCGCCGGACTGGGACGGCCGCTTCACCCCGGTCTGGCGCAAGCGGGTCGCCCGGCACGCCGACGGCTGCCCGGTCTGCTCCGACCGCCGCGCGCGCCTGCTCTCCCCCGCCGGGCTGCTCGGGGCGGCGCCCGCCTTCGCCCTGCCCGCCGGCCTCCGGGACCGGGTGCTGGGCGAGCCTCGAGCTGTGCAGCTTCACCGGGCCGCCGTGGACCGGTGGCGAGGAGGCTTCCCGCCACCGATGCCCGGGGCGAGCCGCCGGTGGCCGGCGATGGTGGCGGCCGCCCTGGTGGCGGCGGTCGTCCTGCTGGTCGGCAGGCATCGCCGTGGGCGACCTCCTCGGTGGCGAGGACGACCCGCCCGCCCAGGTGGCGGCGGTCGGCCCACCACGACGTTCCTCTCGGGGACGACGACCACGCACGACGACGGTCGCCGGGCTCTCGACCACCGACCCCTCGCCGTCGAGCCCCGTCGAACCGGGGACCGAGCCCCCTGTCATCGTCGACCCCGACCCCGACCCCGATCCCGGCCCAGACGTCGGCCCCGTCGACCCCGATCCCGATCCCGACCCGGCCGCCGACCACGACCACCAGACCGCCACCGACCACCACCACCACGTCCCCGCCGTCGGACACCGCTCCACCCAACCTCACCAACCCCAGTGCGAACCCCGGCACCATCCGGGCCGTCACCCCCTGCGTGATCGGCGCCCCCCGGTCCACGACCGTGACCGTCCAGGCGAGCGACCCTTCGGGCATCGAGTCAGTGGAGCTGCGGGTCGGTGGCCCCTCGCCGGAGACGATCGAGATGACCCCTGCGGGCAACGGGGTGTACTCGGCCACGGTCGGTCCGGTGCCGGGAACCCCCGGCGTCTCGACCATGTCGGTCTCCCTCACCGCCCGGGCGACCGACGGCGCCGGCAACGTCGCCACCCGGGCCGGATCCTTCATCCTTCAGTGCGTTCCGCCTACCGCTCCTTGACAGGGTCTCCTTCGACAATCTAGAAGGTAGACCTAATAGGTAGAAATAGGCAGACCGAAGGAGAGCCTCGTGAAGCGGACCGTGGGATTGATGTTGGTGGGGGCGCTGGCCCTCGCCGGCTGCAGTGACGACAAGGAGACGGCGGGCGAGGGATCCACCGACACCCCCGCGGCCGTGGCCGCCATCACCGGCCTCGACGCCAGCTTCGGCAAGGCCGGCATCGCCAGCACGCCCCTGGTGGCCGCCGACGGCGACCGGTTCCTGTCGGTCACGGTCGACAAGGACGGCAAGATCTACGGCGTCGGCTTCGTCTCCACCGCCGGCGACCAGGCCATGGCCGTGGCCCGGGTCAAGGCGGACGGCACGCTCGACACCACGTTCTCCGACGACGGCGTCGCCACCGTCAACGTCGCCGTCGGGGGTAAGGCGGTCGAGACCTCCCGCGGCATCGCCGTCCAGTCCACGGGCAAGGTCGTGGTGGCCGGTGTCTTCGAGCACGACCCCGCGGCCGAGGGCGACGCCGCCCGCGACGCCGACATCGCCATCTCCCGCCTGGACACCACTGGCAAGCTGGACGCCACCTTCGGCACCGCCGGCACGACCAAGGTCGACCTCAGCACCGGCCTGATCGTCCCGCCGGCAGCGGGGTCGACGGCCACTACCAACAGCGTCATCGGCGACACCATGTACGGCCTCACCGTCCTCCCCGACGACCGGCTGGTCGCGGTGGGAGCGGCGCCGGCCAAGGGTGAGGGGCGCACCGACCTCGACTGGGCCCTCATGATGTTCACGGCCGACGGTCAGCTCGACCCCACGTTCGCCACCGGCGGCGTGCTCAACCTCGACGTCAACGGCGGCAACGAGAGCCCCCGGCAGGCGGTCGTGCAGCCCGACGGCAAGATCGTGATGTCTGGCTACACCCGCAACACGGCCACGCCCCCCGTCGTGGTCCCGTCCCTCGTGCGGGTGCTCCCCAACGGCACGCTCGACACGTCGTTCGGGACGGGCGGCATCGCCCAGGCCGAGCTCCTGCCGGCCGTGGCCGAGGCCTACGAGGTCGGCTTGCAGGGCGACGCCTACGTCATCACCGGCTACGGCCGGGCCACCGCCGAGGAGAAGGTCGACCTCATCGCCGCCCGCTTCACCGCCAACGGGACCTGGGACAAGAGCTTCGGTACCAACGGGCTGGTCCGCGTCGACATCGCTGCCGAGGACGACCGGGGTCGTGACCTGGTGACCCTGCCCGACGGACGGATCCTCATCGCCGGCAGTGGCAAGCCCGACGCCACCAACATCAACGCCATGCTCGTCCTGCTCGAGAAGGACGGCGCCCTCGACACCGGGTTCGGCACGGGGGGCACCCTCCAGGTCGACCTGGGCGGGCCCAGCGACTCGTTCTTCGGCGTCGCCCTCACGCCCGACGGCAAGCACGCCATCGTCGCCGGCTACAAGGGCGCCGACCCCACGACCGGCGACGACGCCGTCCTCGCCCGGGTGGCCGTCGCTACCACCTGACGAGGGCGTCCCGCGACCACCGGCCGGCTCCGACGCATCCCGGGGCCGGCCGGTCAGTCGCGCCGAGGCGTGGGTAGACATCCCGGCAACGAGCTACGGGAGGCGAGACATGGCACGGAAGACAGCCCGGCCCAACCTGTTCGACGTGGAGGGGGGCAAGACCTCGATCAGCTACGCGACCACCGGATTGGCGGGGAAGCCCTCGTTCAGCTACCGCGACGACGAGTACGACGTGCGGGTGGAGGGGCCGACATCCGCACCAAGCGCACCGAGCTGGGCACGCTGGTCACCGTCGACCTCGACGTCGTCGCCGACGGGCCCACCACCAGCGTCACCCTCCTGGTCCCGACCGTGAACCTCGGCCAGGCGTCGGAGCAGAAGCTGCGGACGATCGCCATTGTCACCACCGAGGCCAACACCATCGGTGGACCTGCGCTGGTGGTCGGCCAAGTGCAGCGCTACCGGTCGGTGACGGTGCGGGGGACGGCGAAGGCGGTCGATTTCTAAGCGTCGGGCGGCGGGTCCAGGTCGTCGCGGTAGGGCACCGGGTGGTTGCCGCCCTGGTCGACGAAGTGTTCGTTGATCGCCTGGGCCACCATGTCGTAGCCGACGAAATCGGCCCGCTCGCCCCGCAGGAAGTCCTGGAGCATGTCGGGCGAGGCACTGCCCCCCAGGCCGACGTACGCCAGCCACAGCTCGTCGAAGGACATGCCCGCGAGGGCGCGGGCCGCCTCCAGGATCTCGTGGGCGCAGCGGTCACGTTCCCTGCGAACTGTCCCGTCGGCGCCCCTCGACCCGCAGGACGAGCTCCTCGGCCAGGTCCCGCAGCTTGCGGTTCTCCCGCTGCGACGCCCGGCGGAGGATGTCGAAGGCCTCGTCCCGGGTGCAGGTCTGGCGCTCCATGATGATGCCCTTGGCCTCGCCGATGATCTCCCGGCTGGCGAGGGCCGTGCGGAGCTGCTCGTTCAGGTGGGTGGCACCGAGGAGGGCGAGGGCGTCGCCGACCAGGACGGAGGCGTGCTCACCGAGGAGCCCGGCGGTGAGCCGTTCGCTCTCGCCGAACCCGCCGCTCTCCCGGGCGTAGATGTTGAGGGCGCCGATGGCCTGCCCGGGCGACTGCACCAGGGGAGTGGACAGGACGGAGGCGACGCCGACTTCCTCGGCCTGCTCCCTGAACAGCGGCCACTGAACGCCGTCGGAGCTGACCTCGACCTCGACCTGGCGCGCCGTCCGAATCGCCTGGAGGCAGGGGCCGCCGTCGCCCTCGTACTGGGCTTCGTCGATGGCCAGGGCTTCAGCGGCGGAGGTGTTCGAGGTCCGGAAGTGCCCGGCGTCGGCCAGCGTGATGCTCACGGAGTGGGCCTTCCCCACGGCGTGGCGGGCCAGGAGCACCACCCGCTGCAGCAGGTCGTCGAGGGCGATGTCGTCGAGGACGGGCCCGGTCAGGCCGAGGGCGCGTTCGGTGATGTGGTCCTGGTAGTGCGCCTCGTCCACTGGTCGGCGTCTCCCGGCTTCTCGGCTGGGACCCAGCGCAGCTCGACACTCGTGACCGATGGCGCTGGGATTCGCGGCCGCTTCTTCGACCGATGGTTGAGCGTTCTCATCCTACCCTGGCCCGCAGGGCCGAACACACGCCTTCTCCACCGTGTTTTCCGCCGCGCCCGAGTGCCGCTCCGCGCGGAGGGGTAGGACCTCGTCTACTTGGCGGGGTACGTGCTCCGCTAGGTTGAGCCCGGCTATGCCCCGCATCGAAATCGAGCTGACCAGCGCCCGCCCTGACGGAACATGGACCTGGCGCGCCGCCGGCGCCCGCCAGCCCAAGGGGACGCTCGACGCGGCCGTGCTCCCTGGCGGAGCCAAGGTGGGCGACGTCCTGCGGGCCGAGGCCGACATCGACATCGACGGGATCACGGTGCGGTCGACGGCCCCCGTCTCCCAGAAGAAGTCGGCGCCGGAGCGGATCGAGATCATCGGCTCCGGGCGGGAGGAGCCCCCGGTCACCACCACCATGCGTGGTGGCCTCGAGGCCGGAGGAGAACGGGAGCGCGGACGACGGGGCGACCGCGACCACGATCGGGGCCGCGACCGGGCCGGTGCCGGCCGTCCTTCCGGCCGCGGCCCGGGTGGTCCGGGTGGTCCCTCGCGACGTCCCGACGGCGTTGGCGGCGCCGCCCGCCCCACCGACCGCGCCCGGCGGGAGTCCCGGCCCGACACTCGACCCGGCGACGGCAGCCGCCCCGTCGGCGACGGCAGCCGCCCGCCCCGTAGCGACCGGCCCGGGCGCGACCGACCCGCCGGCGACCGACCCGCCGGCGACCGACCCGCCGGCGACCGTCCCGCCGGCGACCGACCCGCCGGCGACCGTCCCGCCGGCGACCGTCCCGCCGGCGACCGACCCGCCGGCGACCGTCCCATCGGCACCCGCCCGGGAGGCGACCGCCCGCCCGGTGACCGCCCCCGGGCCGACCGCCCGCCCCGTGGCGACCGCCCCGCCGGCGACCGAGCTGACCGTCCGGCGCGGACCGGCCCGTCCGGTCGAGACGCCCCGACCCAAGGCCAAGAAGCTGCAGCCGGGCCGGGTGTACCGCGATGCGGTGCTGGCCGAGCTGTCCCCCGAGCGCAAGGCGGTGGCGGAGCAGATCCTGCGCGGTGGCATTCCTGCCGTTCGCCAGGCGGTCGAGGAGCAGAACACCAAGGCGCGCGAGGTGGGCGGTCCCGAGATCAAGGCCGACGCCCTCCTGGCGGTGGCCGAGGAGCTGCTCCCCGCCCTGCGGGCGGCGGAATGGCGCGATCGGGCCGAGGCCGCGGTCGGCATCGTCGACGAGATCAGCGTCCGCGACCTGCGCGCGGTCGTGAGCGGTGCCGACACCGCCCGCGACGAGGAGGGACGGGCCCTCGCCACCAGCCTGCGGGAGGCGCTCGACCGGCGGTCGGCGGCAGAGCGTCAGGCGTGGGTCGACGAGATCGCGTCGTCGCTCGACGACGGCCGCATCGTGCGGGCCCTTCGCATCAGCGGGCGACCGCCCGAACCCGGGCTGCGCTTCCCGGCCGAGCTGGCCAAGCGGCTGAGCGACGCGGCCGGTGACGCCCTGACGCCCGACACCACCCCCGACCGCTGGGCGGCTGTCCTGGAAGCGGTCGTGGCGTCGCCGGTGCGGCGCACGATCGCACCCCGGGGCGTGCCGTCCGAGCCGGGCGAGGCACTGACCAATGCCCTCCGCCTGGCTTCGCCCCGGGTGCCGGCGCTGGCCGCCCTGCTGGGCGAGACCCCGTCCCCCCCGCCTCGCCGTCCGGTCAAGCCGACCGCCCCCCGGGGTGCCCCCGGCACCGGCGCGGAGCGTCCGCCGGGCCGTCCCGCCACGCCTCCCCCCGGCCGCCCGCTGCCCCCCCCACCCCCGCCGCCGTCATCGTCGTCATCCTCGGTCGCTGAGCCGCCAGCGGAGGCACCCATGGCCGAGGAACCCGCCGCCACCGCCGAACCGGCCGCCACGGCGGCTCCAGCGCCGGTCTCCGCGGCCGCCACCACCGAGGACGTGCCGCCGGAACCCACCGCGGCCGCGGAGCCCGCTCCGACCGACGCAGGAGCGACCGCCGAGGCCGCCCCGCCGACCGAGGCCGCCCCGCCGACCGAGGCCGCCCCGCCGACCGAGGCCGATGTCGAAGCTGCGCCCGCCCCGACCACAGCCGACGCCGACACCGGCGCCGAGAACGACGAGGTGCCCGCCGTACCGGTGGAGACTGAGCCGCCCGCCAGCGTGTCGGTGGCCGCCGGCGACATCCCCGACGAACCCGACTCGCCCGCCGGCCCCGCCTGACCCACCTCAGGCGATGGTGGCCACGATCCCGTGTTCGTGGAGGAACTCCAGGAGGCCGTCGACCAGGTTGAGGTGAGCCACCTCGTCCAGCGGGACCCAGGCCGCCTCGGCCGCGTCGCCGCCGGCCTTGGGCTCGGCCTCGTCCGGTCCGAGCAGCACCGTCACCGTGAAGTCGAGGATCACGAAGTGGTGGTCGTCGTCGATGCGCTCGACCCAGCCCACCAGGCGGTCGCAGACGCCCTCCACGTTCGTCTCCTCCAGCAACTCCCGGACGACCGCCTCCGCCAGCAGCTCACCCGCCTCCACCCGCCCTCCGGGGATCGACCACTCCCCCGCCGCCGGCCCGTGGCCCCGACGGATGAGGAGGAGCCTGCCCTCCTCCACCGCGATGGCCCCGACGCACACCTCGGGCCTCACGCCGGCTCCTCCGCCTCGTCGACGGGCCGGTTGGTGGCGGCCTCGATGGCCGCGTCCACCGGGCGCTCCCGCAGCCACTTGTGGACCACGATCATGCGGGCAGTGAAGCCGAACGTCTCGAAGAAGTTCTTGGTGGACCGGTTCCCCGGGAGGGCGAAGGAGTCGATCCCGATGCAGCCCGCCTCCCGGCACCAGTCGACGACGTCGTTCACCATCGCCTCGCCCACGCCGACGTCGCGGGCCTCGGCCTCCACGAAGATGTCCTCGAGCACACCCAGGCGACCGCCGTCGCCGAGCGGCTCCACCCGTACGACGGCGTAGCCGATCACGGCCTCGTCGATGGTGCCGCACAGCACCCGCACGTCGGGGTCGCCCAGGTCCGCCTTCAGGCTGGCCTCGATCGGCTCTCCCCGGGCCTCCCGGCCGGCCCACACGTCGCCGCCCTTCATGGGCGTCAGCTCGGCGATGGCGAGGCGGGCCAGCTCGGACAGCCGGGGAAGGTCGTCCTCCGTCGCGATCCGGCAGCCTTCCATCAGCCATTCCCCATCAGGCTGGCGAGTCTGCCATCACCTCAGACGCAGTCCCGGCAGAACATGCGGGTGGAGTCGGCCAACTGGCTGGGGTGCTTGACCAGGAAGCAGGACTGGCAGACGAACTCGCCCGGCCGCTTGGGCACCACCTTGGTGGACCCCTCGGTGCGGTCGTCGGTGTCGGGAACCTCGTCGTCCTCGTCGTCCTGCTCGTCGACGACGACCAGCCGGTCCTTCAGGATGACGTCGAGCCCGGCCTCCACGTCGTCGGGGTCGAGGTCATCGTCGTCGTCGTCATCGTCGTCGTCATCCTCGACGACCACCACGGCCACGGGCACTACGACGACGTCGTCGACATCGTCGACCGCGGCCAGGTCGTCGTCGACCACGAGGTCGTCGTCCTCGAGACCTTCGTCATCGTCGATGAGGTCGTCGTCCTCCAACGCCTCCAGGTCGACCATGTCGGGGTCGTCGGGCTCGACGACGTCGCCTAGGTCTTCTTCATCGTCAGCCATGCTGCCGGATCCCCTTCAGGCGGTCTACGCGGGCCGGGAGCATAGACCAGGCTCCGGCCCTACACGGGAGAGGAAAACGCGGGATCCAGGGGACCGTTGGTACCGCTCGGTGGCCCTCCCGTCCCGACCCGGCGGTTGCCGGACCCGGACGGCGGGTTATAGGAGCGTTGTCTACTTGGTCCCCCGAATCCGCGCTTTGCCCTTCGACCGCCCCCTCCTCGGCATCCCCGCCGAAACGGTGACGCCGAGGCCCACGACCCGGGGGTTTGGGGCGCCGTGGACTGGCCGTAAGTTGCCCCATCGGCGGGGGTCACGCAAGCCGACATACAACCCTTCTGACCAGCGCCGATGCGCGTCGTCGCAGGTCAGAAGGCTAGGAATTTCTGTCTGAACCAGTCGTTGAGGGTTGGCCGGCCATGGGCGCGGCGGCGGGCCCGGCGATGGCCTGGCGGCGGGCCTCGGCCCGGCGCTCGGCATCGAGTCGTTCCAGGTCGGAGGCACCGTGGTCGACGAATGTCATCATCCCCGCCACCAGCCGGTGGCCGGCCTCCTCGGCGATGAGGCGGTGCATCTCCTGGCACACCCGGCGGTACTCGGGGTGGCCGGCGGGGGCGGTGCGCAGCTCGATCATGTGCATCGCCTCCCGGGCGTTCATCTCGATCGAGTAGCGGACCCGGTAGGCGAGGGCGACGGCGTAGGGCGCCTGGGCCGGGAAGTCGTCGGCGAGGACGTCGTGGAGCCCGGCCGAGCGGGCCATGGCCTCCTCGAAGCGGTCGGCCAGGCCGGCGTCGACCACGTCGGCCGGGAGGACGTAGCCGTGGGCGGGCGTGAGCGGCTGCCACTGGATGGTGAGCATCCGGTGGCGCTGGAGGTCGCGGAAGGCGCCGTAGTCGGACAGGACGTCGAAGCGGTAGCTCAGCCGTCTCCAGGGCCCGGCCCGGCTTGTGGCGGCGGTTGCGCGCGGTCGCCCACGTAGGCCGCCGCCACCGCCTCCCGCTCGGCGGCCGACAGGCCCCGCACCCGGGCCCGGACCTGGTCGTCGGGCAGGTCGGTGTAGGGGTAGAGCATGGCCGCCAGCAGCCGGTCCTCGGCCTCGGGGTCGAAGTCGACCAGGGTGACGGCGGGCCGGGGCTCGGGCTCCTCGCCCGCGAACAGCCGGGCCGCGACCTCGGCCGTGGCCGCCGGCGGTGGCGGCCAGGTAGGCCGACCACTCGCCCGCCCCGCTCGGGGCGGTCGACCCGGGACAGGAACGAGGGGATGACCTTGCGCAGCTCGTGCCAGCATGAGCTCGGCGTAGGCCCGGGCCTCGGGCAGGGCCGACGCCCGCATGCGCAGGAGCAGCTGCTCGTAGCCCTGGCCGGTGCCGTAGATGCCGACGTTCGACAGCGACGCCGCCGGCAGCAGGCCCCGGAGGGCGTCGAACGCCTTGGCCCGGATCGAGCGCCGCCACACCGTCTCCGGATCGGCCGGGTCGCGGGGGAACTGCTCCCGGTACCAGGCCTCCATCCGGGGGACGAGGTCGGCGTAGGTGTCGAACAGGCGGTCGAGGTCGGCCACGTAGCGGGTGCCGAGGGGCGACGAGAGCACGGCCGGGTCGCGGTGGTAGCGGTAGCGGCCGCCCGAGGCGGGTGTCGTAGGGGATGTAGCGGGTGGACTGCTCGAGGTAGGCCATCAGCCGGCCCCACTCGAGGACCTTGGTGAGCAGGTTGGACGCCTGCTCGCAGGCCAGGTGGACGCCGCCCAGCTGGGCCACCGAGTCGTCGCCGTACTCGTAGAACACCTTGCGGTAGAGGTCCTCGGCCCGCTTGAGGCCCATGGTGGCGTCGACCGAGATGTCGCCGGAGGTGTCGAGGTCGCCCACGAACTCGTCGAGGAACAGCCGGCGCAGGCTCTTCATGGTGCGGGAGTAGCGGGCGAAGAGGGCGCCCTTGACCACCTCGGGCAGGTTCACCAGGGCGAAGACGGGCCCGTCGAGGTTGGTGAAGTACCGGCGCAGGACGTCGGCCTCCTCGTCGGTCCACTGCTCGCTGACGTAGGGGTGGGCCATTGGAGCGGTCGAGGCTAGGGCGGCGGGATCGAACGCGGCGCGGACCTCCGTCCAGCGCCTCGGGCCGCAGCCACAGGTCGACGACGGTCATGGCCATGGCCTTGGCCGCGTCGAGCACCCCCCGGTCGCCGTCGGGCGACGCCGCCCAGGTCGGCGAACTCGGCCGAGTGCAGGCCCACGTCGGGCGGCGAGACCTTCACGATCGGGTGGATGGTGGGCACCCGGTAGCTGACGTTGCCCATGTCGGTGCTCACCATGAGCCGGGTGGACGGGCTGGGCTCGGCCACCGGCCGGCCCAGGCGGGCGCTGTTGGCCTGGTACAGCTCGCCCAGGGGCCGCGTTGCTGCGCGAGGTCGGTGTACTCCGGCCACGGCTGGCGCACCTCCATGGTGCAGCCGGCGGCCGCCGCCCCCGCCTCCAGGCAGGCCAGCACCCGGACCTTGAGCCCCTGCAGGCTGGCCGCGGTGGCGGACCGGACGAACCACTGGGCCACGGTGTGGTCGGGGACGATGTTGGGCTTCTCCCCCGCCTTCAGGAACACGCCGTGGACCCGGTCGGTGGCGGCCATGTGCTGGCGGAGGGCGGCCACCGCGTTGTAGCCGAGGACGGCGGCGTCGAGGGCGTTGCGGCCCTGCTCGGGGGCGGCGGCGGCGTGGGCCGCCCTGCCCGAAGTACTCGATCTCGTAGGTGGCGATGGCGATGACCTGGGGCTGGATGAGGTCGATGCCGGCGGGGTGGATGGCCAGGGCGGCGTCGACCCCGTCGAACGCCCCCCGGTCGCCCAGGATGACCTTGCCCCCGCCGCCCTCCTCGGCCGGCGTGCCGATCACGTCGAGGCGGCCGCCGGCGGCGGCGACCACGGTGGCCGCGGCCAGGGCCGCCCCCAGGCCGGCGGCGGCGATGATGTTGTGCCCGCAGCCGTGCCCGATGCCGGGCAGGGCGTCGTACTCGCACAGCACGGCGATCCGGGGCCCGTCACCGCCATCGCCGTCGTCGGCCGGGTGGCCCACGAAGGCCGTCTCCAGCCCGTGCGCGCCCCGCTCGACGACGAACCCCTCCGCCCTCCAGGGTGGAGGCCAGCAGGTCGGCCGCGAACCGCTCCTCGAACAGCAGCTCCGGCCGCTGATGGATGCGATGGGAGACGTCGAGCAGCAGCGCGGCCCGCTCGTCGACCGCGGCGACCACCCGCTGCCCGGGCGGTGTCGAGGTCGATCCGAGGAGGACCATGAGCCCCCGAGGTTAGGGGTCGGCCGAGGCCAGGCGGTCGGCGACGGCGCCGCCGAGGGCGTCGAGCCCTCGGGGACGTCGGGGCGAGCCCCCCGACGGTCAGCCCTTGAGCTTGTCGGCGATGTCGTCGATGAAGCCCTTGAGCTTGCCCTTGGCCTGGTCGAGCTTGCCCTCGGCCTCGCAGCTCGTCGTTGTCGGTGAGGTCGCCGGCGGCTTCCTTGATGCGGCCCTTGGCCTCGTCGATCTTCTCGTCCATGTCGAGTTCCTTTCGTCGTTCTCTCGTCTCTGTTCGTACCCGCTCGCCGACCCGTACCCTTGTTTCACGCCCGGTCGCCGGGGGAACATCGCCGGGGTTCAAGGAGGGGACCGTGGCAGTACTCGACACGTGGAGAGTGCGCGGGGACGAAGAGTCCCTCGTGGGCGGTCCCCTGCGCGGCGCCGGGCAGCTCGCTCGACCCTGGCCCGCGTCACCGTCGGCCTCCTCGTCGTCAGCCTCATCGCCCCCCTCGTGGTGGTGGCGTTGCTCGCCCTGGCCCTCCTCGACCTCCCCCTCTCGGGCGACCTGCCCGAGGAGCTGCCCGGCCTCGAGTCCCGCATCACCCGGGTCTACGACAGCACCGGCGCGCGAGATGGCCGTCTTCCGCCGCTTCGACTCCTCCCTGCCCGGTGGAGCCGGAGGACATCCCCCAGGTGCTGAAGGACGCGGTGGTGGCGGCCGAGGACCGCCGCTTCTACCAGCACCAGGGCGTCGACGCCCGAGGCCTGATCCGGGCCCTGCGGGCCGACGCCAGCTCCGGCGAGTACGAGCAGGGCGCGTCCACCATCACCCAGCAGCTGGTCCGCCTGGCCTACACCGACGACGCAGCCCCACCCTCCGGCGCAAGCTGCGGGAGGCGGTGCTGGCCCGGGAGCTGGAGAGCCAGCTCACCAAGGACGAGATCCTGTTCAAGTACCTGTCCCGCATCTACCTGGGCAGCGGCAACTACGGCGTCGGGGCGGCGGCCGAGTCGTACTTCCGCAAGCCGGTGCACGACCTCGACCTGTCGGAGGCGGCCCTGCTGGCCGGCCTCATCCCCGCCCCCAGCGTCCTCGACCCCCGGATCAACCCGTCGGGCGCCGAGAGCCAGCGCCGGCGGGTGCTCGACGTCATGGCCGACGAGGGGATGATCACCGGCCAGGCAGCGCGACCAGGCCCTGGCCCGTCCCCTCACCCTGGTCCGGGAGGGCGAGGCCGTCGACCCGGCCACCGGCCACCGTCGTCTATCCGCCCGCGCCCGAGGTCGTCGAAGTACCCCTACTTCACCGACTACGTCCGCCAGTACCTCATCGCCCGCTTCGGCGAGGAGACGGTCTACACCGGCGGCCTGCGGGTGGAGACGTCGCTCGACCCCCGGCTCCAGGGCCATGGCCGAGGCGTCGGTCACCAAGACCCTGCAGGGCACGCCCGCCGGGCCTGGAGATGGCCATGGTGTCCCTCGACCCCCGCAACGGGCTGGTGCGGGCGCTGGTCGGCGGGCGGCGACTTCGCCAAGTCCAACGTCAACCTGGCCCTCGGCAACTGCGACGCGGTGAAGCCGGTGGAGCCCGAGCCGGGCGAGCAGGTCCCCGCTGTGCGTCGAGCGGCGGCGGCGCCGGCCGCCAGCCGGGCTCGGCCTTCAAGCCCGTCACCCTGGCCGCCGCCCTCGACGCCGGGCGCAAGTCCACCGACGTCTACCGGGGCCCGGGCGAGTACACCTACCCCAACTGCCGGGGCGAGGGCTGCACCGTGCGCAACACCGAGAGCGGCAGCTACGGCTCGCTCACCCTGGCCCAGGCCACCGCCTACTCCGTGAACACCGTCTTCGCCCAGCTCATCCTCGACGTCGGGATCACAGGAGACGGCCCAGATGGCCAACCAGCTCGGCCTCACCATGATCGACCCCGAGGGCAACCTGCCGTCGGGCGAGCCCTACGGGCCCAGCCTCACCCTGGGCGCGGCCGAGGTGTCGCCCCTCGACATGGCCGCCGCCTTCGGGGTGTTCTCGGCCCGGGGCCAGCAGTTCCCGGCCTCCCCGGTGCTCAAGGTCACCGGGCCCGACGGGCAAGGTCCTGGAGGACAACACCACCCGCCGGCCCAAGCGGGTCCTCACCCAGGCGGTGGCCGACGAGATGAACTCGGTGCTCACCGGCGGGGTCGAGTTCGGCACCGGCGTGGGCGCCCAGATCGGCCGCAAGGGCGGGACGGCGGGCAAGACCGGCACCAGCGAGGGCTTCGGCGACGCCTGGTTCGTCGGCTACACCCCCGAGCTGTCGACGTCGGTGTGGATGGGCTACGCCGACTCCCGCAAGGCGATGGAGAACATCAAGGGGGTGGCCAAGGTCTTCGGCGGCACCCTGCCCGCGGCCACCTGGAAGGACTACATGAGCCAGGCCCTGGCCGGCGTGCCCCTCAGCACCTTCCCCCTGCCGCCCCGGGCGGCGCGGCCGACGCCGGCCGACGCCAGCACCCCGTCGCCCGCCCCCGTGGCGCCCGGTCGACCCCAACGCCCCCGTCCCCACCTCCGTCGGTGCCCGCCGACGGCGGGTTCACCTCCGACACCCTCCCGCCCTACGTGCCGCCCTTCGGCGGGCCGCCGCTGACGCCCGACCCACCTTCCCCCCGTACGTGCCGCCCGTGCTCACGCCCTACGACCCGACGGCGTTCGCGACCACCGTCCCCGGCAGCCGCACCGCCGACGGCGACCCCGAGGTGACACCGATGATCCTCGTCCTGCTCATCGTCATCCCCTGCTGCCTGGTCGGCCTGGTCGTCTACGCGGCCATGTCCCGGTGGGAGCTCGAGCGCCGACCCGCGCCCTACCGCAGCGGCGGCAGCCGGCCGCCGGCAGCCTGCCCCGCCTCACCCTGCGGGAGACGGTGCTCGACTGGCCCGTCCCCCAGCTCCAGCGCCTCCATCCGGCGCGTGCTCGTCGCCATCAGCGTCGCTGCTGGCGGTGTGGATCGTGGCCTGGATCGTGGTCTTCTTCGTCGGGCTGAGCATGCTCCACGCGTGACCGGCACCGGCGAGGTCTCGGCGCGCCGAGCCCGTAGCCTGCGAGTCTAATGGCAATAGACGATCCTTCCCGGCCAGCCCTACCCGCTGGGCGCCACCTACGACGGCATGGGCACCAACTTCTCCGTCTTCTCCGAGGTCGCGGAGCGGGTCGAGCTGTGCCTGTTCGACGACGACGGCACCGAGACAGCGCGTCGACCTGCCCGAGAACGACGCCCACTGCTGGCACGGCTACCTGCCCAACCTGGGCCCCGGCCAGCGCTACGGCTTCCGGGTCCACGGCCCCTACGACCCCACGAGGGCCTGCGCTGCAACCCGGCCAAGCTCCTCCTCGACCCCTACGCCAAGGCGGTCGAGGGCGAGGTCGAAGTGGGGCGAGCCGCTGTTCAACTACCGCTTCGCCGACCCCGACGGCGATCGACCAACGACGACGACAGCGCCCCCAACATGCCCAAGGCGGTGGTCACCAGCCCCTATCTTCGACTGGGACAACGACCGCCACCCCCGCACGCCGTGGCACGAGTCGGTCGTCTACGAGGTCCACGTCAAGGGCTTCACCCAGCGCCATCCGGGCATCCCCGAGGACCTGCGGGGCACCTACGCCGGCCTGGCCCACCCGGTGTCGATCGAGTACCTCAAGGCCCTCGGCGTCACCGCCGTCGAGCTGCTGCCCGTCCACCAGTTCGTCCACGACCACCGCCTGGTCGACGCCGGCCTGCGCAACTACTGGGGCTACAACTCCATCGCCTTCCTCGCCCCCCACAACGACTACGCGGCCCGGGGCCAGGAGGGCCAGCAGGTGCAGGAGTTCAAGCAGATGGTCAAGACCCTGCACGACGCCGGCATCGAGGTGATCCTCGACGTGGTCTACAACCACACCGCCGAGGGCAACCACATGGGCCCGGTGCTGTCGCTCAAGGGCCTCGACAACGCCTCCTACTACCGGCTGGTCGACGACGACCGCGCCTTCTACTTCGACACCACCGGCACCGGCAACAGCCTCAACATGCGCCACCCGCACGTCCTGCAGCTGATCATGGACTCGCTGCGCTACTGGGTGGTCGACATGCACGTCGACGGCTTCCGGTTCGACCTGGCCTCGGCCCTGGCCCGCCAGTTCCACGAGGTCGACCGGCTGTCGGCCTTCTTCGACCTCATCCAGCAGGACCCGGTCGTGAGCCAGGTGAAGCTCATCGCCGAGCCCTGGGACCTGGGCCACGGCGGCTACCAGGTGGGCAACTTCCCGCCCCTCTGGTCGGAGTGGAACGGCAAGTACCGCGACACCGTCCGCGACTTCTGGCGGGGCGAGGACCAGACGCTGGCCGAGTTCGCCAACCGCTTCACCGGCAGCCCCGACCTGTACGAGTCGAGCGGGCGGCGGCCGTCGGCGAGCGTCAACTTCGTCACCGCCCACGACGGCTTCACCCTGGCCGACCTCGTCGCCTACAACGAGAAGCACAACGAGGCCAACGGCGAGGACAACAACGACGGCGAGAGCCACAACCGGTCGTGGAACTGCGGCGCCGAGGGCCCCACCGACGACCCCGACGTGCTCGAGCTGCGGGCCCGCCAGCGCCGCAACTTCGTGGCCACCCTGCTGCTCTCCCAGGGCATCCCCATGATCCTGGGGGGCGACGAGCTGGGCCGCACCCAGGAGGGCAACAACAACGCCTACTGCCAGGACAACGAGATGTCGTGGTTCGACTGGGACCACATGGACGGGGCCATGGTGGCCTTCACGGCCCGCCTCATCTCCCTCCGCCGCGACCACCCCATCTTCCACCGCCGGCGGTGGTTCCACGGCCGGGCCCTGCACGGCAAGGACGTCGTCGACGTGGCCTGGCTGCGGCCCGACGGCACCGAGATGGAGGACGCCGACTGGGAGTCGGGCTTCGCCAAGTCGATCGCCGTCTACCTCAACGGCGATGAGATGCACTCCACCGACAGCCTCGGCCACCCTGTCGTCGACGACAGCTTCCTGGTGGTCTTCAACGCCCACCACGATGCGGTCACGTTCACGCCTACCCCCCGAGCGCTTCGGCGCGGCGTGGGTCAAGGTAATCGACACCGCCGACTCCCTGGCTGAAGGCGACCAGTTCAAGACCGGCGACGCCCTTCCGGTCACCGCCCGCAGCCTGGTCCTCCTCCGCGCCACCGGCGCCGGCTGAGGACAGCTGACGGAGCGCGGCGGCGGCGTCGTTCTCGGTAGCTGGGGGTGCGATTTCCGCACCGTCAGCTACCGAGAACTATTTGTAGACCCGGACGTAGTCCACGAGTGTCTGTGCTGGCAGCGGCGTGATCCCAGGCTGGAAGTCGTTCCCCGGCCAACCGAGGCCCTGGGTGAGCGCCACCATGAAGTCCCTGTTGAAGCTGGACGCGCCCATGGTGTTGGTCAGGCAGACCTGGCCGTTGTAGATGATCGTGATCGACGGCGCGGTCCACTCGACGACATAGGTGTTCCAGTCGGCGATGTTCGGGATCATGCAGAAGTTGTTCGTGTCGCTGGCGTCCAGGGCCGACAGTGGGTGATGGATGTACGGGATCGCACGATCGCTGTAGGTGCCGTAGATCTCGGCGATGTCGATCTCGCCCCTGCCCGGGCCACCGTTCAGATCCTGCGGGAACAACCAGAACGCGGTGTGGGTGCCCTGGACCTTGGCCGAGATGATCTTCGCCCGGACCTCGACCCGGCCGCGGTTCACGCTCTTGCGCTGGTAGGTCGAGACTGACCCGGACGTGTACTGCGTGGTGCGGGGGACCGCGTCCTCGCAGACGAAAGGAGCCGGCTCCTGGCGGCTGGTGAGAACGAGGTTTCCACCGCTCACCGACACGTTGTTGGGGGAGTCCATGAAGCAGTCATGGTCGTTCGAGTCGAACCCGGAGCCTTTGGTCGGCTGCGGAAACCACAGGTTCCGGTCGAGGGCAGTGCCGTTGAACTCGTCGTTGAAGTCGCAGGTCCACACGCCGCCGCCCGCGTTCGGGATCGACGGGACGCCACCGCACGCGGCACCGGCGGTCGAGGCCGAAGTCGTGGTCGTGGCCGGACCGGTCGACGTCGTCGGAACGGGCGTCGTCGTCGGAACGGCTGTCGTCGTGGTCGGAACGGCCGTCGTGGTCGTGGTCGGAGCGGTTGACGTCGTCGGGACGGCCGTGGTCGTCGGAACGGCGGTCGACGTCGGAGCGGGCGTCGTCGTGGTCGTCGGCTTCGGGCACCGGCCCAGAAGCTGCTGGAGGACGTTGCACTTGGCGGCGGCCGTCGTAGGTGCGGTGCGCGCCGTCGCGGCCGCGGCCAGCTGCAGCGGAGCGACGACCACGAGCAGGGCGAGGACCGCTCGGGTCGTTCGACGCGGCGGGCGGGGCTGGGACATGGGACTGGTCTCCTTCAAGGGGCGTCCGATCGACCGGCGCGTCCCACGGGGGCTTGAACCTGTTTCCCATGTCATCGGCAGGAGAGGTCACAACCCGAAGCAGAATCCAGCCGCACCCACGTCGGCGAGCGGTGGCTACCGAGCGGTGGCTACAGCGACTGGAAGAGCGTAAAGAGACGGACGGGGCTGTCGGCCAGCCTCGCTCTGAGCTCTGGGTTCGGCTCACCGAGGAGTTCGCCGGTGACGGTGCCCGTGGCCAGGATTGGCTCCATGAGGTCGGCCAGGTTGGCGGCGTGCTCGATGAGCGCCTCGGAGTTCCTGTACCGCTCGTGGACGATGGCCTCGGACTGGTCGTCGTTGAAGTAGGTGTCGTACTGCAGCGTTCCGGTGTCCTTGGCTCGCACGATCTCCAGGCATTGAGCGGACAAGCGCTTGAACTCCTCGACCTGGCCCTCGTGGAACGGAACCTGTCAAGACCTTTGAGACGAGTTCTCAGTCCTTCTTCTGTGCGTCGTTCTCGATCGTGGGCTTGTTGATCCAGGCCACCGTAGGGAGCTTCGGCGGCGATGGGCGGCGGTGGCGGAACCGGCCGGAGTTGGCGGCGTAGGCGGCATCGAGGGTGCTGGCCCGCTTGGCCTGCACCTCGGTGGCCGTGCCGAAGTGGACCGATGCCGGCGTGTGCAGGCCGATGCCCGAATGGCGGTGCTCGTGGTTGTAGTAGGCGAAGAACTGCTCGCAGAACACCCGGGCATCCTCGATGGAGCCGAATCGCTCGGGGAACGCCGGGCAGTACTTCAAGGTCTTGAAGGCTGATTCGCTGTAGGGGTTGTCGTTGCTGACGTGGGGCCGGGAATGGGTGCGGCCGATGCCCAGGTCGGCCAACAGCTCAGCCACCGGCTTGGAGGTCATCGAGGTCCCCCGGTCGGCGTGGATGGTCAGCGTTCCCGGCTCGATGCCCTGGACGGCGACGGCCCGGGCGATGAAGGCCTCGGCCAGCTCGGCCGACTCGCCCGGCGCCACCATCCAGTCGACGACGTAGCGGGAGAAGATGTCGATGATCACGAAGAGGTCGAACCACACGCCGCGGTCGGGCCCTCGGAGCTTCGTGATATCCCACGACCAGCACATATTCGGCCCGCTGGCCATCAGCTCGGGGCGGCTGCGGGGCGGATGGGTGGCCTGCAGCCGCCGCTCACGGACCTCGCCGTGGGTTCTCAGCACCCGGTACATGGTCGAGATCGAGGCCAGGTAGACGTCGTCGTCGAGGAGCATGGCCCACACCTGGGCCGGGGCCAGGTCCCGGAACCGCTCCGAGCGCAGCAGCTCCAGCAGGGCATAGACCTCGGCGTCGGTGAGGGCGTTGGCCGGTGTCGGCCGGGGCGGCGGGGGACCGAGCTTGGGGGGCTGGTTGCGCCGGTAGTGGGTGGCCTTGGCCTTGCCCGCCGCCCGGCACGCGGCCTCGGTGCCGATGAGGGGCACGAGATCGGCCACGCAGGCGTCGATCACGGCTTGGGCTTGTTCTCGGGCGCCGCGCTCTCGGCAAGCATCTCCAAGAGCGCGTGAGCTTTTCCCGCGATCTCCAGAGCCAGCTTGTGCTTGGCCAGGTCGGCCTCGAGGCGCTCGATGCGGCGGTTGGCCTTGGCCAAGGCCGCCGCGTCGGGGGTCGTCTTGGACTGGCGGGTGCGGGGCGACAGGCCGTCGAGGGCCGTCGCGTCACGGGCCCGGCGCCACTCCACGATGTGGGAGGAGTACAGCCCCTCCCGCCGCAGCAGGGCGCCCTTGTCGCCGTCGCCCACACAGGCGTCGTACTGCTCGACGATCGACAGCTTGTACTCGGCGCTGAAGGAACGCCGGCGGGGTTTGGGGGGCAGAGCGGGGCCGTCTTCACCCATGGCCTCATCATGGGCGCGCTGCATCGTCAGGGTTGGCATGGTCATCGTGCTTACCGTTTCCAGTCTCGCCCTTGAGGGATGGTCGGCTACCTCAAGCGTCTCTGGTCAGGCTGACAGAAAGGGGAACGTGAACCGAGCGATGCCGTGAAGCTCACTCATTGCTCCGGCCTCCAGACTCCTGCGTTGCAGGCTGTGATTGACGCGCTCGGTTGCCCGGGCGAGCGTCCTCCCGATGGTGGTACCCGGACTGACGGCTCGGCACTCGCCCCGCGGCGCGCGCCACCCAAGGCGAGGTCGAGCGTGTCACCCGTATGCTCGGTCTCACTGGCCGGCGTTCGCGGCCGGAGGAGCGGCGGCCGTGTGACGGAGGATTGCGGGCACGATGGTCGGCCAATCGGCTCGGTCCACGCCGTGGCCGGCCCCATCGAGCGGGAGCAGTGTGGCGCCGGGGATCTCCTCGGCCAACACCTGGCCGTGCGCGGGCGGGAACAGCGGGTCGGCCGTGCCGTGGATCACAAGCGTTGGCACGGTGATCGACGACAGTGGCGGATGCGGCCGGTCGCCGTGAGCCATGAGGTCGTGGTTCTGAAGCGACGCGACGTTGTCGGCGCGCTCCACGTCACGGCGGACGAAGTCACGGCATGCGGGTTCGTCGAATGGTCGGTGCCCGCCGGCGAGGAGCCGGCAGTAGTCGACCAGGTAGTTGATGACCGACTCGAGGTCCGACCAGTCGACCGACGTCGCAGCCACGAAGCGACCGAAATCGTCGGTTGGCGGTGGGAGATCCCGATCAACGGGTACCGCGGGCGAGGTGCTGATGAGCACGGTTGTCGAGACCCGATCGGCGAAGTCCAGGGCCAAGTGTTGCGCCATGCCCCCGCCCGCGGAGACGCCCACGACGTGGGCCGACCCGAGACCGTAGGCGTCGAGCACTCCGGCCGCGTCGGCCACGAGGTCATCACCGTTGTAACCGGGACGCCCCGGTTCGTAGGTGGTCGATCGGCCGGTGTGCGATGGTCGTAACGGATCACGAGCCGGCCGCCGTCCGCCAGGCTCCGACAGAACTCGTCCTCCCACCACAGCATGGATGCACCGACACCCATGACAAGAAGGACCGGCGGATCGCTCGGTTCGCCGAAGGGCTCCGTGCACAGCCGGATCCCGCCGACTTCGACGATGCGTTCTGCCACGTCGCCTCCTCCCGCGGCCCCTTGGGTCGGACGCCGCCACCAGCGATCAGCCGCTTAGCCCCTTCGCAGGCGATCGAGCAGGGGCGCGGCCAGCCCGAGGGCGATCCCAACCAGGGCCAGCACGATCGGCAGGACGACGAACAGGCCGCTGTCGGACGCGATGACCTTGAGCAGGAAGAGGTCGAAGGCCAGGAAGAGGCCCAGGAAGAACCCGCTGAAGGCGCCCAGCACGGGGCGGCCCTTGGCTCTCACCGGTACCCCGCCGACTGGTAGGGCTGCTTCGGGCGGGTGGCGGACATCAGCCCGACGGCCGCGACCGCGGTTCCGGCCAGGCCGGCAACGGCGGCGGCGGCAGTGCTGGCGGCCGAGCCCTCCACCTCCACCGTCATCTCGCCCTCGCACTGGCCCTCGATGCCCTTGTGGTAGCCGGTGAGCTTCCACTTGACCGACGGGAACTGCTTGAGCAGGGCGGGGATCTCCTTCAGCCCGTCCTTGGTGCCCAGGTTCTGGTTGTTGCCGGTGGGCCCCCACTTCCCGAGGTTGATCGAGATCGGGCCCACCTTGAGGTCGACGGAGCCCTCGTGGTCGTGGGTGACCTTGTTGATCTCGCCGTGCCAGACGGCGCTGTCGCCCCGGGGGATCTTCACCGAGGTGGCGGACGTGTCGATGGTGACCGCGGTGCCGTCGTCGGCCGCCACCGTGGCCGTGCCCGAGCAGCCGATGGTGTCCCGCGTGATCTCGGCTCCGGCCGGCGCGGCGAACAGCAGCAAGCCCGCCACCGCGGTCACGGCCGACACCACACCCGCCCCCAGGATGCGCTTCATGTCCCCTCCCTGGGACTGAAGGCTACAGGTCGTCGGTGCTGGAGCGAAGGGCGCGGTAGCGGCGGATGAGGGCGTTGGTGGAGCTGTCGTGGGCCAGGTCGGGCTCGTCCGCCCCGGTCAGCTCGGGAACGATCCGGTTGGCCAGCGCCTTGCCCAGTTCGACGCCCCACTGGTCGAAGGAGTTGACGTCCCAGATGACGCCCTGGGTGAAGACCTTGTGCTCGTAGGTGGCGGTCAGCTGGCCAAGCACCCGGGGGGTGAGGCGGGGGGCGAGGATGGTGTTGGTGGGCCGGTTGCCGGGGAACGTGCGGTGGGGAACGAGCTCGGGCGCCACCCCCTCGGCCGCCACCTCCTCCGCCGTCTTGCCGAAGGCGAGGGCCTCGGTCTGGGCCAGTAGGTTGGCCATCAGCAGGTCGTGGTGGGCGCCCAGCGTATGGCTCGGGCGGCCGAACCCGATGAAGTCGGCGGGCACGATCTTCGTCCCCTGGTGGAGCAGCTGGTAGAAGGCGTGCTGGCCGTTGGTGCCGGGCTGCCCCCACACCACGGGACCCGTCTGCACGCCTACCGGCCGGCCCTCGAGGTCGACCGACTTGCCGTTGCTCTCCATGTCGAGCTGCTGGAGGTAGGCGGGGAACCGGTGCAGGGCCTGGCTGTAGGGCAGCACGGCATGGGTCTCGAAGCCGCAGAAGTCGTCGTACCAGACCCCGAGCAGTCCCAGCAGGGCGGGGACGTTGCGCTCGTAGGGGGTGGTGCGGAAGTGCGCGTCGATCTGGTGGAACCCGTCGAGCAGCTCCCGGAATCCCTCGGGGCCGATGGCCACCATGAGCGACAGCCCGATGGCCGATGGGAACGAGTAGCGGCCGCCGACCCAGTCCCAGAACTCGAACATGTTGGCCGGGTCGATGCCGAACTCGGCCACCTTGGCCCCGTTGGTCGACACCGCCACGAAGTGGTGGGCCACCGCCGCCTCGTCGCCGAGAGCGTCGAGCAGCCACCGGCGGGCGGTGGTGGCGTTGGTGATCGTCTCGATGGTGGTGAAGGTCTTGGAGGCGACGATGAACAGAGTCTCGGCCGGGTCGAGGTCGTGGGTGGCCTCCCACATGTCCTCGCCGTCGACGTTGGAGACGAAGCGGAAGGTCATCGACCGCTGGCTGAAGTCCTTGAGCGCCTCGTAGGCCATGGCCGGGCCCAGGTCGGACCCGCCGATGCCGATGTTCACCACGTTGCGGATGGCCTGGCCGGTGAAGCCCCGCCACTCGCCCGTGCGCACCCGGCGGGCGAAATCGGCCATCTGGTCGAGGACGCCGTGGACGAGGGGCACCACGTCGACCCCGTCGACCACGATGGATGCGTCCCGGGGCGCCCGGAGGGCGATGTGGAGGACGGGGCGGTCCTCGGTGACGTTGATGTGCTCGCCGGTGAACATGGCCTCGGTGCGCTGACGGAGGCCGACGGCTTCGGCCAGGTCGACCAGGAGGGAGAGCGTGCCGGCGGTGATGCGGTTCTTGGAGTAGTCGAGGTGGAGGTCGCCGGCGTCGGCCACCATCGTCTCCCCCCGGCCGGGGTCGGCCGCGAACAGTTCCCGCAGGTGGACTCCGGCCAGGTCCCGATGGTGGTCGACGAGCGCGGCCCATGCCGGCGTGCGCTCGATCAGGCCCATGACGGGGGCCATGATCGCGCGGAGAGGCCCCGGTCAGCCCGGGGCCCTCTCTCGATGGATCCGCTCGTGGCGGCGTCGGTCAGATGACGTCGTCGTGGTACACCCGGCGACGGGGGCCGACGTCCTCGACCACGGTCTCGGTGGTGCCACCCCGGCGACCGAAGACGAGCATGGTCATGATCAGGCCGAGGGCGCCCGCGATCATGAGTATGACGCCGACCGTGGCCAGGTCGATGCCGGCCACCGACGCGGTGACCGCGAAGGTGAGGATGGCGCCGACGGCGAACAAGAAAACGCTGACACCGATACCCATGGTGAGTTCCTTCCTTGGAGAGCGAGGGTCTGTTTGACCTGCCCCATACCTACCCCTCCCCGCCCCGGGGGAACCTCCCGGCGACGCGGCCACGTAGGGTCGGAGGATGGTGTCGATCGAAGGGGTGGCGACCTCCACCGCCGGATTCGTGGGGCAGGCGGCCACCGGGCCCGTCGGGGAGGCCGGCCTGGTCACGAGCGTGGACGAGTTCGCCGCCCTCCACGAGGATGCGGGGGCGCCCGACCACGGTCGCCCGCCGTACCTGGCCCGGGCGGCCCGGGCCTTCTTCCTCAACGGCGGCCGCCGGCTGTACGTGGCCCGGGACGACGGCACCGAGGAGGGCGTGGCCCAGGCACTTGCCGCCCTGGCCGCGGTCGAGGAGATCGGGCTGGTGGCCGCGCCCGGCCTGGCCGCCGCGGCCGCCGCCCTGGTCGCGCACGCCGAGCAGGCGGGCGACCGGTTCGCCCTGGTCGACGCCCCCGCCGGCAGTTCGGTCGACGACGTGCGCCGGTTCCGGGCCGGCTTCGACTCCGGCCACGCCGCCCTCTACCACCCGTGGGTCAGGACCGAGGAGGGCCGGGGCGGCATGGTCGTCCCTCCCTCCGGCTTCGTGGCCGGCGTCTATGCCCGGGGCGACGAGGCGGGCGGCGTCTTGAAGCCACCCACGGGCGATGCCGTGCTGGGTGCGGCGGGCCTGGAGTCGGTGCTCGACCGGGAGGCGCAGGCGGTGCTGAACCAGGAGGGGGTCAACGTCCTGCGGGAGTTCGAGGGGGAGGGCGTCCGCCTGTGGGGCGCCCGCACCATGGGCTCCGACCCGGAGTGGAAGTACGTCAACATCCGGCGCTACCTCCTCTTCCTGGAACGATCCCTCGACCAGGGCACCCAGTGGGCGGTGTTCGAGCCCAACGGCGAGGGCCTGTGGGCGTCGGTCCGGAGCATCGGTCGACGACTTCCTCGGAGCCGAGTGGCGGTCCGGGCACCTGGCCGGCGGGCAGCCGAAGGACGCCTTCTTCGTCCGCTGCGACCGGACCACGATGACCCAGGACGACATCGACCACGGCCGGCTGATCGTGCTGATCGGCGTGGCACCGGTGAAGCCGGCCGAGTTCGTGATCTTCCGCATCGGCCAGTGGACGGCGGACGCCACCGCCCACTGATCCGACGCGGGTGTCGTCAGGAGCCCGTCGTCGTCGGGGCGCAGAGGGCTCGGGAGCGGTCCCGGAGGTCCCGGGCGGCGCCTGGCGGGGTACGGCTAGCCCCGCAACATCGCTCGCACCGCGTCGATGGTGTCGGCGTCGGACGGGTCCTTGTCGGAGCGGTACCGGCGGACGCGGGCGAAGCGGAGGGCGACGCCGCCGGCGTAGCGGGTCGATGCCTGCACCCCGTCGAGGGCGATCTCCACCACCAGCGGCGGGTCGATCTCGACCACGTGGTCGTGGCGGCCCGACTCCCGGGCCAGGAACTCGGCCGTCTGCCATTCGAGGAGGGCGTCGGTCAGGCCCTTGAACGTCTTGCCCACCATCACGTACCGGCCATCGGACCCGCCATCGGGATCGCGGGCGCCCAGGTGGAGGTTCGACAGCCAGCCCCGGCGGCGGCCACTCCCCCACTCGGCGGCCAGGACCACGAGGTCGAGGGTGTGGACCGGCTTCACCTTTCGCCACGCCGCCCCCCGCCGCCCGGCCTCGTACGCCGACCCGACGGCCTTGACCATCACCCCTTCGTGCCCGGCGGCCAACGCCTCGTCCTGGACGGCCAGGGCCGCGTCGAGGCCGGCGGCGGCCACCGATGGCACCCGGGGCACGCCGACGCGGTCGAGGGCGGCCGCTCGCTCCCCGAGGGGCCGGTCGAGCAGGTCGTCGCCGTCGAGGTGGAGGCAATCGAAGAACCACACGCCGAGCGCGGCCCGTCCCGGCGGACCGGTCCGGCGGCCAAAGCTGCTCATCGTCTCCTGGAAGGCCTCCGGTCCCTCGTCGGTGGCGCCGAGCACCTCACCGTCGAGTACGACCTGGTCGAGGTCCAGCGAGAGGAGCAGTTCGACGATTCCCGGCAGGCGCCCGGTCACGTCGTTGAGGTTGCGGGTGAAGAGACGGACCTCGGCGCCCCGCCGGTGGGCCTGGATGCGAGCGCCGTCGAGCTTCCACTCCACGAGAGACGGGCCCAGCTCGTCGAGGGCGGATGCCACGTCGGGGGACGAGGAGGCAAGCATCGGCAGGACGGGGCGAAGCACGTCGAGGCCGATGGCGGACAGCCCCGGCTGGCCATCGGTGAGAGCGACGACCGCCACCCGGGCCAGGTCGCCGGCCAGCATGGCGGCCCGCCGCACCGTCGCGATCGGGATGTCGGCGGCCCGGGCCACGGCGTCGGTCATCACTCCCTCCAGGGCACCCTGACGGAGGTCGCCGATCAGGAGCCGGCGGACGAAGTCGGCCTCGGCGGCGGTGGCCCGACCGAACAGGTCACCCAGCACGGCGGCCCGGCGGGCGCCCGAGCCCTGTCCATCGAGGCCTTGGAGCTCGGTGATGATGTGGTCGAGCTCGAGGATCTCGATCGACGGCTCGTCGGCCGGCAGCGGGTCGACGGCCCGCAGCGTGGCCCACCCGATGCCGATCTTGCCCTGCCAGGGGCGACCCGTGAGGAAGGCCACCGCGGGAACGACCTCTTCCGGCGCCAACCGATGGAGCAGGCCGGCCAGGCTTACGACCTTGGCCGAACGGGCCCGGGTGGACGCCACCGCCTCCGATGTCCCCACCACCTCGGCCAGCAGCATGGACGCCCAAGGTAGGCGTCGTCGGGCCACACCCGACCAGCTGGGTCCCCAACCGGCGAACGTGCACGTCGCCCGCTCCATCCCCCAGAACCTGCTGCCCGTGTTGGCCACCCTCGGCGCCGTCCGAACGGAGTTGGCCGACGTCCGCCGACCCCGCCTACTGCACCGCCGCCGAGCGGGTGGCCGCCGAGATGGCCAACATGCCCTCGCCGGCCGAGATCGCCGGGATCATCGCCGCCAGGTTCGGCAGGTCGCCGCCTCAGCTCGGTCCGTCTGGGACCGCCGGCGTAGACGGGCGGAGTAGGGGCGACACCAGTCGTGGAATACCCGTCGCGGTGGCACCCTCTCCATTGCGAGGCGGAAGGTTCGATAGCATCAGAGTAGCTCGGCGGAGTATCTCCACATCGTGTATCCCCGGGCCTTCGGCCACCAATGGAGGAAAACGCCCGTGGGAATAAAGGCGCTGTTGGCGCACATGAAGGACTGGATTGTCGTGCCCGTCAAGGGCCTCTATTCGATCGTTGCAGAGATAATGCGTGCCATGTTCGGGCCTAAGAAGAAGCTGAACCAACCGACTCTTTATGTAAAGGGCCGGGAGCTTTTTGACAACGCCGGGAACAAGATCATCCTCCGGGGTGTGAATCTTCCTTTGCTCGACGATTGGGATTTTCCCAAGTCCGATCGACTTGCCGAGATAGAGAAGACCGGGGCCAACGCGATCCGCATCCAGTGGTACGTGACATACCCGAGGAAGCCGGAAGACCCAGTTCGGCCGCTCTTCGCAACGGCCCATCTGGACACCTTCCTGGCCAAGTGCAAAGCGGCCCGCATCATTCCGATCGTCACGCTTTTCGACTACACGTGTTCGCCAGACACAACGCTCGTCAATTCAGGACTGGTTCCCTGGTGGACTCGAGCGGAGGTCGTGGCCATGCTCAACGCTCACAAGCGATACGTCATCATCAACATCGGCAACGAGGTGGGCCACTACCGCTGGCTAGGATCGACAGCCGCGGCATTGACTGCCTACAGAAACGCCTACGCCAGCGCGATCACCAGCATTCGAAACACCGGCCTGGCGATGCCGATCATGATCGACGCGCCCGACTGCGGAACATCACTCAACGCCTTTAACAGCATCGGGCAGGCGCTGGTCGACCACGATCCCAAGCATAATATCCTTCTCAGTGTACATGCCTATTGGGCTGCTCCAGGGTTCGACGGACCAGCGGAAATACGGAAAGCACATAGTGCCAACCTTCCCATCGTGTTCGGCGAGATAGCCAACAAGCAGGCGGACCATGAAGACGAGTGCTTCTACGCCCTCGACGGAGGGCAAGGCCAGCCACCGGCGAATGGGTTCAAGTACCAAGACCTGTTGGCGCTCCTGAAAACCCATGAGATGGGATGGCTGGCGTGGTCCTGGTGGAGGGACAAGTGTCCCGCTCGTGAGATGACCACGAACGGTACCTTCGCGGGGCTGACGCCATACGGCTCGGACATCGTGAACAATGTTTCATATGGCCTTAAGGCAACCGCAAAGCGGTCACCGACCCTGCCTTGATTGTATTCGGGGGATCAGGTATGCGGCGACGTCGAAGGAAGGATCGAGCGTCCTTTGTGGGTGCCATCTGAAGTAGTACGACCATTCGGGATCATCCCAGAACAGATGGCGCCGCCGCTTGCCAGTTCCTCCCGGACTACGACGACGACCCAATCCGTACCCACCGGGGTTGTGACCTCCGGGCCGCCGCCTACCCCGGGACCGAGGGGATGACGTGGCCGGTCGGGTAGATGAGGTAGGCCGTGCCACCCGACTTCTTGACCCAGAGGTGCTCGAGTTCCGAACGCAGGTAGGTCCGTTGCACCCCGGCATCGTCGGCCGCGGCGGGGTCGTTGACGATGGGGTTGCCGGCGGCATCGAAGCCGACCAGCACGGCCAGATGGCCGTCGCTCGTCGGGATGGGGGCGCCGGTGAGGTCGCCCTCGTGCCAGTAGTAGCTGATGACGACCGGCACCCCGGCCGCGACCCACCGCTCGGCCTCGGCCATGCTCTCGAAACGCACCACCTCGGCCACCAGCCCGTGGGTGGCGGCGTAGGCGGTGTTGAACGGCCAGTTCCCGTGACCGTCGTAGACCCAGTCGTACACGCCCTCCACCGCAGCCCGCACCCGTGGCTCGCAGGGCCCGGTGTCGCCGGCCCAGTAGGCCAGCACCATCGAGGTCGATGTCGGACTGCACCACACCGTGCCACCGTCGGGGTAGACCATCTGCGAACACTCCGGCACCGCCAGGACGTCGGTCCCAGCAGGGCCGGCTCGCCCGGCACGAACTCGCCGATCTTGTTGTAGTCGCGGGACAGGGCCACCGACGCGGCGCGCACGGTGGGCGCCGCGCCGGGGGTGTCGCTGAACAGGCGGAACGTCAGCTCGAACCCGTCGGCCCGGAGCTTCTTGTCGAGGATCAGCGTGTCGACGGCGACGAAGCCGTCGGCGTCGCCCTGGGCCCGCACCGAGTGGCGAGCGATGGTCGACGAGTCCGAGGCCCAGATCCCCAGGTTGTAGAACTTGGTGAAGCGGCCGTCGACCCGAGCCCGGATGAGCGTCTCGACCCACGTCCCCGCCGGCGTGTCCGCGTTCCACGACGCGATCGCCTCCTGGAACAGGTCCGGGGTGTCGATCACTGGGCTGGTCGCCTGGCCCACGAGGAAGCTGGCGCCGTTGTAGTACGTCCCTCCTCGGTAGCCGCCCGGCCCGAATGGATCGGTCCCCGGGGTCGCTGTAGTCGGGTCGAGCCGCAGCTTCCCGCCACCGGTCAGGACCGTCCCCGACCGCGACCACGGGGCGAAGTCGCCCTCCCCTGCTCGCCAGCGGAGCAGGCTGGTGGCGTAGGCCTTCTTCCCGGCCG
>CAWDDV010000015.1:0-276433 GCA_963801205.1 uncultured Acidimicrobiia bacterium
AGTCCCGCCCGCACGCGTAAGGTCACCACGAGCGCAATCCACGTGTAAATGACCGCGTAGGTCGCATGCCCACTCGGATAGCTCGACCCGTTGGTTTCAACCAGGCCGCCGCCCGGGCGCGGCCGGTCGACCACCTCCTTGATGGCCGGGACCGCGATGTGGCAGATGAGCAACGCCGCCACGAGGACCCCCACCTGCATCCGCCAACCGCCCGTCCAAAGCAGCGTTCCCGCGACCAGAGCAACGGCGAGGGTGAACGGCGTCGACCCGAGGACCGTGACCAGCTTCGCGACGTCGACCAGCCAGTCCGCCCGGAGGTCCGCGGCGGCGTTGATCCCGCGCTCGTCGCCGGGCGTCGTCGGGCCAACGGTCCCCGAAACCTCGATTCCGTATCCGACGACGATGAACAGCGCAACCGCGAGGACCGCCACCGCGGTCGTGAACTCGAGGCCGAGTCCACCCGGCGTCACCCGGTGCCAGATGAAGCGCGCCTGCGGCTCGATCCGTCGTCCGAACTCCGCCACCGGCCGGCCGAAGCGCGAGCTCTCGAGCCGGCGGGCGAGGTTCTGCCGGTTCTCGCGCACGCGCATGAAGCGGACCGCGAGCACCGTCCCGATCACGACCGCGACAACCGTCCCGAAGACGAACAACCCCTTGCTCGCGAGCTGCGTCGCCTCGTTGATGTTCTCCGAGATGAAGTAGCCGAGCAGCGTGAACGTCGCCGCCCACAGGCCGGTGCCGAGGATGCTGTACGGAACGAACGCGCGGTAGGTCATCCCGGAGCTACCCGCGATGAACGGGGCGAGCGCGCGGACGAGGCCGATGGAGGACTGGCCCGACCAGGATCGTCTTCCCGCCGTGCCGCTGGAAGTACTTCTCAACCGCGGTGAACCGCTCCTCCGTGATCCGCACCTTCGGGCCGTGATCCAACACGAACTTGCGCCCGAGCCGGGTGCCGAGCAGGAAGCTGACCGAGTCCCCGGCCCACGCGCAGAACCAGACGACCGCGATCATCGCGATGACCGAGTTCTCTCCCTGGCCCGCAAGAGCCCCGCCGATGATGACCGCCGTCTCGCCGGGGAAGACGAGCCCGATGAACGCGCCGGTCTCACCGAAGGCCAGGAACCCGACGAGCAGATAGGTGAGGTAGAGGAATCCTCCAGCGAGGATCCTCGAGCCAGCCCTCGATGTCGAGGCTCGGCGCGATCTGCTGGAAGGCGATGAACCCGCCGAGGATCGAACCCGACGAGGACGATCAGGCGAATCCGGTCGCGGCGGGTGTCCCGCTCCTCGCCCTCGAGTCTCATCGAGCGTGATTCTTGCCAGTGTCGCCGACGGCAATCATCCGAGCAGCCGTTGCGGGGCGCTGACCATTGCGTTCGCGTAGCGGGGCGGCAGCGCCATCGCGGCGGCGTCGGCGGCGGCGACGTCCTTGAAGAGCCCGAACGCCGTCAGCCCGGATTCGGTGACGAGCGCCCGGGACCGCGCCCACCTCCTCCAGCGCCGCCAGCGCCTCCGCAATCTCGGGCCGCAGCGGAATCGCCGCCTGCTCGAGATCGTTGACGAGGGAATCCGCGTACCCGACGGGCGAGGCTCCGCCCGCGGCCGCCTCGCACAGGCTGGGCCTCGACCGCGTCGAGCTCAGACCCACTCGCGCCCGAGGCCGAGCCGGTCGGCCTCGGCGTACACGTCGCCTGCGGCGAGGCCCTCGTCGTCGGGGGATCAGCACGAGTCCGAAATCCTCCGGATCCGCGGAGCCGCTCGATTCGCTCGCCGGCGCCGCCCACGAGCGCGAACCCGGGGCGGAGCTGCGAGGGCACGTCCGCTCCAGCGCCACGGCCAGCTCCTCGAGCCGCTCGACCTCATCCGCGGCCAGGCGCAGCACCGCCGCGGCGTCGGCGCTCCCGCCGCCGAGCCCGGCCGCAATCGGGATCCGCTTCTGAATCTCGATCCGCAGCGGCTTCGCGCTCCCAGCCCTTGCGCCGCAGCGCGGCGAGCGCCACCGCCGCCAGGTTCGACCCGACAACGCCCGGGCAGACGACCTCGTCCCGCCCGTCCGCCGCCTCCCCCACGACGAGCCGGTCGGCGAGCTCGAGCGGGCAGAGAGCGAGCGCAGCTCGTGCAGTCCGTCGTCGCGCAGCTCACGGCCGAGGTAGAGGCACAGGTTGAGCTTTGCCGGCGCGCGCAGGCTCACCGCAACCGCTCCGCCAGCTCGGCGAACTGAGTGGGCTCGAGCTGCTCCGCGCGAGCGTCGTCCACGAGGCCGATTGCAGCGAGCGCCTCTCGGGCCTGCGCCCGCGTGGTCACGCCGGCGTGCTCGAGCGAGCGGGCGAGCGCCTTGCGGCGATGAGCGAAAGCACCGCGGACGACCCGCACCGTCCACTCCGACGCGCCCGGCGCGACCCTGTCGAGACGCAGCAGCGCCGAGTCCACCCGCAGCCGGGGCGTGAACACGGCGCGGTCCACCTTGCGCAGCATCCGCACCTCGCAGGCGAGCTGGGCGACGACGCTCGGCGAGCCGTAGGCCTTCGAGCCCGGCGCCGCGCGCAGCCGGTCCGCAATCTCGCGCTGGACCATCACGGTCCACCTCGTCACGCTCGGCAGCTCGGTGATCGTCCGCAGGATCAGCGGGGTCGCGATCGCGTAGGGCAGGTTGGCGACGATCGCCGTCGGCGGCGGGGCGAACGCGCCCAGCTCGAGGTCCATCGCGTCGCCGAAGTGGAGCTAGAAACCCGCGTGCTCGGCGGCCAGCAGCTCGAGCCCTCCCCGCAGCCGCTCGTCGAGCTCGACCGAGTGCACGTGCCCGGCGGCCCGCGCGAGCGCCGCGGTCAGCACGCCTTCGCCCGCGCCGAACTCGACCACCACGTCGTCCGGCGCGAGCTCTGCCTGGCGCACGATCGCCTCGAGCAGGTTCGGGTCCGCAAGGAAGTTCTGCCCCAGCCTCACCACGCCGTCACCAGCCGAAGAGGCGGCGGGCGTTCTTCTCGACGAGCTCCTCAAGCTCCTCGTAGGCGACGCCCCGCTCGGCCGCAACGAGCTTCGCGGTCTCGACCACGTTCGCCGGCTGGTTGGCCTTACCGCGCATCGGCTGCGGGCTGAGGAAGGGGGCGTCGGTCTCCACCGGAGTCGGTACGTTCCAGAACCTCCTCGCCGCCTCCCGCAGGTCGGCGGCGCTCGGATAGGTGACGTTGCCCGCAAACGGGCGGTACCCACGCCCACTCGGCCGCCTCGGCGGCCCGGTAGGCGGGGCCGGAAAAGCAGTGCAGGATCACCTCGACCCCGACCGCCTCGGACCGCTTGAAACCTCACCAGAGCGCTTCCCCGTCCGTGGTCTGCCCGCCGTCGCGGACGTGGATCACGAGCGGCTTAGCCACCCCGCCGCGCAATCGCGATGTGCGCGCGGAAGGCGTGGCGCTGATCGTCCTTCGGCGCGCGGTCCCGATAGAAGTCGAGCCCGGTCTCTACCACCGCCGCCACGCCGTCCTCCGCAACTTCAGCTTCCTCGACGGGGCGTCCCATCCCGAGGAGCTGGCCGAGGAGGCGGCCCGGCTGGGGCTGGAGGCCCTCGCCCTCACCGACCACGACGGCTTCTACGGCGTGGTCCGCTTCGCCGAGGCGGCGGCCGCCGTGGGCGTGCCCACCGTCTTCGGCGCCGAGCTCACCCTCGACCTCCCCCGGCGGTCGCAGCAGGGGATGGCCGACCCCGAGGGCCGCCACCTGCTGGTCCTGGCCCGGGACCCCGATGGCTACGCCCGCCTGAGCCGGGCCGCCAGCGCGGCCCAGATGGCGGCGGGCGAGAAGGGCCTGCCCACGGCGTCGTTGGCGGACCTGGCCGGCGCCCATGGCGGGCGGTGGCAGGTGCTCACCGGCTGCCGCAAGGGCGCGGTGCCGGCCGCCCTGTGGCCGACGGGCCCGGCCGCCGCCGCCCGGGAGCTGGCCGACCTGGTCGCCGCCTTCGGGCAGCGACCACGTGGCGGTCGAGCTGTGGGACCACGGCGACCCGCTCGACTCGGCCCGCAACGACGCCCTGGTGAGCGCTGGCCGTGCGGGCCGGCGTCGACGTGGTGGCCACCAACAACGTCCACTACGCCAGCGCCGGCCCGCCGGCCGCTGGCCACCGCCCTGGCCGCGGTGCGGGCCCGCCGCTCCCTCGACGAGCTCGACGGCTGGCTGCCGGCCGCCGCCACCGCCTGCCTGCGCTCGGGCGCCGAGCAGGCCCGCCGCTTCGCCCGCTACCCGGGCGTGGTCGAGCGGGCGGCCGAGATCGGCCGGGCGTGCGCCTTCGACCTGCGCCTGGTCGCCCCCAACCTCCCCGACTACCCGGTACCCGCCCGGCCACACCGAGATGACCTGGCTGCGGGAGCTCACCATGCGGGGGGCCGAGCGCGCTACGGCCCGCCGGGGCCGGCTCGGAGCGGGTTCCCGGCGCCTACGCCCAGATCGACCACGAGCTGGCCATGATCGACGCCCTCGGGTTCCCCGGCTACTTCCTCATCGTCTGGGACATCGTCGAGTTCTGCCGGAGGTCCGACATCTACTGCCAGGGACGGGGCTCGGCCGCCAACAGCGCCGTCTGCTACGCCCTCGGGATCACCAACGCCGACGCGGTGGCGCTCGGCCTGCTCTTCGAGCGGTTCCTGTCCCCCGAGCGCGACGGCCCGCCCGACATCGACGTCGACATCGAGCACGACCGCCGGGAGGAGGCCATCCAGTACGTCTACGGGCGCTACGGCCGGGAGAACGCGGCCCAGGTGGCCAACGTCATCACCTACCGGCCCAAGTCGGCGGTGCGCGACATGGGCCAGGCCCTCGGCCACCCGCCGGGCGCCCTCGACGCCTGGTCGAAGCAGGTCGACGGCTACCAGCTCCCAAGGCCCGAGGCAGGCACCCCGGCCGACGTGGGCGTGCCCGAGCCGGTGATGGCCCTCGCCCGCCAGATCCAGGGCTTCCCCCGCCACCTGGGCATCCACTCGGGGGGAATGGTGATCTGCGACCGGCCGGTGGTGGAGGTGTGCCCGGTGGAGTGGGCCCGGATGGAGAACCGCAGCGTCCTGCAGTGGGACAAGGACGACTGCGCCGCGGTCGGGCCTGGTCAAGATCGACCTCCTGGGCCTCGGGATGCTCACCGCCCTGCACCTGGGCGTCGACCTCGTCCGGGAGGCCCACGGGGTCGACGTCGACCTGGCCACCATCCCCCAGGAGGACGCCGTCTACGAGATGCTCTGCCGGGCCGACTCGGTGGGCGTGTTCCAGGTCGAGAGCCGGGCCCAGATGGCCACCCTGCCCCGGCTGCAAGCCCCGCGACGTTCTACGACCTGGTGGTGGAGGTGGCGCTGATCCGGCCGGGGCCGATCCAGGGCGGGTCGGTGCACCCCTACATCCGCCGCCGCAACGGCCGGGAGCCGGTGACGTACCTGCACCCCTGCTGGAGCCGGCGCTGAAGAAGACGCTGGGCGTGCCGCTGTTCCAGGAGCAGATGATGCAGATCGCCATCGACGTGGCCGGCTTCTCCCCGGGCGAGGCCGACCAGCTGCGCCAGGCCATGGGCTCGAAGCGCAGCACGGAGCGGATGGAGGCGCTGCGGGGCCGGCTGTACGAGGGCATGGCCGCCAACGGGATCGTCGGCGCCACCGCCGACGCGATCTTCGAGAAGCTGTCGGCGTTCGCCAACTTCGGGTTCCCCGAGAGCCACTCGGTGTCGTTCGCCTACCTCGTCTATGCATCGTCCTGGATGAAGTTGCACTACCCGGCCGCCTTCTGCGCCGCCCTGCTCAACGCCCAGCCCATGGGCTTCTACTCGCCCAACTCCCTGGTGGCCGACGCCCGCCGCCACGGGGTCACGGTCCGTCGGCCCCGACGTCAACCTGAGCGCCGCCAAGGCCACCCTGGAGCGAACTGGTGACGGCCAGCGCCACATGTCGGCGGAAAGCGTCACCGGTTCGGCGGGGGTGGCGGTGCGGCTGGGCATCGAGTCGGTGCGCAACGTGGGCGACGCCCTGGCCGAGCGGATCGCCGAGCGGCGGCCGTACTCGTCGATGGAGGACCTCGTCCGGCGCACGGGCGCGCCCTTGCCGGCGGTGGAGGCGTTGGCCACCGCCGGCGCCTTCGGGTGCTTCGATACTCCCCGGCGGGAGGCGCTGTGGGAGGCGGGGGCGGTGAGCCAGTCCAGCCCCGGACGGCTGCCGGGCGTGGTCGTGGGCACCGACTCCCCGCCCCTCCCGCCCCTCACCGAGCCCGAGACGGCGGCCGCCGACCTGTGGTCCACCGGGATCTCGGCCGATCGCCACCCGGTGCAGTTCGCCCGGCCTCGCCTCGACGAGATGGGGGCGGTC
The DNA here is from genome assembly GCA_963801205.1 of uncultured Acidimicrobiia bacterium. Classification (GTDB taxonomy): domain Bacteria; phylum Actinomycetota; class Acidimicrobiia; order Acidimicrobiales; family AC-14; genus JAXDMK01. The sequence goes on from CAWDDV010000015.1 coordinate 6,333, forward strand.
AGCGCCGCCGGGCTGGCTGGCCGTCCGCTCCGGACGACGGGTGGTGGTGGGCGGCCTGGTCACCCACCGCCAGCGGCCGGCCACCGCGGCCGGGATCATCTTCGTCAACCTGGAGGACGAGACCGGCATGCTCAACGTCATCTGCCACGCCCGAGGTGTGGGCCACCTACCGGCGGGTGGCCCAGACGTCGCCCGCCCTCCTCATCCGGGGCCGCCTGGAACGGGCCGAGGGGGTCACCAACGTCATCGCCGAGCGCGATCGAGCCCCTGTCCCTGGCGGTCGAGTCCACCCGCTCGCGCGACTTCCGGTGACTGTCGCAGGCCGGTCGTATTCTTGGGACATGGCAGTCGAGCAGCCCCGCGCGCTCACGTACGCCGACTACGCGGCCCTCCCCGACGACGGCCGGCGCTTCGAGCTCATCGACGGGGAGCTGTTCGAGATGGCCGCGCCCTCCACCCGCCACCAGGACCTCGTCCTGCGTCTCGGCTTCGCCTTTCTCGATCACGTGCGCCGCCACGGTGGCCGCGTCTACGTCGCCCCGTGCGACGTCGTGCTCAGCGACACCGTCACCGTGCAGCCCGACGTGGTGTACCTCTCCGACCAGGACGCCCACCGGGTCACCGCCCCCAACATCCAGGGACCCCCGACGCTGGTGGTCGAGGTGCTGTCGGTGCCCCGCCACGACCTGGTCCGCAAGCGGGAGCTCTACGCCCGCTTCGGCATCGCCGAGTACTGGGTCGTCCACCCCGACGCCGACCGGGTCGAGGTCTACCGCCTCACCGGCCCCGGCCCTGGCCCCGGCGCCGGCACCGCCTACGCCAAGCCGATCGTGCTCGAGCCGGGCGAGCAGCTCGCCTCCGACCTCGTTCCCGGGCTCACCGTCGACCTCGGCGATCTCCTGCTCCAATAGGTCCCCGTGGACGTCTCCCAGATCGGCAAGTACCTGCTGGTGGCCGCCGTCGTCCTCGCCGCCACCGGCCTCATCCTCCTCCTCGCCGGCGGCCTCGGACTGGGCCGGCTCCCGGGCGACCTCGCCTTCGGCAAGAAGAACGTCCGGGTCTACGTGCCGATCGCGACCTCGATCATCCTCTCGATCGTGGCCACGATCGTGCTCAACCTCCTCTCCCGGCGTTAGAGGAGCAGCCCCATCATCACCGCGTCCCACAGGGTGCCGTCGCGCCGCGGGTAGTGGCCCCGCAGCACCCCCTCGTCCACGAAGCCCAGCTTGCGGTAGAGGGCCCGGGCCGCCTCGTTGTTCGGCCACACCTGCAACGACACCTTGTGGCAGCCCCGGTCGCGAGCGGCCTCGATGGCAGCCTGCACCAGGGCGGTGCCCACGCCCCGCCGGCGCCAGTTCCGGCCCACGAGCATCCCCAGGTAGGCCACGCCGTAGGACGCCACCTCGATGCCGGCCTGCCCGACCAGCTGGCCGTCGGCTTCGGCGACGAGCGAGATCCCGGCCGCAGGCGTCCGCAGCCGCTCCCGCCAGCGCCGGCGGACGTCGTCCTGGTCGATGGGCCCTCGGCGCCGATCCACCGGCCCTCGTCGGCGACCGCGGCGTACAGCGCCACCATCCGGTCGAGGTCGGCCTCGGTGGCGGGACGGACGGTCACGCCCATCAGGTCCTCCGGCCGACCATCCCCGCCACCCGCCGCACCAGGCCCCGGGGCGCGTGCCGGGAGAGGCCCACCAGCACGCGGTAGCCGAACTTGGGCACGCAGATGGCCTGGCCCCGCGCGACCGCAGCCAACGCCGCCTTTGCCACCGCGTCGCTGGTGATCCAGAACGGGCCGGGGATCGACCGGCCCATGTCGGCCCGGTCGTGGAACTCGCTGCGGGTGAACCCGGGCAGCACCGCGGTCACCGTCACCCCGGTGTCCCGCAGCTCGTCGTGGAGCGACTCGCTCAGACTGGTGAGGAACGCCTTGGTGGCGGAGTAGGTGGCCACGAACGGGATCGGCTGCTCGCCCGAGATGGACGACACGTTGACGATGCCCCCCGAGCCCCGGGCCACCATCCCCGGCAGGGCGGCCGACGTGAGCCGCACCGGGGCCAGCAGGTTCAGTCGGACCATGGCCTCGACATCGTCGACGGGGAGGGAGGCGAAGGCCCCGTGCCCCCCGGCGCCGGCGTTGTTGACCAGCAGGTCGACGGGCCGGTCGGGGTCGCGCAGGCGCGCCTCGACCGCGGCCAGCTCCAGGGGGACGGTGAGGTCGGCCGGCAGGGTCTCGACCCGCACTCCGGACGCCGCCGTCAGCTCGGCGGCGAGAGCCTCCAGGCGATCCTGCCGGCGGGCGACGACCACCAGGTCGGATCCCTCGGCGGCCAGCCGTTTGGCGAAGGCGGCGCCGATGCCGCTGGACGCACCGGTGACGAGCGCCACCGGCCATCGGGGCCCGGCGGGAGGGGAAGCGGGGTTCATCCCGGCCGCAGGCTAGTGGCGGGATTCTTACCGGTCCGCCGAACACGCAACACGGCTTTAACACGAGAGAAACCTTCATGTCAGGTTCGTTGCATACGGTCCCGTCCGAACCAACCGGCGTCAGGGGAGGGGCATCGACAACGATGGACACTGGAGATACCGCATGGGTACTGGCGTCGTGTGCGCTCGTACTCTTCATGACGCCAGGCCTGGCGTTCTTCTACGGGGGGATGGTCCGGTCCAAGAACCTCCTGGGCATGCTCATGCAGAACTTCTTCGCCATGGGCCTGATCAGCGTGCTCTGGGTGCTCGTCGGCTTCAGCCTGGCCTTCGGCGAAGGCAGTGATTTCATCGGCGATCTCAGCTTCGGCGGCCTGGCCGACATCGCCAACGCCGACTTCGGGTTCGCCGCCCCGCTCACCATCCCGGCCATCGCCTTCTGCGCCTTCCAGATGATGTTCGCCATCATCACCCCGGCGCTGATCACGGGGGCCACCGCCGACCGCCTCAAGTTCGGCGGATGGGTCGCCTTCCTGGGCCTGTGGAGCCTCATCGTGTACTCGCCGGTCGCCCACTGGGTGTTCAGCCCCCACGGCTGGCTCTTCAAGGAGGGTGCGCTCGACTTCGCCGGCGGCACCGTCGTCCACATCAATGCCGGCATCGCGGCCCTGGTCCTGATCCTCGTGATCGGCAAACGCAAGGGCTGGCCGGGGGAGGCGATGCCACCCCACGCCCTGCCGTGGACGCTCATCGGCACCGGCATCCTGTGGTTCGGCTGGTTCGGCTTCAATGCCGGCTCCGCCCTGGGCGCCAACGCCACCGCGGCGACGGCGTTCATGACCACCAACACGGCCGCGGCCGCGGCCATGCTCAGCTGGCTGGTGGTGGAGAAGCTCAAGAGCGGCCACGCCACCACCCTGGGCGGGGCATCGGGGGCGGTGGCCGGCTTGGTCGCCATCACCCCCTGTGCCGGGTTCGTGAACCCGATGGCGGCGTTGGCCATCGGCCTGATCGCCGGCGTGCTCTGCTACCTGGCCTGCCAGCTCAAGTTCAAGTTCGGCTTCGACGACTCGCTCGACGTGATCGCCGTCCACCTGGTCGGTGGCATCACCGGGTCGCTCCTCCTGGGCGTCTTCGCCAACGAGGCCGTCGGGGGGCTCCTCGGGGGTGGCGGCTCCACCCTGCTCGGCAAGCAGGCCATGGCGGTGGGGGCCACCATCGCCTACTCGGGTGTCGTCTCGTTCATCCTGGCCAAGGTCATCGACAAGACGATCGGCCTGCGCTGCTCGGACGAGGACGAGTACACCGGTCTCGATCTCAGCCAGCACGCCGAGTCCGCCTACGCTGCCGGTGAATTCGGGTCCATGGGGAGGGTCGGCTGAAAATGAAGCTTGTGACCGCAATCATCAAGCCGTTCAAGGTCGACGACGTCAAAGAGGCGCTCAGGGCCCTGGGAGTGCAGGGCATGACGGTCTCCGAGGTGCAGGGCTTCGGCCGTCAGCGGGGCCACACCGAGGTGTACCGGGGCGCCGAGTACACGGTCGACTTCGTCCCCAAGGTGAAGGTGGAGGTCGTCACCGACGACGCCGACGCCAGCCGGATCGTCGACGCCATCGTCACCGCCGCCCGCACCGACAAGATCGGTGACGGGAAGGTCTGGCTCACCTCCGTCGAGAACATCATCCGGATCCGCACCGGGGAGATGGGACACGACGCCCTCTGACGGGAGGGGGGCTGGCCCCCCTCCCGGACCCTCCCCCCCAGGCGGGCCGGCCTTTGGCCGGCGTGGGGCCAGCCGGGGGGGGCCGCCTCCGGCGGCGGGCTCGGCCGGCAGAAAAAGCCGAACCCGTGAACCGCGATCTCCGTCAGGAGCGGGAGGCGCTCCTGGCGGACTCGTCGTTGCACGGCACTGCGTTCTGCCGGGCCTATACCGCGCTGGCCGACGCCTGGCTGGCGCAGCTGTTCGGCACGGGCGCACCCGGGGTGGCCCTGGTGGCGGTGGGGGGCTACGGCCGGGCGGAGATGTGTCCCGGCAGCGACCTCGACGTCCTCCTGATCCACACCCGCAAGGACCGCGACCTGGCCGAGGTCAAGGAGCTGGCCGACCGGGTCTGGTACCCGCTGTGGGACGCCGGCCTCAAGCTGGGCCACGGCGTCCGGTCGGTGAAGGAGGCCCTGACCCTGGCCCACGATTCCCTCGACACGGCCACCTCCCTGCTCGACACCCGGCTGGTGGCGGGCGACCCCGCCATCTCCGACGACCTCCGGGAGCGGGCGATCGCGGCCTGGCGGGGCAAGGCCGGCCGGTGGCTGGGGGCGCTGGGGGAGTCGGTCGACGCCCGCCACGCCAAGTCGGGCGAGGTCGCCTTCCTCCTCGAGCCCGATCTCAAGGACGGCCGGGGCGGGCTGCGCGACGTCCACACCATGCGGTGGGCGGAGGCGGCCCGGCGCATCCTCGTCCATGACGACCACCAGGCCCTGGCCGCGGCCCACGACGCGCTGCTGGCGGTGCGGATCGAGTTGCACCGGCGGACGGGCAAGGCCGTCGACCGCCTGCTCCTGCAGGACCAGGACGGGGTGGCGGCGGCCCTGGGCGACGCCGACGCCGACGTGCTCATGGGCCGGGTGGCGGCCGCCGCCCGCACCGTGTCCTGGACCAGCGACGACACGTGGGACCGGATCCGCTCGTCGCTGCGGGGACCCATCGGGCGCATGGCGGCGCGGGACCGGGTCGTCGGTCCCGGCCTCGTGCTGCGGGACGGACGGGTGGCGCTCGGCGCCGACGCCGATCCGGCCGGCGACCCGGGCCTGGTGCTGCGGGCGGCGGCGGCGGCCGCCACCGCCGGCACCTCCCTCAGCCGATCGGCGCTCGACCGGCTGGCGGCCGACGCCGTCGGTCCCGGCGATCCGTGGCCGGAGGACGCCCGCTGGGCGCTGGTCGCCCTCCTGGGTGCGGGGCGGGCCGCCATCCCGGTGCTGGAGGCGCTCGACCAGAAGGGCCTCCTGACCCGGGTGCTGCCCGAGTGGGCGAAGGTGTCGTCCAAGCCCCAGCGCAACGCCTACCACCGCTTCACCGTCGACCGGCACCTGTGCGAGGCGGCCGCGGGGGCGGCCACGCTCGTCGGGCGGGTGTCCCGTCCCGACCTGCTGCTGGTCGGCACCTGGCTGCACGACCTGGGCAAGGGGTTCGTCCCCGAGCTGGGCACCGACCACAGCCTCACCGGGGTGGAGGTCGTCGGCCGGGTGGCTCGCCGCATGGGCTTCCCCCCGGCCGACGTCGACGTGCTGGTGGCCCTCGTCCGCCACCACCTGCTGCTGGCCGACCTGGCCACCCGCCGCGACGTCGACGACCCGGCCACGTCGGCCACGGTGGCGGCCGCCCTGGGCGACCCGGGGACGGTCGAGCTGCTGGCCGCCCTCACCGAGGCCGACTCCCTCGCCACCGGTCCCGCCGCCTGGAGCCCGTGGAAGGCGGGCCTGGTGTCCGACCTGGCGGCCCACGCGGTGGCCACGCTCACCGGCGGCCGCCGACCGGCGCCGAACGGCGGGGAGTCGTTCCCCACGGAGGACCACCTCGACCTGGCCACCCAGGCCCGGGAGGCGGGGGAGGTGGTGGTGCGGGGCGACGGGCCGAACGTCACCATCGCCGCCCACGACCGGCCCGGGCTGTTCTCCAAGGTGGCCGGCACCCTCACCCTCCACGGGCTCGACGTGCTCAGCGCCCGGGCGTGGTCGGGTGACGACGGGCTGGCGCTGGAGGAGTTCCACGTGCAGTCGGTCTTCGGCAACCCGCCCGACTGGGCCGACGTGGAGGCCGACCTGCGCAAGGTCCTCGAGGGCCGCCTGTCGCTGGAGGCGAGCGTGGCCGACCGGGCCCGCCGCTACGCCGACCGGCCCCGGCCGCCGGGGTCGGTGTCGGCCGTGCCCGCCCGCACGTCGGTCACCGTCGACAACCGGGCGTCGGCCAGCGCCACCGTCGTCGAGGTCCGGGCCCCCGACCGGGTGGGCACCCTCTACCGCATCACCCGGGCCCTGGCCGACCTCCACCTCGACATCCGCCACGCCAAGGTGGCCACCCTCGGCCACGAGGTGGTCGACAGCTTCTACGTAGCCGACGCCAACGGGGCCAAGGTGGTCGACGACGACCACGCCCGGGAGATCGAACGGGCGGTGCTGGTGGAGCTGTCCCGGATCTGAGACCAAACTTCGAGGCCCCGCCGGCCGAGTAGAAACGGGGCCATGACAACCCTCGCCTTCGTCGGCCTCGGCCAGATGGGCTTGCCCATGGCCGCCCGCCTGCTCGACGCCGGCCACGACCTCGTGGTCTGGAACCGGACGCCGGCCAAGGCCGCCCCGCTCGTCGAGCGGGGTGCCCGCCTGGTCGGCACCCCGGCCGACGCGGCCCGGGAGGCGGCGGCGGTGTTCACCATGGTGGCCAACCCGGAGGCGCTGGACGCAGTGGTGTTCGGTCCCGGCGGGCTGGCCGAAGGGATGCCGGCGGAGAGTGACCGACGCCACACCCTGGTCGAGATGTCCACCGTCGGCCCCGACGTGATCCGTGAGCTGACCGAGCGCCTCCCCGACGACGTCGACGTCATCGACGCCCCCGTGCTGGGCAGCATCCCCCAGGCCACCGACGGCACCCTCAAGGTCTTCGTGGGCGCCGAGCCCGAGCAGTGGGAGGCGTGGCGGCCGGTGCTGGAGGCGTTCGGCCGCCCCATCCACCTCGGTCCGCCCGGATCGGGGGCGGCCATGAAGCTGGTGACCAACTCCATCCTGGGAGCGCTCATGTCGGGCCTGGCCGAGGCCCTGACCCTGGCCGACGCCTTCGCCCTCGACCAGTCGACCGTGCTCGACATCCTCGCCGAGTCGCCCATCGGCGTCACCGTGAACAGCAAGCGCTCGCTCATCGAGTCGGGCCGCTTCCCGCCCAACTTCAAGCTCTCCCTGGCGGCCAAGGACCTGCGCCTGGTCACCGGCACCGCCCAGAACGCGGGCCTGCAGCTTCCCCTGGCGATGGCCGCCCGGGCCTGGTTCGAGCTGTCCGACTCCGAGGGCCTGGGCGCCTGCCGACTACTCGGCCGTCACCGCCCGGGCCCGCAACCGGCCCGTGAAAGGCTGATCGTCGTGGACCTCGAGAAGGCACGGGACTTCATCCGCCAGCACCACAGCGCCGTGCTCTGCACCTACCGGGCCGACGGCCGGCCCCAGATGTCGCCCGTCGGGGCGGTCGTCGACGACGAGGGGCGGGTCGTCATCAGCAGCCGGGAGACGGCCTACAAGGTCAAGAACCTCCGCCGCGACCCGCGGGTGTCGGTGCTGGTCACCAAGGTCGGCTCGTGGGAGTGGGTGCAGGTCGACGGCACCGCCACCACGCTGTCCCTGCCCGACGCCATGGAGCCCCTCGTCGACTACTACCGGCGGGCAGCCGGCGAGCATCCCGACTGGGACGACTACCGGGCGGCCATGGAGCGCGAGCGCCGCCTGGTCGTCCTCATCGACATCGAGCGGCGCCGGACCCGACCGCGCCGGCTGACGGACCGGCTACCGCCCGGGGCCGACCTCGTCCTCGCCGTCGCCCGGACCGAGATTGGTGTCGTCCTCGTCGATCTTGTCGCCGGCGTTGGAGTTGTCGTCGCAAGCCGCACCGAAGACGAGAATCGAGCCGGCCAGCATGGCGGCGATGACCTTGCGCATGTTCCCCCTTTGGGGTCCGAACGTTCGTGGACGACCGGAGGGGCGCCCTGCAGGGTAAGGATGCCCCGGGAGGCGATGCCGCAACCGCGATGCCGCAACCGCGCTGCCGCGATGAGTTCGTCGCCTCCCGGCAGTCTGTAGCACTCGAGCGAGAGACCGGAGGAGTGCGATGCGCATCGTGATCAGCGAGTTCATGAGCCTCGACGGCGTGGTCCAGGCGCCCGGAGGACGCAAGGAGGACCCCGACGGCGGGTTCGAGCATGGCGGCTGGTCGATGCGGTACTTCGATGCCGAGACCATGGGGCCCGTGATCGACGAGGTGATGCGGGGTACCGAGGCGTTGCTCTTCGGTCGGCGCACGTGGCAGACCATGGCCGCGGCGTGGCCGAAGCGGGCCGGCGACCCCTTCGCCGATCGCATGAACGAGATCCGCAAGTACGTTGCCTCGCGGACCCTGAGCCAGGACGACCTCTTCTGGAACAACTCGACGTTGCTCCCCGCCGACGACGTCCTCGGCGCAGTGGAGAAGCTCCGGGCCGAGGACGGCGGCGTCCTCCAGGTCATGGGGAGCGCGACCCTCGCCGGGGCGCTGATCGGCGCGGGGATGGTGGACGAGTACCGCTTGATGATCGAACCGGTCGTGCTCGGCGGCGGCAAGCGGCTGTTCCGCGATGACGGTCAGCGCCGGCCCCTCGAGCTGGTGTCGACGTCGACGAGCGGTACCGGCGTGCACATCTGCACCTACCGTCCCGCCAGCAGGTAGAGCGCCGGAGCCGACGGCACCGCCACCGGCTGACCGGGAAATCCGTATCACCGGCACTCCTGCCGGGCTCATCTCGATCAGGAGACGGTCGACGGTCTGACCGAGGGGGTGGCGGACATGCGGCGATTGGCGGCGGCACTGTTCTTGCTGGTGGTGGTGGCGGGGCCGACCCAAGCGCGTCGGCCCAGCCCTCGACCACGGTCGCGGCCGAGATGCATTTCGCGCCGGCGACGGCCACGTTCGGCTCGGTGATGGTGGGCGAGGACAGTGCTGTCCGGGAGTTCACCGTGACCGTCAGCGGGGTGCTCTGGCTGGACGCGGGCCTCGAAGGCCCGGGGGCAGGTCACTTTGCCGTCGAGGAGCCCTCGTGCAGCCACGTCCTTTCCTACTCCCCGGGCTCCACCACGTGCACCGTCGCAGTGACCTTCAGTCCGACGCAGCCTGGTCCGTGGAGCGCGAACCTGGTCGCCGTCAGCGGAAGCCTGCGAGTCACGTCCGAACTGAAAGGCACGGCGACGCTCCCATCGGTCACCCTGGAGCCGGCCAGCCTCACGTTCGACTCGGTCGAGGTCGGAGCAGCCAGTGCGGACCGCAAGGTGACCGTCGGCAACCCCGGCACCAGACCGCTCGACCTGCGGGTGTCGTCCGACAGCCCCGACTTCATCGCCGATCCCTCGGCGTGCGCCCGTGCGCCGCTGGGGGCTGGGGCGGAATGCATCGTCAGCGTTCGGTTCGCACCGGTCGATGCCGGGAATCGCACCCGGACGCTTGCACTTCCAGTCGGACTCCCCGAGTCTCAGCCAGGAGCTCACCCTCCGCGGGAGCGGGATCGGTCGCCCGGCTGAGGTGAAGGTCTCGCCGATGGAGGTGCCCTTCGGTGCCGTGCAGATCGGCTCCGGTCCGCGGTCCCGGTTCGTTTCGGTCGTCAATCTCGGTCAGCAGGCGGTGGACGTCGACGTCATCGACCCCGCCGGTGACGACGATGTCACCGCGGTGGGCGGTGACTGTCTGGGCGGCGAGCGCCTTGACGCCGGGGAGTCGTGTCGGGTGGAGCTGCGCTTCGAGCCATCGGCGGTGGCGAATCGGTCGGCGCGGATCACCATTCGCTTCACCGGTGGCCTCGCCGACCAGCAGGTCGAGGTCACCGGCGAGGGGACCGACCACCCTGGGCCCACCGTGACCACCCCGCCGGAGCCGGTTTCCGGCGCGACCTTCGCCGTTACTCCGACGCAGCTTCGCCTCGGCGCCGAGGCCACCGTGTCCGGGCAGGGGTTCGACGGCGAGACGAAGCTGTACTGGGACCTGGTTGCCGACAGCCGGCTGTGGGCGCCACTCGTGGCGGATGGCGAAGGGCGCATCGACGCCCTGTTGGCCGTTCCGCCCGACGGCGTGGTGGGGGCGCACCAGATCCTGGCGTGCGACGACGGCGGCTGCACCACGGCCGGCATAGAGCTGGTGGCAGTCCCCACCGACGGCGGGCTACCGGCGTGGCTGCTGGCGGTGGTAGTGATCATCGTCGGGCTGGTGGGCGGCGGCGCATGGTCGATCTTCCGCCCCGGCCCGCGTTACCCATCGGTCGATGGCCGCCACGGCTGCGACGGCCGCGACGGTGGTGACGACGGCGGTGACGGCGACGACCAGGGTGACGGCCTGTTCCCCGGCGAGCGGGTGGTGCACACCGGGTTCTCCGCCGCGGGCGATCCCATGACCCCGATCGACGTGACGGCGACGCTGGCGGCCGGCGAGCCGTACCACTTCTGGCTCGAGCTCGGCCCGCCCGTGGGCGGCCTGGCCTCCCGTCCGGTCCGGCTCGACGTGGTGCTCTTCGGCTACGAGGGGGAGTTCGCCATCCGGTCCGGCGTGGGCACGCTCGAACTGGCGGAGGACGGGACGGCGACGGTCTTCCACCACGGCGGCGTCCACCCCGCCGGCTCGGCCCCGGGAGGGCGCGGCACCCGGCTGCTGTTCCCCGTCCAGGCGCCGCCGGTGCCCGGCGTCCACCGGATCCGGTGCAGCCTCTACCACCGCCACGTGCTGGTGCAGTCGTGGGTGGTCTCGGCCACGGTGGATGCGAAGCCGCGGCGGCTGCGCCGGGGGATGCCCGCCGTCACCCGGGAGCGCGACTACGTGCTCGCCCGTTCGCTCGACCCTGCCCACCTCGATCAGCTCGCCCCGCACCAGCTCAGCCTCCTGCTCAACGACAGCGGCGGCGGCGACCACAGCCTGCGGGTGTTCGGCGAGAACGGCTTCACGTCCGCGGCCGCCATTCCGGCCACCGTCCTCGACCAGCTCAAGGTCCAGTTGCACCGGGAGCTGGAGGAGGTGGCCTGCGAGCGCCGGCCCGGCCGCCCGGTGGGGTACCGGTACGAGGGCCCCTCGACGTCGACCGGCTGACACGCGATCTCATCCGTCTCGCCAGCTTCGGCTTCGAGACCTACATCGCCCTCGCCGACGAGCTGGGGAAGGACGCGCACGGGGCGTCGACCAGGGCGTGGGAGCGGATGGCCGAGATCCTGCGCAGACCCGGACGGATCCAGGTGGCGAACGTGCAGGACGGCACCGACGTGGTGCCGGCGGCGTTCTTGTACGACCATCCCCTCGACCCCGGGGAGGACCTCAGGCTGTGCCCGACCTTCCTCGATGCCCTGCTGGGCGACAAGCCGCTCGAGGCGTCGGCCTGCTTCCGAGGCGCGTGCCCGGAGTACGGCCACTTCGACGTCGTCTGTCCGTCCGGCTTCTGGGGCTTCCGGCACGTCATCGGTGTGCCGCAGTCCCTTGGGAACGGGCACGGAGCAACCCTCGACGTGCCGCTGGTGGCGGGAACCACCATCGATCCCGCGATCCCCGCCGGCGTCTCCATCGACCCCGACTTCTCCTCCCTGCCCCGTCACATCGCCGCCCTGCGCAACCTCGATAGGGACCGCCCCTGGGAGTTCTTCGATTCCCGGAGGACCCTCCTGGACGGGCTGAACGATCGCAACCCCGCCCTCGTCTACTTCTACTGTCACGGCGGCACCGATGCCGGCACCGCCTACATCCAGGTCGGCCCGCTCACCGACGGGGTGATCACGCCCGCCGTCTTCGCCGGGCGGAACATCAGGTGGGGGTCGCAGCCCCTCGTCTTCGTGAACGGGTGCAACACGGCCGCGGTCGGGCCGGAGACACCACTCAAACTGGTGAAGGCACTCGTCAGCGATGCCAACGCGGCCGGTGTCATCGGGTCCCAGGTGACGGTCTTCGAGCCCCTCGCCTGCGTGTTCGCGGAGACACTCCTCCACGCCCTGCTGGTGGAGGGTGAGCCGGTGGGGGTGGCGGTGAAGGCTGTCCGGCTGGCGCTGTTGAAGCAGGGCAACCCCCTGGGGCTGGTGTACACGCCCTTCGTCAGCGACGAGGTCCGGATCCCCCGCACACCTGTGGCCTTCGCCGCCGCTCGCTCCCGGCAGCACGCGTGATGGCCGGCGAGGAAGCGTCTGTCCTGCAGCTCCTGGGCGCCGGCAGCTTCGGGTTCGTCATGGGCTGGCAGCTCTACTTCGTCAACCGCTATCGCAAGGACGGGGTGTCGATAGCCGACCTGGGCGGGGTCGTGGCCGCCATCGGCGGCACCGCCGTGCTCGCCCTCTTCCCCGCCGAGACCGACCTCCTGGGCGCCTACGGGATCGGGCTGCTGGGCGGCTTCTTCTCCTACTTCCTGGTCCTGGTGGCCCTCGTCCGCCGCTCGCCCAACTTTGCCTGGGACTGGTTCCTCGACGGCCGGCGGGCCGTGCCGACCGAAGGGCAGACCACCAACGGCGTCGACAGCACGTCCCACCCCATGGGAACGGAGCTGCGGGTGCGGCGCTGATTCGCCTCCCCCGTCGGCCGACCCGGCCGGTAGGATGCACCTGAGTCGATGAGGTGGAGGACCCGATGGCGGAACCGCCGAGTCATGGCACGCCAGGCACGCCGCACGGGCGCCGACTCCGACGCGTCCCCCGTCCGCCGGGGTAGGCGCGACCCTCCTCGCCGGCCCACCCGCCGTAACCCGCCGCCCGCGGCCGACAACACCCCGGCTGAGGACCCCCGCGCCCGCCCGGCCGGTCCCGGACCGACCGCGTCAGGCCCCGGCAGGCGATGACCAAGGTCGGCCAGGTCGGCACCAAGGTCGGCCAGGTCGGTACCAAGGTGGGCAAGGTCGGCACCAAAGTCGGGACCAAGGTCGGCTCGACCGTGGTGGTGCCGATCCGCACCGCCCGCAAGGTCGTCCGGCCCATCGACCTCACCCGGCGGCTGCTCGCCCTCCTCGGCCCAGCACCGATGGCGCCCGCCAAAGCCTGGTCTCACTCTGCCTGAACAGCTCCACCAGCCTGGTGGCGGGGGCGGTCCTCGGCTCCATCACCGGCACCTTCGAGCGTCTCCCCGGTCTGCTCGTGCTCGTCCCCGCCGCCATCGGCCTGCGGGGCAACGTGTTCTCGTCCCTCGGCAACCGGCTGAGCACGTCGATCCACGTGGGGACGTTCCGCCTCTCGCTCCGGCCCCGCACCCTCGTGGGCCAGAACGTGGTCGCCTCCCTGGTGCTGACCCTCTTCCTGTCCCTGCTGCTGGCCGTGGTGGCCAAGGTGGTGGCCGTCGCCTTGGGGGTGGCCAACACCATCACCGTGTTCGACCTGGCCCTCATCTCGGTGGTCGGCGGACTCCTGGCGTCGCTGGTGGTCCTCGTCGCCACCATCGCCCTGGCCGCCGGCTCCGTCCGCTACGACTGGGACCTCGACAACGTGACCGCGCCGATCGTCTCCACCCTGGGCGACGTCCTCACCCTGCCCGCCCTGTGGGTGGCCAGCCTGCTGGTGGTCGACTACCCCCGGGGCTCCGACGTACTGGGGGCGGCCGTGGGCGCCCTGGCCGTCGGCACCTTCGTCCTCGCCTGGCGTACGCACCAGGACGTCCTGCGCCAGGTGGTGCGGGAGTCCACGCCCATCCTGCTGGCCGCCACCTGCCTGAGCACCATGGCCGGCATCGCCATCGAGAAGCGGCTGGACACGTTCTCCACCTACCCGGCCCTGTTCATCCTCTTCCCCGCCTTCATCAGCAGCGCAGGCGCCCTGGGCGGCATCCTGTCGGCCCGGCTCTCGACCAAGCTCCACCTCGGCCTGATGGCGGCCGCGCCCGTCCCCAGCCGGGACGCCCGCCTCGACGGCGCCATGATGCTCGTCCTGGGCCTGCCCGTGTACCTCTTCAACGGCGTCGGTGCCCACTACCTGGGCCGGCCCTGGGCCAGGCCAGCCCCGGCCTGCCCCAGATGGTGGCCGCCTCGCTCCTGGGCGGTGCCCTGGCCGTCAGCTTCGTGGTGGCCGTCGCCTACTACGGCACCATCGCCGCCGTCCGCTTCGGCGTCGACCCCGACACCTACGGCATCCCCCTGGTGACCTCGTCGGTGGACTTCGCCGGCGCTCTGTTCCTCATCCTCGTCATCGTCGCCCTGGGCGTGACCTAGCTTGGAAAGGCGACACCCTTCATGAAACAAATGGACGAACGACCCCGAAATCTCAAGACGATGCTCTCGGAGGCGAAGGACACCTCCGAGCTGATGATCGACCTGGGCTACGCCGCGGTGTATTTCGGCGACACGGCCATGGCCGAGGAGGTCGAGGAGCTCGAGGACCGGCTCAACGACCTCATCCACGAGATGCGGGCCATCTGCGTGCTGGCCGCCCGCTCGCCACGCGACGCCGACGCCATGGCGTCGGTCCTCCAGGTGGTGAGCGCCATCGAACGGCTGGGCAACGCCGCCGTCGACATCGCCCGCATCGTCACCCGTCGCCTGGGCATCCCCCGGGCCCTGGTGGCCGACCTGTCCCAGGCGGAGGAGATCTCCCACCGGGTCCGCATCCGCGACGACTCGGCCATGGCCCACCACGCCCTGGCCGACCTGGAGCTGCCGGTCGAGGTGGGTATGCGGGTGGTGGCCCTCCGGCGGGGCCGGGAGTGGAACACCGAGATCGACGGCGACATGATGCTGCTCCCGGGCGACGTCCTGTTCCTCCAGGGGGCGGCGGCCGGCATCGCCGAGCTGCGGGAGCTGGCGGGGGCACCCACCTGGGAGCCGCCCCAGGCGCCGGAGGAGCCAACTGTGTCCGACCTCGACCGGGCCATCGACGTGCTGGTGGAGATGAAGAACATCTCCGAGGTGGCGGTGGGCCTGGCCTACTCGGCCCTGGTCCTGCGCGACCAGGGCCTGGCGGCCGAGGTCAACCACCTCGAGGACCGGCTCGACGAGATGATGGAAAGGCTCGAGCTGTGGGTGCTGCGGGCGGCCCAGGAGCGGGTCGACCCGTCCGGGCTGCGGGGCCTCATGCACCTGGCCCAGGCGGCGGAGGAGATCGGCGACGCCGCCCAGCAGATGGTGTGGCTCATCGAGCAGGGGGAGGAGCTCCACCCCATCCTGGCCCTGGCCCTGGGCGACGCCGAGGAGGTTGTCGTGCGGGTGCCGGTGGCGGAGGGCTCGCCGGCCGACGGCCACAGCCTGCGCGACCTGTGCCTGGAGACCGAGACCGGGTTCTTCGTCCTCGCCATCCGGCGGGGCGGGCGCTACGTCTACCGACCCCAGCCGTCGGTCGTGCTGACGCCGGGCGACGAGCTCATCGCCACCGGGCCCGACGAGGGCCACGCCCACCTGGCCGCCCTGTGCGGCTACGACCTCATCAGCGACGAGGAGACGGGCGAGGACGAGCTGGTGCCGGCCGGTTCGACGTCGAACGGCTGGTAGCCGGCCCCCGATCGGGGGGTCACCCGACCGTCAGCAGGCCCCGCATCCCCTTGGAGAGGTGCGTCGTGCCGTCGGCGCTGGTCACGATGCAGAACAGGGTGTAGGTGCCGGGAAGCATTTCGTAGGTGGCGCTGCAGTCCAGTCCCGGCCCGAACGCCTCCAGCTCGAACGCACCCTGGTCTCCCAGGGCGTCCTCGTCCGGCGCCCCGGCCGCGGTCAGGGGAACCTCCCCGCCACCGGGGAGGAACGCCAGCTCGTGGTTCTCGGTGCCGACGTTCGTGGCGGCGAAGGTGACCACTCCCGGGGCCAGCGTGACCGACGCCGGCGTGAAGGAGTAGTCCTTCAGCTCGATGGGCACGGTGCGGGCGGCGTCGCCCGCGAGGTTCTCGCCGACGGGGCTGCATTCGGCGGCCTCCGTGCCGGAGTCGGCCGCCACCCCGTCGTCGTCGCCGTCGTCGCCGCAACCGGCCATGCCCAGCGTGACCACGACCGCCATCCCCAGCGCCAGCCATCGACTCCGTCGCACCGGTGTCCTCCCTCGATCGGAGGCCGATGTTGTCCCCTCGTCCGGACGATGTCAAGGCGTCCTAACAAGTGGTCTTCGGATTGCCTAAAGCCAATCCTTCTTCTTGAAGTAGCGGTAGCCGGTGACAGTGATGACCGCCATCAGACCGAGGGCGAAGGGGTAGCCGAGGACCCACCCGAGCTCGGGCATGTGCTCGAAGTTCATCCCGTAGATGCCGGCCACCAGGGTGGAGCCGAGGAGGATGGCGCCCCAGGAGGTCATCCGCTTCATGACCTCGTTGACCCGGTTGGAGATGATGGCCAGGTGGGCGTCGACGGCGTTGCCCATGAGCTCGCGCTGGCTGTCGATGACGTCGACCGACCGCAGGACGTGGTCGTAGACGTCCTGCAGGTGGGTGGCGGTGACGTCGTCGACCCAGTCCGCATCCCGTCGGAGGAGGACCTGCACCACGTCCCGGAGGGGGACCACGACCCGCCGGAACTCGAGCAGCTTGCGCCGGACGGCGAACAGGTCCTCCTGGATGGCGGCCTCGGTCGGGAGCTCCTCGCTGAAGATGCGCTCCTCGAGGTCCTCCAGCGCATCCTCGATCTCATCGGTGGTGCCGAAGTACCCGTCGACGATCTCGTCGAGGAGGACGTAGACCAGGTACCCCACGGTGGGTTTGGCCACGTGGACCCGCTCGAACCGGGCCCGCACGGTGGCCGTCGAGTACCCCTCGGCGCCCACCGTGACCAGCCAGCCGGGGCCCACGAACATCTCGATCTCGAGGCGGTCACGGGTGTAGGCCACCAGGAAGGAGTGGGTGGGGTAGGTCTCGATCTTGGGTCGCTGGTGGCGCTCGCGGATGTCCTCCATGGCCAGCGGGTGGAGGGAGAACTCCTCCTGCACGCAGCGCAGGTCGTCGTCGGTGGGATCGACCACGTCGACCCAGATGATCCTGCCGTCGACCCCGACCAGGTCTGAGACGTCGGCGCTGGGTATGTCCTTGAAGCCGCCGTCGGCGTAGACCCGGGCCGTGATCACCGGCCCCGACGCTACCTAGACGTCGTCACCAGCCGGCGGACTTGGTCCTGGCGGTCCTCGACGGAGCCGGTGACGGTGGTGAACTGCACGTCGGCGTCGCGCAGCAGGGCGACGATACGGCGGTCGATGTCGGCCTGGAACGTGGTGTCGTCGGGGCGCAGCCCGTCGAGGACGATGGGGAACTCGATCGGCAGGTAGAACACGTCGTCGTAGCGGGCCCGGAGGTCGAGGAGGGCGATCTCCCGCGACTCGTACCAGAGGTGGTTCTCCTTGCGGTCGGCGTCGTTGTGCTCCATGACCCAGTCGGCGTAGGCGAGGACGTCGTAGATCGAGCGGTCGGCCACGAATTCGGCGTGCACCGCCTCCGCCCGCCACTGCTTGAGGAAGATCAAGGTCTCCGTCTCGGCGGTGGCGCTCATGTCGAGGGGGAACCCGAGCTTGACCACCTCCCGGGCGACCTCGGGCAGGAGGGGCAGGTCCCATTCCTTGGCGAACAGGTTGGCCAGGGTGGTCTTGCCAGTGGAGAACGATCCGACGAAGGCGACTTTCACGGGCGGAGTCTGGCCGCCCGTCCGCCGCCGCCACAACTCACGGGATACCCCTGCGGCGCCGGTACCGTGGATGCATGGACGATGATCTCCGCCTGCTGACCGTCCACGCCCACCCCGACGACGAGGCGTCCAAGGGGGCGGCCACCGTCCACCGCTACGCCCGGGAGGGCGTCCGGTGCGTGCTGGTGTGCGCCACCGGGGGCGAGGAGGGCGACATCCTCAACCCGGCCATGGACCGGCCCGAGGTGCGCGACCGGCTGTACGAGGTCCGCATGGAGGAGCTGGCCCGGTCGGCCGAGATCATCGGCTACCACGAGGTGGTGATGCTCGGCTACCGCGACTCGGGGATGGCCGGCACCGAGGCCAACAGCCGCCCCGGCTGCTTCGCCGCCGCCGACCTCGACGAGGCGGTGGGCCGGCTGGTGGCGGTCATCCGGCGGGAGCGGCCCCAGGTCATCGTCACCTACGCCGACGACCAGGAGGGCTACCCCCACCCCGACCACCTGCGGGTCCACGACATCAGCGTGGTCGCATTCGACGCCGCCGGCGACCCCGACCGCTACCCCGACCTGGGCCCGCCGTGGCAGCCGTCGAAGATGTACTACGCGGCCTGGTCCCGAGGCCCGGATCGTGGCCCTGCACGAGAAGTTCCTCGAGCTGGGCCTGGAGTCGCCGATCCCCGAGGAGTGGCTGAACCGGGCCGGCATCGACGAGCGCATCACCACCCGGATCGACGTCGTCCCCGAGGACAACATCCGTGACGCCGCCCTGCTGGCCCACGCCACCCAGATCGACCCCGCGTCGCCGTTCTGGTTCGGCCTCCCCCCCGAAGCGGGCAACGCCTACCCCTTCGACGACTACATCCTGGCCCGGTCCCTGGTCGACGCCCCCGTTCCCGAGGATGATCTCTTCGCCGGATTGCGGGAGCCGGCCCGGCGCTAACCTCCCCCGCCATGGAGAAGTATCTGACGCAGCCGTGGCTCGACAAGCAGAAGGAACTGGCCCAGACGTTCCCCGAACGGGCCGGCGCCACCGCCCGCATGCAGTACAACGTCACCGGCGGGCCCAACGGCGACGTCCGCTACTACTGGGTGGTCGAGAGCGGCAAGCTCACCGCGTCGCAGCTGGGCGACGACGTCGACGCCGAGTTCACCCTCAGCCTCACCTGGGACGACTCGGTCCGGATCCAGAAGGGCGAGCTCGATCCCAACGCCGCCTTCATGCAGGGGCGCATCAAGGTCACCGGCAACATGGGCAAGCTCATGGGCCTCCTGCCGCTGACCCAGAGCCCCGAGTACAAGGCCATCCAGTCCAACATCCGCGAGGTCACCGACTACGACGTGTGACGCCTCGGCAACTCCAACGGGTGACGAATCCTGGGGTCATGGCCCCAAAACCGTCACCGGTTCGTATGGGGGGCTGGCTACGAGGCCGCTTTGTCGGGGACTTGGAGCGGCTCGGGCACCGGGTACTCGCCCAGGGCGAGGCGGAGGATGGTCTGGTGCTGCTGGTCGGTGACCAGGATCAGCGCCGCCGCCTGCACCGACCCCCGGTCGACCAGGGTGGGGATCGACTTGAGGTAGGTGTCGGCCAGGATCTCCTCGACCAGGAGCGCCAGCCGGGCCGCCGCGGCCACGTCCTTCACCTGGGCCAGGATGCCATCGATGGTGGGCTTGAGGCCGGCGTCGGCCTCGGTGACCTCGGGCTGGCCGGCGGCTCGCATGACCCGGTTCCACACCGCCAGGTGCTCGGCGTGCTGGGTCCGGGCGAGGGCGACGACCGACCCCACCACGGCCGGCACCACCCCCAGCGCCCCCGCCGAGGCGGTGGCGAGCAGGGCGTCGTAGGTCCCGATGGCCAGGTTCTCCAACCGGGCGTGGAGGTGGGCTACGGCCACGTCGCCGGAGAGGATCGGAACGGTGTCAAGGGCAGTCGTGGACGACGTGTCGTCTCCACCGCCGCCTCCGCAGGCGGTGGCCGTGGCCGCGACGCCGGCCGCCGCGGCCACACCGAGGAAGCGGCGACGGGTCAGCCCCCCGGTCACGGGACGGCTCCCGACTCGGGCTCGGCCACCGATGCCGAGGCGACGTCGTCGATCGCCTCCGGGAAGGCGATGGCGGCCAGCGTGGCCGGCAGGTTGGGGAGGTCGGCGCCGATGGGAATCCTCAGCAACTGGGGCGTGTCGGCGCGCAGCAGGGCCCCCACCGCCCGCAGCAGGGCCAGGTGCTGGGCCTCGACGGCCATGACGCTGGCCAGCGTCTCCTTGGCCCTGACGTTGTCGACCAGGGTGAGGTTGATGACGTAGGTGTCGGTGAGGATCTTCTCCAGTACGGCGGCGTAGTCGACCAGCCGCAGGGGGCTCCCGACGTCGGCCGCGGCCACGCCGGAGAGGTACTTCGGGTTGGGCTCGTTCTGCTCCTTGCCGCCGAGGGCCTTGGTGAGGGTCTGGAACGCCAGCCGGTGCTCCCGGTGCTGGGCCTGGGTCTCAGTAAGGATCCGCACGAGGGTGTCGCGGGCGACGGTGTCGGTCATGGCGGCCAGGGCCGCCGCCGCCGGGGTGTTCATCCCGAGAGGCCCGGTGCCGAGGGCCGCCCCGTAGAGGTCGACCACCAGGGTCTCCATGGAGGACGCCGTCTGCAGCATCTGGATGTCGAGGGCGGCATCGGCGGCGCGGGCCGCGGCCGGGCCGGTCGCCAGCAGTCCGGCCACCAACCCGCCCAGGCAGCCGCCGGCCACCGCGCCGACGCCCCGACCGAAGGTGCGCAGGGCGGCCCGCCGGTCGGCGTCGAGATCACTGCAGTCGGCCGGCACGGCGGCCATTCTGCCTGGCCCCCTCCGGGGTGGTGACGCGGCACCGCCCGCCGCAAGGGCGGGCGGTGCGCCAGCGTCCTGAAGGGGCGGGGCTTCAGGACACGCCGGTTCCCGCCTTCACGTCGTCTGTACGGAGCCGACCCTCGTGCGGATGACGCATCCGGATGGGGGGCCGGCGACGAACAAGGGACACTATGCCGATGGATGACATCCGCGACGCCAGCGACGCCGCGCTCGTGGTCGCCATCGGGCGCTGGCGGGAGGACGCCCTGGCCGAGGCCTACCGCCGCCACGCGGGCGCCGCCTACGCCCTCGCCTGCCGCCTGCTCAACGACCGGGCGGTGGCCGAGGAGGTCCTCCAGGAGGTCTTCCTCCGCCTGTGGAACCGGCCCGAGCGCTTCGACGCCGAGCGGGGATCCCTGCGTTCCTACCTGCTGGCCCAGACCCACGGCCGGGCGGTCGACATGCTCCGTTCCGACACGTCGCGACGACGGCGGGAGGAGCGCGACGCCCGGGAGTCGCCGGCTGTCTCCGACGACATCGAGCGGGAGGTCATCGACCTCACCATCGCCGAGCAGGTCAAGGAGGTGGTGGCCGGCCTCCCCACCGACGAGCGGGAGGCGGTCGAACTGGCCTACTTCGGCGGCCACACCTACCGGCAGGTGGCGGTCCTGCTGGGCGCGCCGGAAGGTACTGTCAAGAGCCGCATCCGGTCCGGGCTGCGCCGGATGCGCGGCAATCTGGTGGAGATGGGGGTGGGGGAGCCGTGGCTCACGAGTTGACCCACACCGAAGCGAGCGAGCTCCTGGCCGTCTACGCCCTCGACGCCATCGACGCCGACGAGCGAGAGGCGGTCGAGAGCCATCTGGTCCGCTGCGGCCTGTGCCGGGCCGAGGTCATGGAGCACGTGGAGGTGGCGGGGCTGCTCAGCAGCGGCATCGCCGGCCCCCCGGCGTCGGTCTGGGACCGCATCGCGGAGGACATCACCGACACGCCGCCGCCCCTCGACCTGGCCATCGTCCACCGCATGCGCCCACCGACGCCGGTCCCGACGCCCCGCCGGTCCCGGCGCCCGCGCCCGCGCCCGAGGCCCCGTCCCGGGTCCCGTCGTTGGCCGACCGCCGGGCATCGGCGGGTCGGGGAAGCGGGGTGCGCATCGGAGCGCTGGTGGCGGCGGCGACGATCGCGGCCTCGGTGATCGGGGTGCTCGGGCTGAAGGTGGTCGAGGACGGTCGCCGCATCGACGCCATCACCGCAGGCGGCCATGCCGACGCCCTCGAGCGCACCATCGACGCCGCTCAGGCCAATCCCGACGCGGTGAAGGTCGAGATGCGCTCGCCCGACGGAGCCCTGTTCGCCGAAGCCTGGGTGCTACCCGACGGCCGGGGCTACCTGGCCCGCAACAACCTGCCCACCCTCGGCCCCGACCGCAACTACCAGATGTGGGCGGTGGTAGGCGGCGACAAGATCTCCGTCGGCGTGCTGGGCTCGGCGCCCGAGGCGACCGCCTTCGTGGCCAGCGGGCCGGTGGCGGCACTGGCCATCACCGACGAGAAGGCCGGCGGGGTCGTGGCCAGCTTGCAGCAGCCGGTGGTGGTCGGCGAGCTGCGGGCTCGCTGACGCCGGCCCCGGGTCGGCGGACGCCTCCGGCCGGGGTCGGCTCGTCCGACCGGGGCGCTATGCCGAGCGTTGGAGCTCGCGCAGCTCCCGATAGCCGACGAACACCACACCGGAACGGGCGGCCAGCGCCCGGAGGGTGGAGCTGCCGCTGGTGACGAGGTCGTGATCGTCGACCCGGGCCGACCAGTCGGGCGCCATCGCCCGCAGTTCGCCGGTGTCGAGGGCGGGGCTGACGTGGACCTCGGTGACGCCCGGCGCCAAGTCCTCGATGGCCCGCTCGATGGCCCGCCGCCGGCCCACCGTCCGCACCGCCACGAAATGGTCGGGCGACACCACGCCCTCCTCCTCCGCCAGCCGGCGGAAGGGGAAGCCGACGGCCCGCTCGGTGGAGGCCGACCCGAGGCGGAGGGGGAGACCGAACTCGACCGCCAGCTCGAGGTAGATGTCGAAGAACTCGGGCCGCAGCTCGAGGCTGCCCAGGTGGGAGTCGAGGTGGCTCACGTCGAAGCCCCAGAGGATGGCCCGCTCCACCTGGGCCCGGCACTCGCGCCGCACCTCGTCGAGGTCGGCGTGGTCCCACAGGTCGTCGCGGGTGCGGGGGAACCCCCCGTCGCCGTCGAGGAGGGACGGGGCGTGGGTGATCGGTCCCCACCGGTAGAGGTCGTGCTCGGCGTTGAGGGTGAGGTGGACGCCGATGTCCTCGCCCCGGTAGCGGGCGGCCGCGTCGCGGGCCCACGGGCAGGGGACCATGAGGCTGGCGCTGGTGCCGACGCCGTCTCGCAGGGCCTCGTACACCCCGACGTTGGCCGCGTGGCTGGATCCGAGGTCGTCGCAGTTGACGATCAGCAGGCGGGCGTCGGGACCGTGACCGAGGCGTTCCGCGAGCGATGCCACCGCACCGGACGCTACCCCGGTCAGGGGTCGGGGCCGCACGCCGTCCACAGTCCCCGACCCGCCTCCCGGGCCTGCTGGGCGAGGACGATGAGCTCGTCGGCGTGGGCCACGTTGGGCGGGATGGTGAGGGTGCGGGCGTAGCCCTGGCGGACCAGGTCGGCGTTGACGAACAGCCCGTCGGGAAGGCGGTAGGCGTAGGCGAGGGTGCGGTCGTAGAAATCGCGCTCCTCGACGTCGCCCACCAGGCGGACGCCCGTCCCCCGGGGCAGCAGGTCGGTGAGGAACGCCGAGGCTTCCTGGCCGAAGCACTGGACGGGGCGACGGGGATCCATCGTCTCCGGGGTGTCGACGCCGATGAGCCGGATGCGGTGCCCGCCGGCCACGATCAGGGTGTCGCCGTCGATGACCCGGTCGATAGTGGTGTCGAGGCCGATGGGGAGCTCGACGACGGGCGGGGGCGGCGACGGCAAGGCGTCCGACGAACCCGGCCAGCGGCCGCCACCGCCGCCACCGCCGCAGGCCGCGGTGGCGGCCAGGAGCAGAAGCAGGAGCAGCAGCCATCGACGGCGTGGCCTGCGAACGATGGGGTTGGCCATGGGCGCGTCTCCGAGCGGGGTCGGTGCGGGGGGAAGCGACGGCGCCGGCCGTGGCGCCACGATAGCGGCGGCCGTGGGTCAGGCGGCGGTGGAGCGGGGGATGCGGCGGTCGGCCAGGCGGCGGCGGGGGAGGACCGCAGCCCCTCGGGCGGGCGCGGCCTGGCCGAGCGCGGCCCGCGCCTCTTGGACGCCCTGACGCCCGACCTGGCGGGTTTTTTCGTCGAGCCGCCACGGACGCTCGTCGGGGCAGAGCAGAAGAAGTTGCTCGTTCATGGTTAGAACCATGGCAGGAGGGTGAGACAACAAAGGAGCGAGCCGTTCCGGAACCGAAACACGCTTGAAACCAGCACTGACTAGGGTGGGCCGCAAGCCAACTGGGCTCAAGCCGGCATTCGGCCGTGACGAGATAATGGGAACAGGGCAGACCGTCCGGTGTTAGGAGCAGATGAGATGAGCGGCACGATCGAGAGAGAGGCCATTTCCGAGGCACTTCGGCTCATCGACCGAAGCCTTGGCTGGATGCACAGCCGCGAGCTGGTGTCGACGGCCGAGGTCTCCGACCTTCTGCTCGACATGCGCTCGGTGCTCGCGTCGCAAGCTCCTGTGGTCGAGACGCTCGAGCCGGTCGGCGTCAACTAGCCAGAGCTAGCGGGCCGGCGGCACCACCGTCGGCGCCGGGGGCAGGGGGTAGAGGCGGCGGGCCAGCAGTCCGAAGCCAGTGCCGATCAGCGCGCCGGCGGCCACGTCGGACGCATGGTGGATGCGCACGTGGACCCGGCTGGAGGCCACGATCACCGCGATGGCGTAGTACAGCGGCCACAAAGCGTCGTCGTCGCTCAGCAGCAGGGCCGCGCTGAAGGCGGACGTGGCGTGACCGCTGGGGAAGCTGCTGGTCAGCGGGACCCGCAGGTGGTGGGGGTGCTCCATGGCCACGATCGGCCGGGAGCGGCGGAAGAACGACTTGACCACCCAGTTGACCAGGAACGACTCCGCGCCCGCGGCCGCCCCCAGGCGCAACGCGGCGTGCCAGTCCCGCTCCGACCGCAGGCCCCGCAGGGCGCCCAGGATCATCCACACCAGGCTGAAGTCGCCCAGGTCGGAGGCCAGGTAGAAGACCTTGTCGGGGACCCTCCGTCCCCGGAGACGGTCGAAGCCGCGGTCGACGGCGTCGTCGAAGCGTTCGATCGGGCTCCGGACGAGGGAGAGGCGGCTCACGTTGGCGTGCACCGTAGCGGGGCGGGCGGGGTGGCCCGGTGGGTCAGCGGGTGATGAGCGAGACGGGTGTGGAGGCGGACGCCCGGCCGGCGGCCGCGGCCAGGGTGGGGTCGCCGCCGAAGGCGGGGCAGTAGGCCTGGAAGGAGCACCAGTCGCACAGGCGGGAAGGGTGGGGGCGGAAGTCCTCCCGCTCGCAGGCCCGCTCCACCGCCGTCCAGATGGCGGAGGTGCGCTGCTGCAGGCCCCGGATCGACTGGTCGGACGGCTCGGCCACGATGGCGACCGGCTCCGACAGGTAGAGGAGCTGGATCTTCGACGGGCGCCGGCCGAGGACCTGCTCGCACAGGAATGCGTAGAAGTGGACCCCACCCAGCTTGCTCTGCTCGTAGGTGACCCGTGGGACGGCGCCGGACTTGTAGTCGGTGACCACCAGGCCGCCGTCGTCGTCGAGCTCGAGGCGGTCGATGATGCCCCGCAGGGTGAGGGTGCCGACCTTGGCCTCCAGCATGAGCTCGAGACCGATGGGGCGGATGGTGCGGGGGTCCTCGAGCCGGAAGTAGCGGCGGACGAGGGCCTCGGCGTCGGCGACGAACTCGGCCCGGGCCTCGGGGTCGAGGTGGAGGCCGGTGAACTCGGCGTCGGTCTCCATCTCGGCCGTGGCCCGGTCGAGGCAGGCGAGGGCGGTGGGAACGGTGCGCTGCTCGGCCGGCTCGCAGAAGAGGAAGCTCGAGCGTGCGGTGGACGAGGGTGCCCTTGGTGGCCGGCGCCGACGGGGGCTCGGGCACCCGGTCGATGGCCGAGAACCGGAAGGCGAGCGCGCAGTCCTTGAACGACGCCACCTTGGAGGGCGACAGGGACGTGGGCAGCGGCAAGGCCATTGCTCCAGAGGCTACTGAGGGCCTGAGACAGGGAGGGGGATGCCGGGCGCCCCGAGGTCGGTGTGCAGTTGTGTCGGATATACCGAAACAACTGCACACCGGCACGGGCGCCCGGCCGGTCGAGGGTGCAAAAACCCACAGGATTTGTAGGTTTCGGCACACTCGACCGGTCACGGCCTCGGGGCGAAGGCCTCGGCGACGCTCCGGGCCACCCGGGCCGGGTCCTCCATGGGGCCGAGGTGGCCCAGGCCGGCAAGGGTTTCGACCCGGCCCGCCGGCAGGGCTACCGCCTGGGCGGCGACGACGTCGGCGGACACCGCCTCGTAGCGGTCGCCGGACGCGACGACGACCGGGCACCCGACCGATCCCAGGCGGGAGAAGCCGTCGTGGACGAGGCCCTGGCGGTAGACCGCCGCCTCCCACTGCGGGCGGCAGCGCAGTCGGACACCGTCCGCGAACCCCTCGAAGCCACACTCGACGTAGCCGTCGAGAGCCTCGGGCGCGAAGCCGGAGAACGGCCTCTTCGCCGCGAAGTTGGCCCGAGCCTCCTCCCGCGACCCGAACCGGTCCTTCCGCCGCAGCGCCCCCGCGATGAGGAAGTCACGGCTCCCGGGCGGAGGCGGCGTCGGCCACACGATGGGCTCGTAGACGTACAACGCGCGGAACGTCCCCGGGCGGTGGGCCTCGGCGTCGAACACCGCCGCCCCCCCGCACGAGTGGCCGAAGCCGTACGCCTCCGACAGGTCCAGCGAAGCAACCACCGCCAGGACGTCGTCGGAGAAGCCTGACCAGCGGAAATCGAGACCCGAGGGGGTCACCGACGACCCGTGGCCCCGCACGTCGAGCGCCCAGCAGCGGAAGGGGAGGTAGCGGGCCAGTGGCGCCAGCACGCCCCCGCAAAACCCGGTGGCGTGCACCAGAACGAGGGGCGGACCGTCGCCTCCGAGGTCGTGGACCGCCACCTCGACCCCGTCGGTCGACTGCACCCGGTGCACGCCGGGCGACGCTAGCGTCCCGGGATCGCCGATCTCGACGGAGTCCTCGCCGCCAACGCCGCCTTCTACGCCGCCTTCGAGGCCCGCGACCTCGACGCCATGTCGCAGGTGTGGGAGCACTCCGACCGGGTTCTGTGCACGCACCCCGGGTGGGCGACGCTCCAGGGATGGGGCCGGGTGGCGGCCTCGTTCTTCGCCCTCTTCCAGAACGCCCAACGCCTGCAGTTCATCCTCACCAACGAGACGGCCGAGGTGGTGGGGGACACCGCGTGGGTGGCGGTCGACGAGAACATCCTCGACACCGGCAACGCCACCACCGTGGCCGCCCTCAACCTGTTCACCCGCGACGCCGACGGCGAGTGGACGATGGTGGTCCATCACGCGTCGGCGGTGAGCGCCTCCGACACGGTCGGGGGGACCTGAAGCAGCCCCGCGATCGTGGCCGCGTTGTCGACCGCGTAGTCCCGCCAGCAGTTGTTCATGAGGACGTGGACCTCGTCGGCCGAGCCGGCCAGGTCCCGGATGCGGGGGACCCACTCGGCCAGCTCGGGCTCCGAGTACAGGTACCGGAAGCGCTCGGCGGCGCTGGGCACGGGCCCCTCCCACGTCGCCTGGTTGCGCCCGTGGAAGCGGACGACGGCCAGCGGCGAGGTGGCCGCCACCACCGGGGGCATCGACGACGGGAAGCCGACGGGCTCGTCGACGCACACGAAGGCGGCCCCCAGCTCCTCCAGGAGGGACAGGGTGGACTCACAGTCGCCGCCCTCCAGCCACCGGGCGTGGCGGAACTCCACGCACACTCGCATGCCGTCCAGCCGGGCCACCGCGTCGGCGATCTCGGCTCGATGGGTCTCCCGGGGCCCGAACCACCGGGGGTACTGGAACAGCACCGCGCCCAGCTTCCCGGCGTCCTGCAGGGGTCGCAGCGAGTGCCGGAACCGGTCCCACGCCTCGTCGAGCACGGTGGGGGGGAGGTGCTTGGCGTACAGCCGGCGCTTGCCCCGGTGCTCGGTCGGGACCTCCGGCTGGAGGTCGGGCCACAGCGAGTCGGGGAACGTGGGGTGGCCGGTGAGCAGCGACCACGCCTTGACGTTCATGGTGAAGTCGGCCGGCGTGCGCTCGACCCAGGCCGCGGCCAGCTCGGGGGTGGGCGGGAAGTAGTACGTGCTGTCGACCTCCACCACCGGGAAGCGGGCCGCGTAGTAGGCCAGCCGCTCGGACGCCGTCATCGACCGCTTGGGGTACCAGTCGGTTTCCTTGACCAGGGTGGCGTCGGTCCACGAGCAGGTACCGACCAGCACGCGGGCGCCGGTGCCGACACGTATGGCCAGACCCCGGTCGGCCGACATGAGGTTGACGGTACCGTCGTCCCTCGGTATGCCTTGCAGTCAGGTGAACCTCTACGCTGCTATTAGGTGTACCTACTACCAGGAGAACTCCGCCCCGTGCCTTCCCTGACCCGTCGCACCGTCCTCGCCCTCGTCGCCGTCGCCGCCCTCGTCGCCACCGGGGCATGCAGCAGCGGGGACTCGAAGACCCTCACCCTCTACTCGGGACGGGCCGAGGTCCAGATCCAGTCCGTGATCGACGAGTTCACCGAGGAGACGGGGATCGAGGTCAACGTCCGCTACGGGGCCACGCCCGCCCTGGCGGCCCAGATCTCGGAGGAGGGGTCGAACTCGCCGGCCGACATGTTCTTCGCCCAGGACGCGGGGGCGCTGGGCGCGGTGGACGCCCGGGGACTGTTCGCGCCCCTCCCGCAGGAGGTCCTGGACAAGGTCGAGGCCCGCTACCGGGCCGACGACGGGGACTGGATCGGCGTCACCGGTCGGGCCCGGGTGATCGTGGCCAACAGCAAGAACGTGCCCGACGCCGAGGTGCCCACCGACGTGTTCTCCGTCAACGACCCGAAGTGGAGGGGCAGGGTCGGCATCGCCCCCACCAACGGGTCGTTCGAGGCGTTCCTCACCGCCATGCGGGTGCAGGTGGGCGACGACCGCACCCGCGCCTTCATCCAGGGCCTGAAGGACAACGGGGCCAAGATCTACAACGACAATGCCCTCATCCTGAAGGCGGTCAACGACGGCGAGATCGATCTCGGCCTCATCAACCACTACTACTGGTACCAGCTGGCCAACGAGATCGGCGAGGACAAGATGGTCGCCCGGAACCACTTCACGGTGAACGGCGACCCGGGGGCCCTGATCAACGTGGCCGGCGTCGGCGTGCTCAAGACGGCGGAACACCAGGAGGAGGCGGCCCAGTTCATCTCGTTCCTGCTCGGTGAGACGGCCCAGAGGTTCTTCGCCGAGGAGAACTTCGAGTTCCCGCTGGCGGCGGGCGTCCAGGCTCTGCCCAGCCTGCCCAAGCTGACCGATATCCAGAGCCCCGACGTCGATCTGTCGGATCTCTCCGACCTCGACGAGACGCTGAACATGCTGCGGGAGGCAGGCCTCCTCTGAGCCGGTCCCCCGTGGTCGCCCCGCCTCCAGTCGCCCTCCCCGGGACCCCCCCGGCCACCGCCCGGAGGCGGCCCGGGTCGCACCTCCCCGCCGGCCTGGCGGTGGCGGGGTGCGTCGTGGCCCTGGCCGCGCTCCTGCCGGTCGCCTACCTCCTGGTGCGGGCGGGGGAGGACGGCTGGACGAAGGTGTCCGACACCCTCCTCACCGCGGGGACGGGCCGGCTGCTGGCCCGCAGCCTGGGACTGGCCGCGGCCGTCACCGCCGCCTCGGCCGTCATCGGGGTGGGCCTGGCCTGGCTCACCGTGCGCTGCGACCTCCCCGGGCGGCGGGTGTGGCGGGTGGTGGCGGCGTTGCCGCTGGCCGTTCCCAGTTACGTGGGCGCCTTCGCCTACATCTCCGTCTTCCCCTCGATGACGGGCTTCAAGGGTGCGTTCTTCGCCCTCACCCTGCTGTCGTACCCGTACGTCCTGCTCCCGGTGGCCGCTGCCCTGGAGCGGATCGACCCGTCGTTCGAGGAGGTGTCGCGGTCGCTCGGGAACACCGCCGCGTCCACCTTCCGCCTGGTGACGCTGCCGCAGCTGCGGCCGGCCATCGCCACCGGGTCGCTGCTGGTGTTCCTCTACGCCCTGTCGGACTTCGGGGCGGTGTCGATCCTGCGCTTCGACAGCTTCACCCGGGTGATCTACCAGTCCTACCAGGCGAGTTTCGACCGCACGCCGGCCGCCATCCTCGGCTGCCTGCTGCTGGTGGTCACCCTGGTGGTGGTCACGGCCGAGGCCCGCACCCGGGGCCGGGCCGCTATTACACGAGCGGTCCCGGCGCCAACCGTCCGCCGCGGACGATCCACCTCGGGCGGGCCGGTGGTGGGC
This sequence comes from uncultured Acidimicrobiia bacterium, assembly GCA_963801205.1. Taxonomy (GTDB): domain Bacteria; phylum Actinomycetota; class Acidimicrobiia; order Acidimicrobiales; family AC-14; genus JAXDMK01. The sequence goes on from CAWDDV010000015.1 coordinate 36,398, forward strand.
CCTGCTGGCCCCGGTCACGGTGGCCGTGCTCGCCCTCGGCGTCCCCGCGGTGACCCTGGTGCGGTGGATGGTCGACAGCGTGCAGGCCAACGTCGACATGGCCCGGGTGTGGCGGGCGGCCGGTGGGTCGCTGGTGGCGTCGGGCCTGGGGGCACTGGTGACGGGCGCGGCCGCCATTCCCGTGGCCCTGCTGGCCGCCCGCCACCGCAGCCGGCTGGCGTCGGTGGTGGAGCGGTCCTCGTACCTCGGTCACGCCCTGCCCGGTATCGTGGTGGCGCTGTCGCTGGTGTTCTTCTCGGCGCGCTACCTGACTTCCCTCTACCAGAGGCTGCCCGTGCTGGTGTTCGCCTACCTCGTCCTCTTCCTGCCGCTGGCGGTCGAGCGCGGTGTACACGTCGGCCATGCAGGCGTCACCCGCCCTCGACGAGGTGGCCCGGTCGTTGGGGAAGCGACCGTTGGGGGTCATGCGCACGGTCACCGCGCCGCTGCTGGCCCCGGGTGTGGCCGCCGGCACCGCCCTCGTGTTCCTGACCTGCATGAAGGAGTTGCCGGCCACGCTGCTGCTGGGCCCGACCGGCTTCGAGACGCTGGCCACCCGGGTGTGGTCGACGACGTCGATCGGTGCCTACGGCGACGCCGCGGTGCCGTCGGTGCTGCTGGTGGTGGCCGCCGCCCTCCCGACGTGGCTGCTGTCCCGCCGGCTGGGCAAGGACGCGGCACCGTGAGCGAGCCCCAGGCGAGCGAACCAATGTGGAGCGATTGGACCGGCCGCAGGCCGGACCAAGCGAACGGTTGCGTTGGCGCAGCATCCGAGAGGATGGTGCGCCAATGAGCGAGCCCCAGGCGAGCGAACCAATGTGGAGCGATTGGACCGGCCGCAGGCCGGATCAAGCGAAGGGTTGCGTTGGCGCAGCATCCGAGAGGATGGTGCGCCAATGAGCGAGCCCCAGGCGAGCGAACCAATGTGGAGCGATTGGACCGGCCGCAGGCCGGATCAAGCGAAGGGTTTCGTTGGCGCAGCATCCGAGAGGATGGTGCGCCAATGAGCGTGAACGGGCAGGGGGTGCACGGCGTGCTGGCCCTCGGGGTCGATATCGCCGGGGCCCGCAAGGCGTTTGGGCCGGTCACCGCCCTCGACGGCGCCGACCTATCGGTCGAGGCGGGGACGCTGACCGCGGTGCTGGGCCCCTCCGGGTGCGGCAAGACCACACTGCTGCGGGCGGTCGCCGGCTTCGAACGGTTGGATGACGGCACGGTGGCGGTCGGGGGCCGGGTGATGGCCGGTCCCGGCATCCACGTGCCGCCCGAGCGGCGGCGGGTGGGCATCGTCCCCCAGGAACAGGCCCTCTTCCCCCATCTGTCGGTGGCGGCCAACGTCGGCTTCGGGCTCCCCCGGGGGCCGAGCGGGCTCCCCGGGTGGAGGCCATGCTCGAGCTGGCCGGGCTGCCGGGGTTGGGCGGGCGCATGCCTCACGAGCTGTCGGGCGGGCAGCAGCAACGGGTGGCGCTGGCCCGGGCCCTGGCGCCGGCCCCGTCGGTGGTCCTGCTCGACGAGCCCTTCGCCAACCTCGACGCATCCCTCCGGGTCACCATCCGCACCGAGGTCCGCCGCATCCTGCGGGCGTCGGGGGCGACGGCCATGTTTGTCACCCACGACCAGGAGGAGGCCCTGTCCACCGCCGACACGGTGGCCGTGATGCGGGCCGGTCGGGTGGTGCAGGTGGGCTCGCCCGACGACGTCTACCGGAACCCGGCCGACCTGTGGGTGGCCCGCTTCGTGGGCGACGCCAACGTCCTCGCCGGCGAGCTGGTGGGGGAGGGCAAGGTGTCGTGCGTCCTGGGGGTGCTGGAGTGCCGGGGCGAAATGGGCGCCGGGCCCGGCGTGCAGGTGGTGGTCCGTCCCGAGCAGCTCCGGCTGACGCCCAGCCCGGTGGCGGCCGCCGTCCTCCACGACCGCCAGTACTTCGGCCACGATGCCCTGGCCCGGGTCACCCTCCCCGACGGCACCGAGCTTGTGGCCCGGGGCACCGCCGCCAACCTCCCGCCCGACCGGACGCACGTGTCGGTGGGCTGCGACGGAGAGGTGATCGCCTTCGGAAGGTGATCGCCTTCGGAAGCGGAGCTTCCTCGGCGAGGTGAGCGGAGGCCCGGCGCCGGCGGAGCCGGCGGCGGGCCGTTCTTGTTTGTGCCGGCCTGGCGGCCGGCCGGGGCCGCCAGCCACTGGGGGCCGCCTGCGGCGGCGCGGCTGGCCGGCGGGGTCCCGGGAAACACTGCCTGGACGCGGCGGAGGCCCCCGTCACAAGGGGGCCCCCGTCGTTTGGTGCTCGTTTCTTACCCGCTTTGGTTACGGGTCGAACGCTATGGCGAAGCCCAGCAGTGCAGTGTTGGTTGCCACTGGGTTGGACGAAGCCGACCCCGTGGAGCCGGTAGTGCCGGAACCACCCGTCGTCGCGTGGGGCGAGCCCACGGACGTCGAGTTGGACGAACCGGTGCTGCCCGAGTTGGTGGCGCTGGATTGCGCAGTGCTCCCACCCGAGCCTCCGGACGAGGCCACCGGACTGGCGGTGATGTTCACATTTCCACCGTTGCCTCCGTTGGACTCACTGATGCCAATGCTCGTACCTCCGACGGCGACGCCGGGGCCGAGCAGGTTGACGGCGACTCCACCCGGACCGGCGAAGCCGAGGGCCAGGCCCCCGTTGCCTCCGTTGCCTCCGACGGCGAAGAGGGCCACGAGGTTGGACACCGAGCCGGAGTTACCCGACCGGGAGACCGCGTTGGCGCTCGCGCCCGAGGATGCCTGGCTGTTGGCGAAGCCGATAGCGACGGCGTCCCCGGTGTCACCGGAGAAGCCCGAATCCCCCGACGTCGCGTCACCGCCGATGGCGATGGCCGCCCCCAGGATGGCGTTGTTGGTTGCCGTGGGGTTCGACGTTGCCGCGCCCGTGTTCCCGGTGGATCCCGAGTTCCCGGAGACGGCGACCGGCGACGAAGTGGCGTTCGAGGTGGCGTTCCCGGTGTGGCCGGAGTTGGTTGCGCTCGCCTGCGACGACGTTGCCCCCGATGCTCCGGAGGTTGCCGTCGGGCTGGCGTTGACGGTGACGTTGCCTCCGTTGCCCCCATTGCTCTCGGCAATGGCGACGCTGGACCCACCGATGGCTGCTCCTCCGAGGACGTTGATGGCGTCTCCGCCACCAGCGGACGCGGCTATGGCTGCCCCTCCATCACCCCCGTCGCCACCGGCGACGCCGATGATGACCGTGTTGGAGGCACCACCGGTGTTGCCCGACTGCGAGTTCGACGACGCGCTGACGCCGGATGACGCCTGGCTGGTGGCCTCGCCGATGGCGATGGCGTCCCCGGTGTTGCCGGAGTCGCCCGAGTCACCGCTGGTGGCGTCGGCGTAGGCGCTCGTCGATCCGAAGACCGCCAAGGCCAGCACCGCCACGATCCCAGCACCCGTTGCCAAGATGGCCTTGACGAGCGATCGATTGCTCTCTGTCTGCATGATTTTCACCTCCTTCCGTCCCGCCCCTCCGCCGGGAGGTGACGGTCAGGAGTCCCCAGCACGTACAAGACGACCGAGGCTGAGCCGTTTGATGTGGCGCACAAACTAGCAACATGAGCGCGGTTCTGGGTGCCGTGATGCATCGAACCTGTCGGAGGTCCACAGTGGCCGGGATGCGGCCATGAGGATCGACGTCTTCACCGTCCTGCCCCAGATCCTGGAGCCGGCCCTGGAGGGGGGTCTGCTGGGCAAGGCGCGGGAGCGGGGCGTGCTCGACGTGCGGGTCCAGGACCTCCGTCGCTTCACCACCGACCGCCACCGATCGGTCGACGATTCCCCCTTCGGTGGAGGCGCCGGGGATGGTGCTGGCGCCGGCGCCGGTGTTCGCCGCGGTGGAGGCCGTCCAGCCTCCCCGCCCCCTGTTCCTGCTCGACCCCGGGGGCCGCCGCTTCGACCAGGCGCTGGCTGCCGAACTGGCGGGCACGCCCGGCTTCTCGCTCCTCTGCGGGCGCTACGAGGGGGTCGACGAGCGGGTCCGCCGCCACCTGGTCGACGGCGCCCTCTCCATCGGCGACTACGTGCTGGCCGGCGGGGAGGCGGCCGCCTTCGTCGTGGTGGAGGCCGTCACCCGCCTGGTCCCGGGGGTGATGGGCAACGACGCGTCGGCCGGGGACGAGTCGTTCACGTCCGGCCTCCTCGAGTATCCCCAGTACACCCGACCGGCCGAGTTCCGGGACTGGGCCGTCCCCGAGATCCTCCGCTCGGGTGACCACGGCCGCATCGCCCAGTGGCGTCACGCCCAGGCCCTGGCCCGGACGCGCGCCCACCGCCCCGACCTGCTCGAGGCCCGGGGCGGGCTGACGGCGGCCGAGGAGGCGCTGTTGGAGATGTTCGGCCTGGAGGCGTATCCTGGTGCCGACCCGGGAAACCCTGCTTAGGAGCCGTTCGCGTCATGAACCCCACCGACATCATCGATCGCGACGGCCTGCGCGACGACATCCCGGTCTTCGGACCAGGCGACACCGTGAAGGTCCACGTCCGCGTGGTCGAGGGCAACCGGGAGCGGGTCCAGGTCTTCCAGGGGGCGGTCATCCGCCGCCAGGGGTCCGGGGTGCGGGAGACGTTCACCGTCCGCAAGGTGAGCTTCGGCGTCGGCGTGGAGCGCACGTTCCCCGTCCACTCGCCGATCCTGTCGCGCATCGAGGTGGTCACCATGGGCGACGTCCGGCGGGCCAAGCTCTACTACCTGCGCGACCTCACCGGGAAGGCGGCCAAGATCAAGGAGAAGCGCTCGGCTCGATGAGCCGGCCCATCTCCTGATCGCCGTCTCCTAGGGTCCTGACGATCCTGTCGAACCTCCAGCCGCGTACCCGAGCGTCGGCATCCGGAAGGCTGCTGCGCGAGGCCGTGGTGCTGGTGACGACGGCGATGATCATCGCCTTCCTCATCAAGACCTTCGTGGCCCAGGCCTTCTACATCCCCTCGGGGTCGATGATCCCCCAGCTCCAGGTGGGCGACCGGGTGGTCGTGTCGAAGCTCGCCTACCGGCTCCACGATCCTCACCGGGGCGACATCGTCGTGTTCGACGCCCCCAACCAGATCGAGACCGACAACGGCAAGCCCCTGCCCGAGAAGATCATCAGGGGCATCCTGGAGTCGGTCGGGCTGTCGACCCCGTCCACCGAGGAGTACATCAAGCGGGTGATCGGGCTGCCGGGCGAGCGGGTGGAGGGTCGCGGCGGGCGGGTGTACGTCAACGGCCAGGAACTGGTGGAGCCCTACCTGCCCCAAGGCCCCACCACCAGGGACTTCGAGGCGCGGACGCTGGCCGCGGACGAGCTGTGGGTGATGGGCGACAACCGCGAGAACTCGTCCGACAGCCGCGTCTTCGGTCCCATCAAGGAGGACACCATCGTCGGCCGGGCCTTCGTGAAGGTCTGGCCCCTGCCCGACGGCGCCTTCCTGTAGGGCGAGCGCGGGCGCCCTCGTACACTGACCAGATGAGCGAAGAGGACCTCGAGCGCTACGAGACCGAGATGGAGCTCCAGCTGTACAAGGAGTACCGCGACGTCCTGCCGCTGTTCTCGTACGTGGTCGAGACCGAACGGCGGTTCTACCTGGCCAATTCGGTGGAGCTCACGGAGCACGACGGCGACGCCCGCAACCACCTCGAGCTTCCGGCTGCGGGATGCGTGGGTGTGGGACATCTACCGCCCGGGGCCGGCCCGCTTCGTGCAGTCCGTGCGCGTGGTGACGTTCAAGGACGTCAACATCGAGGAGATCCGGCGGGACGCATAGAGGTGGCATAAAGTGCGCCGCCGTGACGCAGGCACGGCGCGCGTTGGGGGTGGGTGGCGAGGAGGCGGTGGCCGCCTGGTACGTCGAGCGGGGGTACCGCGTCGTCGACCGCAACTGGCGCTGTCGGTCGGGTGAGCTGGACCTGGTCGTGCGCCGCGGGGGACTGGTGGTGTTCTGCGAGGTGAAGACCCGGTCGTCGGATGCGTTCGGGTTGCCGGCGGAGGCGGTCGGTCGGGCGAAGCAGCAACGGATCCGGATGCTGGCGGCGCGGTGGCTGGACGAGTCGCCGTCGCCGGCGGCGGAGATCCGCTTCGACGTGGCGTCGGTGCTGGCCGACCAGATCGAGGTGATCCAGGCCGCCTTCTAGGAGGGGGCGGCGCCCCTCCTAACCTCCCCCCGACGGCGGTGCCGGCCCTTCGGGCCGGCTGGGGGCCATCCGGGAGGGGCCGCCTCCGGCGGCTTGGGCGACCGGCGGGGAAAGGCCTGGCGGCCCGGCGCGGCGTTCAGCTGCGCTCGCACTCCTCTTGTTCGATCTCGGCTAGCTGGTCGAGTCGGGGTTGGTGGCGGCCGGCCTCGAACTCCGTCGTCAGGAAGATGTCGACCAGGACGAGGGCGAAGGCGTCGGCCAGTTGGCGGGCGCCCAGGGCGAGGACGTTGGCGTCGTTGTGGAGGCGGGACATGCGGGCCGTCCACTCGTCGTGGCACAGGGCGGCCCGGGCCCCGTGGACCTTGTTGGCCGCGATCTGCTCGCCCTGGCCGCTGCCGCCCATGACGACGGCTCGGTCGGCCCGTCCCGCGGTGACCTCCCGGGCGGCGGCGGCGCAGAATTTCGGGTAGTCGACGGACTCCTCGGAGTCGGTGCCGCAGTCGATGACCTGGTGGCCCTGGTCGGCGAGGGCGGCGGCGATGACGGTCTTCAGCCGGTAGCCGGCGTGGTCGGATCCGAGGGCGATACGCATCCTCTTGGGCGTCACGGGCGTCATCAGCCCATCATCGCCCAGAGGAGGAGGACGGCCACGACGACGAAGGCGGCCGCCACCAGGACGTAGTCGGACGGCCGGCGGCGATGCTGACGGAACGGGTTGAATCCCACGGCGGGCATTCTGGCCCACGGGTCGGCCGCGGCGCGGCGCTCGGACGTCGTCTGAGGCTGGAAAAGGGGCGTCTGCCGCATCTTTTCATGCCCCAGACGGGTTTTCGTGTCTCACCCTTGGAGTAGCGTGATGCTCGCTCCGCTCGAGCCGGCCGGCGTCACGGCCCTCGCCCCGACCTTCGTCGTGCGAGGAGCCGCCCGTGATCGCCTCCATCCCGTCCGCCACCCTGCTCGGCGTCGAGGGACGACCGGTCGCGGTCGAGGTCCACGTGTCGGCCGGGCTGCCCGGGTTCACGCTCGTCGGCCACCCCGACCCCGTGTGCCGGGAGGCTCGCGACCGGGTGCGGGCGGCGCTGCTGTCGAGCGGCCTGCCGTGGCCCATGAAGCGGGTGACGGTCAACCTGGCCCCGGGCATGCTGCGCAAAGTCGGCCCCGGGCTCGACCTGCCGATCGCCATCGGCCTGCTCGTCGCCACCGGCGAGCTCGAGCCGGAGGCGGTCGCCGGCTGCGCCTTCCTGGGCGAGCTCGGCCTCGACGGCTCGCTGCGCCGGGTCCCCGGCATCGTGCCCATGGTCGGCGCCCTTGACGCCCGGGGGGTCGTCGTGCCGGTCGACTGCGTGGCTGAGGCCGAGGTCGTGGGCCGGCTCCGGGTGCGGTCGGCGGCCAGGCTGGCCGACCTGGTGGCCTGCCTGCGGGGGCTGGATCCGTGGCCCGATCCTCCGCCGCCGCCCTCGGTGGCCGGACCGCCCGGCTTCCAGCCCGACCTGGCCGACGTCCGGGGCCAACCGGTCGGGCGGGCCGCCCTCGAGATCAGCGCCGCCGGTGGTCACCACCTGCTGCTGTCGGGGCCGCCGGGGTCGGGCAAGACGATGCTCGCCCGCCGGCTGCCCGCCCTCCTGCCACCACTGGAGGGCCACGACGCCCTGGTGGCCACCACCATCCGGTCGGCCGCGGGGGAGACCCTGCCTCCCGGCGGGCTGGTGACGGAGCCGCCCTTCCGCGCTCCCCATCACGGGGCATCGTCGGTCGCCCTCATCGGCGGGGGCACCGCCTGGATGCGACCGGGCGAGATCAGCCAGTCCCACCTGGGCGTCCTCTTTCTGGACGAGATGGCGGAGTTCCCCCGCACCGTCCTCGATGCCCTCCGGCAGCCGCTGGAGGAGGGGGTGGTCAGGGTGAGCCGGGCCAAGGCCAGCGTCACCTTCCCCGCCCGGTTCCTCCTGGTGGGCGCCACCAACCCCTGTCCGTGCGGCGAGGCCGGGCCCGAGGGCGCCTGCCGGTGCTCCGAGATCGTCCGCCGGCGCTACCACCGCCGCATCTCGGGGCCGCTCCTCGACCGGTTCGACCTGCGGGTGGTCGTGTCCCGACCCGATGTGGCCCACCTGCTGGGGGGTCCTCCGGGCGAGAGCACGGCGGTCGTCGCCGAGCGGGTGGCGGCCGTACGGGGAGCGGCCGCGCCGGGGGGTGAGCTGCAACGCGGAGTTGCCGGCCGCCGTCCTCGACGAGGTGGCGCCGCTCACCGGGGCCGCCCTCGCCATCCTCGAGCATCGCCTCCGGGTGGGGGCGCTGAGCGGCCGGGGTCTGCACCGGGTGCGGCGGGTGGCCCGTACCATCGCCGACCTGGCCGGCGCCGGCGACCACGTCGACGAAGACCACGTCTGCCTCGCCCTCGGCCTGCGGGCCGACGTGCTGGCCATGGAGGTGGCGGCGTGACCGGCGGCGTGACCGGCGGCGTGACCGGCGGCGTGACCGGCGGCGTGACCGGCGGCGTGACCGGCGGCGTGACCGGCGGCGCGGCCGACGGGGCGGCGGTCACCGCCCCGCCGCTCCCGGCCGAGGCGTTCGCGGCCGCCATGGCGGGGTTGCCGGCCATGGGTCACCGGCGGCTGGTAACGCTGCTCCGGCAGTGGCCCCCCGAGCAGGCCTGGCGCCGGGTCTGCGAGGGAGGCGGCCACGACGACGACCCCGCCCTGGCCGACCTCTGGCAGCGGGCGGCCACCGATGTCGACGTCGAGGAGGCGTGGCGGCGTCTCCTCCGGGGCGGCGTCGGAGTCCTGGCGTGGGGCCGGGCCGGCTATCCGACGATCCTGGCCGACGACCACCAACCGCCAGGCGTCCTGTTCCACCGGGGCGACCCGGCCGCCCTCGACGGCCCCCGGGTGGGCATCGTCGGCACCCGCCGCTGCACCCGCTACGGCCGCGAACTGGCCCACGAGCTCGGCCGCGACCTGGCGGCCAGCGGGGTGCGGGTGGTGTCGGGACTGGCGGCGGGGGTCGACGGGGCAGCCCACGTGGGCGCGCTGGCGGTCGCCGCCGCGCCACCGATCGCGGTCGTCGGCAGCGGCGTCGACGTGGTCTACCCCCGTCGCCACGCCCAGCTGTGGGCCGATGTCGCCGGAGCCGGGCTCCTCCTGAGCGAGGCGCCGCTCGGGGCCGCGCCCGAGCCGTGGCGCTTCCCGGTCCGCAACCGGGTGATCGCGGCCTTGTCGGAAGTGGTGGTCGTGGTCGAGTCCCACATCCGGGGCGGCTCGAAGTACACCGTCGAGGCCGCTGCCGAGCGCAGCCGCACGGTGATGGCGGTGCCGGGCTCGGTCCGCAACCCGGCGTCGGCCTACACCAACGCCCTCATCGCCGACGGCTGCCCACCCGCCCGCGACGCCACCGACGTCCTCGTGGCCCTCGGCCTGGCGAGCGCCGGGTCGGGGCCGGTCGGCGCCGTCAGCGCCGCCAGTGCCGCCGGCGCCGCCACCACTGCCGCCAGCGACCACCGGCCGCCGCCCGGACCGGTCGAATCGGCGGTCCTCGATGCCCTCGGGTGGGAGCCGGCCAGCCTCGAGGGCATCGTCCTGCGCAGCGGGTCGACGCCCGCCCAGGCGATGGTCGCCCTGGCCCATCTGGAGCGGGACGGGTGGGCTGCGTCGCGCCACGGCTGGTGGGAACGGGTCGGCGATGGCAGGAGATAGCCGCCGGTCCCACTTCCGGTGGCGGTGGCGACCACGCATGGTGGGAGTTCGGCGGTCGTGGCCGGTACGGTGGTGCAGTGAGCTGGGAGCAAGACGCGTTCGTGCGGTCCTTGTCGGCGGTGGCGGCCAACACGGTCCTGGCCTACGCCGACGACGTGTCCCAGTTCGTGACGTGGGCCGAGCGGGCGGGCCTGTCGGGCCCGGGCGAGGTCAACCGCCTCGTCCTGCGCCGCTACCTGGCCTACCTGGCCACCAGGCGCTTCGCCCGGCGGTCGATCGCCCGCAAGGCGGCCGCCCTCCGCCGCTACTTCGGGTGGTTGCGTCGCACCGGCGCCATCGCGGCCGATCCGTCGACCCGCCTGTCCGCCCCCCGGGGCGACGCCCGCCTGCCCCACGTCCTCCGCCCGGCCGAGCTCGACACCCTGCTCACGCCGCCGGCCACCGACGACCCCGTCGGCCTGCGCGACGCGGCCGTCCTCGAACTGCTCTATGGCAGTGGCCTGCGGGTGGGGGAGCTGTGCGGTCTCCGGCTGTCCGACCTCACCCTCCACCGCGACCGACCGGTGGTCACGGTGTGGGGCAAGGGCTCGAAGCAGCGCCAGGTCCCCATGAGCGAACCGTCGGCCGAGGCGGTCCGGGAGTGGCTGGCCCACGGCCGGTCGGCCCTCGTGGTGGCCGGTGTCACCCCCGACGAGACCGTCTTCCTCAACCGCCGGGGACGTCCGCTCACGCCCCGCGACACCCGCCGCATCCTCGACCGCCGGGCCGCCAACCCCACCCATCCCCACGCCCTCCGCCACACCTTCGCCACCCACCTGCTCGACGGCGGGGCCGACCTTCGCGCCGTGCAGGAACTGCTCGGGCACGCCGATCTGGCGACGACCCAGTTGTACACCCACGTCAGCAAGGAGCGGCTGCGGACGGTGTACGACGCCACCCACCCCCGAGCCTAGGAACCGCGTGGAACCCACCGAACCCGCAGGCATCGACCGTCTCTGGGACGCCTACAAGACGACGGGCACGCTCGAGACGCGCAACCGCCTGGTCGTGCACTACTCGCCCCTGGTCAAGTACGTGGCCGGCCGGCTGTCGGCGGGCCTGCCCCACACCATCGAGCAGGCCGACCTGGTCAGCTACGGCATGTTCGGGTTGATGGACGCCATCGACAAGTTCGACCCCGGCCGGGGGAACAAGTTCGAGACCTACGCCATGTCCCGGATCCGGGGCTCGATCATCGACGAGCTGCGCTCGGTCGACTGGGTGCCCCGCTCGCTGCGGGCCAAGGCCCGCACGGTGGAGAAGGCCTTCACCAAGCTCGAGCACGAACTCCTGCGCAACCCCACCGACGCCGAGGTGGCCGAGGAGCTGGGCACCACCGAGGCCGAGCTGCACGACGTCTACGGTCAGATTTCGTTCTTCGGACTGGTGGCGCTGGAGGAGACCCTCAGCGTCGGTGCCGACCGGGGCGAGTCGGTGACCCTGGGCGACACCATCCCCGACCCGGGACTGGGCCCGGTGGGGGCGTTCGAGGTCCAGGAGACCAAGCAGATCCTGGCCGCGGCGATCAACCGGCTGCCGGAGCGGGAAAAGATCGTCCTCACCCTCTACTACTACGAGGGTCTCACCCTCGGGCAGATCGGCGACGTCCTCGGGATCACCGAGAGCCGGGTGTGCCAGATCCACACCAAGGCCGTGATCCAGCTCCGGGGCAAGCTGGCCGAGCCCCAGCGGGAACCGGCCTAGCCCCCTAGCCGTAGCCGCTCGGCCCGCGCCGCCACTGGCGCTGGTTCTTGTCACACCCCCGCGCTATCCTGCGCCCATCGGTTGTCTTTGACGACCTTCCGCTTCCCCCCAGCGTGTTGCGTCTCCCTGGGGGGTTCCCATGCGGCGAATCGCCGTGCTGGTGGCGGTGCCTCTCGCGCTGGCCGTGGCCACGTCCTCGTTGGCCTACGCCGCGCCTCCCCAACGTGTCGGCTACTCGCCGCCGGTCGACGCACCGGTCGTCGACCCATTCCGACCGCCGGCCGAGCGGTGGAACGCGGGCAACCGCGGCGTCGAGTACGACACCGCCACCGGTGAGCCGGTGGCCGCCGCCGCCGACGGCGTGGTCACCTTCGCCGGCCAGGTCGGTGGCCAGCTGCACGTGGTCGTGCTCCATGGCGACGGCGTCCGCACCACCTACGCGTTCCTGCGCACGATCGAGGTCCGCCGGGGCGACACCGTCAGCCAGGGCCAGCGGGTGGGCACCTCCGCCGACACGTTCCACTTCGGGGCTCGTATCGGCGAGGTCTACGTCGACCCCCTCCTGCTGTTCGGCGACGGCCTGCCCGAGGTCCACCTGGTGCCCGACGACGACCTCGGCATGGCCTCCGAGCACGAGGAGCGGCGGGGCCTCGTCGGTCAGATCTTCCAGCTCGGGGGAGCGGCCACGTCGTGGGTCATCGAGTGGGCGGGCGGCAAGGTCGACGACACGCTCACCGAGCTGCGGGGCGCGGTCCACTACTTCCAGGAGGCCAACCCCGTCACCTCCCTGGTCAACCTGGGGCAGGCGGGGGTCGCGTGGCCCGGCAGCGATCCCGGTGCACACCGGCGGCGGCGGTCCAGCCCCGCCTGCAGCAGCGCCACCTGGCCGTGCTCGTCGGCGGCCTCGGCTCCAGCTCGTCCGACGCCGCCATCGCCGACCTCGACACCGGCGCCCTGGGGTACGCCCCGGCCGACGTCTCCCGCTTCTCCTACCGGGGCGGGTCCACCGCCACCACGCCCTACCAGCCGTCCGACACCACCGCCGACCTCCGTCACTCCGCTCGCCTCCTGCGGGAGTACCTCCAGCAGATGGAGGACGACCATCCCGGGGTGCCCATCGACGTGATCGCCCACTCCCAGGGCGGGCTGGTGGCGAGGGAGGCGCTCACCAACGAGTTCGACGGGCTCGACCCCGAGCTGCCCCTGGTCTCGTCGCTGGTCACCCTGGGCACGCCGCACACGGGCACCGATCTCGCCACCGCGGCCCGCATGATCGGGCTCACGACGGTCGGGGGCTACGGCGAAGAGATCGTCAGCCAGTTCACGCCGTGGGATCTCCAGGGCGAATCCGTCGAGCAGATGTCCGAGACGTCGTCGTTCATCCGCGACCTCAACCGCCGGCCCCTTCCCGAGGGCCTCCACGCCACGTCGATCGGGGCCCGGGGCGACTTCCTCGTCCCCGCCGAGCACATCGTCTACGACGGGGCCGAGAGCGTGATCGTGTCGGTGCCGGGCACGTTCACCGACCACGACGCCCTGCCTGGCGCCGACCAGGCCGAGCGGGAGGTGGCCCTGGCCGTCAACCACTTGACGCCCACCTGCCAGTCCTTCGCCGATGCCATGGTCGACGCCGTCGTCGCCGACCAGCTGTCGACCGCGGGTGACGCAGTGGGCGTCCTCGGGTGGCTGGGGGGTCGCCAGCTCGACAAGTACGTCCCCTCACCGAGCGACCTGCTGAAGAGAAAGCGAGGTTCGACATGACCCCCCACTCCCGTGGCGGCCGACGCTGGCCGCTGGCCGTCCTGGTGGCGATGGTCCTCGCCGGCTGCGGCGACGACGGGCCACCCCGCGCCGGCGCCCGACCCGGAGCCGACCACGGCCGCCCCCGACGAGCGCCCCATCGAGATCACGGAGGCGTGGCGGTGGCCGGCGCCATCGCCGGGCTCGGTCGGGATGCCCACCGCCGATCACGAGGTGGTCGCCGCCACCTACGGCCACCTGCGGGTGGTGCTCCTCGACCTCGACGGCCACGTGCGGTGGGAGGTCGAGCGGCGCCGGCTGCGCGACGTGGCCCCCGCCCTCACCGCCGACCTGGTGGTCGTCGCCACCGAGGACGGGGTCATGGCGGTCGACCGGCGCACCGGCGGGGTGCGGTGGGACACCGAGGTGGGGGAGCGGGCCAACGGGCCGGTCATCGTCGGCGAGCAGGCGGTGGTGTCCACGTGGGAGGGGTCCCTCACCGCCTTCGACCTCGCCGACGGCGGGGTGGCGTGGCGCACGGCCCTGCCAGGGCCCGCCATCGGGCCGGCTGCCACCGACGGCGACGCGGTCGCGGTCACCTGGGAGTCGATCCACGGTGACGCCGCGGGGGCGGTCGTGGTCGACGGCGCCGACGGGCGCCAGCGATGGTCGGTCCCCCTGGAGCCGGGAGGCGTGGGCGGGCCAGCCATCGTCGCCCTCCCCGACACACCGACGTCGGTGGTCGTGGTGGTGGCGGGCGACATCGCCGTCCACGGGCTCGACCTGGCCGACGGCTCCGAGCGCTGGCGGGAGGGCACCGAGGGCGCGGGCTCACCCGAGGTGCCACCTCTGCCCCTGGGCGGCGGTGAGGTACTGGTCCCGCACCGGGGGGCCGGCCTCCACCTGATCGACGCCGACGACGGGTCGATCCGTTGGGAGGGCTACATCGACGCCGCCGCCGTCCGGGGCGGTCCCGCCGGGCAGGGCCCGACGGTCCCTTCGCCTTCCCCCTCGACGACGGGCGCCTGGTCGTGGTCGGCCCGGGCCGGGAGGCGGAGGTGCTTGACTGGCCGGGACGGGTGAGCGGCGTGGCCGTGCCCCCGCCGGCCCGCTGCTGGTCGCCACCCGGGAGGCCCGGGCCAACCACCTCATCGCCCTCGACCTCGGGCCATGAGGCCATCGACGAGGGGCGGTAGGACGAGGGGCGGTAGACTGCCCACACCCGGAGCACTTCGCGCCCGGGAATCAACATGCCTTGGCGCCGTCCCACGGTCGCCCCCCAGGGGGCGCGGCGCCGGGTACGCCCAACCGGTGGGAAAGGAGCAACCATGGCCGTCGTCACCATGAAGCAGCTGCTGGAGGCAGGGGTCCACTTCGGACACCAGACCCGCCGCTGGAATCCCAAGATGCGCCGCTTCATCTTCGGCGAGCGCAACGGGATCTACATCATCGATCTCAACCAGACGTTGCAGCGGATCAACACCGCCTACACGTTCGTCCGCGACCTGGTGGCCGACGGGGGGACGATCCTCTTCGTGGGCACCAAGAAGCAGACCCAGGACCCCATCGCCGACCACGCCCGCAAGTGCGGCATGCCCTTCATCAACGAGCGGTGGCTGGGCGGGATGCTCACCAATTTCTCCACCATCAGCGCCCGGGTGAAGAAGATGCAGGAGTACGAGCGGATGAAGGAGGCGGGCGACTTCGAGGCCATGCCGAAGAAGGAGGCGCTCATCCTCAGCCGCGAGCTGGAGAAGCTACAGCGCAACCTGGGCGGTATCCGCAACCTCCAGAAGCTTCCCGACGCGGTGTTCATCATCGACACCAAGAAGGAGCACATCGCCGTCACCGAGGCCAACAAGCTGGGGATGCCGATCGTGGCCGTGGTCGACACCAACTGCGACCCCGACCTGATCCAGTACGTGATCCCCGGCAACGACGACGCCATCCGGGCCGGCAACCTGATGTGCCGCATCATCTCCGACGCAGTCGAGGAGGGTCGCCACATCGCGTCTCGCCGCCACGCCAAGGCGGTGGCGGCGTCGCCCAAGCCGGCGGCCGACGCCCCCGACCCCGAGGCCGAGGCCCGGCGTCAGCACCTGCAGGCCGAGGCCCGCCGCCAGGCCGCCCTTCAGGCCCAGGAGCGAGAGGCCCGCCTGGCCGCCACCCGCCGCCACCAGCAGGCCACCGACATCGCCCCCCCGGGCGACGACATGCCGGCCGCCACCATCAGCGCTCTGGCCGAGCACGGGGCCACCAACGACAACGCCGGCATGCGGGTGGTCGGTCCCGACGACGAGGAAGTGTCCGACGCCCGCCAGGTGGGCGACGCCGAGCTGCTGGCGACCCTGGCCCCGGCCGCAGCCGAGGCCGTCGTCGTCCCGGCCCCGCCCGAGCCTGCCGTCCCCGCCGCCGTCTCGACCCCGGCCCCGCCGGAGGCCGCCCCCGCAGCCGAGGATTCCGCCTCGGCCCCCGCAGCCGAGGACTCCGCCCCGCCCGCGACACCCGCCCCCGCAGCCGAGGACTCCGGCGGGGCCGTGCCCGCAGCCGTCCCCGCCGAGGCCGAGGCCGCCGGCGACGCTCCGGAGGCCTGAGCATGGCCGACTTCACCGCCAAGGACGTCCAGGCCCTCCGCCAAGCCACCGGCGCCGGGATGATGGACGCCAAGCGGGCGCTCACCGAGAACGACGGCGACGCCGAGGCGGCGGCCAAGTGGCTCCGGGAGAAGGGCCTCACCAAGGCCGTCGAGAAGGCCAGCCGGGCCAACGAGCAGGGCGCCATCGCCATCGCCATGGCCGGCAACGCGGCCGCCGTCGTCGAGCTCAAGAGCGAGACCGACTACGTGGCCAAGTCGCCCGCCTTCAAGGCCCTGGTCGACACCCTGGCCCAGGCCGTGGCCGCCGACGGCGAGGCGGCCGTCGCCGCCCACCAGAGCGAGGTCGACGACCTCGTCCTCACCCTCAAGGAGAACATCGCCGTCGGGCGGGTGGTCCGGTTCGAGGCCGCCGAGGGGGCCGTCATCGACAGCTACCTCCACATCCAGAACGACCGGGGGGTCAACGCCGTGCTCGTCGAGGTGGTCGGCGGCGACCAGGAGATGGCCCACGACATCGCCCTCCACGTGGGCTTCGCCCGGCCCGCCTACCTGTCCCGCGACGACGTCCCCGCCGAGCGGGTGGCCGAGGAGCGCCAGACGCTCGAGGCCATCAGTCGCAACGAGGGCAAGCCCGAGCAGGCCATCGCCAAGATCGTCGAAGGACGGCTGGGCGGTTGGTACAAGGAGCACGTCCTGCTCGACCAGGCCTTCGTCAAGGACAACAAGCAGACCATCACCGCGCTCCTGGGGCCGGCCAAGCTCACCCGCTTCGCCCAGGTGGAGATCGGCCGATAGTGCCGTCCGGGCCGCGGCGGGAGCGCTGGCAGCGGGTCGTCCTCAAGCTGTCGGGTGAGGCGTTCGCCGACGAGTCCACCGGCTACGGCATCGACGGCGAGGTGGTGGCCCGCATCGCGGGCGAGGTGGCCGAGGTCCGCCACGACCTCGGCACCGAGCTGGCCATCGTGGTCGGCGGCGGCAACATCTGGCGGGGGATGGCCGGCGCCGGCGCGGGCATGGACCGGGCCCAGGCCGACACCATGGGGATGCTCGCCACCGTCATCAACGGGCTTGCCCTCCAGGACGCCCTGGAGAAGGTGGGCGAGCCCACCCGGGTCATGACCGCCATCCAAATGGACCGGGTGGCCGAGCCCTACATCCGACGCCGGGCCCAGCGCCACCTCGACAAGGGCATCGTCGTCATCCTGGCCGGCGGCACCGGCAACCCCTACTTCACCACCGACACCACCGCCGCCCTGCGGGCGGCCGAGATCGGCGCCCAGGCCATCCTCAAGGGCACCCATTCGGGCGTCGACGGGGTGTACACCGACGACCCCCTCCTCAACCCGGACGCCACCAAGTTCGACGAGGTGGCCTACATCGAGGTGCTCAACCGGGGCCTCAAGATCATGGACTCCACCGCCATCACCTTCTGCATGGACAACAAGCTGCCCATCGTCGTGTTCGACCTGATGGTGGCCGGCAACATCAGACGCGCACTCGAAGGTGAGCCGATCGGTACGCTTGTCTCATGAACGGCCCATTCTGCGGGCAAGCAGTGTGCCGATGACCGAGGACGTGCTGCTGCACACCGCCGACAAGATGGCGAAGGCCGTCAGCCACACCCAGTCCGAGTTCTCCAGCGTCCGCACCGGCCGGGCCACGCCGGCCCTGGTCGAGAAGCTCAAGGTTGACTACTACGGCAGCGAGGTCCCTCTCCAGCAGCTGGCCGGGTTCACCGTCCCCGAGCCCCGGCTGCTCGTCGTCGCCCCCTACGACAAGAACTCCATCAAGGCCAT
Organism: uncultured Acidimicrobiia bacterium; assembly: GCA_963801205.1. Classification (GTDB taxonomy): domain Bacteria; phylum Actinomycetota; class Acidimicrobiia; order Acidimicrobiales; family AC-14; genus JAXDMK01. The sequence goes on from CAWDDV010000015.1 coordinate 54,134, forward strand.
CGAGCGGGCCATCCAGCACTCCGACCTCGGCATCACCCCGTCCAACGACGGGGTCGTGATCCGCCTCAACTTCCCCCAGCTCACCACCGAGCGCCGCAAGGACCTGGTCAAGGTGGTCAAGCACAAGGCGGAGGACGGGCGGGTGGCGGTGCGCAACGTGCGGCGGGCGTCCCGGCACGAGCTGGAGGCGCTCGAGCGCGACGGCGAGATCTCCCAGGACGAGCTCGACCGGGCCGAGAAGGAGCTGGAGAAGGTCACCCACGAGTACGTGGCCGAGATCGACAGCATGCTGGCGCGCAAGGAGCGGGAGCTGCTCGAAGACTGACCGGGGGTCCGAAGGACCGGGGGACCGGGCCGGCGACGGTCCGGAAGGGGCGCAGCCCCGAAGGAGGGCACGTGGACGACCAGGGCGACGACTTCACCGACGACCCCATGGGGGGTGTCGACGACGACGACCTGGGCACCGACCCGGGCCCGGCCTGGACCGGACTGGGCGCGTCCCGAGGCCCCCGCAGCCCGGCCGAAGGCGTCCGCATCATTGGCGCCGAGGAAGCCGCCGCCGCCCTCGAGGCGGGCCACGTGTCGCCCCGCGTGCCCGAGAACGCCCCCCGCTTCGGCGACGTGCCCGAGACCCCCGGTCGGGCCCCGGCCCGGCATCCGCTTCCCGGGGGCCGACCCTCGCACCGTGCCCAAGCCGCCGGTGGTGACGCCCCCTCCCGGCTCCGAGCCCCGGCGCAGCGTCTGGGACGCGCCGCCCGACGACAGCCTGGCCACGTCCCGCGCCGGACGGTTCGAGGAGCTCATCGCCCGGGCCGAGGAGCGGGCCGCCGAGCGTGGCCTCGCCGGCCAGTCCGGTGCCCGGGCGGGCGGGGGCAGCTCCGTTTCGGCCGGCGGGGCGGGCAGCGACTGGGCCCCCTCGTCCAGCTCCGGCAGCGGTGACGACGCCTGGCCCCCCGAGCCCCGGGCCGCCTCCGACGATTCGTGGCCGCCGCCTCCGCCGCCCGCCTCGACCGGCGACGACGACGACTGGCCGCCGCCGCCGGTGTACCCCGCCACCAGCGACATCGACGACGACGCCTGGCCCCCGCCCCCTTCGGCGACGGGCCGGAACTCCACCTCCTTGTGGACCCCCGACGACGAGGCGGAGTCGTTCGAGCGGGAGCGGGTGGGGGCGTCCCCCTGGGACACCTTCGACGAGCCCCTGCCCAGCGGCGAGTACCCGCGGGTGTCGAGCCCCCCGATGCCCACGGGCGACAACTCGGGCAGCATCCCCCTGCCCCACTGGACGGAGCCGCCCACCGGCGAGGTGCCCCAGATCCTGGCCGGCGAACCGCCCCCGCCGCCCCCGCCGGCCGACGAGCTCGGCTCGTGGTCGACGCTCACCAGCGGCCCCCGCTGGCGCGACCAGGCCACCGACTGGGACGAGGCCGACTTCCACGAGGCCATCCTCGACGACCAGTCGACCCGCGTCGGCGCCCTCGACCAGAGCCGCGACGATCTCTTCTCCTTCGACGAGCCCCCGCCCGATGTCGACGACCGGGTGGCCCCCGCCCGGGCCGGCGGCGGACGGCCCGGCACCCAGGTCCACGCCCCGGCCGCGCCCACTCGTACTGGCGCCCCCGGCGCCCCCGGCGACCCCGGCGGCGGGGCCGAGTCCGATCTCACCACCCGGGTCATCGTCGGCCTGGTGGCGGCGGGCGTGGTCCTGGGGGCGGCGGTCGTCGGCCCCAAGGCGCTGGTGTTCATCACCGCGGTGGCCGTCACCATGGCCGCGGCCGAGCTCTACCAGGGGCTGCGCACCCGGGGCTACCAGCCCGCCACCCTCCTCGGACTGGCCGCCTGCGCGTCGGTGGTGGGCGCCGCCTACTGGCAGGGCGAACGGGCGTTGCCGCTGGTCACGGCCATCCTGCTGGTGTTCTCGTTCCTCTGGTACCTCACCGGCGTGGTCAAGGGCCGGCCGACGATGAACGTCGCGGTCAGCGTCATGGCCTACCTCTACGTGGGGTTTCTGGGCTCGTACGCGGCCCTCATCTTCCACATCCCGATCGTGGGCGAGAGCGGCACCATCCGGCCCGAGCACAGCACCGGCATCCTGCTGGCGGCCATCCTGGCCACCGTCGCCCACGACGTCGGGGTCGTACTTCGTCGGCCGCTACGGCGGCAAGACCCCGTTGGCGCCCACCATCAGCCCCCACAAGACGTTCGAGGGACTGGTCGGGGGTACCTTCGTCACCCTCGCTGTCTGCCTCCTGCTCATCCGCAGCATCGCCCCGTGGAACGCGGGCCGGGCCTTCTGGCTGGCGGTGGTGGTGTCGATCGCGGCGCCCCTGGGCGACCTGTGCGAGTCGATGATCAAGCGCGACCTCAACGTCAAGGACATGGGCAACACGCTGCCCGGCCACGGCGGCATCCTCGACCGCGTCGACGCCCTGCTGTTCGTCCTGCCCGCGACCTACTACTTGGCGCTCGTCCTGTTCGTCTCTTGATTCCGATGAAGACGGTGAGCCTGGTCGGCTCGACCGGCTCCATCGGCCGGCAGACCCTCGACGTGGTGCGGGCTGAGCCCGACCGGTACCGCATCATGGCCCTGGGCGCCGCCACCTCGGTCGAGCAGCTGGCCGCCCAGGTGGCCGAGTTCCGGCCCGACGTGGTCGCCATCGCCGACGCCGACCGGGCGGCGGCCCTGCGGGAGGCCCTCCCGCCCGGCGTGAAGGTCGAGATCCACGCCGGACCGGGTTCGCTGGCCGCCATCGCCCGCGACGCCGACGTGGTGGTCAACGGAGTGGTGGGCTTCGCCGGGCTCACCGTCACCCTGGCCGCCCTGCGGGCCGGGCACCGGCTGGCCCTGGCCAACAAGGAGTCCCTCATCGCCGGCGGGCCGGTGGTGGCGGTGGCCCGGCGCACGCCGGGGGCCGAGATCGTCCCCGTCGACTCCGAGCACTGCGCCGTCCACCAGTGCCTGCGGGCCAACGCCGTCGGCCCCGACGGGGAGCGTCGACCGGCTGGCCCGCATCGTCCTCACCGCCAGCGGGGGGCCGTTCCGGGGCCGCACCCGGGCCGAGCTGGCCGACGTCACCATCGCCGACGCCCTCGCCCATCCCACGTGGTCGATGGGGCCCAAGATCACGGTCGACTCGTCCACCCTCATGAACAAGGGCCTGGAGGTGATCGAGGCCCACGAGCTGTTCGGGGTCGACTACGACCGCATCCAGGTCGTCGTCCACCCCCAGTCGATCGTGCACTCGATGGTCGAGTTCACCGACGGGGCGGTCATCGCCCAGCTCTCCAACCCCGACATGCGCCTGCCGATCGGCTACGCCCTGGCCTACCCCGACCGCAGCGGCGGTCGCCTTCGGCGCGCTCGACTGGACCAAGGGCGCCCGCCTCGACTTCGAGCCCCCCGACCTCGACGGCCTTCCCCTGCCTGCGCCTGGCCTACGCCGCGGGGCGGACCGGCGGCACCGCCCCCGCCTGGCTCAACGCGGCCAACGAGGTGGCGGTGGCCGCCTTCCTGACGGGCGGCCTGCGGTGGTCGGCCATCGCCGAGGTCATAGAGGAGACCCTCGACGGGCATGATGGAACCGATCCGACCGATGCCGACGTTGTCATCGAAGCCGACCGAAAAGCTCGGGACCTGGCCAGGCGAGCCGTAGAACGGAGAGTTGCAGCGGCGTGACAGACACCGGCCGTCATTCATCCACGACCCCCGGCGACCCGCAGGTCGCTGTCGAGCCCACGAAGGACGGAAACGACCCCCTTGCCCCAACCCGCCCACACCGCCCAAACCGCCCAAGCCACCGAACCGGACCAGACCGCTCAACCGACAGCACAGGTCCCTCAGGACGAGGGCCTGCGCAAGCTGATCCCCATCGTCGCCATCGTCGCCCCGGGCATCGCCTGGTCGGTGTCGGCCGGCACGTTCCCGGCCGTGGCCTTCGTCCTGGCCATCATCGCCATGGTGATGATCCACGAGACCGGGCACTTCATCACCGCCAAGTGGTCGGGGATGAAGGTCACGGAGTACTTCTTCGGTTTCGGTCCCCGGCTGTGGTCGATCCGCAAGGGTGAGACCGAGTACGGGATCAAGGCCATGCCCCTGGGTGGCTACGTGAAGATCATCGGGATGAGCAACCTCGAGCGGGGCATCGACCCCGCCGACGAGGCCCGTACCTACCGCCAGCAGAGCTACCCCAAGCGGGTGCTGGTCGCCATCGCCGGCGTCGTCACCCACTTCGTGACCGCCTTCCTGCTCCTGGTGATGCTCTGGACGATCATGGGCGTGCCCCAGCAAGACAAGCCCACCCTGACGATCGGCAACCATCAGCGCCCTCGAATCGGGGGCCAGCCCGGCCATCGACGCCGGGTTCAAGGTGGGCGACCGCATCGTGTCGGTCGACGGCCAGACCGTCACCCAGTGGGAGCGAGCTGCCGCCCTACATCCGGGCCAACGCCAACCAGACCCTCGACTTCGTCGTCGAGCGGGACGGTCAGCTGCTCAACGCTCACCGCCCGCCCGGCCAGCTATCGAGCGGGACGGCGAGATGGTCGGCTTCATCGGCATCGGGCCAAGGCCGAGGTCGAGAAGCTGGGCCTGATCGCCGCCATGGGCCGGTCGGCACCGACATCGCCGACCTCACCACCGCCTCGGTCAAGGGTCTGGGCGTCGATCTTCACCCCCAGCTCGATCAGGGACTACGCCGGTCAACCTCACGCGGCACGCCCGAGCCCGGTACCGAGAACGAGCGGGCGGTGTCGGTGGTGGGCGTCGTCCGCATCGCCGGCCAGGCGGCCGACAGCGGCTACTTCAACCTGGTCTACCTGCTGGTGCGTGCTGAACATGTTCGTGGCCGTCCTCAACCTGGTGCCCCTGCTGCCCTTCGACGGCGGGCACATCGCGGTGGCCACCTACGAGCGGCTGCGGTCCCGCCGGGGCCGTCGCCACCACGCCGACGTGGGCAAGCTCATGCCCCTGACGGCGGCGGTGGTGGCGGTGATGGTCGTGCTGGGGGTGACGTCGATCTACCTCGACATCGTCAAGCCCCTCAGCAACCCGTTCCAGTAGGGCACCCGCCCGCCTTCCCCGAACTGGTGACGCTCACCGCCCCTCTGGGGCGCTGGGTGTCACCGGTTCGAGGGTTGATGAGAGACTTGGTCCGATGATCTCCCCTCGCCGGATCACGCGGCAGATCATGGTCGGTTCGGTGCCTGTCGGTGGCGGATCGCCGGTGAGCGTGCAGTCGATGACGATCACCAAGACCTCCGACGTGGAAGCCACCCTGGCCCAGATCTACGACCTGGCCGGGGCCGGCGCCGACATCGTGCGCTGCACGTGCAACGAGCCGGAGGCGGCCGAGGCGCTGGCCCGCATCGTTCCCCGCTCGCCGGTGCCGATCGTGGCCGACATCCACTACCACTACCAACTGGCCCTGGCCGCCCTCGACGCGGGCGTGGCCTGCCTGCGCCTCAACCCGGGCAACATCCGCAAGCCGGCCCAGATCAAGCTGGTGGCGGAGGAGGCCAAGGCCCGGGGGGTGCCCATCCGCATCGGGGTCAACGCCGGGTCCCTCGACCGTGACATCGAGGAGCAAGCTCGGGATCACGCCCGAGGCCCTGGTGGCGTCGGCCCAGCGGGAGCTCGCCTACTTCGCCGAGGTCGACTTCCACGACGTCAAGATCTCGGTCAAGGCGTCCAACGTCCCCCTCATGATCGAGGCCTACCGCCAGCTGTCCGAGAGTGCGACCACCCCCTGCACCTGGGCGTCACCGAGGCCGGGCCCCCGCCCAACGGGCTGATCAAGGCCACCGCCGGCATCGCCGCCCTGCTGGCCGAGGGCATCGGCGACACCATCCGCTACTCGCTCACCGCCGACCCGGTGGAGGAGGCGAGGGCCGGCCGCCAGCTGCTGGAGGCGCTGGGACTGCGGGAGCGCAAGACGGTCGACCTCATCGCCTGCCCGTCGTGCGGGCGGGCCGAGATCGACGTCATCCGGGTGGCCAAGGAGGCGGAGGCGGCCCTGGCCGACCGCAACCTGCCCATCCAGGTGGCGGTCATGGGCTGCGTGGTCAACGGTCCGGGCGAGGCCAAGATGGCCGACCTGGGCATCGCCGCCGGCCGGGGCCGGGGCCACCTGTTCGTCAAGGGCAAGATCGTGCGGGTGGTGGCCGAGGCCGACATGGTCGGCGCCCTGGTCGACGAGGCCGAGAAGCTGGTGGCGGAGGGCGTCGAGGCCCGCCTGGCGGCAGCCGACGTGGGGGCGGAGGCGGAGGCCGAGGCCGACCGCCAGGCCCTGCTCGAGCATCCAGGGGGAGGACCCCAACGCCGTGTCCCAGCGGGTGGCAGCTCATCCGCAAGGACCTGGCATAGCCGCCGTGGCGACGCCCCACCGACGGAACCGTCCTGGCCAAGGGGTTGGACGCGGGCGCGTTCCTCACCCGGACCTGGCCTCCTGGCGTGAAGGTGCAGCTGGTCGAGGGGGTGGCGGTGGTCGACGCCCCCGGCGCCGCCCACCAGGCGGTGGCCGGGGACGTCTTCGCCAAGCTCGTCGCCTTCACCGGCGCCAAGCCGGGCCGGGGGACGGCGGGACTGCCGGTGGCGGTCATCGCCGGCGCCCGTGACGTCTACGCCCCCGACGTGTGGTGGGCCCGGGAAGGTCGCCCCGACGTCGCCGCCGGCCGCCTCGACTCCGTCCCCGACCTGGCCGTCGAGGTCCGGTCGCCCGCCACCTGGCGCTACGACTCCGGCCCCAAGCGCCGCCGCTACGGCTGCCGCCGGCACCGCCGAGCTGTGGCTGGTCGACCCCCAAGCCCGCAAGATCACCGTCCACCGGCGGTCGTCAGTCGAGTCCAAAGCCTTCGACGCCACCTTCACCGTCGTCCCCGGCGAGCTCCTCGTATCGCCCCTCCTTCCCGGCTTCTCCCTGGACCTGGAGGTGGCTCTTCCGGGCCTGAGCCCCCGACAGCCCGACGTTTCCGGCGCACGAATCATTTAGATCATTGGAAACGTCGTGAAATGACCGCCGCAGGCCCGGATCACAACGCTCTCGGTGCGTGATTCGTTTGTGTACCGAAAGGGTCGTGCCCGCACGCGGCGAGGTCCCGCCGCCGGGACCGTGGGGCCGGCAGACGGGACCTCGACCGCCCGCTCGGGGCGACTGGCGACCCGCACTTGAAGGGGAAGAAGGGGATTCCGCTCAGGCCGGGGATGCCGCCGCCCACGCCCGGGATGCCGGAGGTGAGGCCGGTCGGCATGCAGGCCGACAGGTCGACCTGGGGCACGCCGCCGGTGGTCGGGAGGATGCCCAGGCTGCCGGTCACCGAGGTGAGGCACTTGGAGATGTCGATCGGGACGCAGCCGGCGGGGATGGCGTTCAAGCCCGGGGACGTTGAAGTTGAAGTTCCCGAAGAAGTTGAAGCCGGTGCCGGGCGAGCCGCCGCCGCCGAACGCCGAAGCTGCCGAAGATCGGCCTTCAGCATGTCGCCGACGAAGGGCATGTTGGCCACGCCGGTGGCGGCCAGCACGCTCGACGTGCACTGGGTCACGTCGAGGGGCACGCAGGCCGACACGTCGAGCTGGGGCAGGCTGCCGATGTTGGCCGGGTTGAGGACGCCGGTGACCGTGCCCAGCACCGAGGCCACGCAGCCGGAACGTTGACCGGCAGGTTGGCGGTGGCCAGCACCGTCTGGATGCAGGCCGGGATCTGGGCCACCAGGGCGGTCGGGTTGGGCAGGGCGCCCGACGTCGGGATCAGGTTCTTCACGCAGGCCGGCAGCTGCACCGGGCAGGTTGTCGAGGATCGGCGTGACGTCGGGGATGGTGGGCAGGGGGATGTTGGGGAGCGTCACCGGCGGGATGGTGGGCGGTGGTGAGGCTGGCGGAGCCGCCGACCGACGGTGGTCCCGACGGGCGTCTCACGGTGACCGTCGCCTGCGAGGGGGATGCTCGGGGGCACAACGGGAGACCTGGCGTCGGGACGGACGCCAGCACGTTGTTCACGATGTCGGTGGCCGCGGCCACCGTCTCGGCAGGGTCGCCGGTGGGCACGTTCAGGGGGCTGATGGCGTTGATGGCGCCACCGACCGTCCCTTGGACGGGCCCGGGCAGGACACCGGCGGCGGCGCCGGCGACGGTCATGGTGGCGAACGCGGTTGTCGTCGCGATCGCGGCCTTGGCCGCGGTTCCTGCTCCGGCGATCTTGCCGATCAGCGCTGAGAGAAACGCTAGGGGCATCGGGGTTTCCTTTCTCCAGTTCGGTAGTCCGGCCGCCTGCGGCGCAGGCCCGTGGACGTTGCTTGCTGCTGTCACCAGCAGGTCGCCCTTGTCGATGGAGAAGCCCGACCTCAGTACGCCACCCTCGAAGAGGGCCGCCAGCTGGGGGCTCGGAACGGGAGCCGGCCCTCGGCTGGCGAAGCGCACGTCCTGGGCGAACGGGAGCGAGCCAGCCCTCGGTGAAGAGGTCGGGCCGTCCAGCTCGTCGGGGGTGAGGTCTTCGAGCATCTCGTCGTGGTGATCGTCGAGATGGCTCAAAGGGGTACGCCCTCGCGGTCGAGAACCTGACGGAGGGCCGCCAGGGCCCGCCGCTGGAGGGCCTTGACCGCGCCCGGCGTCTTGTCGAGGGCCTCGGCGATGGCGTCGACGGTCATGTCGGACACCAGCCGGAGGAGGAGGACGTCGCGCTGGTCGTGGGAGAGGGCGCTCGCACAGGGTGCGGACCCGGTCCGCGCTCATGCGCCGGAGGGCGTCCTCCTCGGCGTCGCCGCCGTAGCGGTCGGTCCCGAAGCGGTCGTCGGCTCGGGGTCGGCCAGCTGCGGGCGGTGGGAGACCCGGCGGCGCTCGTCGGTGAGCCGGCGGTGGGCGATGGTGAACACCCAGGAGCGGAACTGGTCCTCGTCGCCGGAGAAGCCGCTCAGGCCCCGGAAGGCGCCGAGGAACACCTCGCTGGTGAGGTCCTCCGGCTCCCGGGCCCCCTGCACCCGGAGGTAGCCGCACACCGACGGGGACAGCTCGCGGTAGAGGCGCTCGTAGGCCCACCCGGCGTCGGCCCGGGCGGCGCGAGGACACGATCGAAGGCCAGACCCAACGCCACAGCCCCCTATCGGTGAGGGGGCGAAAAAACTTGAGCGTCAGGCGGTGACCGGGCGTCGGCGGTCGTATTCCATGTCGCGGGCGATGTCGTCGGCGAGGCTGGCGGACAGCTCGCGTTCCACCAGCCACAGGGCCAGGTCGATGCCGCTGGTGACCCCGCCGCAGGTGACGAGGTCACCGTCGTCGACCACCCGGTCGCCCACCACGACGGCCCCGGCGGCGGCCAGGTCGTCGAGGGAGAGGTGGTGGGTGGACGCCCGCCGGCCGGCCGACCAGGCCGGCGTGGGCCAGCAGCATCGTCCCGGTGCAGACCCCGGCCAGGCAGGGCGGTGGTGGACCGGGCGCCGGCCAGCAGCGGCAGCCACCCGCCCCGCTGCACCTCGCCCCACGCGCCCACGTCGGACCGGGTGTTCCACCCTCCGCCGGGGACGAGCAGGATGTCGGCCCCCGGCTCGTAGGTGGCGTCGGGCACCACTCGCAGCCCGTGGGCGGCCGTCACCTGCGCCTGCGGCTCGCGGGTGACCAGCCGCACCTCGGCGCCCGCGTCCCGGAAGACCTCGAACGGCCCCACCACGTCCACCTCGTCGAACCCGTCGAACACCACGATGTCGATCCGCACCCGGTCATGGTCGCAGGTCAGGCCCCGTCGTACACCTGGATTGCGGCTTGGCCCCGCTCCGGCCCCCGCCCCTACGGGCGGCTGAGCGAATAGACCCGGCGGGCGGGGCCGAGCCGGGCTCGTCCCAGCGGGACTCCAGCATTCCGTCGCGCTCCAGGGCCCGCAGGCCCGATAGACGGCCACCGTCTCGGCCGTCCGGACGGCGGCGCACTGGAGCCGGTCGCAGAGCTCGTAGCCATGTCCGGGCTTCTCGCCTACCATCACCAGCAACCGGTCCCGCAGGCACTCGCCGGACGTAGCAGAGCAGGTGCGTTCGTCCATGAGTTCCCTCCCGAGAGACCGCCCGAACAACTGATGTTAGGTTAGCCTAACTAAATCAGTTCGTCAACCCTCAGATGGCCGACGGGACCCTCGTCCTGACCAGCCAATGGGTGCCGGCCGTCTATACTCGGCCTGACTAGTTCGTCTATTCCGAGGTGGTGACCGAGCGTGGGCAGGTGGCCCACGCTTTTGTCTGCCAGGTACGAGAAGGGAAAGGGGTGAAGGGGTGGCTGAGCCGAACGTGACGACACGCGTGCGCGAGCTCGTCGAGCCCCCTCTCGCCGCCGACGGCTTCGAGGTCGTCGACGTGGTCTTCCAGTCATCCTCTGGGGCGTCGCAGCTGCGCGTCACCGTCGACCGGCCCGAGGGCGTCGACCTGGAGGCGGTCAGCCAGGCCACCAAGGTCGTCTCGGCCGTCCTCGATGCGCCCGACCCGGACGGCAGCGACGTCGTGCCCGGCACGTACACCCTCGAGGTGTCGAGCCCCGGCATCGAGCGCCCCCTGCGCACGCCCGAGCACTTCAAGCGCTTCGTGCGGCTGCGAGATCGTGGGCCGCACCCACCCGGGAGCGGCCGGCGAGCGCCGCTTCGAGGGCGTGCTCGAGTCCGCCGACGACGACGGCGTGGTCGTCGCCGGCCGCCGCCTGTCCTACGACGACATCGAGCGGGCCCGCACCCGCTTCGTGTGGCCGGCCCAGGCCAAGTCGACCCCGCCCAAGGTCAAGGCCCAGCCCAAGGCCAAGGCCAAGGCCAAGACGGTGGCCTCATGACGGCCAACTTCGAGCTGATGGAGGCGCTGCAGGTCATCGAGCGGGAGAAGGGGGTCTCGGTGGAAACGCTCCTCGAGGCCCTGGCCAACGCCCTGGTGTCGGCCTACAAGCGCATGCCCAAGGCGGCCGAGGAGGCCATCGTCACCATCGACCCCGACACGGGGGAGATGCACGTCTACGCCCAGGAGCTCGACGACGACGGCAACGTCGTGCGGGAGTGGGAGGACACGCCCGACGACTTCGGGCGCATCGCCGCCCAGACGGCCAAGCAGGTCATCCTCCAGCGCATCCGCGAGGCGGAGCGGGAGATGAAGTACGAGGAGTACGCCGGCCGCGAGGGCGACATCGTCACCGGCATCATCCAGCAGAACGACCAGCGCTACACCCTCCTCGACCTCGGTCGGGTGGAGGCCCTGCTGCCCCAGGCGGAGCAGGTGCCCTACGAGCGCTACGAGCACGGGGCCCGCCTCAAGGCCTACATCGTCGAGGTGCGCAAGACCACCAAGGGCCCCCAGATCGTGGTCAGCCGCACCCACCCCGGCCTCATCAAGCGCCTGTTCGAGCTGGAGGTGCCCGAGATCAGCGACGGCGTGGTCGAGCTCAAGGCGGTGGCCCGCGAGCCCGGGCACCGCACCAAGATCGCGGTGTGGTCGAACGATCACAACGTCGACCCGGTGGGCGCCTGCGTCGGCGCCCGGGGGCGCGCGTCCGCATGGTGGTCAACGAGCTGCGGGGGGAGAAGGTCGACATCGTCCCCTTCTCCGAGGACCCGTCCGAGTTCGTGATGAAGGCGCTGTCCCCGGCCCGGGTCAAGGAAGTTCGGGTCAACGAGGACACCGGCACGGCCGAGGTCATCGTCCCCGACTACCAGCTGTCGCTGGCCATCGGCAAGGAGGGCCAGAACGCCCGCCTGGCCGCCCGCCTCACCGGCTGGCGGGTCGACATCAAGAGCGAGACCCAGCTCATCGAGGAGGAGACCGCCTACGCCAACGAGGACTGGGCCGAGGGCGAGTGGGTCACCAACGACGCCGGGGAGATGGTCTGGCAGCCGGCCGAGGGCGGCGAGGCGCTGACCGCGGAGGCGTGGTCGGAGGCCCCGGAGACGGACGAGAACCCCGACGGCACCGGGGTGGAGGCGGCTGAGCCGGCCGCCGAGCCGGCCGCCGAGAAGCTGGATGAGGTGGAGGCGGCCGAGCCCGTCGCCGAGACGAAGGAAGGGGAGGAATAGCAGCGAGGGCGTCGCCTGTTCGTACCTGTATCGGGTGCCGGCGGACGGCCCCGGTCGACGAGCTGGTACGGGTGGTGGCGGGGCCCGACGGTGCGCTCCTCGAGGGTCGGTCCCGGCCCGGCCGGGGGGCATGGTTGTGCGCCGGCTCGGCGCCGTGCCTCGACGCCGCCGAGCGCAAGCGGGCCTTCTCCCGGGCCCTGCGCACCGAAGTCCACAGCTCGGCGGTGGAGTCGCTTCGAACCGCCTGGGCCGGGCGTGGGAGGATAGAGGAGTAGGAGCAGTACCGGCCACCGGCCGGAGAAAGGACCTGACACACCACTTGGCAGCAAGGATCCGGGTCTACGAGCTTGCACGCGAGCTCGGGCTCACCAACAAGGAAACGCTCGACCTCTGCATCGCGCTCGGGATCGGTGTCAAGAGCCACTCGTCCAGCATCGAGGACGCGCAGGCCGACCGCGTCCGTCGGAAGGCCGACCGTGAAGGCCTACGCCGAGACGTGCAGCCCCCCGAGGAGCCCATGCCGGGACGTTCGGGCGCGCCCGAGGCGCGCGACGACGTCCCCCACAAGCGCGACCTCCGGCTGATCACCAGCCGCCCCGCCAGCGAGCAGCCCGACCCCGGGTCCTACGGCCAGTCGTACGGTCAGACGGCGGCCGCGGCCCACGGCCAGCCGTCGTCGGCGCCGCACCGCCCGCCGGCCGACACCGGCTCCCGCCCCGACACTGGCACCCGCCCCGACGCCGGCGCCCCGCCGATCTCGCGCCCGGCGGCGGCCGACCGCCCCGCGGGCCAGCCCCCGCCCGGCAGCCCGGTGGCTCCCGCCGGCCCCGGCCCGGTGCCGGCGGCGCCGGTCGCTCCTCCCGCCTCGTCACCCGCCGCCTCGGCCCCGCTGCCTCAGTGCAGTCGGCCTCGGGCCCGTCGGCCTCGGCGCCGTCCGCCCCTCCCGCGACCCGCCCCGATAGTGGAGGTGCCGACGTCATCCGCTCCGAGCCCCTGAGGCCCGAGGCCACCCGCCCCGACGGTGGCGTCGCCCCGGCCCCCCGTCCCGACGGGCCGGCTCCTTCCACCCGTCCGTCCGAGCCCGCCTTCAGCGCGCCCGCGGCCCACGGTCCCGGTCCGGAGGCCCCGCCGGCCCCGTCCCGCCCCGCCGCCGGTCCGCCGCCGGCCCGGCCCACATCTCCTCCCGCCCCCGGCGCCCCCGCCCGTCCCGGCGGCCAGGGTGGCCCCGGCGGCTCCGCCCGCCCCACCGGGCTCCGGCCCGCCCGCATCCGCCGGCCCTTCCGGTCCCTCCGGCCCCCGCCCGGCACCGTCCCCCGGCCCCGGTGGTCCCCCCGGCGGCGGTCCCTCGGCCGGCGCTCCCGCCCGCCCCGGCGCCCCCACCCGTCCCGCGGCGGCGCCCGCCGGCCCCGGCGGCCCCACCCGTCCCGCGGCACCGTCCGCCGGCCCCGGCGCCCCGTCCCGCCCCGGCGCCCCGGGTATCGCCGGCGGTCCTGGCGGTGCCCCCCGATCGGTCACCGGCAAGGCCATTCCGCCCCCGCCCGGTGCCCGCCCCGGCGGCCCGCCCCGTTCGGCCAGCGGCAAGCCCATCCCCCCGCCCCCCGGCCTCGGCGGGCGCACCCCGCCGCCGCCCCCCCAAAGCCCGGCCCGTTTCGGCGGCCCCGGCGGTTCCCGTCCTGCCGGCGGCCCCGGCAGCCGTCCCACCGGCGGCCCCACGGGCGGGCCGGGCGCGGGCCGTCCCACCGGCGGTCCCGGTGCCGGACGTCCCGCCGGCACAGGCGGTCCTCGTCCCGGCGGTGGCTTCGGCGGTCCTCGTCCCGGCGGCGGCCCCGGGGGCGGTCCCGCCGGTGCCCGTCCCGGCGGTGGCTTCGGCGCCCCCGGCGCCGGCCGTGGCCCCGGCGGCGGCCCTGGTGGCGGTCCCCCCGGCCGGGGCGGCGGTCCTGGTGCCAACCGTCGTCCGCCGCAGCGCCGTCGGCGTCGACGTCGCAGCTTCGAAGAGCTGGAGGCAACGCCCTCCACCAGCTACACCCGCTCCGACGCGCCCATCCCCGAGGGCGAGGTCGTCATCGAGCGCGGCTCCACCGCCCAGGAGCTGGGCCCCAAGCTGAACCGCACCGCGGCCGACGTCGTCCGCTTCCTGTTCCAGCAGGGCGAGATGATCACCGCCACCCAGTCCCTGAGCGACGACATGATCGAGCTGTTCGCAGCCGAGGTCGGTGCCGAGGTCCTCCTCGTCGACCCCGGTCAGGAGCAGGAGGTCGAGCTCCAGGGCATGCTCCGGTACGACGACGACGAGGACGAGGACGCCCTGCGCCCCCGGCCGCCGGTCATCACCGTCATGGGCCACGTCGACCACGGCAAGACGCTGCTCCTCGACCGCATCCGGGAGACCAACGTGGTCGCGTCCGAGGCCGGTGGCATCACCCAGCACATCGGTGCCTACCAGGTGGAGAAGGGCGGCCGCCTGATCACCTTCATCGACACCCCTGGCCACGAGGCGTTCACCGCCATGCGGGCCCGGGGCGCCGAGGCCACCGACATCGCGGTGCTGGTGGTGGCGGCCGACGACGGCGTCATGCCCCAGACGATCGAGGCCCTCAACCACGCCAAGGCGGCCGACGTGCCGATCGTGGTGGCCATCAACAAGGTCGACCGGGAGAACGCCGACCCCACCCGGGTCCGCCAGCAGCTGTCCGACCACGGCCTGGTGCCGGAGGAGTGGGGCGGCGAGACGATCATGGTCGAGATCTCCGCCCTCCAGAACCTGGGCGTCGAAGACCTCCTCGAGCAGCTGCTCGTGGTGGCCGACGTCGAGGAGCTGGTGGCCAACCCCGAGGGCCGGGCCCGGGGCGTCGTCCTCGAGGCCAACCTCGACGTGGGCCGGGGCCCGGTGGCCACCGTCCTGGTCGAGCGGGGCATGCTCCAGGTGGGCGACCCCATCGTGGCCGGCGCCGCATGGGGCCGGGTGCGGGCGCTCATCGACCACACCGGCGAGAACGTGAAGGAAGCGCCCCCGTCGACGCCGGTGCAGGTCCTGGGCCTGTCCGACGTACCCCGGGCCGGCGACGAGTTCCGGGTCGCCCCCAACGACAAGATCGCCAAGACCGTCGCCGCCGCCCGGGCCCACCGCTACCGGCTGGCCGACCTGCGTAAGAGCAGCTCGGTCATCGGCTCCGGCGCCCGCCTGGAGGACATCTTCGAGCAGATCCAGCGGGGCGAGACGGCCACCCTCAACCTGATCCTCAAGGCCGATGTCCACGGGTCGCTGGAGGCGCTCACCGAGAGCCTCCGCCGGCTGGAGCGGGAAGAGGTCAAGCTCGCGTTCCTCATGCGGGCCGTCGGCGGGATCACCGAGAACGACGTCCAACTGGCCACCGCCTCCAACGCCACCATCATCGGGTTCAACGTGCGGCCCGACCGCAACGCCCGCGAGCTGGCCGAGACCAACGACGTCGAGATCCGGACCTACCAGATCATCTACCAGATCCTCGAGGACATCGAGAAGGCCATGGTCGGCCTGCTCAAGCCCGAGTACACCGAGGTCGTCACCGGCGAGGCCGAGGTCCGGGAGGTCTTCCGGGTGCCCCGGGTGGGTGCCGTGGCCGGCTGCTACGTGCGCAACGGGGTCATCACCCGTGGCTCCAAGGTCCGCTTCCTGCGGGAGGGGGTGGTCATATGGACGGGCAGCATCACGTCGCTGAAGCGGTTCAAGGACGACGCCCGCGAGGTCGCCACCGGCTTCGAATGCGGTATCGGCCTGTCCGACTTCCAGGACCTCAAGTCCGGCGACATCATCGAGACCTACGAGGAACGCGAGGTTCCGCGGGGGTAATCCCCATGCACGTCGCGATTGTTCGGATCGAACTCCACATCCCCGAGGCTCGCTCTCTCAAGGAGAAGCGGGCGGTGCTGAAGCCGATCGTGGAGGGGCTGCGGCACCGGTTCTCGTTGTCGGTGGCGGAGACCGCCTTCCAGGACAAGTGGCAGCGGGCGGAGGTCGGGGTGGCTGTGGTGTCGGCCACCGCCGCGCACGCCCAGGAGGTGGTGGACACGGTCGAGCGGTGGGTGTGGAGCCGCCCCGACGTGGAGATCTGCCGGTTCGAGACGGAGTGGCCCGATGCCGGACCAGAGTAAGCCCGATGCCTGATCAGAGTAAGCGCAGGCCGGGGAGGCTCGACCGGGTCAACCACGCTGTCCAGGAGGTGGTGGCCGACGAGCTGGAGCTCATCGGCGACGAACGGCTGGCCCTGGCCACGGTCACAGGAGTGAGGGTCGATCCCGACATGCGCCACGCCAAGGTGTGGTTCTCCTCCCTCGACCCGGTCGGCAACCATCCCCCCGCCCGATCCGACGACGCGGTGGCGGCCATCCTCGGCGAGCACCGCATCCGGCTACAGAAAGCGATCGCCCGCCAGCTACGGTTGAAGCGGACCCCCGAGTTGGTTTTCCACCCCGACCCGGCGATCGCGGCCGGGGCCCGAGTGGAGGACATCCTTCGGGGCCTGCAGATTGGGGACGATGGTGAACGAGCCGATGGGTGATCGGGCAGGGGCGCAGGCGGCAGCCCTCGACCGGGCGGCGGAGGTGATCGCGGCCAACACCGGCACGCTGGCCCTGGCGTGTCACCACACCCCCGACGGCGACGCCCTCGGCTCCATGCTCGCCATCCACCACCTGGCCCTGGCCGCGGGCCGGACGGTGGTGTCCTCCTGGCCGGAGCCGTTCGTGGTCGCCCCCCACTACTCGTTCCTCCCGGGGTTGGAGCTGGTCACCAAGCCGGCCGATTTCCCTCCCGCCCCCGAGCTCATGATCACGCTCGACTGCGGCTCCCTCGGTCGCCTGGCCGAGCTGGGCCCGCCGGCGCAGGCGGCTCGTGAGCTGATCGTCGTCGACCACCACGTCACCAACGACGGCTACGGCACCATCAACGTCATCGACCCCACCGCGGCGGCCTCGGCGGTCATCGTCCGCCAGCTGTTCGAGCGCCTGGGCTGGCCGTTGACGCGGGATGCGGCGGTCTGCCTCTACACCGGTCTGGTGTGCGACACCGGCCGGTTCCAGTACGAGGGCACCACCCCCGGGTGTTCGCCCTGGCCGAGGAGCTGGCCGCCTTCGACCTGCCCATCCCGGCCATGAACCGCCAGCTGTTCGAGGAGCACCGCCTGGCCTACCTGCGGCTGGCGGGCGACGCCCTCCAGCGGGCGGTGCTCGACCCCGACCGCCGCTTCGTCGCCACGTGGGTGTCGGCCGACGACCTCGTCCGCCACGGGGTCGACATCGAGGAGACCGAAGGACTCATCGACCTCATCCGCCGGGCCACCGAGGCCGACGTGTCGGCCGTCCTCAAGGAGACCCCCGACGGCACCAAGGTGTCGCTGCGGGCCGTCACCGACTTCGACGTGGGCGCGGTGGCCACCGACTTCGGCGGCGGCGGCCACAAGTCGGCGGCCGGGTTCACGTCCGACCGGCCGGTGGCCGAGGTGCTGGCCGCCCTCCGGGAGGCGTTGCCGGTCGTGGGCGGGGCCGGCTCGGGTGGCTCGGGCGGCTCGGGCGGGGCTTCCCACTGACCGACCGTCCCACCGTCGACGGCCTAGCCGTCGTCGACAAGCCAGCCGGGTGGACGTCGCACGACGTGGTCGGGCGCGCTCGCCGCATCTACGGGCAGCGCCGGGTGGGCCACGCCGGCACCCTCGACCCGGACGCCACCGGGGTGCTGGTCCTGGGCCTGGGTCGGGCCACCCGCCTGTTGAAGTACCTCACCGGGCTGCCCAAGTCCTACGTCGGGGAGGTCGTCCTGGGGGTGGAGACATCGACGCTGGACGCCGCCGGCGAGGTGGTGGCGGTGCACGACATGAGCGGCGTCGGGCTGTCGGACGTGGCCGCCGCCGCCGCCCGGTTCATGGGCGAGATCGAGCAGATCCCGCCCATGGTGTCGGCGGTGAAGGTCGGGGGGCGGCGGTTGCACGAGCTGGCCCGGGCCGGGGTGGAGGTGGAGCGGTCCCCCCGCCGGGTGACGGTTACCCGCTTTGACGTGGGTGCGACCGACGACCCGTCGGTGTTCGCGGTGGAGGTCGACTGCTCGTCCGGCACCTACGTGCGGACCCTCGCCGCCGACCTGGGTACCTCCTTGGGGGGAGGGGCCCACCTCCGCCGGCTGCGGCGGACAGCGGTGGGTTCGTTCGTGTTGGCCGACGCGGTCGCCCTGGAGTCGCTCGGGCTGGAGCACGTGCTGCCGCCGGCGGTGGCGCTGCGGGGCTATCCGGTGGAGTCGGTCGACGCCGAGGTGGCGGCCGCCGTGGCCCACGGCGCCGTGCTCGACAAGGCGTGGGCGGGCGACGGTCCGTGGGCGGTCGTCGACGCCGACGGCGGGCTGCTGGCGGTGTACGAGCTCCGTCCCGACGGACGGGTGAAACCGTCCGTGGTGATGGCCGGGTAGCTTCCCCGCCGATGGAGATCGTGCACGACCTGGCCTCGGTGGAGCGGCCGCGCGCCGGGTCGACGGTCACCATCGGGTCCTACGACGGGGTCCACCTCGGGCACCGGGCCGTCCTGGGCGAGCTGCGGCGGCTGGCCGACGCAACCGGCACGACGGCCACGGTCGTCACCTTCGACCGCCACCCGGCCACGGTCGTGCGCCCGGAGGCCGCCCCCAAGTTGCTCACCGACCTCGACCAGAAGCTGGAGCTGCTCGACGCCACCGGTTCCGTCGACGTGGTCGTGGTGGTCCGCTTCGACTGGGAGCGCTCGCAGGAGGAGCCGGAGGACTTCGTGCAGGAGGTCCTGGTCGACGGGCTGGGCGCCCGGGCCGTGATCGTGGGGGAGGACTTCCGCTTCGGCCGCCAACGGCGGGGCGACGTCGAGCTGTTGCGGGCGGCGGGGCCCGCGCCGGCTTCGACGTGGTCGGACTGGACCTGGTCGAGGTGCCTGGCGCGGCCGGACCGGTGTCGTCGACGGCCATCCGCCGGCTGCTGGCGGCGGGCGACGTCGACGGGGCGGCGGCCCTGCTGGGCCGGCTGCACGAGGTGCGGGGGCCGGTGGCGGGCGGCGATCGGCGGGGGAAGGAGCTGGGCTTCCCCACCGCCAACGTGGCCGTCCCCCCCGACGTGTTGCTGCCCTCGGAGGGGATCTACGCCGGGTGGTACGTCCGGGAGGACGGGTCCGCCCACCAGGCCGCCATCTCCCTCGGTGTCCGGCCCACGTTCCACGGCCCCGGGAGCCCGGTCGTCCTGGAGGCCTACCTGCTCGACTTCACCGGCGATCTCTACGGCGAGACGGGCCGGGTCCGCTTCGCCCGCCGCCTGCGGGACGAGGTGCGGTTCGAGTCCGCCGACGCGCTCGCCCGACAGGTGGCGGCCGACGTCGAAGCCACCCGGGCAGCCCTCGCCCTTCCGAACCGGTGACGAGTTTCGGTCCCTGTCCCCGAGGAACGTCACCGGTTCGCACTGGGGGCCGCCAACTGGTGACGGTTGCCGTCCACAGGTGGCCGTCAGCGTCACCAGTTCGGCTGGGGTCGCCAACTGGTGACGGTTGCCGCCCACAGGTGGCCGTCAGCGTCACCGGTTCGGCTGGGGTCGCCAACTGGTGACGGTTGCCGCCCACACGTGGCCGTCAGCGTCACCAGTTCGCCACGGGGACCGGCTCGATGTCGTCGGCCGGGTCGAAGCCGAGGATGCGGCCGTAGAACCACAGCTCGGCCTCGGCCGCCCGCACGATGGTCGTCGCCTGGCGGAAGCCGTGATGCTCACCCTCGAACGTCACGTAGGCGAACGGCAGGCCCTTGGCCCGCAGTGCCTCGACCATGATCTCGGCCTGCGCCGGCGGGACGACCTTGTCCTCCAGGCCCTGGAACAGGATGACCGGCGCCGACAGGCGGTCGGCGGCGTGGATGGGCGACCGCCGGCGGTAGACGTCGGCTGCCTCCGGCCACCGGCCCACCAGCCGGTCGAGGTAGCGGGACTCGAACTTGTGGGTGTCGGTGGCCAGGGCGGCCAGGTCGGCCACGCCGTAGTAGCTGGCACCGGCGGCGAAGACGTCGGAGAACGTGAGCGCGCACAGGGTGGTGAAGCCGCCCGCGCTCCCGCCCCGGATCGCCATCCGCCGCCCGTCGACAAGCCCCGACGCGGCCAGGTACCGGGCCGCGTTGACGCAGTCGGCGAGGTCGACGACGCCCCACTGCCCGTCGAGCCGGCGCCGGTACTCCCGTCCGTAGCCCGAGCTTCCCCCCGTAATCGACGTCGGCCACGGCCAGGCCCCGGCTGGTGAAGTACTGGATGGTGAGGTTGAGCTCGGACCGGGCGGCCGACGTCGGCCCCCCGTGGCTCATGACCACCAGCGGCGGCAACTCCCCGGCGGGGGCCTCGAAGTCGCGGTTGGCGGGCGGGTAGTAGAGGGCGTGGGCCTCGAGCCCGCTGTCGGTGGGAAAGGTCACGGGCCGGGGGGCCGACAGGTAGCCGGCGTCGAATGTCGCCGGCCGGCTGCGGCGGAGCACGTCGACGGCCCCGTCGGCCAGGTCGATCCGGACCAGGGCGGCCGCCTCGGTGGCCGACGCCACCACCGCCACCACCGACCGTTCCCCGTAGGCCCGGACCGACGAGAACGAGGTGTAGCGGGTCGCCACGGGCACGCCGTCGACCGTCAGCTCACCGAGCCCGTCCTTGGTCCGGGCCGCCACCACCGTCCCGGACGGCAGCACCGCGTAGGTCGACAGCCCGAACACCCAGTCGGGGCCGCTCCACTCGGCGTCCTCCTCGACCACCACGTGGCCGTCCCGGTAGAGGTTCCACCAGCCGGTGCGGTCCGACGTCCACAGCAGGCCGCCGTCGGGCGCCCACGCCGGCTGCGAGATCGACTCGTCGGGCCCGCCGGTCACCAGCGCGCCGTCGACCCAGAGCGACGTGCCGTCCCACGGCATGTTGGGGTGGTCCCACGACAGCCACGCCAGCCGCCCGTCCGCCGGCGACCATCGAGGGGCGGCGTAGAAGTCGTGCCCCCCGGCGACCACCTCATCGGGCACCCCGACCAGGTCGTTCACGACCTCACCCGACTCGAGATGGCGCTCTCGCACCGCCGCCACGCGGGCCCCGTCCGGGCTCACCGCGAAGTCGGCGTAGCGGGCGCCAGGAGGAGTGACGGCGACCGGCTCCGACGCGCCCGGGTCGAGCCGGTACACCCGTTGGTCGGCGAAGTTGGCGAACCACAGCACGCCGTCCCGGACCGCGAACGATCCGCCGCCGTACTCGTGGACCGTGGTCCGGGCCGAGAACCCGGCCGGCAGCACGTCGACGGGCTCACCGGACGCTGACGCCCCGGGCGTCCACCGCACGATCACCTGCCGACCGCCCTCCGCCGGCCGCCCCTCGTTCCACCAGACGTCGTCGCCGTCGACCACCACCTGTCCCAGCGACACCGCGTTCTCCACCAGCCGGTCGGCGGTGATGGGCGAGGTCCACGAGCCGAAGGGGGCGACGGTGATCACCCCGAGGACTGTAGGGAGGTCAGGCAGTGCGGTGGATCGCGCCGACCGGGATCTCGCCTGCCCGGGTGGCCTCGGTGGGGACCTCGCCCGGCACCTTGGGGACGGGGAGGTCGACGGTGACGGTGCCGTGATCTTCCTCCCACCGCACCACGTTGACCACCGCCGAGTAGACGATCAGGCGTCCGAAGAAGAGCAGCCAGGCGAGGATGGCGAACACCACACCCAGCGAGCCGTAGAGGGCGGACGACGACGCCACCAGCCGGGGGACGTACACCGAGCCGATCAGCTTGAGCGCCTCGAACCCGATGGCGCCCACCACCGCCCCCGGCAGCAACACCTTCCATCCGACATCGCGGTTGGAGAGAGCCTTCATGGTCCACAGCCACAGGGCCAGGCTGAGCCCGAGGCCGACGAGGATGTTGAGGGGCGCCAGCCAGTCCGGAAGGGGCTTGTAGTTGAGGGCGGCGCTGACCGCGAACGAGCCCACGAAGAGCAGCGAGGCGCCGCCCAGCCAGGCCAGGCCCTTGAGCTTGTCCTTCCAGCCCTGGCCGGTGACCTGCCACGAGGTGTTGATCGCGTACTGGAGGGCGGCCACCAAGCCGAGCCCCGACCACAACAGGCCGACGACGCCCACGATCGATGCCGTCCGGCGGCTGCGCTCGGCGGTGGCGATGGTGTCGGTGACGGCCTTGGCCGCATCCCCGGTGAGCCCCAGGCGGTCGACCACGCTGCCGGCCAGGTCGGGCGACCCGGCGGCGAAGAACCCGAGGACGGCGACTGCGAATAGGAGCAGGGGGAAGATCGACAAGAAGCTGGACAGGGTCACCGCCGAGGCCATGTAGTTGCCGTTGAGCTCGCCATAGCGCCTCTGGACCCGGAT
Organism: uncultured Acidimicrobiia bacterium; assembly: GCA_963801205.1. Classification (GTDB taxonomy): domain Bacteria; phylum Actinomycetota; class Acidimicrobiia; order Acidimicrobiales; family AC-14; genus JAXDMK01. The sequence goes on from CAWDDV010000015.1 coordinate 76,506, forward strand.
GCCCGTGCGCAGCAGGCGGAAGTTCTTGCCTTCCGCCCACCGGTCGAGCCTGTCGAGCACGCCGGCTTTGTACCCTGGGTCGGTGGAGGAGAACCCCGCGGGGGCGCTCAGGCTCGACGACCTGGATCCGAACCGGATCCCGGTCCACATCGGCGTGGTGATGGACGGCAACGGCCGGTGGGCGCAGAAGCGCGGCCTGCCCCGCACCGAGGGCCACGGGGCGGGCGAGGAGGCCCTCTTCGACACCGTCGAAGGGGCGCTCGAGCTGGGCGTGAAGTGGCTGACGGTCTACGCCTTCTCCACCGAGAACTGGAAGCGGCCGGTCGACGAGGTCCGCTACCTGATGCGCTTCAACGAGGGGATCCTCACCCGCCGGCGGGACGAGCTGCACGACCGCGACGTCCGCATCCGGTTCATGGGCCGCCGTGACTGGCGGGTGCCCCGTCGACTGGTGCGGCGGATGGACGAGGCCCTGGACCTGACGGCCAAGAACCAGACGATGACCTTGACGATCGCCTTCAACTACGGGGGCCGAGCCGAGATCGTGGACGCGGTGAAGTCGCTGCTGGCGTCGGGCGTGCCCGCCGACAAGCTGACGGAGAAGGGCATCCGCGACCATCTGTACGCCCCCGACATGCCCGACCCCGACCTGGTCGTGCGCACGTCGGGGGAGTACCGGATCTCGAACTTCCTGTTATGGGAGCTGGCCTACAGCGAGCTGGTCTTCACCGAGGTGCTCTGGCCCGACTTCCGCCGCGAGCACCTGTACGAGGCGGTGCGCGAGTTCCAGTCGCGGGACCGCCGCTTCGGGGGCATCGAGTACGACGGGCCGCCGGTGGTGCCGCCGGCGCCCGCCGCCGGCTCGGGTCAGGCCTCGCAGTTGACGGCTTGGTCGCCGACGTTGTTGCCGGCGAGGCAGATGTCGGTGCCCGCCCCCCCGACGAGACGGTCGACGCCCAAGCCGCCGAAGAGGCGGTCGTTGCCGATCCCACCGGCGAGGTCGTCGTTGCCGGCGTCACCGGACAGGGTGTCGTCGCCGTTGCCGCCGTCGATCCGGTCGAGCGCGCCGGCTCCGCCGCACAGGGTGTCCCCCCGTCGCCCCCGGCGAGCTCGTCGTCGCCCCCTTGGCCGAAGATGAGGTCGGCGCCGCCCAGGCCCACGATCCGGTCGGCGCCGGCGGTGCCGAAGATGACGTCGGCATTCGGCGTCCCGATGGTGATGAGTCCCGGAGCGGCCACGATGATGGCGCCGGGGCCGGGCGGGGGCACCGCGGCGCAGGCCGCGCCCACGATCGACTGGGCCTGGATGAAACCGAGGCCGGTGTCGAAGTCGAAGCCGGGCGGCCCCATGTCGATCGCCGTCGCCTCGAGCGCGGCGTACAGCTGCGCAGGCGTCAGCGCCGGCGTGTTCTCCAGCAGGAGGGCGCCGAAGGCGGCCGCGTGGGGCGTGGCGGCCGAGGTCCCGAAGAAGTTGGGGAAGGCGTCGGCGTCGGAGCCGTCGCCCGGATCGGCGATGTCGTTGCCGAAGAAGGTGGTGTTCGACCCGTCGGGGGCGACGATGCGGGGCTTGTTGCGGATGATGGGGCCGACGGCGTTGCCGGCGGTGTCGAACAGGATCGGGGTCCCCCCGGCCGACGAGAACAGCTCGGCCACCGGCGGGTTGACACCGAACACGGGCGTGTTGTCGTAGAAGGCGGCCCCCACCGCCTCGGCGTTGGTGGCGTTGGCGTGGGCCACGAGGGTGGGGCTGTTGGTGGCGAACTCGTTGATGGTGAACCCGCCGCTCTGGCCGTAGTCCATGTACTTCATCCGGCCCGGGTTGGCGCCCGCCACCCGCGACAGCTGGATGTCGAAGAGGGTGTTGGTCGCCGCCCCCGGGTTGGCGAAGCCCACCACCTCGACCGGGTCGTTGCCGACGTTGTTGTTCACCCCGCTGGCCACGACCGTGTTGGTGGCGACGTTGATCAGGCACAGGTCCATGTTGTTGGCGGATCCGGGCGCGCCGCTGACGCTGAAGAAGGGCTGGTCCCACTGGAAGGACAGGGTGGCGGTCGAGCCGGCGCCGATGGTGACCCGCTGGCGGGTGTCGACGCCGGGGCCGGGGTCGAAGTCGTGCAGGCGGCCGCCGCAGCCGTTGTTCCCCGAGTCCCGGAAGCCGCTCTCGTAGGCCAGGCGGTCGAAGTTGCCGGCCAGGGAGAAGTAGGGGACGCCGGCGGCGACGGCGGCGTCGACCGACTGGGCGATGACGCCGTCCTGGTAGAAGGGCTCGGCGAAGTAGAAGACGTCGTCGTTGATGATGTCAGCGCCTGCGTTGCGCAGGTCGGTGATCCCCTGGGCGAAGTCGGCCTGGCCCTGGAAGGCGGTGTGGAACGACAGGGCCGCGCCGGGGGCCACGTCGTGGATGAGCTGCATCATCCCCCGCCCCTCGTCGGTGGCGCCCGCGCAGGGGCCCTCGTCGAGGTTGTTCACGCCCGCCGGGAGGTCGTTGGCGGTGACGTCGCCGGCCGCCCCGCCGAGGCAGTTGAAGCTGTCGGACATGGTGCCCACGGTGACGCCGGTGCCGTCGACGCCGAGGGCCGCCCGCAGGAGGTCGGTGCCCATGGCCGCGTCGCCCTGGCTGTCGACGTTGCCCACACCGGTGCCGGCCCCCGCCTCGCGCATGAACTTGAGGCTGGCCAACTGGGACGCGGCCACGAGGGCGGAGGTGGGCAGGCGGCCGCTGACCATCCGTCCGTAGGAGGCGCCGTCGACCAGCCCCAGCCCTGTCAGGTCGGCGAGGAGCTGGGCCGCGTTCCCGCTGGCGGTGGCGTCCACCGTCACCAGCCGGGGGATGGACCGGCCGGTGGGCGAGGTGGCCTGGTCGCCGAGGCGGTCCATGAGCTTCTCCGCCGGCGTGAGCGGCGGGGCCGCGGTCGACGTGGACTGGGCGCCGGCCGAAGGGGTGGTGAGGGCGAGGACCAGGGCCAGGGTCGCGCCCAGGGCCAGGAGCGGGAGCTTCCGGGGGTTCATCGGTGATCGCCTTCCTTCTCGGTCAGGTGCCGGTCCCGGCGCCCGTGGGCTGGACGAACTGGAGACTGGGGAGCTGCGTCGCCTGGTCGAAGGCTTCCACCGGGAGCCATCCGTTGACGAGGCGGCCGGCGACCACGCCGTCGGTGAGGCCGAGGACGACGAGGTCGGCGAGGAGCTGCTGGGGATCGCCGGAGGCCACCGCCTCGATGAGCACCCGTCCGTCCTGCTGCCGCCATTCCGGTCCGAGAGGGGTGGACGGGGTGGGCGGGGTGGACGGCATGGTCGTCGTGGTGGGCCCGGTGGACGACGGGGCCGTCGGGGTGGTGGTCGGGGCGGTCGTGGCGGTGGTGACGGGGGAGGGGGTCGCGGCCGGCTCCGGGTCGCCACAGCCGGCGGTCGCCATCGCCAGGGCGGCCAACCCGATCCCGAACCGACCGATCAGCGCCATCCTTGCCTCAACGGGGCTCGATCGTACCCGGGCATCGCCCGCCACCGAGGCGATCCCGCCGATACTTGAGCCGTGGGTCTCTACCGGGAGCACGGGGTCGTGCTGCGGACGATCAAGCTGGGGGAAGCCGACCGCATCGTCACCCTGTTGACCGCGGGCCGGGGCAAGGTGCGGGCCGTCGCCAAGGGGGTGCGCAAGACCAAGTCCCGGTTCGGGTCACGGTTGGAGCCCATGGTGCACGTGTCGCTGCTGATGTACGAGGGCCGCGAGCTCGACATCGTGACCCAGGCGGAGACGGTGGAGGTGTTCCGGACGGTCCGCGAGGACCTCGACCGGCTGTCGAAGGCCCACTCGCTGCTCGAGGCGTGCGACCAGGTGGCGCAGGAGGGGCACGCCAACACCCGGCTCTACCAGATGCTGCTGGGTGGGCTGCGGGCGCTGGCGGCCCGCGACGCGCCGCTGCTCGTCCCCGCCTTCTTCTTGAAGGTGTTGGCGGCCGAGGGGTTCCACCCGTATCTGGACGAGTGCGTGGTGTGCGGGGCGGGGGACGGGCTGTGCGCCTTCGACCAGGAGCAGGGGGGCGTGCTGTGCCGGTCGTGCGCTCGGGTTGGTGGGGGCTCGCCGGTGTCGGAAGAGGGGTTGGCGTTGGTGCGACTGGTGTTGGGCGGCGATCTGGGGGCGGCGCTGAACACCCCCGCCGGCCCCGCCACCACCGAGGTCTCCCGCCTGGCCACCCGTGCGTTGGAACACCACCTCGAGCGCCGCCTCCGGTCCGTCGGCCTCATGGACCGCCACTGACGACTGCCCGCGAGCGCCGCCCCCGCCGCTGCCGCCGCCGCCACTGCCGCCGGCACCGCCCGTGTCGCCGTCGGTGTGCAGTTATGTCGGTATATCCCACATAACTGCACACCGGATGACACGTTGTCACACCCTCTGGCTATCTTCGACGTCGATGGCACGGATTCTCACCTTCGACGCCGCCGTTGCCCGGTTGGCGAGCCGCCAGCGGAGCCTGATCACGCACGCCCAGGCAGTCGCCGTCGGCGCCACGCCGGCCATGATCGATACCCGATTGGCCACCGGCCGATGGGTTCGTGTCGCCCGCGGCCTCTATCGGGTGAACGGCGCCCCCGTCACCTGGCACCAGCGGGCGCTCGGGGCGTGCCTCCTATCGGGTCCGGGAGCGGTGGCTTCCCATCGCTCGGCGGCGGTGATCTGGGCGATGTCCGGCTTTCGGCCGGGGCCGCTCGAGATCACCGTGCCGCCGGGAAGAGGCGCCCGCAACGCGCTGGCCGTCGTCCACCGGAGCCTTGACTTCGGTCCGAGCGATCGCACCTCACACGACCGCATCCCCGTGACCCGGCCTGCCCGCACCGTGCTCGATCTGGCCGGCCGAGTGAGTCCCGACCTGCTCGAGGAGGCGGTCGACGACATCCTCTGCCGGCGGTTGGCGAGCCTCGAGGACCTGCTGCGGCGGCTCGAAAGGTTCGGCCCCGCCCCGGCTCGGTGTCGATGAGAGCCATTCTCGAGGCGTGGAATCCCGAGCGCACCGCCGCCAACGTGGCCGAGATGCGGATCGCCCGGGGGCTCGTCGAGGCCGGGTTCACGGGCTTCGTCCCGCAGTACGAGATCTTCCACGAGGGCGGGTTCGTGGCCCGGATCGACCTGGGCGACCCGTCGCCGAAGGTCGCAATCGAGCTCGACAGCTTCCGATGGCACGCCGGCCGGGGGCCGTTCCGCAGCGACCGGGTCCGGGGCAACCGGATCGTGGCCGCCGGGTGGACGCTGCTGCGGGCGACGCCCGAGGATGCGGCCGATGGACGGGAGTTGCTCCGTGCCGTCCGCCGCCTCATTCCGGAGGCGGCATGACCCGGCCCCACTACGATCGTCCGGATGCCCGATCTGACCGAGAAGGTCGTCAACCTGGCCAAGCGGCGGGGGTTCGTGTTCCCGTCGAGCGAGATCTACGGCGGGTTCCGGTCGACCTACGACTACGGGCCGCTCGGGGTGCTCCTCAAGCGGAACGTGATGGAAGCCTGGTGGCGGGCGATGGTCCAGGAGCGCGACGACATCGTGGGCCTCGACGCGGCCATCCTGATGGCCCCCAAGGTGTGGGAGGCCAGTGGGCATCTGGCCACCTTCACCGACCCCTTGGTCGACTGTCGCAACTGCAAGGAGCGGTGGCGGGCCGATCAGATCGGCGACGCCTGCCCCAAGTGCGGATCCCACGACCTCACCGAGGCCCGGCCGTTCAACCTCATGTTCAAGACCCACGTGGGCCCGGTGGAGAACGAGGGCTCCGTCGCCTACCTCCGGCCGGAGACGGCCCAGGGGATCTTCGTCAACTTCGCCAACGTGGTGCAGACCAGCCGCAAGAAGCCGCCCTTCGGGATCGCCCAGCAGGGCAAGTCGTTCCGCAACGAGATCACGCCCGGCAACTTCATCTTTCGCACCCGCGAGTTCGAGCAGATGGAGATGGAGTTCTTCGTCCCCCCCGACCAGGGGCAGAAGTGGTTCGAGTACTGGTGCGAGGAGCGCTTGCGCTGGTACACCGACTTGGGCATCCCCGCCGGGTCCCTCCGCCTCCGCCACCACGACCCCGAGGAGCTCTCCCACTACTCGGCCGGCACCGCCGACGTGGAGTTCCTCTACCCGTGGGGATGGGGCGAGCTGGAGGGCATCGCCAACCGCACCGACTACGACCTCACCCAGCACGCCAAGTTCTCCGGCGAACGGCTGGAGTACTTCGACCAGACCAGCGGCGAGCGCTACGTCCCCCACGTGATCGAGCCCGCGGCCGGCGTGGGCCGCTCGATGATGGCCTTCCTCCTGGCCGCCTACGACGAGGACGAGGTCGGTGGCGAGGCCCGCACCGTCCTGCGCCTGCATCACCGGCTGGCGCCCACCAAGGTCGCGGTCCTCCCGCTCTCGCGGAAGGACACCCTCACCCCGACGGCGAAGGAGGTCTACGACCTGCTCAAGCCGCACTTCATGTGCGACTACGACGAGACCCAGTCGATCGGCCGCCGCTACCGCCGCCAGGACGAGGCGGGCACGCCCTACTGCGTCACGATCGACTTCGAGACGCTCGACGACAAGGCCGTCACCGTCCGCGACCGCGACACCCTGGCCCAGGACCGGGTGCCGATCGAGCGGCTGGTCGAGTACCTCCGGGAGCGCCTCTCAGGCTGAGGACTCGGAGGCCTCGGAGGCCTCGGCGGACTCGGCCGAGCTGGAGGCCTCGGCGGACTCGGCCGAGCCGGCGGAGTCGGACGACCGGCGCTTGGGCGGGCGTCGCTTGAACGGCGACAGCTTGCGCAGGATCGTCTTGAAGATGGCGAACGGGTGGCTGAGGCCGAGGGTGAGCTTGAACCGCAGACCGTTGGGGTCGTCGCCGACGCCGAGTTGCTGCAGCGGCGAGTTGAGGTCGAAGTAGACCCGCTCGTTCACCATCTTGTCGTCGTCGAACTCGAACACGAGGGCCATGGGGAAGTCGACCTGGCGGCCGGTGGCGAACAGGCCCCGCCACGTCCCCAGGTGGGTGCCGACGAATCGGCCCTCGACGAGGACGGCGTCGGCGCCGCCCATCACCCTCGTGGGGGTGAAGACGAAGTCGGGGAACGCCGAGCGGTTCTGCTCGAGGAAGCCGTCGACCGCCTCGGGCCCGTCGTAGACCTCGGCGGTGGGGAGGACCTCGTACCGGGCTTGGTGGAAGACCCCGATGCACGCGGGGAAGTCGTGGCTGTTCTCGAGCCGCATGTGCTCGTTGACGATCGCCTCGCGCGCAGCCCCGTCGGACACCCGGTCAACGGTAGCCGCCGGTCGCTTCGATAGCCTGGCGTCCGCGCCATGAGCACTGCCAGGCCTCCCGGACGCTCGGCCCGCCGTACTTCGGGGAGTCGCTGGCCCTGTTGCGCAACCCGTTCGGCTTCCTCGAGGACCGCCACCGCCGCCACGGCCCCGTCTTCAAGTCGAGGATCCTCGGGCGCAGGGTCGCCTTCGTCACCGGCCTCGACGCGGCCGAGGCGTTCTACGACGACGACCTCATCAGCCGGGAGAACGCCCACCCGCAACCGCTGGTCGACTACTTCGGCGGGCTCAACATGGAGATGTTCGACGGCGACCGTCACCTCGACCTCAAGCGCATCACCCTGGCCGCCGTCGATGCCGACGCGCTCGCTCACTACCTTCCTGACCTGCAACGACTCTTCGAACGGCGGCTGGCGGAGTGGGCCGCCGGACCCGACGGCGAGGTCTCGGCCACCGTCGAGCTGCGCCGACTGGCCATCGAGGCCATCTGCCTCAACATTCTCGGACTCGAGCCCGGCCCCGTCACCGACGGCATCTGCCGCGACTACGGCCGCCTGCTCAATGGCCTGGTGTCCCCACCGGTGGTCGCCCCCGGGACTCCCTACTGGCGGGGGCGAAAGGCCCGCGACCGGCTGCTCGTCACCATCCGGGGCGTCATCGCCGAACGCCGGGCGGCCGCGCCCGGCGCCGGTGGCCAGGACGGGCTGTCGCGGCTGCTGGCCGCCCGTACCCCCGACGGCCGGGGCTGCACCGACGACGAGGCCGTCTTCGAGATCCACCACATCGTGCTCGCCGGCTTCATCGTCTGCGGCCTTCTGGCCGAGGTCGTCCGCCGCCTGCCCGAGCTCCCCGACCTCGCCGCCCGCTGCCGGGCCGAACTAGCGGAAAACGCACCCGAGGCCGGCCGTCCCCTCACCCTCGACGGCCTCCGGCGCATGGCCACCGCCACCACCGTGGTGATGGAGGCGAAGCGCATCGTGCCCCTCGTCCCCCTCACCTTCGGCCGGGCCCGGCGGGACTTCACGTTCCAGGGCTGCCACATCCCGGCCGGGTGGCGGGTGTACCTGTCCCTGCGCGTCTCCAACCTCGATCCGGCCGTCTTCGCCGACCCCCACACCTTCGACCCCGACCGCTTCGGGCCGGGGCGGGCCGAACACGAGGCCCACCCGATGGCGTTCATCCCTCAGGGGGCGGGTCTCCCGACCGGCCACCTGTGCCTCGGTCGGGACTACTCCAGCGTCGTCGTACTCGCGTTCCTGGCCGTCCTCCTCCGGGGCTACGAGTGGGACATTCCGCCCCAAGACCTGTCCCTCCGGTTCGACACCCTCCCCCCCGAACACCGCGACGGGCTCAGGATGCGTGTGCGGACGGTCCCACTAGGCTGACTTCCGTGACGTACGTCTTCGACTTCTCCCATGAGCACGCCGTGCCCCCCATGAGCCTGAAGGACCTCCTTGGCGGCAAGGGGGCGAACCTGGCCGAGATGACCTCGGTCCTCGGGCTGCCCGTACCTCACGGCTTCACCATCACCACCGACGCCTGCCGGGCGTACATGGACGGCGGCTGGCCCGATGGGCTGTCCGCCGAGGTCGCCGACGCGCTCGAGCGGCTGGAGGCGTCGATGGGCAAGCGCCTCGGCGACTCCGACGACCCCCTGCTGGTGAGCGTGCGGTCGGGGGCCAAGTTCTCCATGCCGGGGATGATGGACACCGTCCTCAACCTCGGCCTCAACGACGAGTCGGTGCGGGGCCTGGCCAAGCAGACCGACGACGAGCGCTTCGCCTACGACAGCTACCGCCGCTTCGTGCAGATGTACGGGCGGATCGTGCTCGGGGTGCCGGGCGAGATGTTCGACCAACGATTCGAGGAGGGCAAGGAGCGGTCGGGCGTCGACAGCGACGCCGCCGTCCCCGCCCACGAGCTGGCCACGATGGCCGACGACTTCAAAGCCATCGTCGAGCGCCACACTGGCAATCCCTTCCCCCAGGACCCGAAAGACCAGCTCAGAGGGGCCATCGAGGCCGTCTTCGGCTCGTGGGGCGGGGCCCGGGCGGTGGCCTACCGGGTGCGGGAGCGCATCCCCCACGACTTGGGCACCGCCGTCAACGTGCAGTCGATGGTCTTCGGCAACCGCGACGACAACTCGGGCACCGGCGTCGGCTTCACCCGCGACCCCGCCACCGGCACGGCCGGCTCCTACGGCGACTTCCTCATCAACGCCCAGGGCGAGGACGTGGTGGCCGGCATCCGCAACACGCTCCCGCTCAGCGACCTCAAGACCACGTTCCCGGCCATCTTCGACCAGCTGGAAGCCATCTTCGAGCGCCTCGAGCGTCACTACCGCGACATGTGCGACACCGAGTTCACCATCGAGCAGGGCAAGCTGTGGATGCTCCAGACCCGGGTGGGCAAGCGCACCGGGGCCGCCGCCCTGCGCATGGCCGTCGACATGACAACCGACGACCGCATGAACCTCACCAAGGAAGAGGCCATCATGCGGGTGACGGGCGACCACCTGGAGGGCGTCCTCCACCCCCAGTTCGCCAAGACCGACGCGCCCGTGATCGCCAAGGGCCTGGCTGCCTCGCCCGGCGCCGCCGTCGGCCACGCCTACTTCACCGCCGACGACGCCGCCGCCGCCGCCGAGCGGGGCGAGCGGGTGGTGCTGGTGCGCACCGAGACGTCGCCCGAGGACGTCCACGGGATGATCGCCTCGGCCGGGATCCTCACGTCGAGAGGCGGGCTGGTGAGCCACGCCGCCGTCGTTGCCCGCGGGTGGGGGAAGCCCGCCGTCGTGGGCGCGGAGTCGATCCAGATCGACGGCCGCAGCTTCATCGCCGGGGGGGTGACGGTGCGCGAGGGCGACGCCATCTCGGTCGACGGCACCACCGGCAAGGTCATGCTGGGTGAGGTCCCGGTCACCCTGGCCGAGCCCCCGCCCGAGTTCACAACCCTTCTGACCTGGGCCGATGAGATCCGGGCGGGCAAGATGGCGGTCCGGGCCAACGCCGACACCGGCCCCGACGCGGCCAACGCCCGCCAGTTCGGGGCCGAGGGCATCGGCCTGTGCCGCACCGAGCACATGTTCCTGGGCGACCGGCTGCCGGTGGTGCGGGCCATGATCATGGCCGACACGCCCGAGCAGGAGACGGCCGCCCTCGAGCAGCTGCGCCAGGCCCAGAAGGCCGACTTCCTCGAGGTGCTGGAGGCGATGGACGGGCTGCCCGTCACCGTCCGCCTGCTCGACCCGCCCCTTCACGAGTTCCTGCCGAGCACCGAGGACCTGCTGGTGAAGCAGGCCGGCGGCACCGAACTGTCGGCCGAGGAGCAGCGCGAGCTGAAGGCGGCCCAGTACTGGCACGAGTTCAACCCCATGCTCGGCACCCGGGGCGTGCGCCTGGGCGTGGTCAAGCCCGGCCTCTACGCCATGCAGGTGCGGGCCCTGATGGAGGCGGCCGCCGAGCGGGTGACGGCGGGCGGCACGCCGGTGGTCGAGATCATGATCCCGTTGACGGTCAGCCGGGAGGAGCTGGGACTGGCCCGGGGGTGGGTGGAGGAGGCGGTCGCGGCCGCCACCGCGGGCATCTCCGACCCGGTCGACGTCACCATCGGCACCATGATCGAGACGCCCCGGGCCGCCATCCGGGCCGACGAGATCGCGGAGGAGGCCGACTTCTTCTCCTTCGGCACCAACGACCTCACCCAGATGACGTTCGGGTTCAGCCGCGACGACATCGAGGGCCGGATCATGTCGCTCTACCTGGAGGAGGGCCTGCTCAAGCGCAACCCGTTCGAGACGATCGACCGGGGCGGCGTGGGCGAGCTGGTCAAGATGGGGGCGGCCCGGGGCCGGGCCACCAAGCCCGGTCTCAAGCTGGGCGTGTGCGGCGAGCACGGCGGCGACCCCGAGTCCATCGCCTTGTTCTGGGAGGCCGGCCTCGACTACGTGTCGTGCTCGCCCTTCCGCATCCCCATCGCCCGCCTGGCCGCGGCCCAGGCCATCCTCGGCGGCGGCGCCTAGCAGCGCCGGCGAACCGGTGACGAAAACCGGGGCCCTCCTGACCCAGGGATCTGTCACCAGTTCGGAGGTCGCCGCCAACCGGTGACGATTTCCGGCCCCGACCCCAGGAACTGTCACCAGTTCGGAGGGGTGTGGGGCGGCGGGTAGGGTCCGGACCATGTTCGACGTCGCCAGTGCCGCGGTCGAAGCGGCGCTGGCCGCGGGGGCCACCTACGCCGACGCCCGGGCCATGATCATCACCACCGAGGAGCTGTCGGCCACCGACGGCATCCTCGAACAGGTGGCCCGCTCGCAGTCGGCGGGCGTGGGCGTGCGGGCCTCTTCGGCTCCTCATGGGGCTTCTTCGCGGTGCCCGAGCCCACCGACGCCCAGGCCCGGGACGCCGGCCACCAGGCCACCGCCATCGCCCGGGCCTCGGCCATGGTGCCCGGCCCCCCCCTGAACCTCGCCGACGTCCCCGTCCTCCAGGCCCATTGGGACTCGACGTGGACCGAGCACCCGGCCTCCGTCTCCCTGTCGGAGAAGGGCGACCTCCTGGTCGACGTCACCAACGAGATGGCCAATGTCGAGGGCGTGTCGGTGGCCGACGCCTACATCGTGGCGTGGGACACCGAGAAGTGGTTCGTGTCCAGCCAGGGTCACCGCATCTCCCAGCACCTGGTGGAGTGCGGCACGGCCATGTCCGCCACCGCGGTCGGCGAGCAGGAGACCCAGCGGCGGTCGTTCGGCGGCGTCGGGGGACAGTTCGGCACCCGCGGCTACGAGCTCATCCGGGAGGCCGACCTCCGCGGCAACGCCCGCCGCATCGGGGAGGAGGCGGTCGAGCTCCTCAACGCCCCCCAGTGCGTACCCGGCACCGTCGACCTCATCCTCGGCAGCGAGCAGCTCGCCCTCCAGATCCACGAGTCGGTCGGCCACGCCATCGAGCTCGACCGCATCCTCGGGTGGGAGGCGGCCTTCGCCGGCACCTCCTTCCTCGACCTCGACCAGCTACGCAGCCTCCGGTACGGCTCCGAGCTGATGAACATCACCGCCGACGCCACCCTCCCCGGCGCCCTCGGCAGCTTCGGGTTCGACGACGAGGGCACGCCCGCCCAGCGGGTCGACATCGTGAAGGACGGCCTGTGGGTCGGCGTCCTCTCGGGACGGGACTCGGCCTCCATCGCCGGCCTCCCGGCGGGCGGGATGGTGCGATCGGACGGCTACGGCCGCATCCCCATGGTCCGCATGACCAACGTGGGCCTGCTCCCGGGCACGTCGACCCTCGACGACATGATCGCGGCCACCGACGACGGCATCTACATGGAGACCAACCGGTCGTGGTCGATCGACGACAAGCGGCTGAACTTCCAGTTCGGGTGCGAGATAGGCCGGGAGGTCAAGAACGGCAAACTCGGGCGGATGGTGCGCAACCCCACCTACACCGGCATCACGCCCCAGTTCTGGGGCGCGCTCGACATGCTGGGCGGGGGCAAGCCGGGGGAGTGGATCTTCTGGGGCACACCCAACTGCGGCAAGGGCCAGCCCGAGCAGGTGGGCCACACCGGCCACCCGTCGGTACCGGCCCGGTTCAGGGCCATCCGCGTCGGGGTCCGGGGCTAGATCGTGGACCCCAGATAGTGGATCTCAGGGACAAGGCCTTCGAGGTCCTGATCATCATCGACGACCGGGCCGAGGCCGAGATCACCGTCGGCGTGGGCCGGACCGCCCTCACCCGCTTCGCCAACTCGTTCATCCACCAGAACGTGGCCGAGGACAAGCAGTTCGCCCGGCTCAAGCTGGTGGTCGACGGCCGGGCCGCCACCGGCAGCACCAACCGGATGGACCACGACAGCCTGGTCCGGCTGGTGGACGAGACCATGGAGTCGGCCCGCCTGCGCCCGGTCGATCCCGACTGGCCCGGCCTGACCCCGCCCACGGCCTGGCTCACCCTGGAGGACGACCGCTACGACCCGAAGACCCACCTCTCCGAGCCCGAGATCCGGGCCCAGGTGGTGAAGGACTTCGTCGATGCCGGATCTTCTGGGGAGGGAGGCGGCGAAACGAGGGCCGCCGGCTACTGCGCCACCAAGGGCTGGGACACCTACTTCGCCAACAACGCCCAGCACCGGGCCGGGGGCCGGGCCACCCTGGCCGCGGTCGACGCCATCCACCGCACGGCGACGTCGGACGCCCGGGGCTGGCAGTTCGCCCCCACCATCGGCGCCATCGACGGGGCCGCCGCCGGCCGATTGGCCGCCGAGCGGGCCCGGGCCGCGGCCAACCCGGTCGACATCGAGCCCGGCCGCTACGAGGTGGTGTTGGAGCCGGCCTGCGTGGCCGACATGTTGGACTTCCTGGGCGACGGGTTCAACGCCAAGACCTATTCCGAGGGCCGGTCGTGGATCAAGCCCAAGGCGGCCCTGTTGGACGAGTCCATCGACATCTGGGACGACGTCAACGACCCCCGCGCCATCGGCGTGTCCTTCGACGCCGAGGGCACGCCCAAGGCGCAGCGGGTCCTGATCCGGGAGGGCGTGTGCCGGGCCCTCGTCCACGACCGGCGCACGGCCAAGCGGGCCGGCACCCGCAGCACCGGCCACGCGGTGCCGGGCGGCGAGGTCACCGGGCCCATGCCGACCAACCTGTTCATGGGCGGCGGCGACCAGACTCCGGAGGAACTGGTCGCCGACGTCGAGCGGGGCTTACTGGTCACGGACTTCTGGTACACCCGGATCCTCGACCCGAAGACCCAGGTCGTCACCGGCCTGACCCGGAACGGGACCTTCCTGGTCGAGAAGGGCAAGATCGTGGGCGCCGTCCGCAACCTGCGCTTCACCCAGTCCTACGTGGACGCGCTCGGCCCCGGCAACGTGTTGGGACTGGGCGACGACGCCCGCCTCTACGAGCTGTGGGGCGCCTGGGCCCACGTCCCCAGCCTGCGCCTGGCCAGCTGGAACTTCACCGGCGGCGCCCAGGGCTGACGCTCCGCCGTGCCGGCTGTAGGCCGGCGCTGGCGGTTTCAGCGACTTGAGGAGGCGCCGGCCCTGAGCGTTGGCCCATCTGGTCATGACCGGGCCGCCGACGACGATCTTGGTCAGCAGGCCCACCAGCACCAGGAGCTGGAGGACGACGAGGAGGAGGACGGTGCCGGTCATGTGCCAGAACGGCCGGTCGCGGACGGCGAAGCCGATGGCGCCGACGTTGGCTGTCAGGACCACGCCCACCGTCAGTAGGAGCCGCTCCGGCCGGTAGTACGCCAGGCGGTCCAGGGGCCGAGGAGGACCGAGGGAGACGGGCAGGCCGCCGGCCGCCGCCTCGGTAACCTGCCAGGTGACGGACCGTCCCGCGATCGACCAGTACACGAGGATCAGCGCCGCCTGGAGGACGGCGACGGCGAAGTCGGGCTCCGACCGCAACCCGTAGACGACGGCACCGGCGGCAATGGCCTGCAGGAGGACCTTCTCGACCCTGCCCTTCCCGAGACCGAACAGCGCCCCCGTGGCCGTGATGACGCCCGCGCCGATGGAGTAGGTCGTGACCGGCTCGTCGCCGAGGTTGAAGGGCAGGAGCATCACCGCCCGCACCGCGCCCGCCATGAGGAGCACCAGCGACCCGGCGGCCAGCACGTTCCCGGTCACGTGCAGCCCATAGGCGGCTCGCCAGAGACGGCGGGCCGACGTGTGCCCTCGCTCGACCCAGTCGGGACCCATATCCCGGCGGCGTGACTCCCAGAGGCTCATCGTCCCGGCGGGCGCCGTCCACCGCCTTGCCAGTCGAGGCCAGGAACCGGCGAACGTCTTCAACGATCGCCCGGGTCCTCACCAGCGGCAGCTTCGCGCACCTCGGACGGCGGAGCACTTGGCCCGTAGACCCGCGAGACTGGTGGGCGGATGGGCATCCTCGCTGACGACATCGCCCGGGTGCGGGCGGCCACCGACTTCGTGGCGGTCGCGTCGGAGCACATCGCCCTCAAGCGGGTGGGCCGGCGGTGGGTGGGGCTGTGCCCGTTCCACACCGAGAAGTCGGGTTCGTTCTCGGTCAACGCCGAGGAGGGGCTCTACTACTGCTTCGGCTGCGGGGCCGGGGGCGACGCCATCCGCTTCGTGCAGGAGGTCGAGCACCTCGACTTCGCCGACGCGGTGGAGCGGCTGGCGGCCCGGGCCGGCATCCAGGTCCACTACGACACCGTCGCCGTGTCCCAGGAGCGCCAGCGGCGGGCGGCCCTGTTGGAGGCGATGGAGAAGGCGGTCGAGTGGTACCACCAACGCCTCTTGACCGGGCGGGACGCGGCGCCGGCGAGGTCCTACCTGCGCAGTCGGGGCTACGACGGCGACGTGGTCCGGGCCTACCGCCTGGGGTGGGCGCCCGACGATTGGGACGCCCTGAGCAAGGCCCTCCGTCTACCGTCCGACGTCCTCCACGACGCCGGCCTGGGCCGCATCAACAGCATCGGCCGCCAGCAGGACGAGTTCCGGGCCCGGCTCCTTTTCCCCATCTTCGACGTGCGGGGCGACGCCATCGCCTTCGGGGGACGGGCCGTTCCGGGGAGCCAGGGACCGAAGTACAAGAACTCGCCCGAGTCCCACCTCTACGCCAAGAGCCGGACCCTCTACGGCCTCAACTGGGCCAAGTCCGACATCGTGACGGCGGGGGAGGTGGTGGTCTGCGAGGGCTACACCGACGTCATCGGCCTGGCCGCGGTGGGCCGGCCCCGGGCGGTGGCCACCTGCGGCACCGCCCTCACCGAGGACCACTTCCGCACCCTCAAGAACTTCGCCCGGCGGGTGGTCCTGGCCTACGACGCCGACGCCGCCGGCCAGGCCGCGGCGGCCAAGTTCTACGAGTGGGAGCGCCGCTTCGAGGTCGACATCGCGGTGGCGGCCCTGCCCGCCGGTGCCGACCCCGGCAGCCTGGCCCAGTCCGATCCGGAGGCGCTCCGCCAGGCGATTGACGACGCCCGCCCGTTCCTCTCCTTCCGCCTCGAGCGGGCCACCGCGGGGGCCGACCTCCGCACCGCCGAGGGCCGGGCCAAGGCGGCCGAGGCGGCCATGGCGGTGGTCCGGGAGCACCCCAGCGACCTCGTCCGCGACCAGTACGTGATGCAGGTCGCCGACCGGGTGCGCATCCCCGCCGACCGCCTCCGACGGCTATTGGAAGGACGGCCGCCGCCCTCCGCCAATCGTCCCTTCGACCGCCCGGCGACTCCCCAACGCTCCCGCGCCGAGCGGGGCGGTCCCGAGCGGGAGGCGCTGCGGGTGGCTGTCCACCACCCGGAACGGGTGGCCTCCCGGCTCCACGACGTCCTCTTCACCGACCCCACGATCCTCGCCGGCTACCGGGCCCTGTGCCGGTCGACGACCCTCCATGAGGCCATCGCGGGGGCCGATCCCGACGCCTCTGCCCTCCTCCAGCGGCTGGCGGTGGAGGACGACGAGGCCGATCCCGACGACGTCATGGCCCGCCTGGCGGAGGAGGCGGCCCGCCGCGCCATCGCCGATCTGGATGCCACCGCCCGCCAGTCCGCCGACCCCATGGGCTACGCCGACGACGTCGGCTGGCTCAAGCTGGCGGTCGAGGAACTGCGCGACCAGACGACCGCCGTGGATGCGACCGGGCGGTTGGTACTCTGGCTTGTAGACCGGTTCGAGGAGCAACAGGCATGAGCCAGCCGAACGGGGCTGAATCTCACCTGTTGAGCGCCCCTTCAGAAGCGTTCGAGGACCTGTTGGTGAGGGGTCGAGCCGCGGCTCCCTCACCGCTGACGAGGTCATGACAGTCCTCAGGAACGTCGAGTTGAGCCGGAGTGTGATCGACAGCGTCAGGCACCGCCTGGCGGCCGAGGGGATCGAGTTGGACGAGAGCATCGAGGACATCGACGAGATGCTCCCCACTGGCACCACCCCCAACGGTACGGCGCACTCCGCCCCCCGCCCCTCCCGCCCGGCGCCGGAACGGGCCGCCGACGGGTCCCCGCTGGGGGGCCGGGCCGACAATGCCCGCACCGGCGGGTCGTCCGATCCGGTGCGCACGTACC
This sequence comes from uncultured Acidimicrobiia bacterium, assembly GCA_963801205.1. GTDB lineage: Bacteria > Actinomycetota > Acidimicrobiia > Acidimicrobiales > AC-14 > JAXDMK01. The sequence goes on from CAWDDV010000015.1 coordinate 93,809, forward strand.
TCAAGGAGATCGGCAAGGTCAGCCTCCTCACCGGTCCCGAGGAAGTGGCCCTGGCCCAGCGCATCGAGGCCGGTCTGCAGGCGGTGGCGGGCATCGCCGCGTTGGAGTTCGCCTACGGCCCGAACGGCATTCCCGACAGCGAGGCGGCCCCGTTGGAGCGGCTGGTGGCCGACGGCTTCCAGGCCAAGAAGGCGCTCATCGAGGCCAACCTGCGCCTGGTGGTGTCCATCGCCAAGCGTCACATGGGCCGGGGACTGCTCTTTCTCGACCTCATCCAGGAGGGCAATCTCGGCCTCATCCGGGCGGTGGAGAAGTTCGACCACACCAAGGGGTTCAAGTTCTCCACCTACGCCACGTGGTGGATCCGCCAGGCCATCACCCGGGCCATCGCCGACCAGGCCCGCACCATCCGCATCCCCGTCCACATGGTCGAGACGATCAACACGGTGCTGCGGATGCAGCGGGTTCTTTTGCAGGAGCTGGGCCGCGAACCCTCGGTGGAGGAGCTGGCGGCCAAGGTCGACATGCTCCCGGCGAGGGTGCGCGAGATCCAGCGCATCGCCCAGGAACCGGTCTCCCTGGAGACGCCCGTGGGCCAGGAGGACGACTCCTCGCTGGGCGATTTCATCGAGGACCAACAGGCGGTGGCACCGGCCGACGCCGCCGCCCGGGCCCTGTTGTCGGAGGCGGTGGGGGAGGCGTTGGAGGAGCTGAGCGAGCGGGAGCGGCAGGTCGTCCGCCTCCGTTTCGGCCTCGAGGACGGGCAGGTGCGGACGTTGGAGGAGGTGGGTCGCGAGTTCGGCGTGACCCGGGAGCGCATCCGCCAGATCGAGGCCAAGACCCTGGCCAAGCTCCGCCACCCGATCCGCAGCCAGAAGCTGCCGCGATTACCTGGACGAGGAGTAGCGGCCCCGCTGCGCCACGTTCTCGGTAGCTGTTGGTGCGGTTTCCGCAACCCTCGCTACCGAGAAGCGCGCGGGCCCGGGCGCTGCTAGGTTGGACGGGCCAGCTTGTAGGTATTCCGGGGTAGCTCAATCGGCAGAGCGCCGGCCTGTTAAGCCGTTTGTTGTGGGTTCGAGTCCCACCCCCGGAGCGTTGGAGCCCGGCTCCCATGGGCCCGTAGCTCAGTGGTCAGAGCAGGGGACTCATAATCCCTCGGTCGCTGGTTCGATCCCAGCCGGGCCCACGGGGAAACCGCCCCGCAAGCGGAGCTTGCGGGGCGGGCTTTTCGTGGCTTCGGACCCTGGTGTTGCGGTGTTGGTGGCGCGCGCTGTCGGTTTGCGGCCGGCAGCCGGGGGGGCCGCCTGCGGCGGCTTCGAGCGGCCGACGGCGTCCCATGGGCGGCTGATGGAGCGGGCTCCGTGGCGGTTTCTTGGGGCCGGGGGGGCCGCCTTGGGCGGCCTGGGCGGACGGTCCCTGGCGTTTCGCGAGGCGCTTTGGCGTCGGTTTGGAGGGTGTGATGGACGGGCTGCGAGGGGCCGTGGGACGACCGCGACGGGGGGTCGCGGCGGTGCTCGCGGGGTGGTCGGGGGCGGCGGCGGGAGGGCTCGGGGCGCTGGCGGTGGCCCTCGTGCTGGCCTCGTGTGGGGGTGGGGGAGGGCGGCGGGGGGAGCCCTCGGACAGCTCCATCAGGGCGTCGACGAGCTCCACCAGCGGGCCTCCGACGACCCCCGCGCCGTCGGCGCGACCGGTCCCGCCGGGGGGGTCGGCGGCCTTCACGGTGGTCGGGGTGACCCTCGCCGAGCCCGGTCTGCGGGTGCTGGTGGAGGCCTCCGGGGGGACAATGGAGGTGGTCGCGAGGGGGCTGACCGGGGGCTCCAACGGGGTCCTGGTGTGCCCCGTCGGCGGCGTCGCGGGACCCCCTCCGGCGACCGGTTGCGTGGTCGCGACCGACGGTCGGGCGGCCACTGTGGCGCTCGATGGAGGGGCCAACGGCGTCCTCCTGCGGGCCCCCGAGGGAGCCGCCGGGGCCTCGGTGCGGGCCTCCGAAGTGACCCTGATCTACGTCCCGGGAGGCGATCGGATCACCGTCGTGACCCCGCCGGTGGCCCCCTCGGAGACCCCCGGTGACTGCCCCGGAGGGGTGTGCGAGATGGCCTTCGAGCTCAGTCCGACGGGCTCCGGGACCTTCGTCCTGGATGCCGATGGGAGGGGTGCGCGACCCCAGCTGACGGTCCAGTCGGGGCTTCCATCGGGGCCCTCGAGGGTGTTGTCCATCGTCGAGGGAGGGGGCCGGCTGACCGTCCGGGCGACGGTGGACGGCCGCTCCGATGCCCGGGTCATGCTCCGGAACCAGGGCCGATGGAGCTGCCCCCGTTGGAGATCTCCCTGACCTGGCCCGCTCGCCGCTGACCACCTGGGGATAACCCCACCCCGCCAAAGGGCCTCGCTCCAACGCGAAGTGTTGGTTCTCCAACACTTCTCCAACAGGGTGAAAGTGCAGGTCAGAGGGCACGGAGCGCCTTGTCACCCGGGGGTCGTCGTGCTAGACATCGCTCATCCAGCCCGAAGGGATTTCGCCCTTCGCGCCCCGGCAGCGCCGACAGGAGCAGGTCCGAAACAGCGTGAGCGACACCCCCACGATCGAGCGAGCGAGGCCCCTGCGGTGGGTCGCGCTGCTGGGTCTGCTCATGGGGTTCTGCCTGCTCACGCTGGGTGCGCACCCTGCATCCGCCGACGAGGCGCAGGCCACGCCCGCCGAGGAGGTGGCGCCGGAGAGCGCCACCACGACCACGGTCGTGGAGGAGGCCCCCGCCGCCGCCGCCACCACCGACGATTCGGCCGTGGCCCCGCCGGTGACGACGGCCCCGATGCCCGACCAGGCGACCCCGGTGGCCCCGATCCAGCTCCTCACCGGTTCCCAGCCCGACCCGGGAACGGCTGATGGAACGGCTCCGATCGTGATCAACCGGCGCAGCGACAAGAAGGCCGCCGAGGACGCCGCCGCTCCGACCATCGAGTCCAACATCCTCTCGTCGGCCCTGCCGTCGGCCGGCTCGGTGGCGAACACCGAGTCGTCCACCGGCTCGCCGGTCGGCACCACCGACCTCACCACGGCCATCGCCACCGTGGTCGGCTCGGCGCCCAACGCAAGTGGTGTCACCCACACGTCGCTGCGGTCGACGTTGCCCGACTCCGACGAGCGCCTCGCCGCCGCCGAGTTCCTCGCTGACAGCGAGACCAACGGCTCCGGCTCGAGCGGCGTGACGTTCACTCGCAACGGTCGCTGCCGCACCGTTTCGAACTCCGACCTCTCCAACGTCCTGATGATCGTCATCGGTCGAGACTGCGATGCCAAGGGGCACTCGCAGGCTCCCGCGAACCAAAGTTCGACGAGCACCGTGATCGCGATCGGGGGCAACGTTTCCGCCTCCTCGACCGGAGGGTCACGCGGCGACGCCAAGACCACCGGCATCGCCATCAACGGCAACGCCGATTGCTCGGCCGTTGGTGGGCCCGGCGGTGGCAACGCAGACGACCTCTGCGTGGCCATCGGACGCGGCCGTTACGCCAACGGGATCGGAATGGGCGGTGACCATCAAGGTGGCACTGCAGGCAGTGCCAACAACCTCGTCCTCGCCATCGGCGGTGGGGATGGGACTGGCACTGCCATCGGAGGAACGAGCAGGGGGTTCGGTAGGTCGAACGGCGGGAACGGCGGAGGCGCAAGCGCCAACGGAAGTCCATCAGCAGGGAGCCCAGAAACGGGCAGCAACGCAACGGGGAGCGCGGACTCCTCCGCAGGCAGCACCAACACGGGTACGACCGGAGGAGCGTCTTCCAACACGGGGACGTCTCCATCAGCCGGCACCGGTTCGTCGTCGGGCACCGGAAACGGTGGCAACGCAGCGACCGGGACCAACAGCACCAACTCGGGCCTCGCCGGCCAGACCAACGCCGGCAACGGCTCCATCACTTCGGGCGGCTCCGGCAACTCGGGCGGCACCGGCGACTCCACCGCCAACGGTGGCGCCGACAGCACCGCCAATACCGGGGCCAACTCCAACGCCAACGCCACCACCGGCTCCACCGGGAACGCCACCAACACGATCAACGTGACGGTGCGCGGCGGCCAGGGCGGCCAGGGCGGCAACGCCACCGCCACTTCCGGCGCCGGCGGCAACGCCAACAACCTGGTGGTCGCCACGGGCGACGGTGCCATCAACGCCACTGCGGTCGGCGGCTCGAGCATCGCCATCGCCGACGCCAGCGGCGGCGACGGCGGCGACGCCACTGTCGACCTGTCGCCGACGGCTTCGAGCGGCGGCAGCGGCACCGCTTCCAACGACACGACGATCAACGGCCTCGGCGGCAACGGCGGCAACGCCGGCAACGCGGCGGCGGTGGCCGGTCCCGGCGGTAGCGCCTCCAACGTGGTCGCGGGCAACGGCGCCATCAACGCCACCGCGGTCGGCGGTTCGAGCGTCGCCCTCGCCGACGCCAGCGGCGGCCAGGGCGGCTCCGTCAAGATCGTCGTGAAGCCGACCGCCACGAGCGGCGGCACGGGCGGCACCGGCGACGCCAGCGCCCAGTCGAGCGCCACCAACTCGGGTACCACCGGGGCGGCCGACAGCTCGTCGACGTCGAACCCCATCGCCACCTCCGGCAACTCCGGCACCACCGGCGGCACCGGCAACGCCACGGGCACCACCACCGCCGACAACAGCGGCCTGCTCGGCGGGGCGGCGGCGGTCGGCGGCCCAGTCACCTCCGGCACCTCGGGCACCTCTGGCGGCAGCGGCGACGCCGACGCCAACGGCGACGCCGACAGCATCGCCAACACCGGCGCCGCCTCCAGCGCCACCGCCACCTCGGGCGACAGCGGTGACGTGATCAACACCACCGTCGTCGGCGCCGTCGGCGGCAACGGCGGCCTCGGCGGCAACGCCTCCGCCGTCTCCGGCACGGCCGGCGCCGCCACCCAGACCGTCACCGGCGGCGGCACCGCCCCGGTGAACGCATCGGTGCTCGGCGGCTCGTCGATCGCCACCGCCCTCGGCAACGGCGGCGACGGCGGCGACGTCACCGTGAACCTCAGCCCGACCGCCATCTCCGGCAACACCGGCAACGCCTCGGCCCAGTCGAGCGCCACCAACTCCGGTACCACCGGCCCCGCCTCCAGCTGGTCGGCCTCCAACCCGTCGGCCACCTCGGGGACGTCGGGCAACTCCGGCCCCACCGGCTCGGCCACCGGCACCACCACCGCCGACAACTCGGCCATCCTCGGCAGCGCCGTCGCTGCCGGCGGGCCGGCCACCTCGGGCGGCTCGGGCGGCACCGGCACCACCGGCGGCTCCACCGCCGACGGCACGGCCGACTCGGTCGCCAACACCGGCGCCCACTCCGACGCCACCGCCACCTCGGGCGACACCGGCGACGCCATCAACGACACGACGATCGTCGCCATCGGCGGCACCGGCGCCAACGCCACCGGCAACACCGCCACCGCCACCTCGGGTGTCGCCGGCGCCGCCACCAACGTCGTCGCCGGCAACTCCGCCGCCGTCCGGTCCAGCACCATCGGCGGCTCCTCCGTCGCCACCGGCGACGCCAGCGGCGGCGATGGCGGCTCGATCGACATCACCGTCAACCCGATCGCCATCACCGGCAACTCCGGCAACGCCAGCGCCCAGTCGAGCGCCAACAACTCGGGCACCACCGGCGCCGCCAACAGCTCGTCGGTTTCCAACCCGGTCTGCCACCTCTGGCAACTCCGGCAACTCGGGCCCGACCGGCAACGCCTCCAGCACCACCACCGCCTCCAACCCGTCGGTCCTCGGGTCCGCAGCCGCCATCGGCGGCGGCGCCACCACCGGCAACTCGGGCGGCACCGGCGGCAGCGGCGACGCCGACGCCATCGGCACCGCCCCCTCCACCGCCAACACCGGTGCCAACGCCGACGCCAACGCCACCTCGGGCGACACCGGCGACGCCATCAACGACACGACGCTCGTCGGCATCGGCGGTACCGCGGGCAACGGCGGCGACGCCACCGCCACTTCCTCCACCGCCGGCCCCGCCCTCAGCGCCATCGCCGGCAGCTTCGACACCCTCGACGCGGCGGCCGTCGGCGGCTCGTCGGTGGGCATCGCCAACGGCGGCGGGGGCGACGGCGGCGACGTCAGCACCACGGTCAGCCCGGTCGCCGTGTCCGGCAACTCGGGCGACGTCACCGCCCAGGCCAGCGCCACCAACTCCGGCACCACCGGCCCGGCCACCAGCTCGTCCACCTCCAACCCGGTCGCCACCTCCGGCAACTCGGGCACCTCGGGCGCCACCGGCAACGCCACCGCCAACGTGACCGCCACCAACGACGGCATCCTCGGCTCGGCCATCGCCGCCGGTGGCAGCGCCGGCGCCGGCGCCTCCGGCCCCACCGGCGACACCGGTGCGGCCAACGCCGACGGCCTGGCCGACTCCACCGCCAACACCGGCGCCCGGGCCGCAGCCGACGCCATCTCGGGCGACACCGGCACCGCCTCCAACGGCACCCGGGGCCTCACCGTCCCGACCGACGGCGGCCTGGGCGGCAGCGCGGTCGCCTCCTCCGGCGCCGGCGCCCCTGTGGTTAACGCCGTCGCCGGCTCCGGCACGGCCAACGTCTCCACCATCGCCGGCAGCTCGATCGCCGACGCCGATGGCAACGGCGGCGACGCCGGCGACTTCACCGCCGTGGCCAACCCGATCGCCCGCACCGGCGACTCCGGCTCGGCCACCGCCCAGGTGAGCGCCACCAACAGCGGCCGCACCGGCGATGCCGGCAGCTCGTCGACCTCCAACCCGGTCGCCCGCTCCGGTGAGTCGGGCGACTCCGGCGCCTCCGGCTCCACGACCTCCAACGTCTCCGCCATCAACACCGCCCCCCTCGGTGCCGCCATCGCCATCCAGGCGGCGGTCGACGGAACCCTCGGCACCGGCACCGGCGACACCGGCGACAGCGGTGCCACCGGCGACGCCACCGCCGATGCCGACGTGTCCTCGGTCGCCAACACCGGCGCCCACGCCGGGGCCGACGCCACCACCGGCACCACCGGCGACGCAGCCAACGAGATCACCATGATCGCCATCGGCGGCGATGGCGGCGACGCCGGCACCGGCACCGCCACCACGGGCGCCGCCGGCACCGCCACCAACAACCTCACCGGCACCGGCCCGAGCATCATCGCCACCAACGGCGGCTCGAGCGTGGCCAACATCGACGTCAGCGGCGGCGACGGCGGCGACGTCTCCCTCACCGCCAGCCCGGTCGCCATCAGCGGCACCTCGGGCTCCTCCACCGCCCAGGCCAGCGCCACCAACACCGGCGAGACCGGCGACGCCACCAGCTCGGCCTCGGCCCGGCCCTCCGCCGCCTCCGGCAACTCGGGCAGCACCGGCGCCGGCGGCAACTCCGTCAGCAACCGCACCGCCACCAACACCGGCCTCTTCGGCACCGCCGCCGTGGTCGGCGGGGGCGCGGCGGCGGGCGGCTCCGGCGACTCGGGCGCCACCGGCGACAGCACCGGCCAGGCCGAGGTCGGCTCCGACGCCAACACCGGCTCGCTGGCCGACGCCGGGTCGAGCTCGGGCTCGGGCGACACCGGCACCGCCGCCAACCAGATCGTCCTGGTCGGCTTGGGCGGCACCGGCGGCAACGGTGGCGACGACGCCGTCGCCACCGCGGCCGACGGCGGCGACGCCACCACCACGGTCCTCGGCGGCACCGACATCGTCATCGCCACCACCACCGGCGGGTAGCTCGGTGGCCACCGTCTCGGCGGCGGGCGGCGACGGCGGCGACGTCACCATCACCGCCGCCCCCGTCGCCCGCACCGGCGACTCCGGCTCCGCCGCCGCCCGCACCAGCACCACCAACTCGGGCACCACGGGCGACGCCGCCAGCTCGGCCTCCTCCGACCCCCACGCCACCTCGGGCCACTCCGGCACCACCAGCGGCACGGGTGGCGGCTCGGGCGCCACCGGCGACGTCACCGTCACCGGTTCGGCCAGCTCGGTCGCCAGCACCGGCGCCCGTTCGGCGGCCGACGCCGACTCCGGCCGCACCGGCGACGCCCTCAACACCCTCCTCCTGGCGGGGGTGGGCGGCCCCGGCGCCGACGGCGGCGACGACGCCACGGCCATCGCCGGCCCCGGCGGCGACGCCGTCCTCGACCTGATCGGCGGCAGCGGCCTGGTCGTCTCCGAGGTCACCGGTGGATCGTCGCTCGCTACCGTCAACGCCGACGGCGGCGACGGGGGAGACATCGTGGTCTACGCCGCTCCCCAGGCCACCACCGGTTCCACCGGGGCCACCGTCGCCCAGTCCAGCGCCACCAACACCGGCACCACCGGCGACGCCGCCAGTTCGGCCACCTCCTCGCCCTCCGGCGTCAGCGGCAACTCGGGCAACACCGGCGGCAGCGGGCCCAGCACCTCCACCACCTCGGCCACCAACAGCGGCATCTTCGGCACCGCCGCCGTCCTCGGTGGCGCCAGCGGTGCCGACGTCGACAACGCCACCGCCACCAACACCGCCCTGTTCGGGACGGCCATCGTCGTCCTCCCCGCCCCCGGCGCCAACCTCACGGTCGGCTCGGGCGACAGCGGCAGCACCGGTCCCACCGGCGACGTCGACGTGACCGGCGACGCCGAGTCCATCTCCAACACCGGCGCCGACTCCAACGCCGACGCCAACTCGGGCGACAGCGGCACCGCCGGCAACGCCATCGGCATCCTCGCCGTCGGTGGGCCGGGCGCCGATGGCGGCGACGACGTCACCGCCGTCTCCGGCGCCGGCGGCTCGGCCACCGCCACCCTCGCCGGCAGCACCGGCGACGTGATCTCCTTCATCACCGGCGGAGCCAGCGTGGCCACCGCCACGGGCGACGGCGGCGACGCCGGTGACACCGCCATCACCCTCAGCCCGGTGGCCACGTCCGGCGCCACCGGTCCCGCCACCGCCCAGTCGAGCGCCACCAACACCGGCACCACCGGCGACGCGGCCAGCTCGGCGGCCTCGTCGCCCACCGGCCGGTCGGGCGACTCCGGCGCCACCGGCAACACCGGCCCGGTCAACGTCACCCGCACCGCCACCAACACCGCCCTCTTCGGGACCGCCCTGGTCACCCCGGTCGCGATCGAGGTCGCCACCAGGCCGGCGACGTCACCGTCGCCGCCGACATCGGCTCCGGGAACTCGGGCGGCTCGGGCGCCACCGGCGACGTCGACGTCGACGGCGAGGCCGAGTCCATCGCCAACTCCGGCGCCGAGTCCTACGCCGAGGCCGACTCGGGCGACTCCGGCCCCGCCACCAACACCATCGGGGTCCTCACCGTCGGCACCAGCGGCGGCGAGGGCGGCAGCGGCGGGTCCGCCACCTCGGCCGACGGCGGGGCGGCCGCCTCCCTCGTCGCCGCCGGCACCGGCACCGTCGTCGTCGACACCACCGCCGGCTCGAGCGTGGCCACCTGGCCTCGGCCGACGGCGGCGACGGCGGCGACCTGCTCGTCACCGCCAGCCCGGTCGCCACCTCCGGCGCCACCGGTGCCGCGGTCGCCCAGACCAGCGCCACCAACGACGGCGCCACCGGCGGCGCGGCCAGCACGGCCGCCTCCAGCCCCTCGGGCCTCTCCGGCAACTCGGGCACCACCGGCGACACCGGGGCCGTCACCGCTACCCAGACCGCTTCCAACACCAGCCTCTTCGGCATGGCGGTCGTCAGCCCGATCGTCGTCACCAACAGGGGCGCCGACCTTAATGGCGTCGTCACCGGCTCGGGCAACTCGGGCGGCTCCGGCGACACCGGCGACGTCGACGTCGACGCCGAGGCCGAGTCGATCGGCAACTCGGGTGCCGCCGCCACCGGCGAGGCCGAGTCGGGCGAGAGCGGCCCCGCCACCAACCAGATCCTGGTCCTAGCGTGGAACTCGGCGGCGGCGGCGCCGGCGGGGCGTCCAGCTCCGTCTCCGGTGCGGGCGGACCGGCCCTCGCCGGCGTCATCGCCGGCGGCCGACACCGTCGCCGTCATCACCACCGCCGGCTCGTCGATCGCCATCACCGACGCCAGCGGCGGCGCCGGCGGCGACGCCATCGTCAACGCCGCCCCCGTCGCCACCTCGGGTGCGTCCGGTCCGGCCACCGCCCAGACCAGCGCCACCAACTCCGGCGCCACCGGCCCCGCCTACAGCACGCGCCACCTCCTCGCCCACCGCCAACTCCGGCGCCTCCGGCGACCACGGCGCCACCGGGGCGGTCACCTCCAACATCTCCGCTTCCAACACCGCTCCGGTGTTGGGCGCGCCCTCGCACCGCCCTCATTTCCAACACCGCCCCGGCCGACGTCTCCATCACGCCGACAGCGGCTCGGGGAACTCGGGCGGCACCGGCGGCACGGGCGACGCCGACGTCGACGCCGTGGCCGAGTCCGCCGGCAACAGCGGGGCCCACGCCGATGCCGACGTCGACTCGGGCGACACCGGCCCCGCCACCAACCTCCTCGCCCTGGCCGCCGCCGGCGGCACGGGCGGCCCCGGTGGCACGCCAGGCCAGCCGGGCCCTCTCCGGGCCGGGTGGGGCAGCCGACGCCATCGTCGCCGCCGGGACCGGCCCCGTCGCCGTGATCACCACCGCCGGCTCCACCGTCGCCACCCTCGACGCCACCGGCGGCGCCGGCGGCGACGGCACCGTCCACGCCAACCCCATCGCCACCTCGGGTGCGACGGGTGCCGCCATCGGCCAGTCCAGCGCCTCCAACACCGGCGCCACCGGCCCCGCAGCCAGCTCCGCCACCACCTCGCCGACGGCCACGACGGGCAACTCCGGCCCCTCCGGCGCCACCGGCCCGGTCACCCTCGCCGTGCGCGCCAGTAATAACGCCCTCCTCGGAACGGCCCTCGCCGCCGGCGGAGGCACCCGCTCGGGCGACTCCGGCGGTACCGGCGGCACCGGCGCCGCCGGCAGCGACAGCGAGGCCGAGTCCTCCGCCAACAGCGGCGCCCAGGCCGACTCCGACGCCGATTCCGGCGACACCGGCCCCGCCACCAACCTCTTGGCCCTGCTGGTGGTCGGGCGGCCCGGGTGCCGGCGGCGGCAGCGGATCGGCCGTGGCGGGCGGCCCCGGGGGCGACGCCACCAGCGCCGTGGCCGGCGGCACCGGCCAGACCACGGTCGTCACCCAGGCCGGATCGTCGGTCGCCCTGAGCGACGTCGGTGGGGGAGCGGGCGGCGCCGGCACCCTCCTCGCCGCCCCCCAGGCCACCTCGGGCGACACCGGTGCCTCCACCGCCCAGTCCAGCGCCACCAACTCCGGCGCCACCGGGCCCGCCACCAGCACCGCCACCGCCAGCCCGATCGCCGTCTCCGGCACCACCGGGGCCAGCGGTGCGACTGGCCGGACCGACCTCACCGCCACTGCGTCCAACACCGCCATCCTCGGGGTGGCCGCCGTCCTCGTCGGTGACGGGGCCGGCTCGGGCGACTCCGGTGCCACCGGCGGCAGCGGCTCGGCCACCGCCGGCGGCGAGGTCGACTCGCTCGCCAACACCGGCGCCTGGGCCGGCTCCGACACCCGCTCGGGCGACTCCGGCCCCGCCACCAACCTGATCGCCGCCCTCACCGTCGGCGGCGACGCCGGCCCCGGCGGCACCTCCGACGCCACCAGCGCCGACGGCGGCGACGCCGTCTCGGCAGTGGCGGCCACCGGCGACGCCCTGGTCGTCACCCTCGCCGGCGCCTCCATCGCCATCGCCGACGGCCCCGGCGGCGACGGCGGCGACACCGACGTCACCCTCAGCCCCCGGGCCACCTCCGGCCGCTCGGGCGACGCCACCTCCCAGTCGAGCGCCTCCAACACCGGCGCCACCGGCCCCGCCACCTCCACCGCCGCCTCGGCCCCCGTCGCCCGCTCGGGCAACTCGGGCGCCAGCGGGGCCACCGGCACCGCCGCCCTCACCGCCTCCGCCGTGAACAGCGGCCTCGGCGGCACCGCCGCCGTGGTCGCCGGCTCGCCCGCCGGGCTCCGGCGCCTCGGGCGCCACCGGCAGCACCGGCCCGGCATCGTCCGACGGCGGGGCCGACTCGTCCGCCAACTCCGGGGCCAACGGCGCAGCCGACGCCCTCTCGGGCGACACCGGCGACGCCTCCAACGACATCCTCACCGGCATCTTCGGCGGGAACGGCGCCCTCAGCGGAGGCACTCCGGTGGCCGCCTCCGACGCCGGCGGCGCCGCCATCCTGGTCGCGGCCCTGCCCGCCGGCGCCCGGGTCGTCACCCTGGCCGGCCCCACCGTCACCCAGGCCTCGGCCAATGCCGGCGACGGCGGCGACGCCACCGTCACCGCCACCCCCTCCGCCGTCACTGGTGGGTCGGGTGCCTCGGCCGCCCGGGTCAGCGCCACCAACTCCGGACGCACCGGGGCCGCCACCTCGGGCGCCCTCGCCGCCCCCGCCTCCACCTCGGGCAACAGCGGTCCCAGCGGTGCCACCGGCGCCTCCAACACATCTCCGACGGCCTCCAACAGCGCCCCCCTGGGCCGCGCCACGGTGGCCCTGGTTTCGGCCCTGGCCCCCCTGGCCGCCCCCTCGCCGGTCCGACGGCGACGGCGGCCGACGGGCCGAGTCTTTGATGGCAGCACAGCTTTCCGGGAGCCTGGCCGGCGGGGGCGGGACGGCCGGCTCCGGAACGGGCACCGCCGGAATCGGCGCGACAGGTGGCACCGGGGGTCCCGGTGCAGGCGTCGCGGCCGGTTCCGGCGGTGGCTCGACTGCAGGCCACGGTTCCGGTTCAGGCAGCGGCTTCGGCGGCGGCTCGGGCAGCGACTCCGGCTCCGGGGCGGGCAGCGGCTCCGGCGGCGGCGGGCGGAGCGTCCAACACCTCCACTCCCGAGGCTTCCAACGCGACGGCCGACGGCCTGGCATCGGGTGCCGGTCTGGCCGACCAGACGTCGGTCGCCTCCGGCTGTGCCATCGCCACCGACCACTCCGTCGCCTCCGGGTGCGCCCAGGCCCACGACCACTCGGTCGCCTCGGGCCTGTCGCTCGCCGTCGACGGCTCCGTGGCCTCCGGCTGCTCCACCGCCGTCGACGACTCCACCGCCTCCGGCGGCGCCTGCCCCCGGCCCACGCCGGCCCCACCGGCCCCACCAGCCCCGCCCACGACGGCGCCGACGGCCCCCACCGGCCCGGCCACGGCCGCCACCACCGACTGCCTGGCCCGCACCGGCGCCGACGCCGCCCTGCTGCTGCGCCTGGCCGCCGCTCCTCCTCCTCCTGGGTGCCCTGCTGCTCGCCTTCGGGCGTCGCCGCCGCACCCCCGGCTCCAACACCTTCCAACACACCACCGCATGCCGTCACCCCCCGGCCCGGCCACCCCGCCACCGCCGGCGAGCGGGAAGTCCCGTTCGCCGCCGCTGACGGCAAAGTCGCAGGTCAGAAGGGTGTCGGCCCCGCTGAGGCAGGGAAAGGTCGCAGTTCCCGAGGCCGGACGGGCGCCTGTCGCCCACCCTTTCTCGGTGCTTGAAGCGGCGAAAGACGAAGTGCTAGGAATCGCCGCCTGCTCCGCGCAGGGCAGTTTGCTGCGTCGTACGGGTCAACCTGACTTGGCCGTCGAGGGCCAACACCAAAAAGGGATGAGCATGAGAATCGGCAACGCTGGTACGGCACGAGTGACCTCTGCGAGCGCCCTCATCGGCGCAGGTATCGCGACGGTCCTGGTCTTCATCGGGGCTGGCCCCGCCGTCGGACAGGTGAACGGGGGACCGACGACGACGGTGCCCGAGCCCACCACGACGGTGGTCGACCCACGACCTGCCGAGCCGCCACCGGCGACAGCGGCGCGGCCACCGCCACCGGTCGGTCCAACAGCAACGCCAACTCGGGAGCCGTCGCGACCGCCACCGCGGAGTCGGGGCAGACGGGCGATGCCACCAACCTCACCGACATCCTCGTCATCGGCGGCGATGGCGGCAGCGGAGCCGCGCCCATGCCCGGCGTCGTCATCGGCATCGGCAACGTCGTGTCCACCAGCAGCTCGGGCGGCGGCGCCGGCGGTGCGGCCGACGTGACCGCCAACCCCAGTGCCACCACCGGCGACAGCGGCGCCTCCCGCGCCCAGTCCAGCGCCACCAACACCGGCGACACCGGAGCCGCGACCTCGACCGCGATCTCCAACCCGGCCTCCACCTCCGGCACGTCCGGCACACCCGGCACCAGCGGCTCGGCCACCAACAACCCCTTCGCCCTCAACACCGGCATCCTCGGCATCGCCAACGTCTTCGGCGGCAGCGCCGGCCCCGGCGGCATCAGCATCCCGGTCGGTGGCGCCAGCATCTTCATCCCCATCAATGGCGCCGCCCCCCCGCCCGCCACCTCCGGCGACTCGGGCAACTCGGGCAACTCCGGCAACGCCACCGCAGTCGGCAACGCCACCAGCCTGGCCAACTCCGGTGCCCACACCGCCTCGACCTCGACGTCGGGCGACACGGGTGACGCGACCAACGACACGGTCACCGCGGCCATCGGCGGCCTCGGTGGCAACGCCATCGACCTCGCCGCAGCTCCCGTTGCCGCCCAGGCCGGCCAGTTCCTCTTCCCGGCCGTCGCCGGCGGCGCCTCGGTCGCCACCGCCGAGTCCAACGGCGGTGCCGGCGGGGCATCGACGGTCGCCTTCAACCCCACCGCCACCTCCGGTGCGTCGGGGGCCTCCACCGCCCAGTCCAGCTCCACCAACACCGGCGACACGGGCGATGCCTGGTCGAGCGCGACGTCCTCGCCCACTGCCGCCTCCGGTAACACGGGCAGCACGGGCGACACCGGCAGCGCCACCAACCAGCCCACCGCCACCAACAACGGCCTGCTGGGCGTGGCCATCGCCATCGGCGGCGGCGCCACGTCGGGCGACTCGGGCGACTCGGGCGACTCCGGTGACGCCACCGCCATCGGCATCACCAACAGCTTCGCCAACTCGGGCGCCAACTCGGGCTCCGACTCCCAGTCGGGCGACACGGGCGACGCCACCAACATCAGCAACGTCTTCGTACTGGGTGCCGACGGTGGCAATGGCGGCGTCGCCGCTCCCGTCGCCGGTCCCGGCGGCGACGTCGCATCGATCACCCTCCCCGGCTTCGGCTTCGGCGGCGGCGTGGTCGGCGGCGCCAGCGTGGCCACGGCCGAGGCCAACGGGGGCGCCGGCGGCGCAGCCAGCCTGACGTCCTCGCCGGTCGCCACCTCGGGCGCCACCGGGGCGGCCACCTCCCAGTCGAGTGCCACCAACACCGGCGACACGGGCGACGCCACCTCGGTCGCCACCTCCAGCCCGTCCGCCCGCTCGGGCGACACCGGCGACACGGGCGACACGGGCGACGCCCTGGCCCAGGCCACCGCGCTCAACACCGGGACCTTCGGCACCGCCATCGCCATCGGCGGCGCGGCCATTTCCGGCGACACCGGCGACTCGGGCGACTCGGGTGACTCCACCGCCATCGGCGCGGCCAGCAGCGGCGCCAACTCCGGCGCCAACTCCGAGTCCGAATCCACCTCGGGTGCGTCGGGCGACGCCCTCAACGACTCCTTCATCACCGTCATCGGTGGCACCGGCGGCAGCGGCGGCGTGGCCCTCCCCGTGGCCGGCCCCGGCGGCGACGCCCTCCTCGTCACCACGCTCCTCCTGCCCGGCCTCGGCTTCGGCGGGACGGGTGCGGCGGGCGGCGCCAGCGTGGCAGTGGCCGAGGCCAATGGTGGGGCCGGCGGCGACGCCACCGCCACCATCAGCCCCGTTGCCACCAGCGGCGCCTCGGGTGCATCGACCTCGCAGTCCAGCGCCACCAACAGCGGCAACACCGGCGCCGCCACCTCGGGCGCCACGGCCAACCCCTCCACCGTCACCGGCAACACCGGTACCACCGGCGATACGGGCGACGCCCGGCCCCGGCCCACCGCCACCAACAGCGGCCTGTTCGGCGTCGCCATCGCCATCGGCGAGAGCAACAGCACCGGTTCCTCGGGCGAGTCGGGCGACACCGGCGACGCCACCTCGATCGGTGCCGCCGATAGCTTCGCCAACTCGGGCGCCAACGTCAGCTCCGACGCGCTGTCGGGTGACACCGGCTCCGGCTCCAACGTGCTCGACGCCCTCGTGGCCGCGGGCAACGGGGGAGCGGGCGGGGTCAGCGTTCCCGTGGCCGGCCCCGGCGGCGACGCCGTGGTGATCGCCCTCAGCCCCCTGCCCGTCGTCGGCGGACCTTCCGCCCACGGTGGCAGCAGCGTCGCCACCGGCGAGGCCAACGGCGGCGCCGGCGGGTCCGGCAGCCTCACCGCCAGCCCCGTCTCGGCTTCCGGTGCCTCCGGTGCATCCACCGCCCAGGGCAGCGCCACCAACTCCGGCGACACCGGCGAGGCCCTCTCCACGGCCACCTCCAACCCCAGCTCCACCTCGGGCGACTCCGGTGACACCGGCGCCACCGGCGGCTCGGGCAACAACACCGCGGCCACCAACACCGCCATCCTGGGCACGGCCCTCTCCTTCCTGTCCGGCATCGCCGTCAACAGCGGCCTCGGCGGAACGGCCATCGCCGGCACCCTCCCCGACCTTCCCGAAGACGACGACCCCGACAACTCGAGCGGCGACACCGGCGACGCCGTCTCCATCGGATCGGCTGACAGCGCGGCCAACTCGGGCGCCAACGCCGACATCGTGGCGGTGTCCGGCGACACCGGCGGCGGCGACCCCACCGACGCCGCGCCCATGATCCTCACGGCCATCGGCGGCTCCGGCGGCGCCGGCGGCGTGACGGTCCCGGTTTCCGGCGATGGCGGCGACGCGGTCACCGTCGTCCTCTCGGCCGGTGCCGTCACCGGCTCCCCGGTTGCCACCGGCGGCAGCTCGGTTGCGGTCGGCGAGGCCAACGGCGGCGCCGGCGGCGACGGCACCCTCACCTCCGCACCCTCCGCCTCCAGCGGCGCCTCCGGCGCAGCCACCGGCCAGGGCAGCGCCACCAACAGCGGCAACACCGGCAAGGCGTGGTCGGCGGCCACGTCCAGCGGCTCGGCTCTCTCCGGCAACACCGGCAACACCGGCGACGCCGGGAGCACGGGCGACACCGGTGACGCCCTCGCCGTCGGCGACGCCGACAGCTTCGCCAACTCGGGCGCCAACGTCGACTCGTTCGTCCTGTCGGGCGACACCGCGGCGGCCGCCAACCTGGTCGACGCCTTCGCCGCCGCCGGCAACGGCGGCCCCGGCGGCGTGTCCGTCCCCGTCGCGGGCGCGGGCGGCGTGGCCGTCAACGCGATCCTCGCCGCGGGCGCCGTCACCGGCTCCCCGGTTGCCGTGGGCGGCAGCTCGGTTGCGGTCGGCGAGGCCAACGGCGGTGCCGGCGGCGACGCCACCACCACCGTCACCCCCACGGCGACGAGCGGTGCCTCCGGGGCGGCGAAGTCGCAAAGCAGCGCCACCAACACGGGCGACACCGGCGACGCCGTCTCCAGCGCCACCACCAACCCCACGGCCAAGACCGGCGACTCCGGCGACTCGGCCGACACCGGCGACTACGGCCGCACGCCGACCGCCATCAACTCGGCCGCCCTGGGCGCGGCCATCGCCATCGGCGGCAACTCCTCCTCCGACCCGTCGGGTGCCACCGGTGACACCGGCGACGCCACCGCAGTCGGCGACTCCGACAGTTTCGCCAACTCGGGCGCCAACGTGAACGCCGATTCGTTCTCCGGCTTCACCGGCGACGCCTTCAACGACGTGATCCTCACCGCCATCGGCGGCAGCGGCGGTCCCGGTGGGGTTGTCGTCCCCGTCTCCGGCGCCGGCGGGGTCGCCTTCAACGCCCTCGTCGGCACCAGCGTCACCGGGTCTCCCATCGCCGTCGGCGGGAGCTCGGTCGCCACCGGAGCCGCCAACGGCGGCGCCGGTGGGGCCGCCACGGGCGCCACCGCACCCTCCGCCACCTCGGGCGCCACCGGCGCCGTGGTCGCCCAGGGCAGCGCCACCAACGACGGTGACACGGGCGACGCCACCTCGGTGGCCACGTCGAAGCCCACCGCCGAGTCGGGCGACTCCGGCGACAGCGGCAACACCGGCAGCGGCGTCAACAACGCCACCGCCACCAACAGCGCGGGCACGCTCGGCATCGCCATCGCCATCGGCGGCGACGCCACGTCGGGCTCTTCCGGCGACACAGGCGACACCGGCGACGCAACCGCCGTCGCCGACACCGAGAGCCTCGCCAACAGCGGCGCCCTGGTCCTCTCCGACGCCGCCTCGGGCAACTCCGGCGACACGGTCAACTTCATCGACGCCCTCGTTGTCGCCGGTACCGGCGGCGCCGGCGGCGTGGCGGTCCCGGTTTCGGCCCGGGCGGCCTCGCCGTCAACGCCGTTGCCACCCTGGGCCAGGCCGACGTCTCCGCCATCGCGGGGGGCGGCAGCTCGGTCGCCACGGGCGACGCGAACGGCGGTGTGGGCGGCGACGGCACCCTGTCGGCCACGCCCACCGCCACCAGCGGCGTCACCGGCGACGTCCGCAGCCAGGCCAGCGCCACCAACACCGGCGACACGGGCGACGCCAGCTCGGCCGCCACCTCCACGCCCACCGCCACCTCGGGTGACTCCGGCGACTCCGGCGACACGGGCGACTCCGACTCTTCCCCCACTGCCACCAACGCCGCCCTCGGCGGTGTGGCCCTCGCCGTCGGCGGCAACGCCCTCACCGGTGAGTCGGGCGACTCGGGCGACACCGGCGACGCCGACATCGACGGCGACGCCACCAGCTTTGCCAGCTCGGGCGCCTCCTCCACCGCGTTCGCCCTCTCGGGCGACACCGGCGACGCCGCCTTCGTCCCGCTCGGCGCCGGCATCACGGTCCTCGGCGGACTGGGCGGCGCCGGCGGAGTGTCCATCGCCACGTCCGGCGCCGGCGGCGCGGCGGCCAACGCCATCATCGGCGGGCCCGGTCCGACATCGTGGCCTCCGCCACCGGCGGAAGCAGCATCGCCGTGGCCAACGCCGACGGTGAAGACGGTGGAGCCACCGAGCTCACCGCCGTGCCCGTCAGCACGAGCGGAAACTCGGGGGCGGCCACGTCCCAGACCAGCGCCACCAACTCGGGCGACACCGGCGACGCCTCGTCGGCGGCCGTGTCCAACGGCTCGGCCACGTCCGGCGACTCCGGCGACACCGGCGACACCGGCGACGCCACGTCCGACCCCTCCGCGGTCAACAACGGCCTGCTCGGTGCCGCCATCGTGGTCGGCGGCAACGCCACCTCGGGCAACTCGGGGGCGTCGGGCAGCACCGGCTCGGTGTCCGCGGCCGGTTCGGCCGACAGCATCGCCATCTCCGGCGCCGACTCCTTCTCCGAGGCCGACAGCGGCGACACCGGCGACGCCGACAACCTGGTGGCTGCGATCCTCCTCGGGGGCGACGTGGCCCTGACCGCCTCGCCCATCGCCACCAGCGGCAGCTCGGGAGCGGCCACCGCGCAGTCGAGCGCCACCAACACCGGCAACACCGGCAACGCCACCTCCGCCGCCGCCCAGAACGCCAGCGGCCGCTCGGGCGACTCGGGCGACACCGGCACCACCGGCGACGCCTTCTCCAGCCCCAGCGCGGTCAACACCGCCGGCCTGGGTACGGCACTCGCGATCGGCGGCGCTGCCACCTCGGGTAACTCCGGCAACTCGGGCGACACGGGTGACGCCACTGTCGAGGGTGGATCGGTTGCCACCGGCAACTCGGGCAACACCGGAGACACGGGTGACGCCTTCGCCGAGCCGGCCGCGGTCAACACGGCCATCGTCGGCGCCTCCGTCGCCGTCGGCGGACCGGCCACCTCCGGCTCGTCCGGCAACTCCGGCACCACCGGCAACGCCATCGTCGAAGGCGGCAGCGCCTTCAGCCGGGCCAACACCGGCGCCACCTCCGCCGCCGATTCCGACTCCGGCGACACGGGCGACGCCTCCAACGTGCTCGCCCTGGCGGTCATCGCCATCGACACCGACGGCGAGGGCGGCACCTCCATCGCCACCTCCGGTGACGGCGGCGACGCCGTCAACGCCATCATCGCCGGCCCGAACTCGACGATCCTGGCCAGCGCCACCGGCGGCAGCAGCGTCGCCATCGGCGACCTCGCCATCTCCGGTGACGGCGGCGACGCCGGCAACGGCATCATCGCCGGCCCCGGCGGCGTCATCGCCGCCCAGGCCACCGGCGGCAGCAGCGTCGCCCAGGGTGTCGTCGCCATCTCGGGCGACGGCGGCGACGCCATCAACGCCGTCATCACCGCCGGCTCGACCGTGGCCGTCTTCGCAACCGGCGGCAGCACCGTCGCCACCGGCGACGACACCGGTGACGACGGTGGCTCGGCCACCCTCACCGCCAGCCCGATCGCCACGTCCGGCGCCTCCGGCGCCTCGACCGCGCAGAGCAGCACCACCAACACCGGCGACACGGGCGACGCCAAGTCGACCGCGTTCGACTCGAGCACCGCCACCTCGGGCGACTCCGGCACCACCGGTTCCACCGGCGACGCCGTCTCCAACCCGACCGGGGTCAACTCCGCCATCCTGGGCACCGCCCTGGTGGTCGGCGGCCCCGCCACGAGCGGTAGCTCCGGCAGCTCCGGAAGCACCGGGTCGGCTCAGGCCGTCAGCGACGCCGAGGCCTTGGCCAACAGCGGCGCCGACAGCTTCGCCACCGCCGTTTCGGGCCAGACGGGCGGGGCCTCCAACGTCGTGGGCGCCGTCGTCGTCGCTGAAGACGGGGAGGACGGGGGCATCACCGTCGCCATCTCGGGCGACGGCGGCGCGGCGGCCAACGTCGTCATCGGCGCCAACGGCGGCCTCGCGGCGGCGGTGGGCGGCAGCAGCGTCGCCACTGCCGACGCCAGCGGTGGCGCCGGCGGCGACGCCGAGATCACCGTGGCTCCCACCGCCACCAGCGGCGCCAGCGGCGACGCGGCGGCTCGTACGAGCGCCACCAACAGCGGTGACACGGGCGACGCCACCGCCTCCGCCACCGCCGTGTCCACCGCTCGCTCCGGCAACTCCGGCGACACCGGCGACACCGGCGACGCCTACTCCGAGCCCAGCGCGGTGAACTCGCCGACCACCCTCGGCGCCGCAGTCGCGATTGGTGGCCCCGCCGCCACTGGCCAGTCGGGCAACTCCGGCGACACCGGCGACGCCGAGGCCGATGGGGCCGCCTTCGCCGGCGCCAACACCGGCGCCCAGGCCTTCGGTGACGCCACCTCCGGCGCCACCGGCGGTGCGATCAACGTCGTCGACGTCGCTGCTTTCGGTGGCGACGGCGGGGGCGAAGGGATTGCCCTGGCCGCTTCGGGCGACGGCGGCCCGGCGGTCAACATCGTCCTCGGCTCCGCCCTCACCGGCTCGCTCCTGGCAGCCGGCGGCAGTTCGGTCGGCACTGCGGCAGCCAACGGCGGCGACGGCGGGGCCGGCACGATCACGGCCAACCCCACGGCCACCAGCGGCGCCAGCGGGGCGGCCACGTCCCAGACCAGTGCCACCAACAGCGGTGACACCGGCGATGCCTCCGCCACCGCCCTGACCACCCCGGTGGCCGTCAGCGGCAATTCGGGCAACACCGGCGCCACCGGCAACGCCGGCACCAACGTCTCGGCCGTGAACTCCTCGATTGGCGGGACGGCGCTCGCCATCGGCGACAGCGCCGACACGGGCGACTCCGGTGACTCGGGTGACACGGGCGACTCCGAAGCAAACGGTTTGGCAGGTGCATCGGCCAACAGCGGTGCCCTCACCGCCGGGTCGGCGGTCTCCGGCGCCACTGGTACCGCCCTCAACGGCGTCGACGCCACCACTGAGGGCGGCGACGGTGGCAACGCCGGCCTGGCCGCGGCGGCCAACCTCGAGCTGTCGGTCATCGACCTCTCGGTGGCGCGCTGAACGTCGTCGCCGGCTCGGTCGTGGCTGGCTCGATCAGCGCCACCGGCGGGAGCACGGTGTCCGCGGCCGAGGCCAACGGCGGTGCGGGCGGTGACGCCAGCGTCACCACCGGCCCGACCGCCACCAGCGGCGCCAGCGGCGCCGCGGTGGCCCAGTCCAGCGCCACCAACACCGGCGACACGGGCGACGCCACCTCGTCGGCCACAGCCACCCCGGTGGCGACCTCCGGCAACTCGGGCCGCTCCGGCGACACCGGAGCCGCCGAGTCCGACGTCACCGCCACCAACTCGGCGGCCATCGGTACCGCCATCGCCATCGGCGGTGTCGCCGACAGCGGCGACTCCGGGTCCACCGGTGACACGGGCGACGCCGACGCCGACGCCTTCGTCTTCTCGGGTGCCAACTCGGGTGCGGTGGCCGACGTCACCTCCGCCTCCGGCACCACCGGCGACGCCATCAACCTGGTCGCCGCCGCCGCCGACGGTGGCGAGGGCGGATCGGGCGGCGTGGCCCTGGCGGCCAACGTCGACATCTCCGTGATCGACCTCAGCGGCGGGGCGGCCAACGTCGTGCTCGGCGCCGTCGTGGGCGGCACCGTCTCCGCTGTCGGTGGCAGCGCGGTCGCCACCTCGGTCGCCAACGGCGGCGCCGGCGGCGACGCCTCGATCGCCACCACCAGCCCCGACGCCACGTCGGGGGCCAGCGGCGCCTCCACCTCCCAGGCCAGCGCCACCAACTCCGGCAACACGGGCAACGCCAGCTCCACCGGCATCGCCCGCCCGGTCGCCACGTCCGGCAACTCGGCCAACTCCGGCACCACCGGCGAGGCGTCGGCTGACGTCACGGCCACCAACTCGGCCCTCCTCGGGCTGGCGGTGGGCATCGGCGGATCGGCCGACTCCGGCGACAGCGGAGACACCGGCGACACCGGCGACGCCGGCGCCGACGCCGAGGCCGAGAGCATCGCCAACTCGGGTGCCCTCGCCACCACCGACTCGGTTTCCGGCAACACCGGTGCCGCCATCAACGGCCTCGTTCTCATCGCCGACGGCGGCGAGGGTGGCGCCGGCGGCGTGGCCGCTTCGGGCAACGTCGACATCGCAGTGATCGAGGCCTCCGGCATCGCCGTCAACGTTGTCGCCGGCGCCGTTGTCACCGGCAACGTCATCGCAGTCGGCGGCAGCGAAGTGGCCACTTCGGCGTCCAACGGCGGCGCTGGTGGCGACGGCAGCATCACCGCCGCCCCCAACGCGGCCTCGGGGGCTTCGGGGGTCGCCACGTCGCAGTCCAGCGCCACCAACAGCGGTGACACCGGCAACGCCACCTCGGCGGCCGACGCCAGTCCGGTCGCCCGCAGCGGCAACTCCGGCAACACCGGCAACACCGGCGCGGCGGGCACCTCAGCCACGGCCACCAACTCCCCGGCGGTGCTGGGGATCGCGGTTGCCGTCGGCGGCAACGCCTCGTCGGGCTCGAGCGGCGACCTCGAGTTCGGTGACAGCGGCGACACCGGCGACGTCGACGTCAATGGCTCGGCTACCAGCACCGCCAACAGCGGCGCCCAGGCCGACGCCGCGTCGCTCAGCGGCGAGACGGGCCTGGCCCTCAACGCGGCAGCGCTCGTCGCCGATGGCGGCGACGGCGGCGACGGCGGCTTCACCACCTCGCTCAACCTCGACATCGCCGTCGTCGACGTCAGCGGCGGTGCGCTCAACGTGGTGGCCGGCGCCGTGGTCGGCCAGTCGCTCCTCGCCCGGGGTGGCAGCTCGGTGGCCACTGCTGACGCCAACGGTGGCGCCGGCGGGGCGGGTGACGTCACGGCCACGCTCGACGCCACCAGCGGTGCCTCGGGGGCCAGCAACTCGCAGGCCAGCGCCACCAACACCGGCGACACCGGCGACGCCTCGTCGTCGGCCCGGGCCAACCCGGTCGGCGTCTCCGGCAACTCCGGCGCCACCGGCGCCACCGGCCCCGCCACCACCAACGCCACCGCGGCCAACGCCGCCATCCTGGGGACGTCGCTGGCGGTGGCGGGCAACGCCGACTCCGGCGACTCCGGCGACTCCGGTGACACCGGCGACGCCGACGGCGACGCCGAGGCCACCAGCTCGGCCAACTCGGGCGCCATGTCGACGACCGACGCCGACTCCGGCGACACCGGCATCGCCGCCAACGCCCTGATCGCCACTGCCGTCGGCGGCGACGCCGGCGACGGCGGCGTGGCCCTGGCCCTCGACACCAGCATCTCCGCCCTCGACCTCTCGGGCGGCGGGGCCAACCTCGTCATCGGGGCCGTGGTCAACGGATCGCTCTTCGCCTCCGGCGGAGCGACGGTCTCGACCGCGGCGGCCAACGGTGGCGCCGGCGGAGCGGCCTCCGTGACCGCCACCCCGAGCGCCACTTCGGGGGCGTCGGGTGCGGTGACCGCCCAGTCCAGCAGCACCAACACGGGCGACACCGGCGACGCCGCCTCGGCCGCCGAGGCCAACCCCATCATCGGCACCGGCTCGTCGGGTGGCACCGGCAGCACCGGGAGCGCCACGTCGTCGGCGAACGCCGCCAACCCGGCTCTCCTGGGTGTGGCGCTCGCCATCTCCGGCAACGCCGACTCCGGCGATTCCGGCGAGTCCGGCGACACGGGTGACGCCGACGTCGACGCCGACGCCGACAGCGTGGCCAACTCCGGCGCCCGGTCGGCCGCCAACGCCGACTCCGGCGACACCGGGGCCGCCTTCAACTTCGTCGACATCGGCGGTGAGTTCGGCGGTGTCTTCGGCGGCGACGGCGGCGACGGCGGGTTCTCGCTGGCCGTGTCCGACGCTGGTGGCCCCGCGGCCAACATCGTCCTGGGCGGCGTGGTCGGCCCCAACGCCATTGTCACCGCCACCGGCGGCCCCTCCGTGGCCACCGCCGAGGCCAACGGCGGCACGGGCGGTGCAGCCAGCGCCAAGCTCACGCCGACGGCCAAGAGCGGGGCATCCGGCGACGCCGACGCCCGGTCCAGCGCCACCAACAGCGGTGACACGGGCGACGCCTCCTCCAAGGCCACCGCCTCGCCGGTCGCCACGTCGGGCCCGTCCGGGCCCACCGGCAACACCGGCAACGCCGCCTCCGGCCCGAGCGCGGTCAGCACGGGCCTGGGCGGTCTGGGCGTCACGCTGACGATCTCGGGCAACGCCACGACCGGTGACTCCGGTGACACCGGAGACACCGGCACGGCCGACGCCGACGCTGAGGCCGACAGCCTGGCCAACTCCGGCGCCCACTCCGTGGGTGACGCCGAGTCGGGCATCACTGGTGAGGCGTCCAACGACTCCGACCTGGTGGTGTTGGGCGGCTTCGGCGGCGACGCCGCCGCCATCCTCGGTGCGGCGGTCGCAGCCGCCGGCCCCGGCGGCCCGGCCATCAACATCGGAGTCACCGGCACCGCCGCCGGCGGCGCGTCGGTAGGCACGGCGGCGGCCACCGGCGGCACCGGCGGGGGCGGATCGGTCACCGCCGCACCGGGGGCGACCTCCGGCAACACCGGCCACGCAGTCGGCCAGTCCAGCGCCACCAACACCGGCGACACCGGTGACAGCACGTCGGTGGCGGAGACGAACCCGGTCTCCGGGTCCGGCTCCTCGCCCTCGTCCGGCTCCACCGGCACCGCCAGTGGCACCGGCCCGGCGGCTGCGACCAGCCCGCTGGCGGCAGCCCAGGCAGCGGGCGCCGGCGCCGGCCTCAGCGCTGGCGGCGGTGGCGGCGGCGAGGGCGCCCCGTCCGCTTCGGGCGGCGGCCACCAGAAGAGCCATGGTGACCGCCACGGTGACGGTCACGGCGACCACGACAAGGACGACGTCCTCACCTGGCCGACGTCCTTCACCGCCTCCGGCGGGGCTGTGGCCGACGAAACGTCAGTGGCTTCGGGCAACGGTCACGCCACCAACGAGTCGGTGGCTTCGGGCTGGTCGACGGCGGAGGACAACTCCACCGCCTCCGGCTGGGCCACCGCCAAGGACGGCTCGGTTGCTTCCGGCTGCTCCACCGCCGTCGACATCTCCACTGCGTCAGGCGCCGAGTGCGACCCCGACAAGGGCAAGCACGGTGGCGACCACAAGGGAACCCACGGCGACCACGACGGGGCGGCTACGCTAGCCCGCACCGGCCTCGACGCCGGGACCATGGCGGTTGCGGCTGGTGCAAGCAGCGGGCTCGGTGGCCTGCTCCTGGCGCTCAGCCGTATCGGCCGGCGTCGCGAGAACGAAGAGTCCTGACCAATTCGCAGTCAGCACGACTGCACCAACAGTTTCGCAGTCGGCACGACTGCACGACAGTAGAGACAGTTCCCAGAGCGGAAGAAGGAGACGATGACCACGAAGAGACGAGCGACGATGTCGCTGCTGGCGGTTGTGGCTGGCTTGGTTGGCATGGTTGCCTTCCTGGCGGGCCCGGCTGCAGCCGACGACGGACACCACCACGACCCGTTGACCTCCGGTGAGGCCTTCGCGTCCGAGGGGTCGGTGGCGTCGGGCACTGCGGTTGCCATTAACGACTCGACCGCGTCGGGTGACGCCGTGGCCATCGACGGCTCGGTGGGCTCCGGCTGCTCCACGGCCACCAAGGACTCGACCGCCTCCGGCGCCGACTGCAAGGGCAAGGGTGACCGCCACGCCGGCCCGGCCAAGGCGCACCACGGCGACCTGGCCCTCACGGGTTCCTCGAGTGCATCCATGGTGCAGATGGCGCTGGTCGCCTTCTTCGCCGGGCTTGCCCTCGTGAGCTTCACCAACATCTTCCGCCACCAGAACTAGAACCGCCTCTCGGGCAACGAATCCTGGCTCGCCGACGCGTATGCGCCGGCGAGCCGATTCGCGCCATTTCGCCGTCGCAACCGGAGGTTGTTCGGCGAGTTGTAGGGAGCTGCGGGCGGCCGGCGGAGCCGGCCGCCCTCCGCACTGAAGGCTTCTCCCGCCAGCCGGGGGAGGGCGCCTTCGGCGCCGATCGCCGGCCGGCGGATTGACTGCCGAGACCGATGGGGCGCGCGACGGTCGGCTATTGGCGGTCGGACTGAATCGGAGGTGGCCTGTGGCGCTCGAAGAGGTGGTCAACGAGGGATTCCTGAGCCGGTACCGGGTGCTCCTCGACGCTGAGGACTCCGCCTTCGATGAGTTGGAGCACGCTTACGAGGACGGCGACCGGGAGCACTTCCTGGCCGACCTGGCCACGTGGGCCCACAGCATCGAGCGGCGGCTGGCATTCCTGACCCGGGCCGGCGTCCCCCTTGGCGACCACGTCCAGGCGGCAGACGCGCTCGCCTGAGCCTGCGCGCCACCCCGGCCGCGGCGCCGGGCGAGCCCGCCTGGTTCCGATTTCCGTCCTGGCGGTGGTGACGGTGGCCGGCCTGGTGGCTGGCACCCGCGTGGCCGTCTCCCGAGGGGAGGCTCCCGCCCTGGTGGCGGTGGGCCGGGCGCCGGTCGACCCGCCGGTCACGACCCCGGTGGCGCCGGTCGTCCCGATGGCGCCCACCGCCGTCCTGCCGCCGCCCACCGAGGCCGTCCCGCTGCCCCTACCCGGCTGCCCGGCGCCGCCTCGACCGCCGGTGGAAGCCGCGCCCTCGTGGCAGCCTCCCGTGCTCGTCCCCGAGGACCAGTTGCCCGAGCCGGCGCCGGCGCCCGCGGCCCTGACCGCCGACCTCGCCCCCGTCCAGGGCAAGGGCATGTGGGTCTGGCGCTTCGGCCAGACCGAGGGCGGCGACGCCGGCGCCGTCGTCCGCAAGGCCAAGGAAGCGGGGCTGCGCCAGCTGTGGGTGCGGGTGGGCGACTCCCGGTCCGGCTTCTACGGCGCCGAGGTGCTCGACGCCCTCGTGCCCCAGGCCCACCAGGCGGGACTGGCGGTGGTCGGATGGGGCTTCCCGTTCCTCCACGACCCGGTCGACGACGCCCGGTGGAGCGCGGAAGCGCTGGCCTGGCGGGGCCCGGGCGGGGCGTCCCTCGACGGTTTCAGCCCCGACATCGAGCTGGCCACCGAGGGTGTCGTGCTCACCGAGCGGCGGACCCGGGTCTACCTCGGGCCTGGTGCGGCAGGCGGCCGGCGAGCGGCTGGTGGTGGCCACCGTCTACCGGCCCACCGACCGGCTGTGGACCGGCCCCTATCCGTACACGGCCATCGCCGACTACGTCGACGCCTTCGCCCCGATGGTCTACTGGGGCTGTGCCGAGCCGGGGGCGGTCACCGCGGAGGCGGTCGAACGGCTGTCGCGGCTGCGACCGGTGCACGTCATCGGCCAGGGCTACGACGCCGGCGCCGACGGAGGCCGGTCCGGAGCGCCCGTCGGCGGGCGAGACGCTACGGTTCCTCGACGTAGCTGCCCGTGACGGCGCCATCGGCGCCTCCTTCTGGGTGTGGCAGTCCATCGACGACGAACAGTGGGAGGCCATGTCCTCGTTCCCGTGGTACGCAAGGGCTGAGCATGGCTGACGTCACTTTCTCGGGCGGGCTCCCGCAGACCGTCCTGCCCCCCGAGCCGGAGGACGCCCTGGCCGCCCTGGCGTCCGCCCTGGAGCGGCCGGCCGACGAGCGGCGCCAGGCGGTGGCTGCGGTCGTGGCCCGCTGGCCCCGGTTCCTCGACGCCTGGGCCCGCCTGGGCCAGTTGGGCCGCGACGACGTGGAGGCCTACGCCTCCTTCCGGGTGGGGTACCACCGGGGCCTCGACCGCCTGCGCCAGTCCGGGTGGCGGGGGTCGGGCTACGTACGGTGGCGGGAGGAGACCAACCGGGGCTTCCTGCGGGCGCTCGACGGCCTCCGCCGCCAGGCCGAGGCCATCGGGGAGACCGACGAGGCCGAGCGCTGCCGCCAGTTCATCGGCCAGCTCGACCCGTCCTGGGACGGCACCGACGCCTGACGGCGACACCATCGCCCGCCGGGTGGTGGTCGACGGGATGGTGCAGGGCGTCTTCTTCCGGGACTCGTGCCGGAAGATGGCCGCCGCCGCGGGGGTCACCGGCTGGGTGCGCAACCGGGCCGACGGGCGGGTGGAGGCGTGGTTGGAGGGCGATCGGGCCGCCGTCGAGCGGATGGTCGCCTGGTGCCGCCAGGGCCCCCGCACGCCCGGGTGACGGAGGTGGATGTCACCCGGGAGGAGCCGGTGGGGGAGGCCCGCTTCCGGGTGCGCTGACCGCTTGCCACCGCTGCTAGAAACGGATCGTGGCTGACACGGCCCGCGTCCCCCTGCTGCCGGTGGGAACGGTGGTATGGCTGGCGTCCGAGCTCATGTTCTTCAGCGGCCTGTTCGGCGCCTACTTCGCCCTCAGAGCCGCCACGCCGGGCGACTGGCCGCCGCCGGGCGTCGAACTCGATCGCCTGGTCAGCGGCTTGTTCACGATGGTCCTCGTCGCTTCCAGCGGCACGGTCCAGCTGGCGGTGCGGGCCCTCGCCGCCGGCCGACGTGCCGTCTTCCGCCGCTGGCTGGTCGTCACCGTGGTTCTGGCCGCCGCCTTCCTGGGGAATCAGGCCCACGAGTGGATCACCCTCGACTTCTCCATCAGCTCCCACGCCTACGGCTCCGCTTTCTACGTGATGACCGGCTTCCACGGGCTCCACGTGGCCGGCGGCATGCTGGCCATGGGGGTGCTGGTGGGTCGGGCCTCGTCGCCCCGCTTCGGGCCGGCGGAGACGCCGGCGGTGGAAGTCGTCTCCTACTACTGGCACTTCGTCGACGTGGTCTGGGTGGCGCTGTGGGCCACCCTGTTCCTGCTCGGATGACCGGTCGGGGGGTGGGGGCGGGAGTGGTGCTGGTGGTCGTCCTGGGCGTGGCCGGCGTCACCGCGGCGGCCGCCACCGGCCAGCCCGTCCCTCCGACGACGACCCCGCTGGTGGAGCTCGACCCGGCCCAGGTCGGCGCCGGTCGGTCCCTCTACGAGGTTTCGTGCACGACGTGCCACGGCGCCGACGGACGGGGCACGGCCAACGGGCCGTCGCTGGTGGGGGTGGGGGCGGCGTCGGCCGACTTCGCCCTGTCCACCGGGCGCATGCCCCTCGACCGGCCCAGGGCCCAGGCCGAGCGCAAGCGGGCCGCGTTCTCGCCGGAGGAGATCGCCCTCCTCACCGCCTACGTGGCCTCCCTCGGGCCGGGACCGACCATCCCCGACGTCGACCCCACCCGGGGCGACATCGCCGTGGGCTACCAGCTCTACGCCGACAACTGCGCCTCCTGTCACAGCTCGGCGGGGGCCGGGGGGGCGCTCGGCCACGCCGTCTACGCCCCCCCGCTCAACCGGGCCACGGCGCGCCAGGTGGGGGAGGCCATCCGCATCGGCCCCGGCGCCATGCCGCTGTTCGGCCCCGAGACCTTCGACGACCACGAGGTGGACTCGATCGTGCGCTACGTCCTGTACCTGCGTGATCCTCGGGACGAGGGCGGGATCGACCTCGGCCACCTCGGGCCCCTCAGCGAGGGGCTGGTGGCCTGGGCCGTCGGGCTGCTGGGCGTGCTCCTCGCCGCCCGCTGGATCGGGACCAAGGACTGACGGCGATGGCGCCCGAAACTCCTCACCCGCACGAGGCCCCCGCCGGCCCGGACGAGGACCGGCTGCCGGCCAAGGTCGCCGAGCGCCGGATCGCGGTCGCCTTCCTGGCCAGCACCGCCGCCGCCCTGGGGCTGGCAGGGGTCTACGTGGCCGGGGGCCAGCCCCAAGCGGAGGGGGCGCTGCTGTTCGTCGCCCTCGGTGGCCTCGGCGTGGGAGCGGTGGAGTGGGCCCGCCAGATCGACGACGGCCCCGTCGCCGACGAGCGGGGCCTCCTGGCCGGGTCGGAGGCCGACCAGGAGGCGGTGGTGGAGGACGTCACCGACGACGTGGAGGACGTCGGCCGGCGGAAAGTCCTGGTCAGGCTGCTGCTGGGGGCGGTAGGGGCCCTGGGGCTGGCCGCCCTGTTCCCCATCCGCTCCCTCGGTCCCAGTCCCGGAAAGTCGCTCGAGCGAACCGCCTGGCGCGCCGGCCGCCGGCTGGTCGACAGCGAGGGTCGCCTGATGCGGCCGGACACGCTTTCGGTGGGTGGCACCATCACCGTGTTCCCGGACGGGGCGGCGACGCGCAGGTGACTCCCAGGCCGTGCTCATCCGCCTGGCCCCGGGCCGTAACCGCGCCCCGCGAGGGGCGGGAGTCGTGGGCCCCCGCCGACAACGTCGCCTACTCCAAGATCTGCCCCCACGTGGGGTGCCCGGTGGGGCTGTACCAGGAGGACACCCACGAGCTGGTCTGCCCCTGCCACCAGTCGACTTTCGACGTCCTCGACGGCGCCCGCCCCCGCTTCGGCCCCGCTACCCGGCCCCTGCCGCAGCTTCCGCTGGCGGTCGACGGCGAGGGTTACCTGGTGGCCCAGAGCGACTTCACCGAGCCCGTCGGCCCCGGCTACTGGAACCGCTCGTGAGCGGCTCCGAGCGGAAACGGAAGAAGGGCAATCCGGTCGACCGGGCGTTCCGGTTCGTC
Source organism: uncultured Acidimicrobiia bacterium (assembly GCA_963801205.1). Classification (GTDB taxonomy): domain Bacteria; phylum Actinomycetota; class Acidimicrobiia; order Acidimicrobiales; family AC-14; genus JAXDMK01. Next base: position 125,181 of record CAWDDV010000015.1, read on the forward strand.
GACGACCGCCTGGGGATCTCCCGCTTCACCCGCAAGGCGCTGACGAAGATCTTCCCCGACCACTGGTCGTTCATGATCGGCGAGATCGCCATGTACTGCCTGGTGATCCTCATCGTCACCGGCATCTACCTCACCTTCTTCTTCGTGCCCGCCACCGAGGAGGTGGTGTACGACGGCGCCTACACACCCCTGCGGGGGGTCGAGATGTCGCAGGCCTACGCCTCCACCCTCGACATCAGCTTCGAGGTGCGGGCGGGGCTGGTCATGCGTCAGATGCACCACTGGGCGGCGCTGGTGTTCGTGGCCGCCATCGTCGTGCACCTGTGCCGGGTGTTCTTCACCGGCGCCTTCCGCCGGCCCCGGGAGCTCAACTGGATCGTGGGCGTCACCCTGCTCGTCCTGGCCATCGGCAACGGCTTCTTCGGCTACTCCCTGCTCGACGACCTCCTGTCAGGGACCGGCGTGCGGGTGGCCTACTCCATCGCCCTGTCCGTGCCCGCCGCCGGGACGTGGCTGGCGTTCCTCTTTTTCGGCGGGGAGTTCCCCAACACCGACTTCATCACCCGCTTCTACGTCCTCCACGTGCTGATCGTGCCCGCCCTCATCGTGGGCCTGCTGTCCGTCCACCTGGCCATGGTGTGGCGCCAGAAGCACACCCAGTTCCGGGGCCAAGGAAACGGATTGGAGCGCACCGAGGACAACATCGTCGGCTCCCGGTTGTGGCCGCAGTACGCAGCCAAGTCGGCCGGGCTGTTCCTGCTGGTGGCGGCGGTGCTGGCCGCCCTCGGGGGACTGGCCCAGATCAACCCGGTATGGCTGTACGGGCCCTACAAGGCCACCCAGGCGGCGGCGGCCACGTCGGGGTCGCAGCCGGACTGGTACATGGGCTGGGTCGACGGCGCCCTGCGCATCATGCCCCCCTGGGAGGTCCGGGCCTTCGGACACACCATCGCCAACCCCTTCTTCCCGGGCGTGCTCATGCCCGGCGTCACCTTCGGCGTCCTCTACCTGTGGCCGTTCCTCGAACGCCGGTTCACCCGCGACCGCGAGCGCCACAACCTGCTCGACCGGCCCCGCGACGCCCCCGTGCGCACCGCCCTGGGGGCCGCCACCCTGGCCTTTTACGGGATCCTGCTGATGGCCGGGGGCAACGACGTGCTGGCCGGCATCTTCCGCATCGCCCCCGAGGACATCACCCTGGCTTTCCGGGTGCTCGTCTTCGCCGTGCCGGTGGTCGTGTTCTTCGTGACCCGCAACGTCTGCCGCGGCCTGGCCCGCGACGATCTCCATCCCACCGAGCCACCCGAGGGCGGCCGCATCGTGCGCACCGCCACGGGAGGCTTCGAGTCCCTCGACGGCCACGGTGAGGGCGACCCCGACACCCCGCCGATCGAAGCCTGGAAGCCGCCGCCACCCGGGCCGTAGGCCCGACCCCCAGCCGTTCTCGGTAGCGGTGGGTGCGGAAACCGCACCCACCGCTACCGAGAACCGCTTCGTCAGCGCTTGGCGTTGGCCTCCGAGGCGTACCCGACGATGGCCATGCCCAGCAGGAGGATGCCGAGGCTCGCCACCCCCAGGCCGAAGACCATCCCGAAGCCGAGCACGACCGCGCCGCATGCGGCCACGAACGGCCACACGCTGGCCGACGGGTAATAGACGGACTGCTTCCCGTCGTCGCCCAGGTCGGCGTCGCCCCGGTCGGACGGGCGGATGCCGCCGCGGTTGCCCACAACGGTCAGGTAGCCCGCCACCAGGAGGAACGCCGCCCCCGAGAAGACGAGCATGGTGGTGCCGGCGTGCTCGTAGCTCACGAACCAGTAGAGGCCGCCCACGACCGCGGCGAAGGCGGCAGCCCCCGTGAACAGCTTCCACTCGACATTCATCGCCTTGGGTTCATGGCCTTGGGTTCATCGCCTTGGGTTCATCGCCTTGGGTTCATCGCCTTGTCTTCATTCAGGGGCGCCCTGGCGGGCGTCGAAGACGGGCCGCTCCGACCGGATCGTCGGCAGCGAGTGGAAGTTGTGTTCCGGCGGGGGGGACGAGGTCGCCCACTCCAACGAGTACCCGCCCCACGGGTCGTCGCCGGCCGGTTCCCCCCGCGTGGCGGTGCGCCACAGGTTCACCAGCAGCACCAGCACCGACAGCCCCAGGACGGCGGAGCCCACGCTGGACAGGACGTTGAGCGCCCCCACCCGGTGGCGGGGGAGTAGTCGGCCACTCGGCGGGGCATGCCCCGGAGCCCGAGCAGGTGGTGGGGCCAGAAGGTGAGGTTGAAGCCGACGAACATCAGCCAGAAGCTGAGCTTGCCCAGCCCCTCGTGCAGGCGGCGGCCGGTGAACTTGGGGTACCAGAAGTAGAGCCCGGCGAAGAACCCGAAGGCGGCCGTCCCGAAGAGGACGTAGTGCATGTGGGCCACGATGAAATAGGTGTCGTGCACGTGGACGTCGAACGGGGGCGACGCAGCGATCATGGGCCCGGTCAGCCCCCCGATGAGGAACACCAGCAGGAACCCGATGCAGAAGAGCATGGGCGTCTCGAAGCGTGAGGTGTCCCCGCCACATGGTCCCGATCCAGTTGAACATCTTCACCCCGGTCGGGACCGCGATCAGCATCGTCATACCCGAGAAGAAGGGCAGGTTGACGGCGCCGGTGGCGAACATGTGGTGGGCCCAGACGCCGGTGGACAGGGCGGCGATGGCGAGGGTGGCGAAGACGAAGCCCCGGTAGCCGAAGAGGGGCTTACGGCTGAAGACGGGGATGATCTCGGTGACCACGCCGAAGAACGGCAGGGCCACGATGTAGACCTCGGGGTGGCCGAAGAACCAGAACAGGTGCTGCCACAGCACGGGGATGCCGCCCTGGGCGGGCTCGAAGAAGGTGCTGCCCAGATGGCGGTCGGCCCACAGCAGGGAGAGCCCGCTGGTGAGCACCGGGAAGGCCAGGATCACCATCACCGACACGATGAGCATGTTCCAGGTGAAGATCGGCATCCGGAACATCACCATGCCCGGCGCCCGCAGGCACACGACGGTGGTGATGAGGTTGACCGCGGTCAGGATCGTCCCCACGCCGGTGATGATCAGGGCCACGATCCACAGGTCGGCGCCGGCGCCGGGGGAGCGGACCGCGTCCGAGAGGGGGGCGTAGGCCGTCCACCCGAAGGCGGGCGCCCCCTGGGAGGTCAGGAACGATGACACCATCATCAGCCCGCCCCCCAGGAACAGCCAGAACGACAGCGCGTTGAGGCGGGGGAAGGCCATGTCGGGGGCGCCGATCTGCAGGGGCACCAGGTAGTTCGCCAGTCCGAAGGCCATGGGGACGGCGAAGAGGAACATCATGATGCTGCCGTGCATGGTGAAGAGCTGGTTGTAGGTGGCTTCCGACACCAGGTCCTGAGCCGGGCTGGGCCAGCTCGGCCCGCATCAGCAGGGCCAGCACCCCGCCCAGCAGGAAGAAGCCGAAGGCGCACACCATGTAGAAGACGCCGATGCGCTTGTGATCGGTGGTCGTGACCCACCCGGCCAACCCCGACGGCCGGGGATGTTCGCCGCCGGCGGGGGGCGGTGGTGGGCGCTCGGCGGTCAGGGTCACGGTCCCTCCACCTGCGCCGCCGCCGGAACGACCGGTCCCAGGGCCTGCCCACTCGGGTCGTTGGAGCCGTCGGGGTCGGTTCCCGACTCGCCCTCGCCCTCCGCCGGCTCCTGCTGCTGCTCCGCCAGCCAGCGCTCGAACTCGGGCTCGGTCACCACCTCCACGTCGAAGGTCATGCGGCCGTGATCGAGTCCGCAGAACTCGGCGCAGTAGCCGGCATACCGCCCCACCCGGGACGGCGTGACATCGAGTCTCCTCGACCGTCCCCGGGATCACATCCTGCTTGTCGAGGAAGGACGGCACGAAGAACGAGTGGATGACGTCGGGCGACGCCAACTCGAGCCGGGTCGTGACCTCGAGCGGGAGGACCAGTGTCGGGGGGGTGTTGGAGTCCCCGAGGACGGTGACGTTCTGCGCCGGGTAGGCGAACCGCCAGCCCCACTGGAAGGCGGTGGCCTCGACTCGTAACCCCGGACTGGCCGACAGCCGGTCGACCGGCCCCTGGACGCGCAGGGTGACGGCGAACAGGACGGCCACGATCACGAGGGGCACGGCGGTGTAGGCGATCTCGAGGGGGATGTTCTCCCGTGTCTGGGGGGGCAGCTCCGGCCCCCGCGACCGGCGCCGGTCACGCACCACCGTCACCGCCAGGAGGGCGATGACGACGCCTCCAACCGCGATCCCGACGACCATGAGCACCCGCCACAGGCCGAGGACATCGGACCCCTGGTGGCTGGCCGGATCGGGCGCGCCGAACCGGCTGCTGCAGCCGCTACCGCCCATGAGGAGGAGGAAACCTCCGCCCAGGGCAGGGAGGCGGGCCGACTGCCGACGGGGCCGACCGATCCCGGGAGCCTATGTCACCGGGGGATGGTGGAACGGTGTCGCTTCCCTGGCTAACATCCGCCAGAAGCGGCGGGGGAGCGTGGCCGGGATGCGACCAACGTCAGGGCAGGCAGTGTGGGCTTCCAAGGTCCGCCGCGCCCGGCGCGCGTCCGCCCGGCGGGGGGTATCGGGGCGGAGGACGTGGATCGGAGCCACCGGGCTGGTGGCGATCCTCGGTCTCGTCGTCATCGGCCTGGCGGCACCGGTGCAGGCGGCCGACCCGCAGCTGACGACCCAGGCGTCCTCCAGTGGCTTCCCGGCCGGCAATCCCATCTTTGACACCGCGACCATCAGCATGGGACAAAACCCCACCGGTTCGATCAGGTTCGACCTGTGGGGCCCCGACAACGCAACGTGCTCGGGCCCGCCGATCTTCACCACGACGACGCCGGTGGCGGGCAACGGGTTCTACCAATCGAACAGCTTCACCACCAATGCGGCTGGCACCTATCGGTGGATTGCGGCGTACTCCGGCGACGCCAACAACACCGCCGTCTCGGGTGTCTGTGGCGACCCGACGGAGCAGACGACCGTGGCCCGGCGCAACGTCACGCTCTCCACCAAGGCCCAGCCGCAGGCGGCCAACCGCACGATCCACGACGTGGCCACCCTGGGCAACGGCATCGGCCCGGCGCCGGGGGGACGATCACCTTCAAGCTCCACGGTCCCAACGACCTGGTGTGCAGTCCGAGCCGCTGGTCTTCACCTCGACGGTGCCGGTGGCGGGGAACGGCGACTACCTCTCCGGCACCTTCACGCCGACGGTGGCCGGCACCTACCAGTGGGTGGCGGACTACAGCGGCGACGCCAACAACCTGCCGTCCTTCAGCACCTGTAGCAACCCCGACGAGGTGGTGCTGGTGGTGGCGGGACTGGTGACGCCCGTCCTCACGACCACCGCGTCGCCGTCAGTGGCGGTGGGCGGGCAGGTCACCGACACCGCCCATCTCTCGGGCGGCACCAATCCCACCGGCACCGTCACGTTCGCTCTCTTCGGTCCCGACGACGCGTCATGCACCGGGTCGCTCGCGTTCTCCAGCACGGTGACGGTGGCGGGGCCGCGGCAACTACCAGTCCGAACCCTTCACGACCACCCAACCGGGCCTCTTCCAGTGGATCGCCAGGTACAACGGTGACACGCTCAACAATCCGGTGACGACCGCGTGCAACGACCCCGCCGAGGCGGTGACGGTCACCCCGCCGCCCGGGTCGTCGGTGCAGGTGGTCAAGTCGGTCGCCCCGCTGACCCGGCCCGAACCCGGCGGCGACTTCACCTACTCCGTCGCGGTCACGAACACCGGGAGCGACACGCTCACGGTCAACTCCCTGACCGACGACATCTACGGCGACCTGTCCGGCCGGGGCACGTGCGCCTCCACGGTCGGTGCGGTCCTGACTGCCTCGCAAACGTCCTCCTGTCAGTTCACCGCCCCCTTCACGGGCAACGCGGGCGACAGCCAGACCGACGTGGTGACCGTGCAGGCCACCAACCCCGCAGGGACCGTGGTCACCGACACCGATGACGCCATAGTCACCCTCACCGACGTCCTGCCGAGCGTCTCCGTCGTCCACAGCGCCCAGCCGCCCATTCGCCCCGCCCCGGGAGGGACCTTCACCTTCTCTCCGTCGGTGACCAACAACGGCGCCGAGCCGGTGACGATCAGCAGTCTCGCCGACGACATCTACGGCAACATCGCCACCCAGGGCACCTGCACCACCGCCGTCGGGTCGGCGCTCGCGCCCGGCGCCACCTTTAGCTGCTCGTTCACGGGGTCGTTCAACGGAGGTCCGGGTGCCAGCCAGACCGACGTCGTCACGGCAACGGTCACCGACGACGACGGGAATAACGCCACCGCCTCCGACGGGGCCACGGTGAGCCTGACCGCCGGCCCGACGACCACCACCACGTCCACGACGACCACCTCCACTACGTCGACCACGTCGACCACCATGCCCTCCTCGACCACCACCTCCTCGACCACCCCGTCCTCGACGACCACGTCCTCGACGACCAGTCCGCCCTCCTCCACGACCACGACGTCCTCGTCCACCACCACGTCGTCGTCCACCACCACGCCCACGTCGACGACCACCTCCTCGACCACCCCGTCCTCGACGACCACGTCCTCCACGACGACGACCCTTCCGACGACGACCCTTCCGACGTCGACCACGTCCACCACGACGACGACCCTTCCGTCTGGGACAACCACGTCCACCACATCCACCACCACCGTTCCGCCGGAGACCACGTCCACGACCACCACCTCTCCGACCACCACCTCGACCACGACGTCGACGACCACCACGACCACGACCACGACCACGACGACCACGCCGCCCCCAGCTCGGGCACCACGTCGACGACGACCACGGTGGCGCCTACGACAACCTCGACCTCGCCCACGTCGGCCACGGCCCAGACCTCGACCACGACAGTCCCGCCGCCGGCGACCGCGGCCAGCCCGACGACGACCACGGTGGTGCCGCCGACGGTCGTGGTGACGCCGGCGCAGGGTGCCGCGGGCCAGCAGGTCACGCTGGCGGGAAGCGGCTTCGGGCCCTTCGAGCCGATCAGCGCCACCTTCAACAGCGCACCCGTCCTGGTGGCGACGGGCGCCGCCACCGCCGCGGGGACGTTCTCGATCACGGTGCGGATCCCGACCGACGCCGAACCGGGGCGTCACACCATCGTGGTTGTCGGCACGTCGGGCCGGTCGGCGTCGACTCCGTTCACGGTCCTGGCAGCCTGCGCCGGCAATCCCCGTCTCCCCGACGGGCGCCCCCCTGGCCCGCACCGGCACATCCATACGAGGGTTGCTGTCGCTGGCCGCGGTGGCGCTCGTGTTGGGCAACTCCGCCCTGTTGGTCGGGTGGCGTCGGCGCCTCGAAAATGTGTTGGAATCAACCTGAGTTGTTGGAGCGGAAGGTGTCAAATGCGCTTCTGGCTGATGGGTCTCCAACAAATCACCAGGGTCAACACTCACGGTGAAGCAGAAAGCCCCCACCGCGTGCGATGCTCGGTAGTCAACCGCGGTTGACCGAGTAGCCTTCCGGGAAACTGTGCCGGGCAGCACGTCGGAAAGAGTCCGTCGGCTGAAGTATTCGTCCTCACGCTGGGAGTGGGTTGCCGCAATGAGCGAGTCCTTTGTGCCCTTCTTCGGGCGCAAGAGTCGAATCGTAAGGGTCGGTGGATTCCAGAAAGTCGTGGCCGGGGTCGTGGTCACCCTGGTTGCCCTCGGGGTCCTCCTGGCCCCGCCGTCGAGCGCCGTCACCCTGGTCACGCCTGGAGTGAACTACCTCGGCCGACCCGACGACCGTGGGTCAGACGTTCCCCGCCACGCTGGCGATCACCAATGCATCCACCGACCCCGTGAACGACCCCAGCCCGCTCCAGATCACGCTCATCAACCACGTCCCGGCGTGCCCCACCCAGACGCCGGCCGCCAACTGCTCCAACGCGGTACCCGAGGTCGGCGTCTTCGGCATTTCGGCCACGGGCGTCGGTGCGGGCGCGGTGCCGAGTTGCCAGGGAACGTGGACGATCTTCGAGGTCAGTCCGGGCGTCTTCCGCTTCGAGCCCCAGGGGGGCGAGGGCACTCTGTTCCTGGCCACCGGTGAGACCTGCCTCGTCAACTTCACCGCTACGACGCTCCGGGTCCCGACCACCGACATCGACAATGTGACGCCCAACACCCAGACCCTCCAGCTGGCCACGGTGGTCCCCCGCTTCGGCGCCACCACGTTCCCGGCCAACAGCGGCCCCGACATCACGACCGTCCTGCAGGCGGACCCGACCCTCACCACCGACGCCGCCCAGAGCAGCGCCACCGTTCCCGGGACCACGACCGACGTGGCCACCCTGACCGCGCCGCCCGGTGCAGTCACCCCGCCGTCGCCGGTATCCACCATCACCTTCGACCTCTACGGACCCGCCGACCCCAACTGTCTCGCAGCGCCGATCTTCACGTCCGTCGTCCCGGTCGACAACGGCTTCGGCCCGTACTTCCTCCGCCCCCGCCCCCATCACCCTCGCCGGTACCTATCAATGGATCGCCACGTTCAGCGGGGACGCGAACTACACCACTCAGACGACCCTCTGTAACGATCCCCTGGAGTCAGCGACGTTCGGTCAGGCGACGCCGACGATCGTCACCCAGGCATCCGGCCCGGTCGGGCCCGGACAGCCGATCACCGACACCGCCACCCTGGCCGGGGGCGTCGCCACCCCGCCCGCCGCCGGGCCCACCGGCACCATCACCTTCACCCTGTTCGGACCGAACAACCCCACCTGCACCGGCGCTGCCATCTTCACCTCCAACGTGCCGGTCAACGGCAACGGCAACTACCAGTCGACGCCGGGCTTCGTCCCGCCCGCCCCCGGTGACTACAACTGGGTCGCGGTCTACAGCGGCGACGCCAACAACGCCTCCGTCACCAGCCCGTGCGGCGCACCCAACGAGACGTCCACGGTCGACCGGGCCAACCCCACGATCGTCACCCAGGCGTCAGGTCCGGTACCGGCCGGTCAGCCGATCACCGACACCGCCACCCTGGCCGGGGGCGTGGCCACCCCGCCCGCCGCCGGGCCCACCGGCACCATCACCTTCGACCTGTTCGGACCGAACGACGCCTTGTGTGCCAGCCCGTCGATCTTCACCTCCATCGTGCCGGTCAACGGCAACGGCAACTACACGTCGACGCCGGGCTTCGTCCCACCCTCCGCCGGTGACTACAACTGGGTCGCGGTCTACAGCGGCGACGCCAACAACAACCCCGTCACCAGCCCGTGCGGCGCGCCCAACGAGACGTCCACCGTGACCCTGGTCACTCCGGCGATCGTCACCCAGGCGTCAGGTCCGGTACCGGCCGGTCAGCCGATCACCGACACCGCCACCCTGTCGGGCGGTGTGGCCACCCCGCCCGCCGCTGGGCCCACCGGCACCATCACCTTCACCCTGTTCGGACCGAACGACCCCACCTGTGCTAACGCCTCGATCTTCACCGACACCGTCCAGGTGACCAACGGCAACGGCAACTACACGTCGGGCCCCTTCGTCCCACCCGCCGCCGGGTCCTACAACTGGGTCGCGGTCTACAGCGGCGACGCCAACAACGCCTCCGTCACCAGCCCCTGCGGCGCGCCCAGCGAGACATCCGTCGTGACACTGGTCACGCCGGCGATCGTCACCCAGGCGTCGGCCCGACCGTGGTCGGTCAGCCCATCACCGACACCGCCACCTTGTCCGGCGGTGTGGCCACCCCGCCCGCCGCCGGGCCCACCGGCACCATCACCTTTACCCTGTTCGGCCCGAACAACCCCACCTGCACCGGGGCCCGATCTTCACCGACACCATCCAGGTGACCAACGGCAACGGCAACTACACGACGGGCCCCTTCACGACCACCGCGGCCGGTGACTACAACTGGGTGGCGGTCTACAGCGGCGACGCCAACAACGCCTCCGTCACCAGCCCGTGCGGCGCGCCCAACGAGACGTCCACGGTCACCCAGGCCCAGCCGGCCATCGTCACCCAGGCGTCGGGGCCCGTTTCCGTCGGGCAGCCCATCACCGATACCGCCACCCTCTCGGGCGGCGTGGCCACCCCGCCCGCCACCGGTCCCACCGGCACGATCACGTTCACCCTCTTCGGGCCGAACAATCCCAACTGCACCGGCGCCGCCATCTTCACCAACGTCGTCCCGGTGAACAACGGCAACGGCATCTACACGTCGGGCCCCTTCACCCCGACCGCGGCCGGCAACTACAACTGGGTGGCCGTCTACAGCGGAGACGCCAACAACGCCTCGGCCACCAGCCCCTGTGGCGCACCCAACGAGACATCGGCCGTCGATGTCGTCCAGCCCGCGATCGTCACCCAGGCCTCGGCGCCCGTCCCCGTCGGCCAACCCATCACCGACACCGCCACCCTGTCGGGCGGCGTGGCCACCCCGCCCGCCGCCGGGCCCACCGGCACCATCATCTTCACCCTCTTCGGCCCGAACAACCCCACCTGCACCGGCGCCCCGATCTTCACCGACACCGTGACGGTGAACGGCAACGGCAACTACACGTCGGACCCCGCCACCCCGGGAGCGGCGGGTGACTACAACTGGGTCGCGGTCTACAGCGGCGACGCCAACAACGGCTCCGTCACCAGCCCGTGCGGCGCGCCCAACGAGACGTCGACGGTCACCCAGGCCCAGCCGGCAATCGTCACCCAGGCGTCGGGACCGAGCCCCGTCGGCCAGCCCATCACCGACACCGCCACCCTGTCGGGCGGCGTGGCCACCCCGCCCGCCGCCGGGCCCACCGGCACCATCACCTTCACCCTCTTCGGCCCGAACAACCCCACCTGCACCGGCGCCGCCATATTCACGTCGACAGTCCCGGTGAACAACGGCAACGGAACCTACACGTCGGCGCCCTTCACCCCCACCGCCACGGGCACCTACAACTGGGTCGCCGTCTACAACGGCGATACCAACAACGCGGCCGCCACCAGTCCCTGCGGCGCCCCCAATGAGGCGTCGGCCGTCGGCCAGGCGGGACCGAGCATCGTGACCCAGGCCTCGCCGCCGGGCCTGGTCGGACAGCCCATCAGCGACACCGCCACCCTGTCGGGCGGCGTGGCCACCCCGCCCGCCGCCGGTCCCACCGGCACCATCGTCTTCACCCTGTTCGGACCGAACAACCCCACGTGCACCGGCGCTCCGATCTACACCAACACCGTCCAGGTGAACAACGGCAACGGCAACTACGGGTCGGCCCCTTCACCCCGACATTGCCGGGTGACTACAACTGGGTCGCGGTCTACAGCGGCGACGCCAACAACACCTCCGTCACCAGCCCGTGTGGCGCTCCCAACGAGACGACGACGCTGACCCAGGCCCAGCCGGCAATCGTCACCGACGCCCTCAGCCCGGTGACGCTCAGCCAGCCCATCCGCGACACCGCCACCCTGTCGGGCGGCGTGGCGACCCCGCCCGCCGCCGGGCCCACCGGCACCATCGTCTTCACCCTCTTCGGCCCGAACAACCCCACCTGCACCGGCGCCCCGATCTTCACCGACACCATCCAGGTGATCAACGGAAACGCCACCTACCAGTCGGGTCCCTTCACCCCGACCTTGCCGGGTGACTACAACTGGGTCGCGGTCTACAGCGGCGATGCCAACAACGCGGGCGCGACCAGTCCCTGCGGCGCCCCCGACGAGACGTCGGTGGTCACCTCGACGCCGACGATCGACGTCGAGAAGACGGCTTCGCCGACGTCCCGACCCGAGCCCGGCGGGACCTTCACCTTCACGGTCGTCGTCACCAACACCAGCGCCGAGGTGCTGACCATCACCTCGCTCACCGACGACATCTACGGCAACATCGCCACCCAGGGCACCTGCACCAACGCCATCGGCACGGTGCTCCAGCCCGGCGGCACCTACACCTGCGCCTTCGACGGCCAGTTCAACGGCAACGCCGGCGCCAGCCAGACCGACGTCGTCACCGTGCGGGCCACCAACCCGGGCGGCGTCGAGGTCACGGACGACGACGACGCGGTCGTGACCCTCATCGGCGACCCGCCCCAGATCCAGGTGACGAAGGACCCGACGCCCCTCTCGCGGCCCGAGCCCGGCGGTGCCTTCACCTACAACCTCGTCATCACCAACCCGGACACGTTCGAGGCGATCACGATCACCACGCTCGTCGACAACGTCTACGGCAACCTCGACGATGCGGCCAACCCGAACGTCTCCAACAACACCTGCGTCGACGCGGTGGGGACGGTGCTGGCGGTGAGCCCCGGTCCGGGGAACACATTCACCTGTTCCTTCACCGCCCAATTCACCGGTGACGGCGGCGACAGCCTCACCGACATCGTCACGGTCACCGGCGTCGACAACGACGGCCAGACCGCCACCGACTCCGACGACGCCACCGTCACCCTCGTCGACGTGCTGCCGATCATCTCGGTCGACAAGACCGCCACCCCGGCGTCCCGGCCCGAGCCGGGGGGCACCTTCACCTTCAACGTGGTGGTCACCAACAACAGCACCGAGCCGGTCACCATCACCAACCTCACCGACGACATCTACGGCGACCTCAACGGCCGGGGTACCTGCGCCGTCGGCGCCGTGCTGCCGGCCAACGGCGGCACCTACAGCTGCTCGTTCCCGGGCAACTTCACGGGGAACGCGGGTGCGACCCAGACCGACACCGTCACCGCCCGGGCGGTCGACAACGACGGCAACCCCGCCACCGACGACGATGACGCCACCGTCGCCATCACCAACGTGCTGCCTGCGATCATGGTCGAGAAGTCGGCCAGCCCCGCCAGCCGGCCGGAGCCGGGAGGCAACTTCCAGTTCAACGTCGTGGTCAGCAACATCGGCCCCGAGCCCCTGACCATCACCTCCCTCACCGACGACATCTACGGCAACATCGCCACCCAGGGCACGTGCACCAACGCGGTCGGGACGGTGCTCCAGCCGGGCGCCAGCTACAGCTGCAACTTCACCGGCAGCTTCACCGGGAACGCCGGTGCCAGCCAGACCGACATCGTCACCGTGACCGGCCGTGACGACGACGGCACTTCGGTTTCCGACACCGACGACGCCACCGTCACCCTCACCGGCGTGCCGCCCACGGTCGTCATCACCAAGACGGCTTCGCCCACCAGCCTGCCCGAGCCCGGGGGCCAGTTCACCTTCAACTTCGTCGTCACCAACACGAGCACCTCCGAGACCGTCACCATCACCCAGCTCACCGACGACATCTACGGCAACCTGAACGGCCGCGGCACCTGCGCCACCGGCGCCGTGCTCGCTCCCGGGGCCCAGTACACCTGCTCGTTCACTGTCACCTTCACCGGCCCGCCAGGCTCGACCCAGCGGGACGTGGTCACGACGCGGGTGGTCGACGACGACGGCCAGCAGGCGGTCGACGACGACGACGCGGTGATCACCATCACCGACGTGCTGCCCCGCCTCACCGTGCAGAAGACGGCCAACCCGATCGTGCGCAACGAGCCCGGCGGCTCCTTCACCTTCAACCTGGTCATCACCAACGTGGGCCCGGAGGCGGTCACCATCACCGACCTCACCGACGACGTCTACGGCAACCTCAACGGCCGGGGCAGCTGTGTGGTGGGAGCGACCCTCGCCCCCAACGGCGGCACCTACAGCTGCAGCTTCACGGGTGACTTCTTCGGTAACGCGGGGGCCAGCCAGACCGACACCGTCACCGTCTCGGGCGTCGACGACGACGGCTCCCGCACCACCGCTCGCGACGACGCCGTCGTGCGCCTGGTCGACGTCCTGCCGACGATCACGCTGGTCAAGGACGCCGAGCCCGCCAGCCGGCCCGACCCCGGTGGCAGCTTCACCTTCACCGTCACCATCAACAACACCAGCTTCGAGCCGGTGACGGTGGTGTCGCTCACCGACGACGTCTACGGCAACCTCAACGGCCGGGGCACCTGCGCCATCGGCGCCGTGATCCAGCCCGGTGGTAGCTACCGGTGCCAGTTCACCGTCGACTTCCGGGCCCCGGTGGCGCCAGCCAGGTCGACCGGGTCTTCGCCACGGTGGTCGACAACGACGGCAGCCGGGCCAACGCCAACGACGACGCCCGTATTTCGATCACGCCGCTGCCGCCGGTGATCCCGCCGGTGATCGTGGTGCCCACCGTTCCGCCGCCCACGGCCGCACCGAGGGAGCTGGTCCGTACCGGCAGCGACGTCGGCGGCCCGGCCCGTCTCGCCCTCGGTCTCCTCGTGCTCGGCCTGCTCATGGTGGGGGCCACGTGGAGCTCCACCGGTTGGCGGCGGCCGGCCCTGGCCACGGGAGGAACCGGGCCGGGCAGGCTGTCGGCGTTCTCCCGGGGCGGCAGGGGACCAGCGGCTCCCACCGGTGGTGGCACCGCTACGGTGACCCTCCAGCCCCCGGCGCACCTCGCGCTCCCCTCGCCGACCGACGTCCAGGGAGACGACCCCGAGGCCGACTCGGACTCCGATCCCGACGACGACGACCCGACTCCCGGGGGACCGTCGTCAGGCGGGCCCCACGGTGGGCCGCCGCCGTCGGACGGCGCCCCCTCAGGAGGCGGTGGGTCGGGGGCGAACGCCGCCATCGAACCGGACCTAGCCATCGAACCGGACCGCGACGTCGACCTCGGGTCAGAGGCCGAGCTGCCGATCGCGGAACGGGTGAAGGACATCCTTCCGCAAGCCTCCAGGATGGGGCCGGTCCGGATGCCTGAACTTCACCCGCCCCCGGGCACGGCCGTCGCCCGTCCCGAGCCCATGGGGCTGGTCACGAAGTCCGACGGACTGCTGATCACCCGCCTGACCTGATCCACCTCGCCGACGGCCCTGACCAGGGCTTTCAGTTCTCGTGATGTTGACGAGAACTGGTCAGGTGGACGATCGGGGTGATGTAGGTCAGGCGGCGTAGACGGCGGCGCGATCACGGGTCTCCCGCCGCCGACGGGCGACGGCGGGGGCACCGGCCACCAGGGCCGCGGCCAGGCTCACCGCGCCGCTGACGGCCAGGCCCCACCGCCCGCCCCACTGGCCCGAGACCCAACCCAGGAACGGTCCCCCGAGGGGCGTGCTCCCGAGGAAGACGAGCCCGTAGAGCGCCATCACCCGGCCCCGCATGGCGGGGTCGGTGGCCATCTGGAGCGTGGTGTTGGCGGTGGCCAGGAAGAGCATGATGGCCACGCCCACCAGGACCAGGACGGCGCCCACGGTGAGCGGCGACGGCGCCAGCGCCGCGACCAGCGTCAGCAGGCCGAAGGCCGCCCCCGAGCCAAGGAGCATCTTGCGGGTGGGTCCGACCCGGCCGGCGGCGGTGAGGGCGCCGACGAGGGAGCCCAGCGACATGAGCGACGTCAGCCAGCCGTAGAGCGGCGCGCCCCCGTCGAACGTGTAGCGGGCCAGCAGGGGCAGGACGACGCCGAAGTTCATGCCAAAGGTGCCGACCACGGCTACGAGCAGCAGCGTCGAGCGCAGCACCGGCGTCGACCACACGTAGCGCAGCCCGGCCCGAATGGCTCCCGGGGCACGGTCGGCCCGGACCTGCGGGAACAGCTCCTCCGGGCGCATGGCGGCCAGGGCCACTAGCACGGCCACGTACGAGAGGGCGTTGAGCAGGAACGTGGAGGCGATCCCGACGGTGGCGATCAGGACCCCTGCCACCGCCGGGCCCACCACTCGGCCGGCGTTGAACATGGCGCTGTTGAGCCCCACCGCGTTGGGCACCTCGTCGGGGCCGACCAGCTCGACCACGAAGGACTGGCGGGTGGGCATGTCGACCATGAACACCAGGCCCAGCAGGAAGGCGAGGGCGTAGACCATCCAGAGCTCCACCACGCCTGTCGCCACCAGGACGAACATCACCACCGCCAGTGCCATCGGCACCAGCTGGGTGACGAGCAGGATGCGGCGCTTGTCGAAGCGGTCGGCCACCAGCCCGCCCCACATCCCGAACAGGAGCATGGGCAGGAACTGGAGGGCGACGGTGACCCCCAGGGCCACCCCGCTGCCGGTGAGGCTGAGCACCAGCCAGTTCTGCGCCACCTGCTGCATCCACGTGCCCGACATCGACACCAACTGGCCGAACCAGAACAACCGGAAGTTGCGCACCCGCAGCGACCGGAAGGTGGTCGTGGCGACGGCGCGGACGGGGAGGGGTAGGAGACTCACGTGCTCAACCAAACTATGAGAACGGGCCGCGCATTCCGTGGCCATTTCGACGGGAGGACGCCGTGAGCCGGCTGAGCGACGACGAGATCACCGATGGGTTGGCATCGCTGACGGGGTGGGAGCGGACGGGGGACGAGATCGCCAAGGAGTACCGCCTGGGCAACTTCAAGGACTCGGTGGCCTTCGTCGTCCGGCTGTCCTACGAGGCGGAGGCGGCCAACCACCACCCCGACCTCGACATCCGCTGGAACAAGGTGCGGGTGGCCCTCAGCACCCACAGCGAGGGCGGGATCACGGCCAAGGACCTCGACCTGGCCGCGGTGGTGGAGTCCGTGGCCCCGGCGGCCGCGGGGTAGCGTCCGGTCCATGCCCCTCGTTACCGGGATCGTCGGTCCCGTCCCTGATGGCCGCGATGCCGAGGACTACGACAAGCTCCGGCGGCGGGTCCTGTGGGCCATGCCCAGCGGCCTCTACGTGCTCGGCACCCGGGCCGGCGACCGCCGCAACGGGATGACCCTCAACTGGGCCACCCAGGTGAGCTTCGACCCCAAGCTGGTGGCGGTGAGCGTGGAGAAAGTCGCCTTCTCCCACGAGCTGCTCCTGGAGGGTGGCGTCTTCGTCGTCAACCTGGTCGACCGGGAGGACCGGGCGATCGTGCGCAAGTTCACCAAGCCGGTCGAGGTCGACCTCGAGGCCCGCACCCTCAACGGCTTCGCCTTCCACGACGGGCTGTCGGGGGCGCCCGTACTCGACCAGGCGCCGGCGTACGTGGACTGCGTGGTGCGCCAGCAGGTCGACGTCGGCGACCACACCCTGTTCCTGGGCGAGGTGGTCGACGCCGGGTTCCAGAAGCCCGAGGACACGGGAGTGCTCCGCATGGAGGACACCCGGATGAACTACGGCGGCTGACCCCAAGCCGGCCGGCGCCATCCGGCTGGCCACGTTCAACGTCCTCCACGGCCAGGCGCCGGAGGACGGGCAGGTGTCGACCGAGCGGCTGGTGGAGGCGTGCGCCTCGCTCGACGCCGACGTCCTGTGCCTGCAGGAGGTCGACCGGGGCCAGGCCCGCTCGGGCATGGTCGACCAGACGGCGGCGGTGGCCGGGGGGATGGGGGCGGTGGCGTGGCGGTTCGTGCCCGCCCTGGTGGGGGAGCCGGGGGCAGTGTGGCGGCCGGCCACCGACGACGACCTGCTGGAGGGGGAAGCGGGCTACGGGGTGGCGCTGGTGTCCCGCCTGCCGGTGCGGGAGTGGCACGTGGTGCGCCTGGCCCCGGCCAAGCTGCGCTCGCCGGTGTACGTGCCGGGCGGGGGGCTGATCCTCCTCGACGACGAGCCCCGGGTGGGCCTGGTGGCGGAAGTGGAGCTGCCCGGCCGGCGACCGGCCCTGCTGGTGGCCACCACCCACCTCTCGTTCGTCCCCGGCTGGAACCTGGCCCAGCTGCGCCGGCTGACCCGGGCCCTGGCCGACCTGGGTGACGCCTGTGTCCTCCTCGGCGACCTGAACGTCCCCAACCCCTTCGCCCGGGCCCCGGGTGGGTGGCAGCCGCTGGTGCGGGCCAAGACGTTCCCCGCCCCCGCCCCGTCGATGCAGATCGACCACATCCTCGGGCGCGGGCCGCTGCCGCGGGTGGTGGGCGGCGCGGCCCACCTCCTCCCCCTGTCCGACCACCGGGCGGTCACCGTCGACCTCGCCGGGTAGCGACCACTGGGTACGGTTGGCCGATGGTCGTGCGGCGGTTGGAGAACGCGACGTGGGGGTTCGACACCAACTGCTTCGTGTGCGAGCCGGGCAACGCCCGGGGCCTGGGCATCCCCTTCACCTACGACGACGAGTTCCGGGTGGTGGCGGCCGAGTTCACCCTGGGCGAGGAGTTCTCCGGGGTGCCCCGCTACCTCCACGGGGGAGTCGTGCTGGCCATCCTCGACGAGGCCATGGCGTGGGCCGCCATCGCGGTGGCGGAGCGGTTCGCGGTGGTCCACCAGACGGCGACCACCTTCGACCGGCCGGTGCGGGTGGGCCGGCCCTACCGGGTGACGGCAACGGTGCAGTCGGCCACGGAATCGGCGATCACCGCCCGGGCGGAAGTGGTCGAGGCCGACGGCGACGGGCGCCGGTGCGCCGAGGCCCACGCCCGGTTGGTGGTCATGACGGCCTCGCAGGCGGAGACCGCCATCGGCGACATCGACGGGGAAGACCGTCGCTACCTGCGATGATGAGGGCATGAACGAGGGCGAGGTCGACATCGAACAGCTGGAGAAGGCGCAGGCGGGAGGTGTCCCGCTGGTCGACGTCCGGGAGGTCGACGAGTACCTGGCGGGCCACGTCCGCGGGGCAATCCTCCTGCCCATGAGCGAGATCGTGGAGCGGGTCGACGAGGTGCCCGCCGACGGCACCGTCTACGTGATCTGCGAGATGGGCGGCCGCAGCCGCAAGGTCGTGAACTGGCTGCGCCAGCAGGGCGTCGATGCCTACAACGTGGCCGGCGGGACAAAGGCGTGGATCGAGAGCGGCCGGGGGGTCGTCACCGGTCCCGCTGCCTCCTAGCCCGGCGGGGCGCCTCGGCCCCGGGCCCGGGCCAGGCCGGGATGGCCCGACGTTCGTGTATCTGGCTCGCATCTGGCCGCTCTTAGAGGCAGCCGCATGGCTCACGGACAGAAGGAGCGGGACCGAATGTCTTCAGCCATCAGCTTCGAGACGACGGACGACGCCCGGTGTGACGAGGGAACGCTCCGCGTCCACGTGTGCTTCGACGAGAGCGCGGTGCGGGTGACGCAGACGCCCTTCGGATCGGTCGTGGAGCTCGAAGGCTGCTCGGCGGGGGCCCAGTGGGCGGTCCCGCCCTCCCTCGCACCACCGTGCGGGTGGCCGTCCCCAGCCGGGGCTGGCCCCGCAGCGTCGATATCGACCGGGTCAGGACCATTCTGCTCACCGAGGGCGCGACCGTGGTCGTGCCGGTGCAGCGGCGGCGGCCCGGCGGCTGTGACGACGGTTACCAACGCCCTGACGACCCGACCGTGGACGACGACGACGAGGACGGAGACGACAGTGTTCGGGTCGAGCGCTTCCCGGCCCCGCCGATGGTGGTGCCGGACCCGGCCCTGTACGAGGCCGCCGCGGGCGAGCGGCTTGCCGGCCGCGCCTCGGCAATCGAGCAGCTGGGGGAGGCGAACGTCGTCGTCGTCGAGTTGTGGCCCATCCGCCTCGACGAGAAGCTCCAGCTCGAGCTCACCACCGAGCTCGACATCGTCATCGCCTATGGGGCCCGTCCGGCCCCCCTGAGCGGCGAGAAGCTGCGCCAGCTGGCCGACGCAGCTCGGCCTCGAGGCCGATCGACTGGCGCCCATGCCCGAGAAGCACATCGTCTCCCGGCCCAGGCCAAGCGGGCGGCGGAGCTGGCGACGGCGCTGGTGGTCAACCCGAACGCGGTCATCGACATCAGCCACTGGTTCCCGGAGCTGCTCCTCCCGGCCGAGTACCTGGTCATCACCGACAACCGGCGCTGGGACGCAGCCAGCATCACGCCTGGCCCGGCGACGGGCGAGAACCTGGTGGCGGCCTTCCAGCGGCTGGCGGCCTGGAAGCGGAGCCGGGGCGTGACGTCCCGGGTCGTCACCGTCACCGACATCGTCCAGGGCCGCTACGGCGACTTCCGGTCCGGCTCCCGTGACCTCCCCGAGGTCATCCGCAAGTTCCTCAAGTGGGCCAACGAGAGCTGGGGCGTGGCCTGGCTGCTCCTCGGCGGTGACGTCGGGATCATCCCTCCCCGGCTGGCCGCGGGCGCGGTCGAGGGTCACATGGACCCCGGCCCCGACAATCCGCCCCCGGACAACCTGTCCTTCTGGACCGGGAGCCACCTGCGCATGCACGTGGTCAACCCCGGCATCTGGTGGCCGGGCCGCACCGGCGCCACGCTGGTGAACGCGGCCACCGGCCAGCTCATCCCCTTCGACGCCACCGGGGCCAGCGCCGGCGGCGGCCTCGGCTGGTACTACACGACTGATGAGGCCTACGGCACCCGCTCCGCCGCCGCCACCGCGTTCGTGAGGGTGAACGGGCCGGCGATGGTCGTCAACGCCCGGCTGCAGTGGCTGTACGAGTGGAACACGATCCCGACCGACTTCTACTACGCCAGCCTCGACAGCTGGGTCATCGCCTTCCAGGACATCGAGGCGCATGTTCGGGCGGGTCTCGCTGCCCTACGTCTTCTTCCCGGCCCACGACTGGGACGCCCTCGACAACGGGCTCTACGGGCAGTACGTCGGCGGTAGGGATGTCGACGGGGTCATCTGGCACACCGACCTGAGCGTGGGCCGGGCACCGGTGCAGACGACAGCCGAGGCCGACGCGTTCGTGGGCAAGGTCATCGCCTACGAGAGCTACCGGGCCCAGGACGGCTCGTACCTCGACCTCGGCTGGCCTCGGCGGGTCGTGATCGCGGCCGACAGCTGGGGCGGTTCGCTGACGATCACCGAGGCTCCTACCTCGGTCCTGGGGGACGACCAGTTCCGCGCCGGCACCGGCGTGACCGTGATCCAGCTGGCGGCCCCTCCCGCGTCCTACGACCTCCAGCTCATCGCCGACATCTCCGACACCGACCGCCGCGAGCTGCCCTGGAACCAGGGCACCACCGCCGGTAGCCGGGGCTGGCACTACGCCCGGAGCGCCACCGACCACACCCCATCGGCATTCGAGCTCACGATCTTCGGCGTCACGTTCCCAATCCCGGTGATGACCCGGTGGATCGTCGTGCGGGGCCCAGTGGAGGAGCGGGACCCGCGGACCTTCATCTTCGACTCGACCGCCCAGGACGGCTCGATGGCCGACCAGGAGCAGCTGCGAGTCCTCCTCGGTGCCCAGGCGCCGGGGGCCTACGAGTTCACAAGGCTGTACACGGACGAGACCGATCTCACCCCCGCCCAGCAGGCAGCCGGCCCGGTGCACCACCTGACCTCCAACCGGCTGGGGGAGGCCCTGAACGCCGGCCCCCATTTCGTCTCCCTGTCCGGTCACGGCGACCCCAACGGCTGTTGTGGCGGCAGCGTGTGGCAGGCCGACGGGCTGACCAACGGCGGGCACACCTTCATCGCCTACGCCGACTCCTGCCTCACCAACCAGTTCGAGGGGGAGGACGCCTACGGCGAGGCCCTGGTGAAGAACCCCAACGGGGGTGCGGTCGCCTACGTCGGCAGCTCCCGCTTCTCCTGGATCGGCCTCGGCGACGACGTGCAGCGCCAGTTCTTCCACCGGATGAGGACGACCCAGCACCTGGGCCTGCTCAACGACATCCGCGTCCCCACCATGGACATGGTCGGCGAGCACGCCTACGCCCGATGGATCATCTTCTCCCTGAACCTGACGGGCGACCCCGAGATGCCGGTGTGGAAGGCACGGCGGCCGGTGGTGCGCATCAAGGTGGAATGGGTCAACGACCGGCGCATCCCGGTGGTCGTCGTGGTCGACTGGCCCAAGCCCGATCCCCACCCGAGGCCCGAGCCCGACCCGATCGCCGACCCGTTCGTCGACGTCCTGGTCCACCTGCGCCAGGGCGAGCGGGAGTGGCAGGTCCGGCCCGACCGGACGGGGCGGGCCACCTTCGACGTGAGCCAGGCCGACCTGGGACCGCTGACCCTCACCGTCTCGTCGTCCGGTGCCGTCCCCGAGGTGCGCACGCTCGACGCGTGCGGGCCGGTGTGGCTCGAGGGGACCGTCGTCGAGGTGGAGCACCGCCAGGACGGCCGGGACGCGACGATGGTGCGCCTGCGCAACGACCAGTCCGAGCTGGCCCTGATGGCGGACGGATGCGAGGACGACTATCCCCTGATCGTCGACGCCGCGGTGGAGGCCTTCGTCACCGGCCGGGAGGTCTCGGTGCTGGTGGCGAAGGCCGAGCCGGGTGCCCGGATCGAGCGCTTCCGCTTCGGCCCCCGGGACTGGTGATCCCGGCGGGGTCTCGGCCTGGCGCCTACTCCTCGGGCTGGGGCCGGAGGTCGATGCGCAGGGTGAGGATGCCGTCGTCGAGGACGCCGGTGGCGTCGCCGAGCATGGCGTAGTCCATGTAATCCAGTTGCATCCGCTTCATGAAGCGCTTGCGGTCGTCGCCCTCCAAGGGGGGAATGCCGCGGGCGCGGACGGCCGCCGCCCGCTCCTTGAAACGGGCCACCATGGCGTCCACGTCGAAGTCCTCGGGCATGGCATGCCACCGTACTCATGGTGGGGCTAGCGGGGTGTCCGGCGGTAGAGTGGAGCGTCCCAGTTGGGCGAAAGTCGGGAGCACCACGTGAAGAAGGGACGTCACCGGCGCTTCGAGGAAGCGAGGGCCCTCAAGCGCACGGTTGAGGTGATCGTCGAGCCGTGCGCCGAGTGCGGCGCGGCCCCCGATGAGGAGCACGCCAGCTGGTGCCTGGCGACGGAAGACCTCGAGCCCGACGATCCCGACTCCGACGGCTCCGACGGCGACGGCGACGGTGACGGTCGGCGCCCCGCTGACGCCCTAGCGGACGGCGGGATGGGGGAGCGCGACGCTGCCCGTCTCCCGCCCGTTGAGGTAGTCGGCCAGCCGGCGGTAGACGGGGTCGCCCACCATCGCCGCCAGCTCGAGGGCCAGGGCCCGGTACACCGGCTCCGAGCCGACGTAGGCCTCCCGGGCCTCGGTGCACCACCAGTGGAACTCGGCGCCCCCCTCGCCCCAGCCCGACCGTCCCCACTCGCCGACGGTGGAGGTCACGTGGCCCTCGACCTCGTCGTCGCGGTCGTCCCGCCGGAGGGGGAGCTGCCAGCACACGTCGGGCTTGTAGTCCATGGGCCGCTCGCCCCGGTTGACGGCCGCGATGTGGAGCGCACAGCCGACGCCCCCCTCGAACCCGGGCCGGTTGAGGAACAGGCAGGCGCCCTTGACCATGCGGGTGACCTTGGGCTCGGCCGGCTTCTTCTTGAGGATCCCGTGCCGTGCCCCCTCGGCGTGGAACTGCCACTCGGCCGGGCTGAGCGTGGCCGCGGCCGCCGCCACCCGGTCGGCGTCGGCCTGGTCGACGAAGTGCGCACCGTAGGAGCAGCACCCCTCCTCCCGCTCCGGCGTGGGCCCGGTGAGCACGCCCTGGCACCCGTTCCGGTAGATGCACGACCACCGGCTGAGGAGGAAGGTGACGTCGAAGACCCACGTGCGGCACTCGTCGTCGTCCTCGAACGACACCCACTCCCGCTCGGGCGCGAGCGGGGCCTCAGGCACGGCCCACCACCCCCAGTTCGTGCCACAGCTCAGCCGCGGCCAGCAGTCCCTTCCAGAACTGGTCGAGGACCATGCGCTCGTTGGGGGCGTGGAAGCGGTCGTCGGGCAGGGCCACGCCCAGATAGAGGACGGGCACGTCGAGCACCCTCCCCAGCGCCTCCTCGGGGCCACTGCCGCCGATGCGGGTGAACAGCGGCTTCTTGCCCCACACCCGGGCCACCGCCCGGCACAGGGCGCCCATGGCCGGGTGGTCGACCGGCGTGAGGGCAGGCGCGACGCCGCCCTCGGGAGTTATCGTCACCTCGACACCATCGGGTACGGCCGCCGCCAGCCAGGCCCGGAAGGCGGCGGTGACCCGGCCCGGGTCCTGATCGGGGACGAGCCGGAAGGTCACCTTGAAGCGGCCGGCGGCGGGGACGATGGTCTTGATGCCCTCGCCGGTGTAGCCGGTGCCGATCCCGACCACCTCGCACGTAGGACGGGTCCAGATCCGCTCCAGCAGCGACCGCCCGGCTTCGCCTTCGAGGCGGCCGACGCCGGCCATCTTCTGCCAGGCGTCCTCGTCGATGGGGATGGTGGCGAGGGAGGCCTCCTCGGCCGGGGTGAGGGGCCGCACGTCGTCGTAGAAGCCGGGGACCGTCACCCGGCCGTCGTCGTCGTGGAGGGATGCGACCAGGCGGGCGATGAGGTGGGCCGAGTTGGGGACCGCACCGCCGAAGAGGCCGGAGTGCAGGTCCATCACCGCGGTGCGCACCTGGACGTCGAACGCCACCAGCCCCCGCATCCCGACGCACACCGACGGGACGTCGGGCGCCCACATGTCGGTGTCGGACACGATGGTGAGGTCGCAGGCCAGCCGCTCCCGCTCCCGCACGAGTAGGTCCTCGAAGTGGGCGCTGCCGACCTCCTCCTCCCCTTCGACCAGGAACTTCACGTTCACCGGCAACCGGCCCTCGGTGGCCAGCAGCCCCCGCACCGCCTCGATCTGGAAGAGGACCTGACCCTTGTCGTCGATGGCGCCCCGGGCCCGGCACTCGGGCCCGTAGGGGCCGTCGGCCACCACCGGCTCGAAGGGAGGCGAGTGCCACTCGTGGAGCGGATCGACGGGCTGGACGTCGTGGTGGCCGTAGACGAGGGCGGTGGGGGCGTCGGGGCCGGCGTGCAGGAGGTCGCCGTAGACGGACGGGCCGCCCGCCGTCTCCAGGACCTCGACGTGTTCGAGGCCGGCCCGGCGGAGGAGGTCGGCCGTCATGTCGGCCGAGCGGCGGACGTCGGGGGCGTGGTCGGGCTGGGCCGAGATGGAAGGAATCCGCAGCCAGGCGAAGAGGTCGGCGAGGATCCGGTCGCGCTCGCCGTCGAGCCAGCCGGCCAGACGCGGTGCCCCATCCACCGGCCCTACGCTACCGGGGTGGCCGGAGACGTCGACGCGGTCCGCGACCGACTGGAATCCATCGCCGAGGAGCTGGCCGACATGGCGTTGGACCGGCTGCGGGCGTCGGTCGCCGCTGGCGCGGAGAAGACCTCGCCCGAGGAGCGGCTCATCACCCGGGCCCGCCGGTCGGTCGAGAAGGCGGTCGTCCTCCTGGGCCAGGTGGAGGCCCCGCGGGACTGACCCCAGCCATCGGGCGCGTCGACGAGGTGGCGGCCGACGCCGTCACCGTCGCCGTCGAGCGGTTCGCCGGGCGCGTCCTCGTCGCTTCTGGCATCGTGGCGGGGACGTGAACCAGCGCCCCGATCACGCCCTCCGGGGCCTCGGCGATGCTCTCTCCGCCCTGGCTCAGACGCTCTACGAGGCCGAGAACACGCCCGACCTGGTCTTCGTCAAGGCGCAGGCGGGGGCGGGGGGGCCGTCGTCGTCGGCCGCGACCAGGGTCGTCGATCTCCTGGCCGAGCTCTGGGCGCGCTACCCACTGGCCAAGGACGTCGTCGACCGGCTGGGGTCGGCGGTGGCGGCCGGCCGCCACGACGAGGTGGCCGAGCTCCTTGGTCCGCGGGCGGTGACCCTGCCCGACGGCTCCACCATGTTCGTGGGGGCTCTGATCGACGACCTGCAGGCCCGGGCCGAGGTCGTCGTCCGGGAGGCGGCCCAGCTGGCGGGCGCAGCCCGCAAAGCCCTCGCCCGCCTCGACTCGGCCGCGGCCCTGGTCCAGGACCTGGTCGGCCGGGCGGGGGCCGTGGGCGGTGCCGACGACGTGGAGGTGGAGGCGGCCGCGGCCGCCCTCCGGGAGGCGACGTCGGCCGTGGCCGCCGATCCCACGGTCGACGGCCCCTTGGTCGCCCTCGACCGGGCCCTGGCCGCCGCCGCCCGCCGGGTGGCCGACCTGGAGCGGGCCCAGAAGGACCTGCCGGCGGAGTTGGCGCCGGCCCGGTCCGATCTGGAGGAGCTACGGCGGCTGGTGGCGGCGGGGGTCGAGGGGGCGGCCCTGGCCCGGGCCAAGATCGCCAACCCGTCCGGACTGCTCGCCCCCCTCGACCCGGCCCTCGTCGAGCCGCTCGGGCCCTGGTTGGCCCGGATCGAGGCTCAGGCCGGAGCGGGTGGGTGGGAGGCGGCGGCCAACGATCTCGACGGGTGGCGGCGCTCCGCCGACCGGTGGCTGACCGACGCCCGGCGGGTGGCCGCCGCCAACGGGGCGCCCGTCGCCCGCCGCAACGAACTGCGGGGCCTGCTGCAGGCGTTCCGGGCCAAGTCCATGGCCAGGGGCCGGGCCGAGGACCCCGAGTTGGTCTCACTGCACCACGCCGCCGAGCAGGCGCTCTACGTAGCGCCCTGCGACCTGACGGCGGCCGACAAGCTGGTGTCCGACTACCTGCGGGCGGTCAACGCGGCCGTGCCCGAGGCCCGCCGGTGATCGGCCGGTGCCAGTGACCGCCGCCCGTCCGTGCCAGGAGCCGGGGTGCACCGGCGAGATCGCGCCCGACGGGTACTGCGACACGTGCGGAGCCAAGCCCCGCCCGCCCGCTCGCCGGCGCCCAGCGGCGGCGGCCGATCGCCCCGCGGCCGCGGCCGAGGCCGCGGACGACGGTGCCGCGGCCGTCGGCGCGGGACGGCGGCCCGGGTTCGCCGTCCCGGCCGCCACCGGGGCCGGGTCGCGGGGTACCCACGTCAGCGGGTCGGCCCGCTACCCCGGCTCCCGTCGCCAGACGAGGGCCACCCGCACCACCGCCAGCCGGCGGACCTCGATCGGGGCGGGCCTGGTCGACGTCCCCCCGGCACCGCCCATCGACCCCGGGGCGGTCGTCCTCAAGGACCCCACCGTCGCCGAGAACAAGCGCTTCTGCTCGAACTGCGGCAGCCCCGTGGGACGTTCCCGCGACGGGCCCCCGGGCGCACGTCGGGGTTCTGCCCCGCCTGCCGCCACCCGTTCGACTTCGTCCCCAAGTTGCGGCGGGGGGAGATCGTCGGTCGCCAGTACGAGGTCATGGGCTGCCTGGCCCATGGCGGGCTGGGATGGATCTACCTGGCCCGGGACAAGGCGGTGAACGACCGGTGGGTCGTGCTCAAGGGTCTCCTCGACTCGGGGGACGAGGCGGCCATGGCGGTGGCCGTGGCCGAGCGCCGCTTCCTGGCCGAGCTCGACCACCCTGCCATCGTCGTCATCTACAACTTCGTCACCGACCGGGGCGCGGGCTACATCGTCATGGAGTACATAGGCGGGCGCTCGCTCAAGCAGATGCTGGCGGTACGGAGGGCGGCCAACGGCGGCGATCCCGACCCCCTGCCCGTCGACCAGGCGCTGGCCTTCGTGCTGGCCATCATCCCCGCCTTCACCTACCTCCACGGCCGGGGCCTGCTCTACTGCGACTTCAAGCCCGACAACCTCATCCAGGTGGGCGACGAGATGCGGCTCATCGACCTGGGGGCCGTCCGCCGCTTCGACGACCACACGTCCGCCGTCTACGGCACGGTCGGGTTCCAGGCGCCCGAGATCGCCGACATGGGCCCGTCGGTCCCGTCCGACGTCTACACCATCGGGCGGACGCTGGCCGTGCTCACGCTCGACTTCAAGGGCTACCAGTCCAAGCTCCAGTACGAGATGCCGGACCCGGCCGACCACCCGGCGCTGGCCCGCTTCGACTCGTTCCACCGGCTGTTGCTGAAGGCCACGGCCATGCATCCCGACGACCGCTTCCAGACGGTGGCCGAGCTGGGAGAGCAGATGGTGGGCGTGCTCCGAGAGCACGTCGCCCTCACCACCGGGCGGCCCCAGGTGGTGCCGTCGGGGATCTTTGGCGCCGTCCCCGACGACGACGCCGGCCTGGCCACGCTGCCCCGGCTGGCCGTCGACCCGTCCGACCCGGCCGCCGCCTTCCTCGCCAACGTGGGGGCGGGCTCGCCCGAAGGCGTGGTGCGCGACATCGACACCGCGGTGGCGCTGGCCCAGGTCCCGGTGACGGTGGAGGTCCGCCTGCGGCGGGCCCAGGCCCTCATCGACCTCGACGACCATCTCTCGGCCCGGGCCGAGCTCGACCGGGTGGAGGATGACGACCCGTGGGAGTGGCGGGCGGTGTGGCTACGGGGCGTGAGCGCGCTGATCCGGGGCGAGTTCGGGCCGGCGGCGGCCGCCTTCGACCGCTGCCGCTCGGAGGCCCCGGGGGAGCTGGCCCCCAAGCTGGGAGCGGCGGCGGCGGCCGAGGGCGCCGGCGACCTGGCGACGGCGGCCGCCCTCTACCAGATCGTGGCCGCCGTCGACCCCGGGTACGTGACCGCGGCCCGGGGCCTGGCCCGGTGCCGGGCCGCGTCGGGCGACGTGCCCGGGGCGCTGGCCGCCTACGACCACATCCCCGGCACCCACCGGGCCCACGCGGTGGCCCAGGTGGAGGCGGTGCGGACCCTGGTGGAGGCGGGCCGCTTCGTCGACGCCGCCAACCGGCTGAAGGCCCTCCCCGTCGATCCCCGCCAGCGGGCCGAGCTGGAAGCGGGCCTGTTCGAGGCCGCCCTGCGTGCGCTGGCGGCAGGATCCCTCACCCCGGCCAAGAACGATCGCATCGGCAGCCGGCGACTCGACGAGCGGGGCCTCCGCCAGGGTGCGGAAGACGCCCTCCGCCGCCTGGCCCGCCTCACCCCTGACGCCGACCGGCGGACCGCCATTGTCGACCGAGCCAACACCGTCCGACCGCGGACGATCCTGTGATCGCCTTCGCAACCGGAGGTTGCTCGGCGAGTTGTTCGGAGCTGCGGGCGGCCGCCCGAGGCGGCCGTCCTCGCCCGTCCTCTGCGGGCGGTCGGCTGCGCCGACCGCGAGGCCGCCAGCCGGGAGGACCGCCTTCGGCGGTGAGCGAGGCCGGCGGCGGGGGCGTTTGGTGACGGCCGCCGCGCCGGAACCGGTCGAGCCCGCCCTGGTCTGCCCCACGTGCGGCGAGGCGACCGGCTTGGGGGACGTGTTCTGTGAGGCGTGCGGAGCCGACCTGCCCGCCACGGTGGCGCCGGTACCGCCCATCACCGAGGCGGCGGACGTCCACGACGAGGGGCTCTCGTTGCCGACCGAGTCGGTGTTCGCCGCTCCCTGTCCAGCGTGCGGGGCGGCGGGCGTGGAGGTCGTGGAGGGGTACTGCGGCGTCTGCGGGATGAAGCAGCCGGCGCGGCGCGACCACATGGAGGCGGAGGCCGACGGAATGGCCGCGGTCACCGACCGGGGCAAGCGCCACCACCGCAACGAGGACGCCTTCGCCATGGCCGTGGGCGACGACGGCCGGGTGTTGGCGGTGGTGTGCGACGGGGTATCGACCACCGTCGATCCCGACATCGCGTCCGAGGCCGCGTCCGACGCGGCCCTGGCCGTGCTGGTGGCCGGCGGCGCCCCGGCCGACGCCCTCCACGCGGCCTACGCCGCCGCTCGGGACGCGGTCCTGGCCGTGCCGTACGTGCCCGACCCGCGGCTGGGAGCGCCGTCGTGCACGTTCCTGGCCGCGGTGGTCGACGGGTCCCAGGTCGAGCTGGCCACCCTGGGCGACTGCCGGTCGATGTGGCTGCCGGCCGGGGGCGAGGGCGAGCCGCAGACCCTCACCGAGGACGACTCGTGGGCGGCCGAGGTCATCGCCGCGGGGACGAAGACGGCGGAGGAGGCCTACGCCGACCGCCGGGCCCACGTGATCACCCGGTGGCTGGGGGAGGACGCCGATCCGTCCTGGGAGGCCCGCCTGTCGTCGTTCACCGCCCCCGGCCCCGGCCGCCTCCTGCTCTG
Source organism: uncultured Acidimicrobiia bacterium (assembly GCA_963801205.1). Classification (GTDB taxonomy): domain Bacteria; phylum Actinomycetota; class Acidimicrobiia; order Acidimicrobiales; family AC-14; genus JAXDMK01. Next base: position 154,769 of record CAWDDV010000015.1, read on the forward strand.
CTCCGACGGGCTGTGGAACTACGCCGAGACGGCCGCCCAGGTGGCGGCCGCGGCCGCCGCTCCCGCGGGCGATCCCGCCGCCGGAGACCTCCTGGCCACCGCCCGCCGGCTGACCGACTTCGCCAACGCCGCCGGCGGGAGCGACAACATCACCGTTGTGCTGATCGACCTTCCCCGACCCGATCCTTCCCAGGCGAAAGGACCCGCCGCATGAGCTTCTCCGCGTCCGTGTACCAGAACGAGTTCCTGCCCGAGGGGTCGTCCGAGGTGAACGCGGTGGTCACCGTCACGGGTGAGGACGCCGCCGCCGGGGCCTCGTCCAGCGAGAAGGCGGTGGTGCTCATCGTCGATACCAGCGGATCGATGGAGGTCCCCGGCACCAAGATCCGGGCCGCCCGCCGGGCCGCCGCCACCGCCATCCGCATGCTTCCCGATGGCACCCTGTTCGCCCTGGTGGCAGGCACCGAGCACGGTCAGCTGGTCTACCCGGACGAGGGCGGGCTGGTGGCGGCCGACGATCGCACCCGCGACGCGGGGGCGTCAGCGGCCAACGACCTGCGGGCAGGTGGGGGCACCGCCATGTCGACATGGCTCGATCGGACGACCGAGCTCCTCCAGCCCCACCCGGAGGCCATCCGCCTCGCCTACCTGCTCACCGACGGCATCAACCAGAGCGAGTCCCGCGACGACCTCGACGGCGGGATCGCCCGGGCGGCGGGCGTCTACCAGTGCGACACCCGGGGCGTCGGTGCCGACTGGGAGGTGGCCGAGCTGCGCCACATAGCCTCCGGGCTGCTGGGCGAGGTCGACATCATCAAACAGCCGGACGAGATGGACGACGACTTCCAGGCCTTCCTCGAGCGGGCCTGGGCAAGTCGGTGGCCGACGTCCGCCTGCGCATGTGGACGCCGAAGGGCTCGACCGTCCGCTTCGTCCGCCAGGTGGCCCCCACCGTGGAGGACATCACGTCCAAGGCCGCCCCCGTCAACGCCCTCACCAACGACTACCCGACAGGCGCCTGGTCGGGCGACGAGACCCGCGACTACCACGTGTGCGTCGACGTGGTGCCGGCGGCCGTCGGCGACGAGCGGCTGGCGGCTCGCATCAGCCTCATGGTGGGCGACGATCCGGTCTCCCAGGGTCTGGTGCGGGCGGTGTGGACCGACGACGAGGCCCTGTCCACCAGGATCAACGCCCAGGTGGCCCACTACACCGGGCAGGCGGAGCTGGCCCAGGCCATCCAGGAGGGGCTCCAGGCCCGCAAGGACGGCGACATCGACACCGCCACCGTCAAGCTCGGGCGGGCGGTGCAGCTGGCCACCCAGTCCGGCAACGACGGCACGGTGCAGCTGCTGCGCAAGGTGGTGGACGTGGAGGACGCCGACACCGGCACCGTCCGGGTGCGGCGCGAGGTCGACGCCCTCGACGAGATGGAGCTCGACACCCGGTCCACCCGCACCGTCCGGGTCCAGAAGGGGAGTCCCGCCCCCGCCCCCCAGGAGCAGGAAGGAGCCAACCAGCCATGAGCACGACCTACCCGTGCGACACCTGTGGGTCGGAGTCGGCCACCAGCGACTACTGCGACATGTGCGGAGCCGCCCTCGGCGCCAGCGCGGCGCCGTCGGCGGCCGACGCGCCACCGGCGTCAACCGACGCCGCGGCCACGCCGGCCCCTCCGTCGGTACCGGCATCGCCATCGACGCCGGCATCGCCATCGGCGCCGGCGGCGGTGCCTGCGGTGGACGCCACCTGCTACTTCTGCGGCGCGCCCCGGTCCGCCGACGACGTGTTCTGCGAGGTGTGCGGCCTCGACTTCGTCAGCGGCCAGATGCCCGCCCCGCCCGACCCCTCGCCCACCCCCGTGCCGCCCTCCGCCTCCGGCGCGGCCCCGGCCAGTGCCAGCCCCACCACCGTCATCCAGGGGGCGCCGTCGGGGTGGACCGCCGTCATCGGCGCCGACCGGGCCTTCTTCGACGGCAACGTCACCGCCGGCGTCGTCACCTTCCCCGACGCCCTCCTCCCGCGCGACGTCCCCCTCGCGGGCGACGAGGTGACGATCGGCCGCCGCAGCGAGTCCAAGGGCTACTACCCCGACATCGACCTCTCGTCGCCGGTCGACGACCCCGCCGTCTCCCGCCGCCACGCCGTCCTCCAGCGCCAGGCCGACGGGTCGTGGGCGGTCATGGACGTCGGCTCCACCAACGGCACGTGGATCAACGACGAGGACCAGCCCCTCGGCCATGGTGTCCTGCGGGCCCTGCACGACGGCGACCGACTCCTCATGGGGGCCTTCACCTGTCTGACCATCCGGCGCGACGGCGCCCCGCCCGGCCCGTGAGGACCTTCACCCCTGCCGAGCCCCAGCCGCCGCCGGGGCCGCTGCCGCGCCGGGCCGGCAACGTCCTCGGACGGCTGCGGGCGGCGACCCGCACCACGCCCGGCCGGTACCGGCTGTGGTCGCTGGCGGCGGTGGCGGTGCTGGTGCTGGCGGCAGTGGCGGCCACCGCGTCGGCGGCCCAGATGCGGGGCGCCACCAACCGGGTGCGTACCAACAGCGGGCCCGTCCTGGTGGCCACCCAGCAGCTGGTGTCCAGCCTGGCCGAGGCCGACGCGGCCCAGACGGCCGCCTTCCTGTCGGGCCGGGAGGAGGACCCCGAGCAGCGCCGCCTCTACGAGCAGGCCCTGGCCCGAGCCGAGCAGCAGATGGAGCAGATCGCGGCCCGGGTGGGCGACGACCAGGCGGTGCACGACCTCCTGCAGCGGGTGTCGGTGCGGGTGAGCACCTACGCCGGCCTGGTCGAAGCGGCCCGGGCGTCGAACCGGGCGGGCGTGGCCGAGGCCAGCACCTACCTGGTGGAGAGCGTCCGCCTGGGCAACGCCATCGTCCAGGACGACCTCACCGCCCTCACCGGCGCCACCCAGGAGCGCCTGCGCCAGGACGAGGGCCGTCGATCGCAAGGATGGATCGTCGCCCTGGTCGTCGTCGTGGCCGGCCTGGCCGTCCTCGGCTTCGGTCAGGCCCAGGTCACCCGGGCCAGCCGCCGGCTGGTGAACCTCCCCCTGGCGGTGGGCACCATCGCCCTGGCGGCGGCCCTGGCGTGGCTGGTGGTGGCCGAGCGGGGGAGCGGGAGCGCGCTCCGCGACGCCCACCGTCAGGGTTACGACTCGATTGCCCTCACCGCCCAGCTGCAGACCGCCGGCTTCGGGGCCAAGGCGGCCGAGACCCTGGCCCTGGTCACCGGCGACGCCAGCCAGCGGTCGGACGCCGACACCCGCGCCTCCCGGGTATCCACCACACCGGTCACTCCCGCCATGGTCACCACCATCCGGACCGGCGCCACCGAGGGCGGTCCCGACGGCCTCCTCGGGCAGGCGGCGGCGGCCGCGGCCACCCCCCGGGCGCGGGCGGCGGTGGCGGAGGTGGCCGAGCGCTGGCAGCGCTACCGGGACACGGTGGCGGCGCTGCGGTCGGCCCCGACGCCGGCCGACGCCCGGGCCATCGCCGTGGGCCGCTCGAACGCCGAGTTCAACGGCTTCAACTTCTCGGTGGAGGCCGTCCTCGGCCAGAGCCGGGCCCAGTTCCTCGACGGCCTGGAGACGGCGGCCGACCGCACGTCCCGCGTCCCCACCGCTGCCCTCCTCCTGGTGCTGGGGGCACTGGTCGCCGCCCTGTGGGGCTTCCAGCTCCGGATCAACGACTACCGGTGAGGCCCGCCATGACGCCCCCCAACAGCTCGCCCCGGATCAGCAGGCGGACGTTCCTGGCCGGCGCCGGGGCCCTGGCCCTGGGCGCGGCCTGCTCGAAGGGCGGGCTGAAGTCCGCCCCCTCGGGGAACTCCGGGCCGCCCGGCCGCGACCTGCGGGTCCTCAACTGGCCCCAGTACATCGACACCACCGATGGCGGCCAGGTGGGAACCGTCGACCGGTTCAGCTCCGAGACCGACACCTTCGTCATCTACCGGGAGGACTACAGCGACAACCAGTACGGCCTGGCCGAGGTCTTCGGGCCCACCCTGTTCGAGGGCAAGCCGACGGGCTACGACATCGTGGTCCCCACCTACTGGGTGGTGTCGCAGCTGCTCGAGCGGGACCTGCTCAACGAGGTCCCCCTGGAGCACATCCCCAACCACGTCAACATCGACCCCGCCCTCCTGGGCACGGCCTGGGACCGCGGCGCCCGCTTCCACATGCCGTGGCAGGCGGGCATCACCGGCATCGCCTACAACCCCGCCCTCACCGGCCGTGACCTTGGTGCCTTCGCCGACCTCCTCGATTCCGGGCTCAGGGGACGGGTGGGGATGGTGTCGGAGATGCGGGAGGTGTTGGGGCTGTTCATGCTGGCCCGGGGCGACGATCCCGGACGGGCCACCCTGGCCGCCGCCGACGCCGCCCTCGACCGGCTAGAGGACGTGGTCGCCTCCGGCCAGGTGACCCGTTTCACCGGCAACGAGTACGTCGACGCCCTGGAGAGCGGCGAGTTCGCCGCCTGCCTGGCCTGGTCGGGCGACGTGGTGCAGCTGCAGGCCCGCCGGCCCGACATCCGCTTCGTGATCCCGGCCGAGGGCGGGATCCGGTGGTTCGACAGCATGGTGATCCCCAAGGGGGCTGAAAACGTGGCGTCGGCGGGGGAGTTCATGAACTTCGTCTACGACCCGGCCAACGCGGCCCGCATCACCGCCTACGTCCAGTACGTGAGCCCGGTGCTGGGCGTTCGGGAGGAGCTGGAGCGGGCCGGCGGCGACGCCGCCCTGTTGGCGGCCAACCCCGTCCTCTTCCCCGACGAGGCCACCCGCCGTCGTCTCTCGTTCTGGGCGGGGACGACGTCGGCCGAGGAGGAGACCCTCCAGGCCCGATTCTCCGCCATCACCGGCACGTGACCGACCGCCGGGCCGGGACCGCCGGCGACATGCACCGCTTCGACGCGGCCATGGACGGTTGCGCCCGGGACGCGTTCGCCTTCGCCCTGCACCGGGCCCGGTCCGACATCGAGGGGGTGCCCCTCGGCCGGACCCGCACCCCGGCCGAGCTGGACGCGGCCGCGGGGCCGAGCATCACCCCCGACGGCCTGGGGGCGGACGAGGTCCTCCGCATCTTCACCCAGGTCCTCGAGCCGTCCTGCCTGTCGGTCGACTTCCCCCGCTATTTCGCCTTCATCCCCGCCGCCCCCACCGAGGCGTCGATCCTGGCCGACGCCGTGGTCGGGGCTTGCTCCATCTACGCCGGCTCGTGGCTGGAGGGGGCGGGCGCGGTGTGGGCCGAGAACCAGGCCCTGCGCTGGGTAGCCGACCTGGCCGGGCTGCCCCCGGAGGCCGGGGGCTGCTTCGTGTCGGGCGGCACCCTCGGGAACCTGTCGGCGCTGGTGGCGGCCCGCCACTCGGCCCTGTCCCGGCGGGCGGGGGCGCGGCCCGACCGGTGGGTGGTAGTGGTCGGCGCCACCGCCCACGCCTCCGTGGAGGCGTCCGCCGAGGTCATGGACGCCGAAGTGGTCGTGGTGGGCGGTCCCGGCGAGCGGCTCACGGGCGCCGCCCTGCGCCCGGTGCTGGCCGCCCATGGCGACCGGGTGTGCGCGGTCGTCGCCACCGCCGGCTCCACCAACCTGGGCCTGGTCGACGACCTGGCGTCGGTGGCCGACGCCTGTGGGGAAGCCGGCGTGTGGCTCCACGTCGACGGCGCCTACGGCCTGGCCGCCCTCGCCGCCCCGTCGGCCCGGCCCCTCTTCACGGGGGTGGAGCGGGCCGACTCGTTGATCGTCGACCCCCACAAGTGGCTCTTCGCTCCCTTCGACACGTGCGTCCTCCTCTACCGCGACCCGTCGTGGGCCAAGGCGGTGCACGCCCAGCACGGCGCCTATCTCGACGTGTTGCACGAGAGTGGCGACTGGAACCCGTCCGACTACGCCGTCCACCTGACCCGGCGGGCGAGGGGCGTGCCGTTCTGGTTCTCCCTGGCCGCCTACGGCACCCGGGCCTACACCGACGCGGTGGAGGGCTGCCTGGCTGTGGCCCGGGCCGCCGCCGACCGGGTGCGGGCCGCGGCCCACCTCGAGCTAGTGGTCGAGCCCGCGCTGTCGGTGGTGGCCTTCCGCCGCCGGGGCTGGTCGCCGGCGGAGTACGTGGCCTGGTCGCGGCATCTGCTGGAGTCCGGACTGGCCTTCGTGGTCCCCTCCACCCACGCCGGCCAGACCATCCTCCGCCTGTGCATCGTCAACCCCCGGACCACGATCGACGACGTGGACGCCGTCCTCGCCACCCTGGCCGATTGATCCGCGCAATGACACGCGTGAGGGGGCAACTGCGCGAAGTGCTCGGCCCGGCGGGGCGGTGGCGGCGGCGGGACTAACTCGTCGTCTGCCTGCCCTTCCCTCCTCGGAGAGCGATGGGGTCGAGAATGCCCCGGCTGGAGCCATCGGACAGGATGATGGCGCGGGCCGTCCCCATCCCGACGAGGTCCTCCTCCGTCACCCGGCCACCCCGCACGAAGAGCTCGAAGGGGACGGCGGCGCCGCTGGGGGACGTGATCGTGCCCGTGTACCCGGGCTCCCCCTCCACCTCGAAGGGGGTGAGCCGCAGCGTCTTGCCGCCGCGCGAGGTGCCGACCAGGTTGCCCTGGGCGTCGAGTTCGAGGACGAACAGGCCCGCCGGCCCGTCGGCGCTGCGAGCGGCATCGAAGGTCAACGACGATCCGTCAGGCAGGTCGACCGTCCCCTGGGCCGGTCGGCGGCGAACGTCGCCCGCAACCGGGACGTCCCGCTCTCGGACTCGAGGTCGACCGCGTTGGCGGTGCCGGTCCCCGTGAACCACTCCGCCAGCTCCACCGACCCCGCCAGCGGGACCTGGCGGTTGCACAGATAGGCCACCACGTCGAACTCCCCGCTGGCGGGATTGCTGGCGGCGATGGCCACGTAGGCGTCCTGACCGCTGGCGGTGCCGACGAATTCGCCGGTGACCGCGGCGGCGATGGTCGTCGCGGTGGTGGCGCCGTCGTCGTCGTCGCTCCCGCAGGCGACGGTGAGCAGGCAGAGGGCGAGCGCACACACGAGCCTGGTCCGGGTCACCTGGCCACCTCCATCCACGGCGCATTCTCTGGCGCAGCGTGATCTTACGGAAAAGGCCAGGCCGCCGCTGGTCCACCGGGCCCTTCCGCCGGCCGCGGTAGGCTGATCTCCCGTGACGAAGCACATCTTCGTGACGGGCGGGGTGGCCAGCTCATTGGGCAAGGGCCTCACCGCCTCGTCCCTCGGTCGACTGCTCAAGAGCCGGGGCCTGCGGGTCACGCTCCAGAAGCTCGACCCGTACATCAACGTCGACCCCGGCACCATGAACCCGTCGCAGCACGGCGAGGTTTTCGTCACCGAGGACGGGGGTGAGACCGACCTCGACCTCGGCCACTACGAGCGCTTCATCGACGAGAACCTCCACCGCGACTCGTCCGCCACCACCGGCTCGATCTACTCGACGGTGCTGGCCAAGGAGCGGCGGGGCGACTACCTGGGTGACACCGTCCAGGTCATCCCCCACATCACCAACGAGATCAAGGAACGCATCCTGCGCCTGGCCGGCGACGACGTCGACGTGGTGATCACCGAGGTCGGCGGCACCGTGGGCGACATCGAGATCCTCCCCTTCCTGGAGGCGATCCGGCAGTTCCGCAAGGACGTGGGGCGCGACAACGTCTGCTACATCCACCTCACGCTGGTCCCCTACATCGGACCGTCGGGCGAGCAGAAGACCAAGCCCACCCAGCACTCGGTCACCGAGCTGCGCAGCCGGGGCATCCAGCCCGACCTCATCGTCTGCCGCAGCGACCGCCCGCTGTCGATCGGCCTGAAGCGCAAGATCTCCTTGCTGTGCGACGTGCCCGAGGAGGCGGTGGTCAGCGCCGTCGACGCCCGCAGCCTGTACGAGATCCCCCTCGTCCTCCACGACGAGGGCCTCGACGACTACGTCTGCCGGCTGCTGGGTTTCGGCGGGATGGAGTCGCACCTCGACGAGTGGCGGGCGATGGTCGACAGGGCGGAGGCGGCCACCACCACCGTCCGCATCGGCCTGGTGGGCAAGTACGGCCTGCCCGACGCCTACCTGTCGCTGGTCGAGGCCCTGCGCCACGGCGGCTACGCCTGCGGGGCCCGGGTCGAGATCGACTGGGTCCAGGCGGAGGACGTCGAGGGGCTGCTGGCCGAGGGTCGTCTGCGCGACCTCGACGGCATCGTCATCCCGGGCGGCTTCGGGCCCCGGGGCATCGAGGGCAAGATCGCCGCCGCCGGCTGGGCCCGGGAGCACCACGTCCCCTGCCTCGGGCTGTGCCTGGGCCTGCAGACGATGGTGATCGAGTTCGCCCGCGACGAGTGCGGGCTGGTCGGGGCCAACTCCACCGAGTTCGACGGCGAGTCGCCCCACCCGGTGATCGACCTCATGGACGAGCAGCGGGAGGTCGTCGACTACGGCGGCACCATGCGCCTCGGCGTCTACCCGGCCAAGCTGCGGCCCGGCTCCCAGGTGGCCGAGGCCTACGGCGAGACGCTCGTCTACGAGCGCCACCGGCACCGCTACGAGTGCAACCCCCGGTACCGGCGGCGCCTGGAGGAGGCCGGGCTGCGGGCGGTGGGCACGTCGCCCGACGACCGGCTGGTGGAGTTCGTCGAGCTCGAGGGCCATCCCTTCTGGATCGGCACCCAGGCCCACCCCGAGTTCAAGAGCCGTCCCGACCGCCCCCACCCCCTGTTCCGGGCGTTCGTGGCCGCGGCCGTGGATCGGGCCAACGGGCGGGCTCCCAGCGCTGCCCAACCTCGAGCTTGAGCCGGTTCCGCAAGCTCGCTGAGGAGGTCGTCTACTCGGGGACGCTGATCACCGCCGCCCGGGCGACCTTCGCCGACCCGTCGGGGGAGACGTTCGAGCGCGACGTCGTCCACCATCCGGGGGCGGTCGTGGTGGTGCCGGTGCTCGACGACGGGCGGGTGCTGCTGGTGCGCCAGTTCCGGGCCGCCGTCGCGGCCGACCTGCTGGAGGTGCCGGCCGGCAAGCGCGACGTCGACGGCGAGCCGGTGGAGACCACCGCCCACCGGGAGCTGGCGGAGGAGGTGGGGATGACGGCCGGCCGGCTGGAGCTGCTGGCCGAGTTCTACAACTCACCCGGCTTCTGCGACGAGCACACCTTCCTCTTCCTGGCCCGCGACCTGACGGCGTGCGAGTCGTCGGCCCAGGGCATCGAGGAGCGAGCACATGACGGTCGAGACGCTCGCACTGGCCGACGTCCCCGCCATGATCGCCGACCGCCGCATCATCGACGCCAAGTCGATCATCGGCCTCCTCCTCGCCCGCGAGGTTCTGGGGATACGCTGATCGTGGCTCGGAGCCGGCCACACGGCTCTCCTCGGTAGTTCGACGGAGGAGGGTTCGATGGCAATCGACGAGCGGACACGGCACCAACTGTTCTTGCGTCTGGAGGAGGTCCTCGGTGACGAGGAGGCCAACACGCTGATGGAGCACCTGCCTCCCGTCGGCTGGGCCGACGTCGCCACCAAGCGCGACCTTGACGATCTCGAGCAGCGCATGGGCCTTCGGTTCGACCTTGCCGAGGAGCGGATGCACAGGACCGTCGAGGAGATGGCGTCGACCTTGCGCCTGGAGATGAGCACGCAGACCCGGCTGCTGTTCCTCGGCAACGTCGGGTTGATGATCACCCTCGCCTCCCTCCTGCTCGCCCGCACCTGAGTCGCCCTCGGCCACACTGGCGGGAAGTGTGGGATCGAACCCGAGGAGGCACCGTGAGACGACGGCTGACCATCGCAGTGCTGGCCTTGGGCCTGCTCGCCGGGGGGTGCAACGCTCGGAACGACGCCCGGGGCCGGGGTGACGCGCCAGTGGGGGACTACGACGACTCGCCGGCCGAGGTCATCAACTTCCCCGACCAGTTCGCCAACGTGGCCCACAAGTGCGACGGCCACGGCCACCGGGTGTACTCCACCACCCGCCAGGCGCCGCCCGTCATCATCGACGACCCCTCCTGCGCCGGGTGAAGGAGCCCAGATGAAGGAGCCCGGATGATCGTCGGGGTCCCCGCCGAGACCAAGGAGGGCGAGCACCGGGTCGCGCTCACGCCCGACGGGGCCCGGGAGCTGGTCGCCCACGGCCACCAGGTGCTCATCGAGGCGGGCGCGGGCGAGGACTCCTCGATCCCCGACGCCGAGTACGTGGCCGCCGGCGCCATCATCGTCTCCGCCGACGACGCCTGGACCGCCGATCTGGTGGTGAAGGTCAAGGAGCCCCAACCCGACGAGTACCGCCGGCTGCGGGCGGAGACCGTCGTCTTCACCTACCTCCACCTGGCCGCCTACCCGGCGGTGGCCGACGCCCTCCTCGCGGCTAACACCACCGCGCTCGCCTACGAGACGGTGCAGGTCGGCGGCCCGACCGGCGCCCTTCCCCTCCTCGCCCCCATGAGCGAGGTGGCGGGACGCATGGCGCCCCAGATCGGCGCCCATTTCCTCGAGCGGGAGCAGGGCGGCCGGGGGGTCCTCCTCGGCGGCGCCCCCGGCGTGCGCCCGGCCCGGGTCGTGGTGCTCGGCGCGGGCAACGTGGGATGGAACGCGGCCTGGATCGCCCAGGGCATGGAGGCCGAGGTCATCCTCCTCGACAAGAACCTCGACCGCCTCCGGTGGGTCGACCAGATCCACAAGGGCCGGATCATGACCCTGGCCTCCAACCGGGGCGCCGTCGAGCGGGCGGTGGCCGAGGCCGACCTCGTCATCGGGGCGGTCCTGGTGGCCGGCGGCAGGGCGCCGGTGGTGGTCACCGACGACATGGTGCGGGGCATGAAGCGGGGCGCCGTCATCGTCGACATTGCCGTTGACCAGGGCGGATGCGTCGCCACCACCCGGGAGACCACCCACGCCGACCCCGTCTACGTCGTGCACGACGTGCTCCACTACGCCGTCGGCAACATGCCCGGGGCCGTGCCCCACACGTCGACCTACGCCCTCACCAACGCCACCCTCCCCTACATCCTGGAGGTGGCCGAACGGGGCGTGGCGGGCGCGGTCACGGCCGACCCCGCGCTGCGGGCGGGCGTCAACACGGTGGCCGGCCAGGTCACCAACCCGGCCGTGGCCGAGGCTCTCGGCCGCCCCGTGGCCGACCCGGTCGCCCTCCTCACGACGTGAACCGGTGACACGTGAGCCGCCCCTGACCGGGCGAAGTGTCACCAGTTCGGCAGCGGGCGGCTGCGCGGGTGGGCAGGCCGCTCCCGGTCGAGGCCGAGGAGTTCCTGTCGTGGCTGGCGGTGGAACGGGGCCGGTCGCTGAACACCCTGGCCGCCTACCGGCGGGACCTGGCCGCCTACGTCGAGTTCCTCACCGGCCGGGGGCTGGCCGTGGCCGAGGTGACCGAGCCGGTGGTGGAGGACTACGTCGCCTTCCTCCGGGCCGCCCGACGGGCGCCGTCGTCGGTCGCCCGGGCGCTGGTGGCGGTCCGCTCGCTGCACCGGTTCCTGGAGGACGAGGGCGACGTCGAGGGCAACCCGGCCGAGGAGGTGGGCCCGCCCCGGGTGCCGGTGGGGCTGCCCAAGGCGCTGTCGGAGGCGGAGGTCCTCTCGCTGCTGGGGGCGGTCGCCGGCGACGACGCCCCCGCCCGCCGGGACCGGGCCATCCTCGAGGTCCTCTACGCCTGCGGGCTGCGGGTGTCGGAGCTGGTGGGACTCTCGCTGGCCGACCTCGACCTCGACTCGGGCCTGCTGCGGGCGTTCGGCAAGGGTTCGAAGGAGCGGGTGGTCCCGGTGGGACGGGTGGCCCGGGAGGCGCTGGTGGCCTGGCTGGCGCCCGCCGGCCGGGGGGCCATGGCGCCCGAGCGGTGGGCCCGGCGGGGGGACTCGGAGGCGGTGTTCCTCAACACGCCGAGGCGGGCGGCTGTCGCGCCAGGGGGCGTGGGGGATCGTCCGCCACTACGGCGACAAGGTCGGGCTGGACGACCGGCTCACGCCCTCACGTGCTGCGCCATTCGTGCGCCACCCACATGCTCGACCACGGGGCCGACATCCGCGTGGTGCAGGAACTCCTCGGTCACGCGTCGATCTCGACGACGCAGGTGTACACCAAGGTGTCGACCGAACGGCTGCGGCGGATCTACGACGAGGCCCATCCCCGAGCCCGAGGGCGGCCGGTCCAGGTAGGCTGTGGGTCTCGTGCTCAACGACACCGTCCTTGCTGACCTGCGGAAATCGCTCGAAGAGGAGCAGGGGAACCTGCGCGCCCGCCTGGGCGAGCTGGGTGACGGCGACGCGGGGTCGATCTCGTTCGACCAGAACTTCGCCGACACCAGCCAGGTGACGGCCGAGCGGGGCGAGGTCGAGGTCCTCCTCGGCAGCTTGCGGGAGACGTTGGCGCAGGTGGAGGACGCCCTGCGCAAGCTCAACGAGGGCACCTACGGGGTTTGCGAGCGCTGCGGCGATCACATCGCCCCCGCCCGCCTCGAGGCCAGGCCCGAAGCCCGCCGCTGCTTCAACTGCGCATCGCTGCGCTAGCGGAGGGAGCGCGGCCCCTCCGCTACCTCCCCCCGCCGGCGGCCCTTCGGGCCGCGGGCGGCGGCCGGGACGAGGCGGCCTGCGGCCGCTCCCGGCAGCCGGCGCGGATCTGTTGTGAACCACTCGTCCTTGCCGCTGACGCCACCCGGTTCGGGTGGGGGTGCCTCGTCGGGCGGCTTTTCTGTACAGTGCGTGGCGCGATGGCACTGAGGGTGGCCGAGCGGGCAAAGAAGGCCAGACGGGCCTTGGCGGCGCGGCGGCCGTCGCGGCGGGTTCGGGCCCGGCGGCTGGCGGGGGTCGTGGCCGTCCTCGGCGTGGTCATCGGCTTCGCCTTCCTCAGCCATGCCGGTCGACGCCAGGGTCGGCGACGACCCGCTCCTGCGCCTGCGCACGTTCGACGCGGCACCGGCCGGCGGCCGTGTCGGTGGAGTGCGGGACGGCCCTGGGCGAGGACCCCGCGCGGCTCGGGCGGCGCCTCCCTCTACGACCTGGCCCGGGACGACGCCTGCCGCAACGCCTCCCTCCGGCGGGTCCTCACCGCCGGCGCGGCAGGGGCGGTGGTGGCCCTGTCCGGACTGCTGGCCATGGCCGCCGCGTCCAGCCGCCTGCCCCGGCAAGGGGGCGTTCGCATGACGGCCACGACCCCGGCCGCCCCCGCTCCCGGCACCGCCGCCGGCCTCGACCACGCCCCTCGTCGTCGTCGACAAGGTCAACAAGTTCTTCGGCGACCTGCACGTCCTCCACGACATCGACCTCACCGTCGAGCGGGGCGAGGTGCTGATGGTCATCGGGCCGTCGGGATCGGGCAAGTCCACCCTGATCCGCTGCATCAACCGCCTGGAGCCGTGCACCTCGGGCACGATCACCATCGACGGCGTGCCCCTGCCGGCGGAGGGCAAGGCCCTGGCCCGGCTGCGGGCCGACGTGGGCATGGTGTTCCAGTCGTTCAACCTGTTCGCCCACAAGACGATCCTGCAGAACGTCACCCTGGGGCCGATCAAGGTGCGCAAGATGTCCAAGGCCGACGCCAAGGACAAGGCCATGAAGCTGCTCGAGCGGGTCGGGGATCGCGGCCAAGGCCGACAGCTACCCGGCCGAGCTGTCCGGCGGCCAGCAGCAGCGGGCGGCCATCGCCCGGGCCCTGGCCATGGAGCCCAAGCTCATGCTCTTCGACGAGCCCACCTCGGCGCTCGACCCGGAGATGATCAAGGAGGTGCTCGACGTGATGGTCGAGCTGGCGGCGGAGGGCACGACGATGGTGGTGGTCAGCCACGAGATGGGCTTCGCCCGGTCCGCGGCCCGGCGGGTAGCCTTCATGGACGGAGGCCGTATCGTCGAGATCGCCCCACCCGACCGGTTCTTCGCCAGACCAGAGTCCGAACGAGCGCGCGACTTCCTATCCAAGATCCTGGCGCACTAGCCAACGTCGCAACTTGGAGGCAGAGGATGAGAAAGCAGCGGTGGTTGTTCCCGATCGTGCTCCTGACGGTGGCCCTGATGGGCGCCGCCTGCAGCGACGACGACTCGCCCACGGTCGGGGGTGGCACCACCGACACCACGACCGACGCCCCCTCGTTCGCGGCCGGCACGACGATGGCGGCCATCCAGGGCAGGGGCAAGATCGTCGTCGGCACCAAGTTCGACCAGCCCGGCCTGGGCCAGAAGAACCCGGTCACCGGCGACGTCGAGGGCTTCGACGTCGAGATCGCCAAGCTCATCGCGGTCGGCCATCTTCGGCGGCGACGTGTCGACGACCTCGGCAACAAGATCGAGTTCATCGAGACGACCACGCCGGTCCGGGAGCTGTTATCGAGAAGGGCAGCGTCGACATGGTGGTCGCCACCTACACCATCAACGACGCCCGCAAGCAGCGGATCGACTTCGCCGGCCCGTACTACATCGCCGGCCAGGACATCATGGTCAAGAAGGACAACACCGACATCACGGGCGTCGAGACGCCTGGCACGGCAAGAAGGTCTGCAGCGTGCGCAACTCCACCCCCGCCGGGCGGATCAAGGAGCGGGCGCCCGCCGCCACCCTCATCGAGTACGACACCTACTGCCAGTGCAAGGACGACCTCCTCAACGGCAGCGTCGACGCGGTCAGCACCGACAACTCGATCCTCCTCGGCTTCGTGGCGGCCAGCCCCAACGACCTCAAGATCGTGGGCAACAAGTTCAGCGACGAGCCCTACGGCATCGGCCTGAAGCGGGGCGACGACGCCTTCCGGACCTTCATCAACGACCGGCTCGAGGAGATCTACGCCAGCGGCGAGTGGGCCAAGGCCTTCGAGGCCACCCTGGGCAAGCTCGGCGTCCCCACGCCGGACGCGCCGCCGGCGGTGAACCGCTACACGTCGGCCGGCCCGGCCCCGCACCCACGACGACCGTCACCGAAGCCCCGACCACCGTCGCCGAAGCCACCACCACCACCACCGGCTGACCGGCCACCACCGGCCCACGGCCGGACATGACCAGGCGAAGGGCTACGGCGCGATGGACGTCGTCCTCGACAACCTCGACAGTTCCTAGTCGGGGATGCGTCAGACACGATCGTCCTGACGCTGCTGTCGTTCGCCCTCGCGTTCGTGGTCGGGCATCGTCATGGCCGGCTTCCGGGTGAGCCCGGTGCCTCCGCTGCGGGCGCTGGGGACCGCCTACGTGAACATCATCCGCAACACGCCCCTGGCCGTGCTCATGCTGCTGTTCTTCGTCGGGCTTCCCGAAGGTCGGGCATCCTCTACTCGCCGTTCACGTCGGCGATCATCGTCCTGACCGCCTACACCGGCACGTTCGTGGCCGAGACGGTGCGGGCGGGGGTCAACTCGGTGGCCGTCGGCCAGGCGGAGGCGGCGCGGGCCCTGGGCATGACGTTCCCCCAGGTCCTGGGGCTGGTGATCATGCCCCAGGCCCTGCGCACGGTCGTCCAGCCCCTGGGCAGCATCTTCATCGCCCTCATCAAGAACTCGGCCCTCGTCACCATCATCGGCGTGCCCAACCTACCAAGACGGTCGACGAGGTCTCGGTACCGAACGGCCCAGCTCGTCCCGTCTACCTGGGCGTCGGCGGTCGCCTATCTGGTCCTCACCCTCCCGCCGGCGTCGCCGTCGGCTGGATCGAGCGGAGGGTGGCCATCCGACGATGACGGCCTCGGTGACCGCGCCCGTCCTGGGCGACGCCCTCGGGCCCCGCGGCCGGCGCCAGGCGCGGATCGCCACGGTCGTGGCCGCGGCCGTGATCGTCGGCCTGGCCGTGCTGCTCGCCGTCCGCCGCCTGCAGGACAAGGGCCAGTTCGACCGCCGACCTGTGGGAGCCCGTTCACCACTGGCGGTGCATGGAGGTTCCTCCTGATCGGCCTGCTCACCACGCTGAAGGTGGCGGCCGTGGCCATGGGCATGCGCCATCGTCCTGGGGACGCTGCTGGCCCTGGCCCGGCTGGCCCGCGCTTCCTGGTCCGGCTCCTGGCCGCCATCTTCGTCGAGTTCTTCCGCGGCCTGCCCCTCTACCTGCTCATCCTCTTCTGCGGGTTCGGCCTGCCCGACGTCCGGCGTCGACATCTCCGAGTTCCAGGCGCTGGTGCTGGGGCTCACGCTCTACAACTGCGCCATCCTGGGCGAGGTCTTCCGGGCCGGGATCCTGTCCCTCGACCGGGGCCAGACGGAGGCCGCCCTGGCCATCGGGCTGGGCTACTGGGAGGCCATGCTGCTGGTGGTCGTCCCCCAGGCGTTCCGGCGGATGATCCCGGCCATCGTCAGCCAGCTCGTCACCCTGCTCAAGGACACGTCGCTCGGCTTCGTCATCCTGGACGAGGAGCTCCTCCGGCCGGGCCCAGCTGACGGGCGAGTTCTTCGGCAACCCCCTGCAGGCTACGTCGGTGGCGGCCGTGATGTACATCATCGTGAACTACAGCCTCAGCCGGCTGGCCCGCCGGCTGGAGATCCGCCAGCGCCGCCGCTACTAGGCGGGCGCCATCCAGGTCACCGGTGTGGAGGACCTGGCCGTGGTGGGCGCCCAGGCCGAGGCGGCCACGCGTGAGCGAGGACTGAACCCGGGGCGAACCCGGGGCCTAGGACCTCGGCCTAGACCTGGCGGCCGGACGCTCGCCGGCGCTAGCGGATGCGGAGGGTCTCGGCGACGGTGGCGGCGAGGGCGGAGTCGCGGCGACGCCACGGTGAGGATGTAGGCTTGCCGTCCTTGAGCAGGTAGTACTGCACCTCGTCGAGGATGACCTGGCCGTCGTCGGTCTGCAGGGGGAGCTTGAACCGCAGGCGCATGGCCGGCCCCGCCGGGAGGTTGACGCCCTCCTCGGTGAGGTCGGTGGCGCCGGCCTTGGTGAGCGCGGGCTTGATGGTGGCCACGACCTCGTCGAGGGACTTCTCCTTGGCCTTGTCGACGGTGAGGTTCAGGCTCGACGTGCCCTCCGTGGTCGACGGCGAACAGCCGGCCGCCGGCCTGGGCCACGATGCGGGCCAGCACGATGGCCGTGCTCAGCTTGGGGTTCTTCAGCCGGAGCTCGTTGGCCTTCTCGTTGAAGTCGGCCAGGTTCGTCGGTCAGCGGGATCTCCTGCCAGTTCGGCGGGGACGGCGATGGCGAAGCCGGCCTTGTCGTCCTTGAACACCGTGAAGCCCGCAGGGGCGTTGGTGTCGGGGGCCTTTGGGTCACTGCCGCAGCCGGCGAGGAGGACGAGGGGAACGATGACGGCTGCGAGCGCGGGGCGTAGTCCTCGTCTCACGGCGCACACAGTACGTGCACCGCGTCTACGAGGGCGGGAGCAGGCCGATCGCCCGCTGGGCCCGGGACAGGGTGGCGGATGCCACCTGTTCCGCCTTCTGGGCCCCCTTGCGGAGGATGGCGTCGGTGGCCCCGGGGTCGGCCGCCAGCTCCCGGTAGCGGTCCTGGATCGGCCGCAGCAGCTCGACGACGGCCTCGGCGGTGTCGGCCTTGAGGGGGCCGTACTGGGTGTAGCCGGCGGCCGCCTCCTGGGGCGTCCGGCCGGTGGCCGCGCCCAGGATGGACAGCAGGTTGGACACGCCCGGCTTCTCCGCCGGGTCGTAGCGGACCTCGGCCTCGGCGTCGGTGACGGCCCGCCTCACCTTCTTGGCCACCTCGGCCGGGTCGTCGAGGAGGTAGACGGTGCCGGCGCCCGACTCCGAGGACTTGCCCATCTTCGACGTCGGGTCCTGGAGGTCCATGATGCGGGCCCCGACGGTGGGGACGGCGGCCTCGGGCACCACGAACGTCTCCCCGTAGTGGTGGTTGAAGCGGAGGGCCAGGTCGCGGGTCAGCTCCAGGTGCTGGCGCTGGTCCTCGCCCACCGGCACCCGGTCGGCGTCGTAGAGGAGGATGTCGGCCGCCATGAGGGCGGGGTAGGTGAGCAGGGCGGCCCGCACCGACTCCTCGCCCCCCGACTTCTCCTTGAACTGGATCATCCGGTGCAGCTCGCCGTAGGTGACGGTGGCCTCCATCAGCCAGCTGAGCTGGGCGTGCTCGGGCACGTGGCTCTGGACGAAGAGGGTGGCCACGTCGGGGTCGAGGCCCACCGCCACCAGCATCCGGGCCAGCTCCAGGGTGCGTTCCCGCAGGTTGGCGGGGTCGTGCTCGACGGTGAGGGCGTGGAGGTCGACCACCGTGTAGAAGGAGTCGGCCTGCGTGCTGCTCGGCCACCCAGTGCCGGAGCGCGCCCAGGTAGTTGCCGAGGTGGACGTGTCCGGTCGGTTGGATCCCCGAGAGCACCCTCGCCATCACTGTTCCTCCATGGGAGGCGATGGTATGCGCCGGCCGGAGGCGGTCCGCCGGTAATGTCAGGGGCCGTGCCGTACGAGGTCCGCACCGAGGTCTTCGAAGGGCCCCTTCGACCTGCTGCTCCACCTGATCGCCCGTCAGGAGGTCGACCTCTACGAGGTGTCGCTCTGCGCCATCGTCGACGCCTACCTGGCCGAGCTCGACCGCATGGGCCCCCTCGACCTGGAGATGGCCACCGAGTTCCTGGTGATCGCGGCCACCCTGGTGGAGCTCAAGACCCGCCGCCTGCTGCCCGAGGCCGCCGGCGACGGCCTCGACCCCGACGAGCTGGCCCTGTTCGAGCAGCGCGACCTGCTGCTGGCCCAGCTGCTGGAGTGCAAGACGTTCTCCCAGGCGGGCGAGTCCCTGGCCCGCATGCTCGACGCCGGCGCCCGCAGCGCGCCCCGCACCGCCGGTCCCGAGCCGTGGTTCCTGGCGTTGGCTCCCGATCTGCTGGCCGGTGTCACCGCCGACGACCTGGCCCGGGCCCTGGTGCGGGCGGCGTCGCCCAGGCCCGTCCCCCGGGTGTCGGTCGAGCACATGACACCCATCCGCATCTCGGTGGGCGACGCCATGGAGGAGCTGCTGGCCTCCATCCCCGCCGCCGGCACCACCACCTTCCGGGAGGTCACCGCCGGCAGTGCAACGCGCATCGACATGGTCGTGCGCTTCCTGGCCGTCCTGGAGCTGTACAAGCAGGGACTGGTCGAGCTCGAGCAGGCGTCGACCTTCGGCGAGCTGCGCATCACCTGGTCGGGCGGGGACTCGGAGGAGTCGGAGTCCGGTTCTCGGGGCGTGCTGATGGCGGGGGCCGACAGCTATGGCTCGTAGCGAGATCACCCGGGCCCTGGAGGCCGTCCTGCTGGTCGCTGAGGAGCCGGTGGAGCCCCACCTGCTGGCCCAGCTGCTGGAGGTGAGCCCGGCCCGGGTCTCGTCGGAGTGCGCGGCGCTGGCCGCCGGCTATCTCGACGAGGAGCGGGGGTTCGTGCTGGCCCGGGTGGCGGGCGGCTACCGGCTGCAGACCCACCCCGACCTGGCCCCCTACGTCGAGCGCTTCGTCCTCGACGGCCAGCCGTCCCGGCTGTCGCCGGCGGCCCTGGAGACGCTGGCCGTGGTCGCCTACCGCCAGCCGGTCTCCCGGCCCCAGGTGGCGTCGGTGCGGGGCGTCAACGCCGACGCGGTCATGCGCACCCTCGCCCACCGGGGCTACATCGAGGAGGTCGGCCGCGACCCCGGCCCCGGCCAGGCCGTCCTCTACGGGACCACCCGCCTGTTCCTGGAGAAGCTCGGCATCGACTCCCTCGCCGACCTCCCGCCCCTGTCGAGCTTCGTCCCCGCGCCCGAAATGGTCGAAGCCCTCGAACGTGCCCTCGGAAGCGGAGCTTCCTCGGGCGTTGACTGCAGCTCCGGTCGCCGGCGGAGCCGGCGACCTCCGCGCTGAAGGCTCATCCGCCGCCAGCCTGGGGACGGCCGCCTTCGGCGGCGTTCGAGGCCGCCGGCACTGGCTGGCGCGCGGTACCTGGTCCGTTGTGACTGATCCGGACCTTCCTTCTGGCGACCGGCTGCAGAAGGTGCTGGCGGCGGTGGGGTTCGGCAGCCGGCGGGCGTGCGAGGAGCTGATCGAGGAGGGGCGGGTCACCGTCGACGGGGAGGTGGCGGTGCCTCGGCCGGCGGGTCGACCCCGACGTGGCCGAGGTGGCGGTCGACGGGGTGCCGGTGTCGGTCCGTCCCGGCCTGGTGTACTACCTGCTCAACAAGCCCAAGGAGGTGGTGGTCACCGCCTCCGACCCCCAGGGCCGGCCGACCGCCCTCGACCTCGTCCCCCGGGAGCCCCGGGTCTTCTCGGTGGGCCGCCTCGACTCCGACACCGAGGGCCTCATCGTCTTCACCAACGACGGCGACCTCGCCCATCGGCTGGCCCACCCGTCCTTCGGCGTGGAGAAGGAGTACCTGGTCGAGCTGGCGGGCATCCCCACTGCCGGCCAGGTTCGCCAGCTGCGGACCGGGGTCATGCTCGACGACGGGATGACGGCGCCGGCCCGGGCATCGATGGCGGAGCAGCGCACGCTGAAGCTGACCATCCACGAGGGCCGCAACCGCCAGGTCCGCCGGATGTGCGCCGCCATAGGCCACCACGTGGTGCGCCTGGTCCGGGTCCGGATCGGCCCGGTGAGCGACCGCTCCCTCGGCCCGGCGAGTGGCGTGCCCTGACCCCCGAGGAGGTCCGGGGCCTGGAGGAATCGGTGGCCGAGGTCCGCGCCCGCCGCCACCCGTCCCGGTA
The DNA here is from genome assembly GCA_963801205.1 of uncultured Acidimicrobiia bacterium. Taxonomy (GTDB): domain Bacteria; phylum Actinomycetota; class Acidimicrobiia; order Acidimicrobiales; family AC-14; genus JAXDMK01. The sequence continues at coordinate 175,344 of CAWDDV010000015.1, forward strand.
GCGATTCGAAGCACTCCGTAGGGACGTGAAACCGGGCTCGCGGCCCGAAACACGTCCCTACCGAAGCATGAAACCGTGAGCCCCCACCCGTCGGCGGTCGGGCGGACCTCGACGAACCCGCCCGCAGGTACATTCGTCCCATGCCTGCCGCGGTTCGAGCTCTGCGAGGCGCGACCACGGTCGACGCCGACAACGAAGCCGCCATCACCAAGGCCGTCCAGACCCTCATCACGGAGATGCTGTCCCGCAACGAGGTGGCCAAGGACGACCTCATCAGCATCCTGTTCACCGCCACCGACGACCTCTCGGCCACGTTCCCGGCCACGCCCGCCCGGCTCATGGGCCTGGGCGACGTCCCCCTGCTGTCGGCCCGGGAGCTGAGCGTCCCGCACGGCACCCCCCGCTGTATCCGGGTGCTCATGCACCTCTCCACCGAGCGCTCCCGCTCGGAGCTGCGCCACGTCTACCTCGAGGGCGCGGCCGGCCTCAACGACGACCTTCCAGTGTGAGCGGCGCACCGAGAGCGGTTGTCGTCGGGACCGGGCTCATCGGGGGCTCCATCGGGTTGGCTCTGCGGGCCCGGGGGTGGCATGTCACGGGGCGGGACGCCGACCTGGCCAAGGCGGAGCGGGCGTTGGCCTTGGGGGCGCTCGACGCCATCGGCGATGACCCGTTGGCGGACGTGACCTTTGTCTGCACGCCCGTGCTCTCGATCCCGGACGAGGCCAAGGCAGCCCTCGCCGCCGGCCCCGGGCTGGTGACCGACGTGGGCAGCGTGAAGGGGCCGGTGGCGGCGGCGGTGGCCGACGCCCGGTTCGTGGGTGGGCACCCCATGGCCGGCTCCGAGCAGGAGGGGGTCGACGGGGCCGACGCCGACCTCTTCGAAGGGGCGACGTGGGTGCTCACGCCAACCATCGACACCGACCCGGCCGCCTTCGCCCGCATCCGCACCATCGTCACCTCGCTGGGCGCCGACGTGGTCGCCCTCCCCCCCGAGCGCCACGACCAGCTGGTGGCGACCGTCTCCCACGTCCCCCACCTGGCCGCCGCCACCCTCATGGCCCTGGCCGCCGACGGGGCCGTGGAGCACGCCGCCCTCCTCCGGCTGGCGGCCGGCGGGTTCCGGGACATGACCCGGGTGGCGGCCGGGTCGCCCGCCATCTGGCCCGACATCTGCGCCGAGAACCGCGACGCCATCGTGGGCTCGCTGGACCGGCTGCTCACGGCCCTCGCCGCCATGCGCCAGCTGGTGGCCTCCGGTGACCGGGACGGGCTGCTGGTGGAGTTGGAGCGGGCCCGGGCCGCCCGGGTGAACCTGCCTTCCCGGGTAGCGGTCCCCGAAGAGCTGGCCGAGCTACGGGTGCCCGTCCCCGACCGGCCCGGGGTGCTGGCCGAGGTCACCACCCTGCTCGGCGAGCTGGGCGTGAACATCGTCGACCTCGAGATCGCCCACTCGGCGGAGGGCTCCCGCGGCGTGCTGGTGATGATGGTCCGGCGGGAGTCGGCCGACGGGGTACGGGCCGCCTTGGTGGACCGTGGTTACCGCCCGTCGTCTCGGGTCCTCGCATGACCTCCTTGCGCATCGAGGGGGGCCGGCCGCTGCGGGGGCAGGTCCGGGTGCCGGGCGACAAGTCGATCTCCCACCGGGCCCTGATCCTGGCCGCCCTGGCCGAGGGCGTCTCCGTGGTGCGGGGACTCTCTCCGGGCGCCGACGTAGCCGGTACCGCCGCCGCCGTCCGGGCCGTGGGCGCCATCGTCGACGGCCACCTCGTCACCGGGGGACGGTCCCGTCTGCACGAGCCCGCCGGTGTGGTCGACGTCGGCAACTCGGGGACCACCATCCGCCTCCTGGCCGGGCTGTGCGCCGGCTTCGACTGGCTGACCGTGCTCGCCGGCGACGCGTCCATCGCCCGCCGGCCCATGGACCGGGTGGCCGACCCCCTCCGCCGGATGGGCGCCCGGGTCGACGGGCGGGACGGCGGCCGCCTACCGCCGCTCACCATACGAGGGGGCGGGCTACAGGGGATCGACTACGACATGCCCGTCGCCAGCGCCCAGGTCAAGTCGGCCATCCTCCTGGCCGGGCTGAGCGCCGACGGCGAGACCGTCGTGCGGGAGCCCACCCCCACCCGGGCCCACACCGAGGAGATGCTGGACGCGGCCGGGGCCGACGTCGAGGTGGCCGACGGCGGTCACACCATCCGCCTCCGACCGAGCGACCTGCACCCCTTCGAGCTCGACGTCCCCGGCGACCCGTCCCAGGCCGCCTTCTGGGTGGTCGCCGCGTGCATCGTCCCCGGCAGCGAGCTGACCATCGACGATGTCTACCTCGGACCCGGGCGGGCCGGCTTCCTCGACGTCCTGGCCGCCATGGGCGCCGACGTGGAGCGGGTGGGGGAGCGATCGCTCCGGGCCCGTCACTCGCCCGACCTCCATGGCACCGACGTCGAGGGCGACCAGATCCCCGGGTTGATCGACGAGATCCCCGTCCTGGCGGTGGCGGCGGCCATGGCCGAGGGGAAGACCACCTTCCAGGGCGCCGGCGAGCTGCGGGTGAAGGAGAGCGACCGGGTCGCCACCATCACCAGCGAGCTGTCCGCCCTGGGCGTCAAGGTCGAGGCCACCGACGACGGCCTCACGGTCGAAGGTACCGGCGGCTCCGGCCTCCAGGGCGGGCCCGTCCGGTCCCACGGCGACCACCGGGTGGCCATGGCCATGGCCGTGGCGGCCATGGCCGCGGCCGGCGAGACCGTCATCGACGGGTGGGGACGCGGTCGCCACCAGCTACCCCGCCTTCGAGGACGATCTCCGCCGATGCGTGTCCCGATGAGGGTGCCAGTGCGTGTCATCGCCATCGACGGACCGGTCGGCTCGGGCAAGTCCACCGTGGCCCGGGCCGTCGCCGACCGCCTCGGGCTCGACTGCCTGGAGACCGGCGCCATGTACCGGGCGGTGGCGGCGGCCGTCCTCCGGCGGGGCGACGACGGCGCCGACCCGGCCGCGGTCGCCCGCAGCGTCGAGATCGAGATGACCGACGGACGGGTGGTCGTCGACGGCGAGGACGTCACCGACGAGATCCGCCGGCCCGAGGTCGGGCGGACGGTGAGCAAGGTGGCGGCCGTCCCCGAGGTGCGGACGGCCATGGTCAGCCTCCAGCGCCGGTGGGTGGCCGACCACGGCGGGGCGGTGGTCGAGGGTCGTGACATCGGCAGCGTGGTGTTCCCCGATGCCGAGCTGAAAGTCTTCCTCACCGCCACCCCCGAGGAGCGGGCCAAGCGCCGGTCCGACGAGGACGCCGACGACGTCCGCCGACGCGACCGCATCGACTCGACCCGCGCCGTGTCCCCCCTGGTCGTGCCCGACGGGGCCGTCGTCATCGACAGCACCGGCCGCAGCGTCGACGACGTCGTCGACCAGATCGTCGGCCTCCTCCGGTGAGGAAGCGGCTCCGGGACTGGAAGCGGCCCAGCAGCATGCGGATCGTCGGCCTCGTCCTCTACTGGGTCGTGCGCAACCTCACCTCGGTGCTCAGCCGCCTCTACTTCCGGGCCTCGTACCAGGGGCTCGAGAACGTGCCCGCCACCGGCGCCTTCGTCCTCGCCCCCGTCCACCGCTCGAACCTCGACTTCGCCCTCATGTCGGTCGTCACCAAGCGCCGCATGCGCTACATGGGCAAGGAGTCGCTCTGGAAGTACCCGTGGTTCGGCCGCATCATCGCCGCCATGGGCGCCTACCCGGTCTCCCGGGGCAAGGCCGACCGGGAGGCCCTGCGCCGCACCATCGAGGTCCTGGGCGAGGGGGACGGGCTGGTCCTGTTCCCCGAGGGGACCCGCCGGGCGGGACCGGTGGTCGAGGAGCTGTACGAGGGCGCCGCCTTCGTGGCCAGCCGGGCCGGCGTGCCCATCGTGCCGGTCGGGATCGGTGGCACCGAGCGGTCGATGCCGAAGGGGGCCAAGTTCCCCCGGCCGGTGAAGGTGCGGGTGATCGTGGGCCCGCCCCTCTACCCGCCGCCGCTGCCCGAGGGCCGACGGCACCCGGCTCGCAAGACGATCCACGAGCTCACCCACGCCCTCCAACGAGAGCTACAGGTTTTGCTCGATCGTGCCGAAGGAAGAAGTTCGCAGGTTTCTGAGACCGGTGTCAACGATACGCGGCCGCCAGACGTTTCCTAGGTTGTGACCAGGGCGACTTCGGGACCGGACGGATTCGAGCAGGCCTTCGACGACCTCTTCCCCCGCGCCTTCAAGCTGGCCCGGCGCCTGGTGGGCGACACCGACGTGGCCGAGGACATCGCCGCCGAGGCCCTGGCCCGGGCCTACGCCAACTGGCCCCGCGTGTCGACCCTCGAGTACCGAGACGGCTGGGTGCTGCGGGTGGCCGCCAATCTGGCCGTCGACCGTGTCCGCCGCCACCCCGACGTCATCGCCGCCCCGGCGGCCCCGTCCGGGCCCGACGCCGACGACCTCGTCGTGCTGCGGGTGGCGCTGGTCGCCGCCCTCGGCTCCCTGCCCCGCCGCCAGCGCCAGGCGGTTGCCCTCCGCTACCTGGGCGACCTCTCCGACGGCGAGGTCGCCGTCGCCCTGGGCATCTCCGTCGGCAGTGTCAAGACCCACATCCACCGCGGCCTGGGCGCCCTGCGCCGACGCCTCGGTCCCGGCATGGAAGAGGTGGTCCCCGTTGGCCTGGAATCATGACGACGTCGCTCCCAACCGCTCGCGCGACGAGCTGCTGGGCGACGTGGTCCGCCGCGGCGAGCGGATCCGCCGCCGCCGGCGGGTGATCGGAGGAGTGGGCGGCGGCCTGGCTGCGATCCTGGCCGTGGCCGGCCTGGCCAGCGTCGTGGGCACCAGCGGCAGCCCCACCACCGAGCTGGCCGCGGGCGGCCGGTCGACGACAACCGTCGCCGCCGTGCCCGCCACCGGGGGGGCGATCTTCGCCGTCGACGCCCCCAGCACCACCGTCGAGACGACCGAGACCACGCTCGTGCCGGTGACCGTGCCCCGACCGGTCGTCACCGAGCCCGTCCCCGCCACCACGACCCCGCCGGCCGTCGCCGAGACGATCCCGCCGGGCCCGGGTCAACCCCGGTGCGGCGCCGGCGTCATGCAGGCCACCATCACCATGGCGCCGACCTTCGCCGCGGGCCAGCCCGCCACCGGGGAGGCGGTCCTCCGCAACACGTCGGGGCGCCCTGCTACTACTACAGCTACACCGCCAGCCAGGAGATCACCGACCTGGCCGGCAACACGGTCGTCCCGGGGAGCGCGCTCATCGCCGACGCCTTCGAGGACACGCCCTTCGCCGCTGGCCAGGTCCTGACCCACCCCGTCCGATGGGAAACCACGACCGCCGGCAGCTACCGGGTCGTCGTGCGGTGGTCCTTCGACGGCCCGCCGGTGGAGATCGCCGCCTCCTTCACCGTGGCGTAGAGCCCTCTCAGGCGACGTTCACGTCGCCGAAGAGGGCCCAGCGCCTTGATGCGCACGACGGGCCCCCGGGTGTCGGGTTCCCGACGACCTCGCTGCGCTTGGTGCCGAACAGGGCCACACCCGACATCTCGACCCGGCTGCCGGCGGGCACAAGCACCCGGACGTCGCCGAAGCCGGCCACTGCCCGGACGGCGATCGGTTGGCCGGCGTCGACCGCTTGGCGGATGTCGAGGGTGCTGTCTCCGAAAACGGCGACGGCCCGGGTCTTCGTCCCCGCCGGCCCACGTCCCGTCTGGTTGGAGTCGCCGAAGACGCCCACCGTCCACCGTGCATCCTTGGTCCTCATCGTCGTCATCCCTTCGGGTCAGGAGCAGAAGCCCGCTCGTCGATGCCCATCCTGACGACGGCCCCGCCGCCCGTCTTCGGCGGGACGGCTGATCGCCAGACCGGCGACCGGGACGACGGCCGCATCCTCCATCCGGGGGATGCCGGCACCGTCAGCCTGGTCGAGGGGGGAATCGCCCGCCGCGGCGATGATCGGCGATGGCTCCCGGTCGCAGGATCACGGCGTGGACAACGTGATCGAAGTGAGCGGCCTGCGGAAGGCCTACGGGTCGCTGGTGGCGGTGGACGACATCTCCCTCGGCGTCCGATCAGGGGAGATCTTCGGCATCCTCGGGCCCAACGGCGCCGGCAAGACCACCACGGTGGAGTCGATCGCGGGCCTGCGGCGGCCGGACGCTGGTACCGTCCGCGTGCTCGGCCTCGATCCCCAACGAGACGGTCGCCGCCTCCGCCAGCGCCTGGGAGTGCAACTCCAGAACGCGGTCCTCCCCGACCGGCTGAAGGTCTGGGAGGCGTTGCAGCTCTTCGCCTCCTTCTACCAGTCGCCCGTCGACTGGCGCCGGCTGCTCGCCCAGTGGGACCTGACGGAGAAGAGCGACGCCACCTTCGCCAGCCTGTCGGGCGGACAGCGCCAACGGCTGTGCATCGCCCTGGCCCTGGTCGGACGGCCCGCCGTGGTCATCCTCGACGAGCTGACCGGCGGCCTCGACCCGCAGGCCCGCCGGGCCACGTGGAAGCTGGTCCGCGACATCCGGGACGCCGGGACCACGGTTGTCCTGGTCACCCACTTCATGGACGAGGCCGAGCACCTCTGCGACCGGCTGGTCATCCTCGACGAGGGACGCGTCGTGGCCCACGGATCACCGCCCGCCCTCGTGGGCGCCCTCGAGGTCCAGGCTCGAGTCCGTTTCACGGCCCCTGACCCGGACGTCGACCTCGGATTCCTGGCGGAGGTGGCCGGCGTGCTCCAGGTGACGGTCGACCGCCGGGAGGCGGCGGTGGACGGCCGGGATCCGATCCTGGCCGGCGTGGCGGCCGCCCTCGCCGAGCACGGGATCCACCCCGCCGACCTCAGGACCGAACAGCCCCACCTGGAGGACGTCTACCTGTCGTGTACCGGGAAGCAACTGGTCAATGCGAGCGGAGGTGAACGATGAACGTGCGCCAGAGGCTGTGGACAGCGCGGGCGGGTGGTGCTCTACGCCCTGGCTCCCGTCCTGACGGTGGCGCTGGCCGCCTGCCACCGGAAGTAGTCCCCGAGGAGACGAGAGGAGTGACCCGATGTCCGAAACCTGGAACCTGACCAAAGTCGAGCTCAAGCTGTTCCTGCGGGACCCGATGGCGGTGTTCTTCACCCTGATGTTCCCGCTCATGATGCTGTTCCTCTTCGGCAGCATCTTCGGCAACGACCCCGACCCCGACCTGGGTGGGCGCGGCTCCGTCGACGTCTCGGTGCCCGGCTACATCGCCATCGTGATCGGCACCAGCGCCATCATGGGGCTGCCCATCAACCTGGCCACCTACCGGGCCGGTGGCGTCCTGCGCCGGTTCCGGGCCACGCCGCTGCGGCCGGCGGCCGTCCTCAGCGCCCAGGTGGCCGTCGGCCTCCTGGGCGCCGCCGCCAGCTCGGTGCTGCTGGTGGTGACCGGGCGCGCCTTCTTCGACCTTCGGCTGCCGGAGCGCCCCGAGATGGTGCTGGTCGCCATCCTGGTCGGCGCGGCCAGCACCTTCGCCTTCGGGTTCGTCCTCGCCAGCGTCGTCCCCAACGCTCGCACCGCCCAGTCGGTGGCCATGGTGGTCTTCTTCCCGATGATGTTCCTCTCGGGGGCGGCGTTGCCGCGGGCCCTGCTCTCGGAGAGGATCCAGGATGTGGCCCAGGTCCTCCCCCTCACCCACGTAGTCACGCTGGTCGACGACACCTGGTCGGGCGCGGGATGGAACATGGCTTCCATGGCCGTGCTGCTCGGGGTCCTGGTCACCGGGGTGGTGCTCTCCAGCCGCCTGTTCCGGTGGGAATAGTCTGGCTCCGAGGGGTGGGCGGAGGTAGGGGATGGTGGAGCGAGCGGCGGGACCGGGAGTGACGCCGGCTCCGGCAGCGACCAGTCGGTGGCGACGAGGGGTGCACGCCTGGGAGCGGTGGGCGCCCGCCTGGCACGGCCTCTTCTACGCCGTGCTGGGGCTGGCGTCGGTCCTCGCCGTGTCCGACCCCGGTTCTCCCTGGTCGGAGCGGGCGGCCGCCGCCGTGCTGGGTGTGCTCCTGGGGGCGTGGTACTGGCTGTGGGTGCCCAGGCGCGGGATCTGGACGCTCCCGATGGCGCAGGTCCTCACCTACCTGGCGGGCGCGGCCGGGATCTGGGTGGGGCTGGTCGCCCTGCACGAGGCGTACTTCCTGCTCGCCTTCAGCGCCTACCAGCAGGTCGGCTCGTTCCTGCCGTCGCCCCGTTCGGCCATCGTCGGGGTCGTGGGCCTGACCGGCCTCCTGTCGGCGATGCAGCTGAGCCACGTCGGCCCGCCGTCGGGGATGGTGCTCCTCATCGCCCTCCTCTCGACGGGCTCGGCCATCATGCTTGGGCTCTTCGTCGAGGCCATCATGCGCCAGAGCCAGGACCGTCACCGGCTGATCGGGGAGCTCGAGGCGACCCGGGCCGAGTTGGCCGCCGCCGAGCGGGAGGCGGGCACCCTCGGCGAGCGGCAACGCCTGGCCCGTGAGATCCACGACACGCTGGCCCAGGGAGTCATCAGCGTGGTCACCCTCCTCGAGGCGACCGAGGCCGAGCTCGATCCCGGCCAGGCGGTGGCCCGCCGCCACCTCGACCACGCCCTGCGCACGGCCCGGGACACCCTCGACGAGGCCCGCCGTTTCGTCTGGGCGCTCCAGCCCGACGCCCTCGAGCGGGGCTCGCTCGCCGAGGCCCTCCGCCGTCTGGCCGACACCCTGGCCGACGAGACGGGCATGACGACCCGGTTCCTGGTGTCCGGCCCTTCCCAACCCCTCCCGGTACCGGCCGAGATCGCCCTGCTGCGGGCCGCCCAGGAGGGGACAGCCAACATCCGCAGGCATGCCGAGGCCCACGAGGCCGTGCTCACCCTCTCCTACCTGGAGGACCGGGTCATCCTCGACGTCCGCGACGACGGCCGCGGCTTCGATCCGGCCGTCGCCGATGACGGTCGGAACGAGGTGGGCGGCGGGCTGGGGCTGCGAGGGCTGGAAGCCCGGCTGGTGCTGCTCGGAGGGGGGCTGGAGGTGGAGAGCACGCCGGGCGAAGGCACCGTGCTGGTGGCCCAGGTGCCCGTCGGCGGGGCCCCCTCCGCGCCCGCCGGCGGGCCCCGCCGTGAGCCGGCCGGTGCGGGTGCTTGTCGTCGACGACCACCCGGTCGTGCGTGCGGGCGTCCAGGGGATGCTCGCCAGCCAGCCCGACTTCGAGGTGGTCGGTGAGGCCGCCGACGGGGACGAGGCGGTACGGCTGGTGGGCGCGCTCACCCCGGACGTCGTGCTCATGGACCTGCGCATGCCGGGAGTCGACGGGGTGGAAGCCACCCGACGGATCCGGGCCCGGTACCCCGACGTCGAAGTCCTTGTCCTGACCACCTACGACACCGACGAGGACATCGTGCGGGCGGTGGAGGCCGGTGCCGTCGGCTACCTGCTGAAGGACTCGCCCCGGGAGGAGTTGTTCCGGGGCGTCCACGCCGCCGCCCGAGGGGAGTCCCTGCTGGCGGCGGCGGTCGCCTCCCGCCTCATGGGCCGGATGCGGACGCCGCCCGGCCAGTCGCTCAGCCCCCGGGAGCGGGAGGTCCTGCTCCTGGTGGCCGAGGGCAGCCCGAACAAGGAGGTCGCCCGCCGGCTCTTCATCAGCGAGACCACGGTGAAGAGCCACCTGGCCCACATCTTCACCAAGCTGGGCGTCGACGATCGCACCGCGGCCGTGACGGTCGCCCTCGACCGGGGGATCATCCGGTTGAAGGGGTGACGCTCAGGTGGCCAGCGCGTCGAGCACGTCGCTGGCCGCCACCACCCGGTCGTCGACGAAGGGGGATTGGGCGGGGGCGGCGCCGCCCAGCGTCACGCTCACCACCACGTCGAGGGCCTGCATCAGCTCCCGCAGCTCCCTCGGCGGCGGGAAGTACTCGTCCTCGTCGGTCACCGACACCAGCTCGACCCCGTGCTCCGGCGCCAGCCGGTCGATGACGGCCCGCACCAGCTCCTCCGGGGCCGACGCCCCCGCGGTGACCCCGACGACGCCGCTGAGGTCGTCGGGCAGCTCCTCGGCCCGGTTGACCCGGTAGACCCGCTCGCAGCCCGCGGCGCGGGCCACCTTGGCCAGGGCCACGGTGTTGGACGAGTTGGCCGACCCGATGACCACGATGGCGTCGGCCGTGCGGGCGATCTCGGTGAGCGCCGACTGGCGGTTGGTGGTGGCGAAGCACAGGTCGCTGCGAGAGGGCATCCACAGGTCCGGGAACCGCCGCCGGGTCGCCTCCAGGACGTCGGACCAGTCGTGGTGGCTGAGCGTGGTCTGGGCCAGCAGGGCCACCGGGCTGCCGGGGTCGGGTAGGGCGTCGACGTCGGACTCCGACTCCACCAGGTGGATCGACGACGGGGCCACCGCCATGGTGCCCACCGCCTCGTCGTGACCCTCGTGGCCGACGTAGACGATCGAGTACCCCTTGCCCGCCCGCACCTTGACCTCGTGGTGGACCTTGGTCACCAACGGGCACACCGCGTCGACCACGAACCCCCCGCCCGGGCCCGGGCCGCGGCCACCACCTCGGGAGCGGACCCGTGGGCGCTCAGCATCAGGGGGGCGCCCTCCGGTACCTCGGCCACGTCGTCGACGAACACCACCCCCAGCTGACGGAAGCGGTCGACCACCAACTGGTTGTGGACGATCTCGTGGAAGCAGTACACCGGCGGCTCGAAGACCCGCACCATCCAGGCCAGGGCCTTGATCGCCATCTCCACGCCGGCACAGAACCCCCGCGGCGCGGCCAGCAGCACCCGGTCGACGGCCATGCCCGCCAGGCTACCGGCAGGTCAGGCGTATCCTGGAGCGCATGTCCGTGCCCGTGGTTGTTGCCGTCGCGCCCGGATCGCCGGCCGCCGCGGCCGGACTCCTCCCGGGCGACGAGGTGCTGGCCATCGACGGGCGCGCCCCGCGAGACGTGATCGAGTGGCGGCTGCTGGCCGACGAGGCCGACCTCGAGCTCGACGTGCGCCGGGGCGGCCTGGCCATGACCATGCCCGTCCCCAAGGCCGAGGGCGCAGCCGCTGGGCGCGGAGGTGTCGTCGGCGCTGTTCGACCAGGTCCGCACGTGCGACAACCACTGCGAGTTCTGCTTCATCTACCAGCTGCCCAAGGGCCTGCGCCCCAGCCTGTACGTGAAGGACGACGACTACCGGCTGTCGTTCCTCTACGGCAACTACACCACCCTCACCCGCTTCACCGAGCTCGACCTCGAGCGGGTGGTCACCGAGCGCCTCAGCCCCATCAACGTGAGCATCCACGCCACCGACCCCGAGGTCCGGTCCCGGATGCTGCGCAACCGGCGGGGCGCCACCAGCCTGCGCTGGCTGCGGGCCCTGCTCGACGCCGGCATCGAGGTCCACGGCCAGGTGGTCGTGTGTCCCGGCGTCAACGACGGGGCGATCCTCGACGACACCCTCGCCGGGGTGCTCGACCAGTACCCGGAGCTGGCCACCGTGTGCGTGGTGCCCCTGGGCGTGAGCCGCTACTCGGCCGAGGGCTCCATGCGGCCTCACACGCCCGAGGAGGCCGCCGCCGTCGTCGACGCGGTGGAGGACTGGCAGTCGGTATTCCTCCCCACCATCGGCCGGCGGGTCGCCTTTGCGGCCGACGAGTACTACCTGCTGGCCGGGCGCTCGTTCCCCGAGCCCGACGCCTACGAGGGCTTCCCCATGCACGAGGACGGGGTGGGCATGGCCCGCGTCTTCGAGCTCGAGCTCACCGGCCAGTCCGACAACGCGGTCGGCGTCCAGCCCGGCTTCTTCGCCTGGGTCGACGGCGCCCCGCCCGAAGGCTACCGGGCGCCCCGCGGCGGACCAGGGTCCGTCACCCTGCGGCCCCGGCGGAACGCACCCGTGGCCGTCCTCACCGGCGCCTACGGGGCCCGGGTCCTCGGCCCCTGCTGGCCGACCGGCCCGGCGTGCGGGTCCTGCCCGTCGAGAACCGCTTCTTCGGCGGCAACATCGGCGTCACCGGGCTGCTGGTGGGGGAGGACGTGGCCCGCACCCTGGCCGACCAGCCCGAGGGTCACCGCTACCTGCTGCCCGACGTGTGCCTGTCCAACGGCCTCTTCCTCGACGGGACCAGCCCCGCCGATCTGCCCCGGCCGGTCGAGATCGTCCGCACCGACGGGGTGTCGCTCCGCCGGGCCCTGGCATCCTGATGGCCACCACCGTGACCCTTCCCGTCGTGGCCGTCGTGGGCCGGCCCAACGTGGGCAAGTCGACCCTGGTCAACCGAATCGTCGGCCGCCGGGAGACGATCGTCGAGGAGAAGCCGGGGGTCACCCGCGACCGCAAGGAGGTCGAGGCCGACTGGGCTGGTCGCGACTTCATCCTCGTCGACACCGGCGGGTGGCTGGCGGGCGGCGACGCCCTCGACGACCAGGTCAGCCGGCAGGCGGAGAAGGCCATGAAGATGGCCGACGTGGTGCTCTTCGTCCTCGACACCACCGTCGGCGTCACCGACGAGGACGACCGGGTGGCCGACATCCTCCGCCGCTCCGGACGGCCGGTGCTCGTTGTGGCCAACAAGGTCGACGGCGCGGCCCGGGAGGCCGACGCCTGGGCCTTCGCCCGCCTGGGCCTGGGCGATCCCTACCCGGTGAGCGCCATCCACGGGCGGATGAGCGGCGAGCTGCTCGACGCGGTCGTGGCCCACCTGCCGGACGAGCCCGAGGCCCCGCCCGAGATCGGCACCGACGGCCAGGCCAAGGTCCCCGGCGTGGCCATCGTGGGCCGGCCCAACGTGGGCAAGTCCACCCTGTTCAACCGCCTCATCGGCTCCGAGCGGTCGATCGTCCACGACCTGCCGGGTACCACCCGCGACACCATCGACACGGTGGTGGAGACCGACGAGGGCCCCATCCGGTTCATCGACACCGCCGGCATGCGCCGCAAGAACCGCATCGGGGAAGGGGCCGAGTACTACTCCCTCGTCCGGGCCCTCCAGGCCATCGACGACGCCGACGCCGCCCTCCTCGTGATCGACGCCACCGAGGGCGTCACCCACCAGGACCAGCGCCTGGCGGAACGGGTCGACGCCGCCGGCAGCCCGGTGGTGATCGTCCTCAACAAGTGGGACCTCCTCGACGCCGAAGCCCGCGCCGAGGTGGTCGACGGGGTCGAGGACCGGCTGTCGTTCCTCGGCTACGCCCCTGTCCTCAAGATGAGCGCCCTGTCGGGCAAGGGCGTCCACAAGCTCCTCCCCGCCCTCGACGAGGCCATCGCCGCCTACCACCGGCGGGTCCCCACCCGGGAGCTCAACCAGGTCATCCAGGCGGCCCAGGCCCAGCAGCCGGCGCCCAGCGGAAAGATCATGTACGCCACCCAGGGCACCACCGACCCGCCGACATTCATCCTGTTCACCACCCGCGACCTGCCCCCGCCCTACGTCCGCTACCTCGAGCGGCGCATCCGGGAGCACTTCGGCTTCGGACCGACGCCGTTGAAGTTCCGCGTGCGCCGCCGCAGCGGATGAGGGCATAGCATCTCGTCAGTGTCGGACTACCCGGTCCTCCTGTTGGTGGCCGTCGGTTGCGGGGTGGCGGCGACCGTCTGGGGGCGTTCCGCCCTGCGCCTCCACCGCTCGTGGCGCCGGATCAGCGGCGGGAGCGGCACCGGTCCCCACAACGTCTCCAGCCCGGTAGCCGCCGGCCTGGCCCGCTCCGCCTACCGCAAGGAAGTCCACAACACCGTCCTCTACGTCGTGGCCGCCGTCATCGCCGGGCTGGGGTCGGTCACCGACGCCGCCTGGCTGCGGGGCCTGGCGATCCTCCTCGTCATCCCCCTCGGCATGACCCTCTTCTACGGACGGCGCTTCCTGGAGGAGGCGGCCCTGCTCGAGCAGCGGGCCACCCTCGAGCGGCGGGCGGAGGAGACGCTCAGCCAGGAGGAGCTGCGCCCCTCGGCGGTGGGCGGCCCGGTTGGCGCCCGTCGACCTGCCCGAGTTCGAGGGGCTCGAAGTGGGACGAGCCTACGAGCCCGGTACCGGCCTGATGGCGGGCGACTTCTACGACCTCACGTCCACCGGTCCGCAACGGCTGGCGGCCGTCATCGGCGACGTCTCCGGCCACGGCATCGAGCCGTCGATCACCGCTTTCCAGGTGAAGTACCTGCTGCGGGTGTTCCTCCGCCAGTACCGTGACCCGGCCCAGGCGCTCGAGGAGCTCAACGTGGTCATCTCGGCCCAGGCCGCGCCCGAGGAGTTCGTGTCGATGTGCGTGGTCCTCGTCGACCAGGCGGCCAACACTCTGCGGTACGCCTCGGCCGGGCACCCGCCGGCGTGGTTGTGGCACGACGGCGAGGTGCGGCCGCTGCGGTCGACCGGGCCCATGCTGACGTTGGATCCGAAGGCGTCCTATGTCAGCCGGGAGATCCCGCTGGACCGGGGCGACCTTCTCCTGCTCTATACCGACGGGCTGGCCGAGGCCCGGGCTGGCGACCAGCTCTTCGGCGAGGACCGCATCGCCTCCCACGTGCGCCGCGACCCCCGGGTGAGCGCCGACGTTCTGTGCAAGAGCCTGCTGTCGGCGGCCCGCGACTTCGCGACCGTGCCGTTGCGCGACGACGTGGCGATCCTGGCGGTGCGCCGGACGTGATTGCCCCCTAGAGATGGCCCCCAAAAGTGCCGTGGTGTGAGGGCTGCAGTGTCTACCGGCCCGAGGACGAACTGGACGCCGAGGGCGGCTGCCCCACGTGCCACGAGGTGGTGGGGGAGCCCCACCACACCCCGTGGCACTTCAAGCTGCTGGTCGTCTCGGTCGTGCTCTACCTCGGGTGGCGGGCGGCCCAGGGGGTGTCCTGGGTGGTCCACCACCTGTAGTGCAACCCGACGATCCCGTTGCTGAACCTCGTTACATCTGACCGTAGCGAACCGGACCGGCTGGTTCGTAGGTGCCGAGGACGACGCCGAGATCGGTGACGGTGAGGTTCACGGCGCGCATCGTCGCCGGGAGGATGCCGTCGTTGAACAAGCGGCGACCGGAGCCGAGCACCAGCGGGAACGTCATCAGGCGGAAGCGGTCGACGAGCTCGTGCTGCAACAGCGTCTGGAGCAGTTTGCCGCTTCCCCAGATCTGCAGCTCGTCGCCGGGTCCGTCCTTCAGCGCCTCCACCGCCGCGACGACGTCGCCGGTCACGAGGCGAACGGTGTCGGGGTGCTCGCCGCGCCAGGTGGCATCGGCCTCGCCAAGCGAGTTGGACACGACGTACTTGGGCAGCGAGTTGATCGCCGACGCAATGGGGTTGGCGGGGTCGGTCTGATCAGGCCAGTAGCTGCGGAAGATGTCGAACGTTCTGCGACCGAACAGGAACGCGCTGGCGTGGCTGTTGAGCTCGGTGACGAACTCGCCGACGGCCGGGTCGGGGAACGGGGCCTGCCAGCCGCCGTGGGTGAAGGTGTCGCTGGGATCTTCCTCAGGTCCGCCGGGGGCCTGCATCACGCCGTCGAGGGTCAGGAACGTCTGGACGGTGAGCTTCATGGCAGTACAGACGGAATGACGCACCGATTCTGAGCGCGTCCCACGTCGAAATCCCAAGGAGAGTGCGGCTTCCGTTGCCGCCCCGGCCCTAGCCGCCGAGGACGTAGACGGGCGTCCCGATCGGCACCCGGCCCGGGAACCACTCGGCGGCGCTCATCGAGATCCGGACGCACCCGTGGGACGCGGGGTAGTTCGGCACCGACAGCGAGCCGTGGATGGCGTAGCCGCCGACAAAGTACTGGGAGTTGTAGAGGCGCCCGAGGTGGCTGGTCTCCCACCCGACCGACTTGGAGTAGATCCTGAACGTGCCCCTCGGCGTCGGGGTGGCGGCGGTGCCGGAAGAGATGGCGAGGATCTTCGACAACGAGCCGCCCTCGTAGAGGAAGAGGACCTGGCGGGTGAGGTCGACCTCGACCCTGGTGGGGTCGGTGTTGGAGACGAGCGGTGCGGGCACGCCCGACGTGGCCAGGATGGACGCCGAGAGCGGGTCGGTGAGCTGGCCGGTGCGGGGGAGGCCGTGCACCTTCTGGAACGCCATCACCGCCGAGGCGGTGGTCTCGTCGATGACACCGTCGATCGGGCCCACGTCGTAGTGAAGGCTGGCCAGGTGGCCCTCGACGGCCATCGGCGACGCCGGCCCGGACGACGGCGGCGAGACCGGGGCCAGCCCGGGCGCCGGCGCGAGTGGGGTCGCCGGTGGCGTCGGCGTGCCGCGGACACCGACGAGAAGCGACCCGAGAAGGTCGGTGAGGCCCTTGGTCGGAGCGGTCTGCGCGCCGGCGGGCACGGCGGCACCAAGGACAAGGCATCCAACGACGCCCACGAAGACGGCCGCCATTTTGGCGGTGATCAGTTTCATGTCCGCGAGTCTCTCCCAATCCGGCCCACGGACTACCATCGAGAGGTCACGGGCTGTGGCGCAGCTTGGTTAGCGCGCTTGACTGGGGGTCAAGAGGTCGGGAGTTCAAATCTCCCCAGCCCGACCAAGAAAGTGCAGGTCAGAGCCGGTGCCGGAAGGCGCCGGCTCTTCTCGTTGAAGGCCATGTATGCATGATGTATGGAAACACTGGCGTCGTGCAGTGGGTGCAGGTCGGCGAGCCTGAGGTCCAGCGGCAGCGGGGGAAGTGGGTCGTCCGCCAGGGCGGCTATGACGCCGCCACGGGCAAGCGCCGGGTGCGGCAGCTGGGGACGTTCGTCACCAAGCGGGAGGCCCTGGCCCACCGCAAGGCTGCCGCCGAGGGCCGGGTCGGCTCCGACGACGAGACCCTGGCCGAGTACCTGTCCGGGTCGTGACTGCCGTCGAAGGAGGGCCGGGTCCAGCAGGGCACGCTCGACCAGTACTCGTGGGCGGTTCGGCTGCACATCGTCCCGCTGCTCGGCGCCGTTCGGCTGCGGGACCTGACGGCCGAGGTGGTCGACGGCTTCGTGGCGTCGCTGGTGGTGGCGGGGGAGGGGCAGACCAAGCCCCGCCTGGGCCCGACGTCGGCCCGCATGGTGCGCAAGGTCCTGTCCATGGCGTTGCAGGAGGCGGTCGACCGAGGCCGGCTGGCTCGGAACCCGGTCGTCTTGACGCAGGCGCCCAAGCGGGACCGGACCCATCACAAGCTGGGCTGGACCCTCGACGAAGCCAAGGCGTTCCTCGCCGGCGTGGCCGACCACCGGCTGTACGCCGCCTTCCACCTGTCCCTGGTGACCGGACTGCGGCGGGGCGAGGTCCTCGGCCTGCGGTGGGCCGACGTCGACCTCGCCGAGTGCCAACTGCTCGTCACCCAGCAGCTCTGCGTGGAGCGCGGCCGGCCGATGCTCAAGCAGCTCAAGACCGAGAGCAGCGAGCGGGCAGTCACGTTCAATCCCGGGATGGCCGCGGTCCTGGAAGGCCATCGGCAGCGCCAGGCCGCCGAGGCCGCCTTCGCCGGCGACGCGTGGGAGGGGAGCGGCCTGGTCTTCACCACCGCCCTCGGCGGGGGGATCGACCCCAACAACTTCAGCCGGACGATGGACGTCCTGGTCGAGAAGGTCGGCGTCCCGCGGATCACGCCCAAGGGTCTCCGCCACACCGCCCAGTCCGTGGGCCGGGTGGTCGTCGGCGACGACAAAGTCATGCAGGAGCGCCTCGGCCACGCCGACATCGGGATCACCCTCGGCACCTACACCCACGTCGTCACCGAGCAGCACCGCGTCGCCGGCCAGCGCCTCGACGCGGTGTTCGGTCCCTGACGTTCAGCTCTCACGACACCGCGGCGTAAGTTGGCTGGTGTGGAGGGATCGGCCGGCTACGACCTCTGGATCGACTATCACCGAGTCGACATCGACGGCCTGACGCACGCCCACCTCCGGAATGCGGTCAAGGCCGAGAACGTCAGGGTGGATTCGTACATCGTGGTCGGTGCTGAGGATGCCGAATCGGCAGTCGCGAAGGTCGTCGAGATCGAAGGGACGGGTGTCGTGCTCGTCCGTGTACTTCCCGGCCCCGTCGAAGCCCATCTCGATGTTCCGGGACCGGCATAGCCGCATGCGGGCCCAAACCCACATGGGCGCCGGGGCATCAGCCGTATAGTTGGGGCGTGTCCATGACCGTCAAGCTCTCCGACGAAGCCGTCCTGCGCCTCCGGGCTGAGGCCACTCGGCGAGGTGTCACGATCGAGGAATTGATCGCTGAGCTGGCGTCCGAGCTGCCCGCTGAGGCGACGGGCTCGGGACGCAATCCAGCCTTCGTCGCCATCGGTGCCTCGGAAAGCGGCACCACCGACGTGATCGACGAGCTACTCGCCGAGGGATTCGGCCGCGATTAGCGGGTGCTGATCCTCGACACAGGCGTGTTGGTTGCATCCGCCGACCGCAGCGATCGACACCACGATTCGTCGGCGGCTCTTGTCCGAGCTGACCCAGGGCCTCTCGTCACGACCGCACTTGTCATCGCCGAAGCGGCGTACCTGGTGCGTCGACAGCTGGGCAGCCTCGCCGAGGTCGGCATCTACGCCGCGATAGCCAGCGGCGATCTGCTCGTGGAGAGCCTTGGCGCGGCCGACTGGGAGCGGATCAGGGATCTGGTCGAGCAGTATGCCGACCTACCCCTGGGTGGAACCGACGCCAGCCTTGTTGCCATCGCTGAACGGTTGGACGCTCGGCGTATCGCGACGATCGACGACCACTTCCGAGTTGTACGTCCCCGTCACTGCGACGCGTTCGAGCTTCTTCCCTCCTGACCCCGGTCTGGTCGACAGGTTCGACGGCTGAGTCGTGTCAAGCGGGATTGGCCCCACCGTGCTCATCTGATCTGGCCCCGCCTAATGGCGGGCGAGGTCTGAGTTCGGTGACGAGCCGGCGCGGCTGCTAGAGGTTGTCGGGTTGTCGGCGGCGCAGCTTCACGTCAAGGACGATCAAGAGCGCAACGATCGGCAATGCGATCAGGATCATCGCCAACGGGCCAACCCACTCGGTGAGCAACCACACAAGGACGCCGGCGACGATCTCGCCGATGACGAGCACGATGGTCAGGCGAGGCCAGTCGATCCTCGGCTTGTCGCCACGAACATCAATCAGCCAGCGCCAGCTCACCCCGCCTGTCTAGCGCTCCGCGGGTCAAAGTGGCGCCACGCAAGACCTCGTCGTCCGGCACGCGGGAGACTGTGGTCGTGGATGACCTGCGTGAGCTCTGGGAGGAACACCTGGCTGCCGAGTTCCCTACGAGCGCAAAATGGGCTCCTCAGTGCGAGAACGTCGACCCGGTTCTCCTCGACGCTGATGTTGCAGGAGTCGTGTCCTTCCGCCTCACTGGATCGAAGCTCTCGGTGGATCAGGAGCGAATCCTCCACCCGTGCATCCGGAGCCTCGATCTGACGTTGAACCGCTTGCCGATCGACGCCCAGCCGTACTTCCATCGGTTGCGAAGACTGGCGCTCCTCGCCGTCGGCTGAGTCAGCGTCGTACTCAGGCGGACTTCTTGCGCCCCCTCGTCGCGCGAGTCGTCCGTAGCCGGGGCGCTTCATCCTAGGGAAGTGGGCCTCGTGCACCCGGCGCTGGACGGCACCTCGCGAGATTTCGGGTTGCTCGATGGCCTAGTCGTTACGGGAGCGAGCTGAGGCCGACTCGGCGGCTCGCCACGACGACGGTCGATCGAGGAGCTGACCGCCGCCTTACCCGTTTGCTCCTCCCTCTGGCCGGCGCCCCGCGCCCGTCGTCATGGAGGACCCGCTCATGGATGAGCGTCGCACGTTCACCGTCGAGGAGGCCGCCCGCAGCCTCGGCATCTCCCGAGCCCTCGCCTACGACCTCGTTCGACGAGGTGAAATCCCGAGCCTGCGCCTTCGGACGGCGCATCCTCATCCCCCGACGCGTGCTTGATGACCTTCTCATCAAGCCGACCACCGAGACGGCATGAGCACACACGCCCTCAATCGCCGACCGCGGACCCTTCCAGCCGTCCCGCAAGCGCAAAGGCAGACTGACGCACTTGCACCAGGGGTGCGAGGCCGTCCCGCGGGACGCGGGCGCGATGGCCGCGGGATGGCGGCGACACCGTGCTGAGCCTGGCCAAGCTCTACGCCGGCCAGCAGCAGTACTACGAGGACGCTGTCGCCCGGGGCCTCGACGAGTACTACGCCGGCGTCGGCGAGCGCCCCGGCCAGTGGATCGGCCGGGGCGCCGAGCTGCTCCACGTTTCCGGCGAGCTGGGAGGCGAGGCGCTGAACGCCATCCTCGACGGTCGGACTCCCACGACCGGCGCCCGCCTGACGGACCAGACGCCGAAGGTCATCGGCTACGACGCCACCTTCTGCGCGCCGAAGTCGGTCTCGCTCCTGTACGCCCTCAGCACCCCCGAGGTCGCCCGCGAGGTGCATGCCGCGCACGACGAAGCTGTCCGCGCCGCCTTCGGCGTCCTCGAGGACCTCACCTGCCGTGTGCGCCGCGGCCACGGCGGAGCGGTCGTCGTCGAGGCCGACGGCTTCGTCGGCGCCGCCTTCCAGCACCGCAGCAGCCGGGCCGGCGATCCGCACCTTCACACCCATGTCCTGATTGCCCATCCCGCCTACACCGCCTCCGATGGCCGGTGGACCTCACTCGACGGCCGCCAGCTCTTCCCGTGGTCGAAGCCCGTCGGCCATCTCTACGAGGCGACCCTCCGGGCGGAGCTGGCCCGACGCCTCGGAGTCGAGTGGGGACCGGTGCGCAACGGCATCGCCGACATCGCCGCCGTCCCGCGCCCCGTCGTCCGCGCCTTCTCGCAGCGGCGGGCCGAGATCGAGTCTCAGCTCGCCGACCGAGGTCAGACCTCGGCCCGGGCGGCGCAGGTAGCGGCGTACAGCACCCGCCGCCCGAAGGACCGTGACACCTCGCCGGCCGACCTGTTCGCCGAATGGCGCCAGCGGGCCACCGACCTCGGGGTCACCGACGCGACCGTGGCCACTTGGACGAGTCGCCCCGTCGCCAAAGCCGAGGTCGAGCTCGATCGAGCGTGGGTGGAGAGCCTGTTCGACCGGCTGGCCGGGCCGGATGGACTGACCGAGAGACGATCGAGCTTCGACCGGAGGGCCGTCGTCCGAGCCGTCGCGGACTCGTTCGGCCAGGGCGCTCGCCCCGACACGGTGTTGGCGCTCGCCGACCAGTTGTTGGCATCGGCGAGGGTGGTGCCCCTCCCCGTGGCCGCTCGCACCGGGCACGTGATTCGACGCCGGGACGGAACGACCGTCCCGCTGGAGACCGACGTCGCCCGATTCTCCACGCCCGAGCTGCTGGCGCTCGAACGCCGGCTGATGGCCGACGCCCGCCGTCGGGCGAACGAAGGGCTCGCTTCCGTGCGGACAGCACACCTGCGGTGGGTGTTCACGGGCGCCCCGACCCTCAGCGTGGAGCAACGGACGCTCGTCTCGACGATCACCCAGAGCGGTCGCGGCGTCGACGTCGTGGTCGGCGCCGCCGGTACCGGCAAGACCGCGGCCCTGGCCGCTGCCCACCAGGCCTGGAAGCTCGCTGGGCAACGAGTGATCGGCTGTGCCCTCGCCGCCCGAGCGGCGGCTGAGCTTCAGGGGGCGGCGGGCATCGAGGCGTCGACCATCGACCGTCTCCTTGCCTCCGCCGACCGGGACGGCGGTGCCCTCGCCGCCGACGTGCTGGTGGTGGACGAGGCCGGGATGATCGGAACCCGGCAGCTCGGCCGCCTCCTCGACCTCGCCGGGGCCAAACGGGTGAAGGTCGTGCTGGTCGGCGACCATCGCCAGCTCCCCGAGATCGGCGCCGGCGGAGCGTTTGCTGCGTTGGCTGAGGAGCTGGGCGCCGTCACGCTCGTCCGCAATCGCCGCCAGGTCGAGGCGTGGGAGCGGAAGGCCCTCGCCGCGCTCCGGGATGGCAATCCCGACGAAGCTGTCGACCTGTATCTCGCCGCCGGCCGTGTGCAGGTGACTGACGACAGCCGAGCCGCCCACGAAGCCATGGTCGAGGATTGGTGGGCGGCGCGGGCCCGAGGCGAGAACGTTCTCATGCTTGCCAGCCGGCGAGTGTCCGTCGACTCGTTGAACCGCATCACTCGGGCCCGACTTCAAGCCCAAGGCGGACTTGGTTCCGACGAACTGATCGCCGGCGGTCGAGCGTTCGCGGTCGGTGACGCGGTGATTGCCGGCCGCAACGAGTACCGCCTCGGCATCCTCAACGGCAGCCGTGGCACCGTCAAAGTCGTGGATTGCAGTCGGCGCCGACTGACCGTGGAGACGACGGAGGGCCGGACCGTCGACGTGCCGACGAGCTATCTCATCGCCGGTCATCTCGCCCATGGCCACGCCCTCACCGTGACTAATGCGACGCAAACGGTCTTCGCTTGACAGCGGGGCCTGCGGCGGGCTCCTCGGCGGTGGCGTGCCGCCAGGGCCGGGGGCCCAGGGTCGTCAAGGGGGATACGCAGCTGGATGTCCAAGTGCCAACCCCGGACGTCAACTCGTTCGACGAGGAGGCGGACGAGGCGTTGGCGCTGTGCGAAGTCGAGCCCGTCGATGGCGGCCGTGGTGCGTTCGGCGAAGCTGTCGATGCGCGTGCGGAGCCGGTTGTCGGCGGTGAGCTCCTGGCGCTGGGCGAGCAGGGACTCTCGGCGTGACGCGAGCTGGCATCGTCGCTGCTCGATCTCGTCGGCCCGCCGGGCGAGCTCGGCGGGGTCGAGGACCCCGGCCTGGTAGAGGTCGGCCACCCGACGCCGTTCGGCGGCGGTGCTGTCGAGGCGACGCTCGAGCCGGGCCAGCTCGGCGGCAAGGAGCTCGTCGTCGGGGACGGGGCCTCGGGCGGCGATGGCCCGTTCGCCGGCCAAAAGGAGCGCGGGCGATGCGAGCGCGGCCCGGATCTCGCCGAAGACGAACTCGTCGAGGGCGTCGGCGCGCACGCCGCCCAATCGGCACCGCCGCTCCTCGGTGGTGAGCCCGCAGCGGTTGCGGCAGGCGTAGTAGCGGATCCCGGTGGGAGAGGCGCCGTTGCCCCGGTCGACGATGGAGCGCGTTCCGCAGGCGCAGAACACCAGGCCCCGCAGCAGCCAGCCCTGCTCGTCGGGGTCGAGGCGGCGGGCGGAGAAGTTGGTGTTGTCCCGGCCCGCCACCGCCGCCGCCTCGAAGGTGGCATCGTCGACGATGCGGGGGCAGGGCACGGCGATCCACTCGCTGCGGGGCCGGGGGACTTGGCGGGGCCGTCGGCCGGGGCCCCGGTCGTCGACCATCTTGGTGGTGTTCACCCACGCCCGCCCCACGTAGGCCTCCCGCTTCAGCATGCGCCCCAGCGTCGAGGTGATCCAGCGCTTGCCCTCTGGTGTGGGGACGCCCTCGGCGTTGAGCCGCAGCGTGATCTGGCGCAGGGAAAGCCCGCCGGTGGTGTAGTCGGCGAAGATGCGCCGCACCAGGGCGGCCTGCTCCTCGTTCACCACCAGGTGCGCCGCCCGCTCGCCCTGGCGGGGGACACGCACATAGCCGAACGGCGCCCGCCAGTGCACGGCCTCTCCGGCCCGGGCCCGGTAGAGCTTGCCCCGCCGGGAGCGCTCGGAGATCTTGGCCCGCTCGTACTCGGCGATGACCGACTGCACCTGGGTCAGCAGCCGGGCCTGGGGGTCCGAGGCGATGTCGGGGGCGTCCAGGTAGCGGATGGCCACGCCGTGGCGGGCCAGCTCGTCGGCGATGAGCACCTGGTAGGCGTAGGAGCGGCTGAGGCGGTCCGGCGTCAGGCACCACAGCGCCTCGATCTCGCCGGCCTCGGCCGCGTCGCGCAGACCGTCGAGCCCAGGCCGGTCCAGGCGGGCACCGGAGAACCCGTCGTCCACGTAGGAGGCCACCAGCTCGTGGCCCTCGGCCGCCACCCGCTCGCGCAGGGACACGAGCTGGGAGCCGATGGTGCCACGTGCCTCCTGGGCGTCAGTGGACACCCGGGCGTAGATCGCCACCCTCATGATCCTGTCTCCTCTCTGCGGGCCGCGGCGTTCGGTTCCAGGACGAGCTCGTAGGCGGCGGCCAGCACCACCAGGCGGGGGTCCTCATAGGGCGTCCAGGCGGGCCGCCCCGCTCCCAGGAGCCGGGCCACGAACACCGGCTCGGCCGCTGGCCGGCGCATCAGTCCCCAAAGCCCGGCGCGGGCGAAGCGGGCCGCCTCGGGGCTGGCCAGCGGGGCGCCGGCCAGCACGGCGGCCCGCAGCCGTTCGTAGTCGGCCTGGGCCGGCTCGCTCACCGGCCACAGCCGGCTCACCGCCGCCTCGCCCGCTCGACGGTGCGCCGGTGCAGGACGACGCCGAAGCGGGCCTGCACCTGACGGGCCACCTCCGCCCCAGACAGCGCAGCGTCGGTCCCCTGCACGAAGGCGGCGACGTCGCCGGTCAGCTTCAGCGGCCCCCGTCGGCCCGGCCGCTCGTCGAGGAGCCCCGTCATCCCGCCCGCCTCGAACGCCGCCGACGCCACATAAAAGGAGGCCCGGGAGTAACCGTGGGCCTCGGCGGCGGCGGTGACGGACCAACCGTCCACGACGTGGGCCCGCAGCATCTCGTACTTCACCTGCAGCTTGTCCTCGGCGAGGAAGAAGCGGCCCCCGCCGACGAACAGCGCAGCGCTCACGGCCCCGGGCCGGGGGTGCACCAGACCGAGGTTCTCCAGAACCTGCCGTCGCTGCTCCTGCGACATCGCTCTCACCTCCACGTCCGTCGTCGGCAGGACGTAGTGTAGAGCGATAAGAGCCGCACTTAGGTGGATGCAAGCCATCAGTACCATGATCTAAAGGATCTTTAGGTTCCGATGACCGCTACTGCGCACTACACCACTAGACACAGGAGCTTCTTCGCTAGACACCCTCGCCACCTCGGACGACCGGCCAGCAGGCTGGTTGCGCAGGTAGAGAGCCGCGGCGGACCCATCACGGTGCAGCACCACGTCCAAGATCAGCTTTGCGTTGCGTTGATCGTGCACAAGGCTCAGGGGGCCACTGTCGACGTGGCTCTCCTCCTCATCGATGACCAGTCTTACCGAGAGGCCGCCTACACCGGCCTGTCACGCGGGCGGCTGGCCAACCGGGTCTACGTTGTCAGCGACGATGCCGAGGCAATCGAAGCGCACGGACTCTCGCGTCATTCCACGGACCCATTGGGCACCCTGAGCGAGGCGGTCCGACGCTCGGCGTCCCAACGGATGGCGAGCAGGACGTCGTCCCCGGAGGGTACGCCAAACCGTCCGCGACCGACGCCCGAGCGGGCGACACAACCCACCCTGACGGCAAGTCGGAAGCTCTAGCAACGCCAACGTGGTTCGGCCTGATTTCCACGGCTATGACACGAGGCGCCGCGTTCCGGGAAGATCCTTGGGTCACACCACCGGGCCCGATGGGGGGAATTGTCGGCCCCTGCCCAGGTCGGGGCCCCACGGCTGGAGATCAACGTCGGTCGAGCGTTCCTGATCGGGTGGGGCGGACGGATTTGGCGAGCGGGAACCGGCAATCTCGCACTGGTCGGTCGAGCGTTCCGCCGGACCTGGGTCGACGCGCATCACAGCGCAAGTCGCCGCTCGCCTTTGAAGCGCCAGGCCGCCCACGCAGCGCTCTCCATGACTGGCATCCTGAGGTGTGAGCAGAATCTCAAGTGCGTCCACGCGACGTCCATGCGTCCGCCATGGGGGCTGGTCGCCGCCTCCATCGAGCAGCGCTCCTCGGAGCACCAGGGCAGCATCTGCGCGCCGCTTCCCCCGCCGATCAGGTGCGCGGCTCGCATGAGAGCCGGCGCACTCGCAGCGATCGCGGCGACCGCAGTCGCGGCCGGCATTGGCGGGATGGTGCTGGCGACGGGTTCCCAGGACGTTCCCCCGCTCACCGACGCCAAGATCGTCTTCCTTCGTGATCGGGACGAGGGATACAACACGCTGGTGATGGACGCCAACGGGAACCACGAGCACCGTACCGCCGGATTTCCCGATGAGGCTTCCATCTGTGGGCGGGAAATCGCCTTCGGGGAGCAAACCGTCAATGTCCTCGTCCTGGGGGGGGACATAACCCACCTCGTCCGGGGCCCGGCGAGAACGGCAGGCCGAAATGTTCGCTGGACGGGTCGAGGATCGCCTTCATCAGCACCCGCGATGGCAACCGGGAGATCTATGTGATGAATGCGGATGGAACGAATCAACAGCGGGTGACATCCAGCCCCCAAGTTGAGGGTGACATAGCGTGGTCGCCGAACGGAACGGAGACTCGCCTTCGGCCGCTGGGTAGAGGGCAGGTCCCAAGTGAGCGACATCTACCTCATCAGGACCGACGGCAGCAACGAGCGACGGTTGACCCACGGTCCGGGAGAAAACAAGCACCCATCCTGGTCTCCTGACGGAAGGTTGCTGGCGTTCCAGAGCAGCCGATCGCCCGATGGCCGCACCAGTTCCTTAAGCGAATCTGACATCTATGCGATGAACGCGGACGGAACGGACCTGCGCCGCCTCACCTTCGGCCCTGAGCTGGACTGGGAACCAGAGTGGTCGCCCGACGGTAAAGCCATTGTGTTTTCCGGCGAGGGAATGATCTACGTGATGCGGCCAGATGGAAATGAACTCGCAAGGATCGGGCAAGGAATTCTGCCTCTGTGGATATCTCCCGACCATCCTCTAACAGAGATTGACCTAACGGAGGACTGAGTATTGCCTCTGAGGCTGCCACTGCCTGACCGATAGAGAACACCGCCCAAGGAGCCGATACCCGTCGCCGGGCAGGAGCGGCTACTCGACGGAATCCGGCATTCTCACTCAAGTGCCGGCGAAGGGTGCAGTCGATGCGCCGGGTCCTTTTTTCATTAGAACGAGCTCCTCAACCTGCGCCTGGTTCACGGTGCGGAGTCGCTCCATCAGACTAGGTAGCGCGATAGGCCATCGAGGCTGTCCAAAACCACGGTGCCGTATCGATCGGGTATGCCCGCCTGCACTGCTAGGTGCCGCCACTGTTTCTCGGTAACCACTATGTCGCAGTAGGGCAAGGCAACGCTCAGGGAGCCGAGATCGTTTAGGTCGTTCGCCTTCCATCGAGCATTCGTGTCGGCGTGCCGGAGTCGGCGCAGGTCGAAGATCACATCGCGACTTGGAAGTGCGGACAGTAGTGCGACAAGACCTTTCGGAGTATCGAGATCGGGTGATTCAGCAGCCGTAAGGCCAGCACGTTCGTAGGCCTTGTTAAGCGGGTATTCGATATCGGAGAAGCTCCGTGGCGGCGACCCAGTCATGGACCCTCCTCGTTGACGCAGGTCCGGCTTTTACCAACTGTCGTGCGAGCGTCTGCTCGTGCACGACCTGCCGTTCGCCGAACTCCCGATACCCATCGTTCTCGGCCCATCCAGGGATCGGGACACCGTCGGGTGGCCCAGCGAGCATCGCGAACTCGAGGAGGTCGCCTGCTTTCGCTTCAAAACGCGACCGCTCCACGGGAGTTAGTGGTGCGTCGTCGCTGAGTCTGAAGGGTGTGTGACGTACCCCCATTGCGAAGGCCCAACCGCGACCGAACACCCGAAGGGGTTGCGGATCGAACGGTTTGCCGTATCTGCCGTGTAGGTAGGCATCGAGCTCGGCTGGAAGCACGTCTGGCGGCCCAGCGATCGCGTGAAATCGCGACAACTCTGCCATGATTGTGGCGAGAGTCCGCCGTCCGAATGGCCGGTTGTATGTCTCCATATAATGGACCCCCGATAACGGTAGTGAGACCAGCGAATGGTCCACGCCGTAGCGGAGGAGCTCGAGCACCTCCGCCGTTCTTTTGCTGGCGGCGGCCCTTCCTAGCGCCGCTGCCTCAAGCCGGATCCAGTGGCATTGGTCGAGGTACACCCGTTTCAGACGGCACCTACTCTCATCTCCGATTGGTCGAGTCAGGATCACGACGTACTCCGGCTCGCGCCCGCCGCGGCTCTAATCCGCGCAAGCCGATCCGGAAATGGAGCACTATCTGAAGGTTTGGCCTGCAAATTTCAAGTGGGCCGACGGCGCGGCCTGTCTGCGAAAAGAGTTTCACCGCGAGCATCGCTTCATCGGTCGGATCCGACGTCGGCGCTGGCATGCAGTGGTTGTACGTCAGAGGCTTGTGACGAGAGTCTGAAGATTCCTGTGGACGTTGCTCGGCCGGCCGAGGCGGCGAAGTCCGTTGCCCATATGAGATGTGTGTGCCCTTTCGGCGACGACGTGGTCGCAGTACCCACAGGCGGCCGTGAGGTACATCATGTCGATTAGGTCGTTGTCCTCCCAACGGAGCGCTGCGTTGCACAGTTTTTCGTGTAGGACTTCGCGGAATAGCCCTAGGGCGGGCATTTGACGGAGATCGTTCTCGCTGTGGTGCAGCGTCCAATCGCTCATCTCCGCGGGCGTGATGCCGACTCGGTACGCCTCTTCAGGGAGTTCTCGGCCGAGGTCAACGATGAACTTCGCGTGGGTCCGTCGTCGCTTCATCTCGGGACCGGTCGGGTTCTCGGCAAGAAACGTCGCGAAGCGTTGGAACTCGGCGGCCCAACCCGGCGCGAATTCCATCGGGACATGTTCGGCGTCCAGCATCGCGTCGAGAAGGCCGCCGATGCAGCGAATCGCGTGTAGCGCCCACCGGGCCTCCTCGGGCATGTCGGTAGAAACCTCAGCAAGCGACTCATTTCGGCTCGCGTGAACGGCATTCGGTTCGAGGGTGACGGCCGCGGGTGGTGAGAGTTGGCGCTCGTGATAGCGGCTGGTCAGCGCTTGGCGTAACTCGGACCTTCGAAGGTCGAGTGGATCGCGTAGCTGCCACCCGGCGGAGAGCTGCGCGAGCGTGAGAGCCCGCCGGTAGCGGTCTTCATGGTCGACCTGCTTGCACGTCTCGGACATATGGGCCGAGGACAGCGGAAGAACGACCTCGCCGCGTGTAGCGAGTTCGATGAGATGTGTCGCGGCTGCCAGCTCGTCTTGGCTCCCAACGCGACCGGGCTGGTGGATCGCATTGCTGAGAGTGCTCCAATGGTTCTGATCCAGATAGACGGTAGGGCGGCCACGTAGTGGTGCCAGGTCGGTCGGGATGCACAGGTCGACGAGGATGTTGTCGCCCCGGGTCGTCTGTAAGAGCAAGTGGGAGGACTGGGGGAAGTGGGTCGACGCGGCGATCGCGCTGGTGGGCCCGAACGCTTCACGGCCGAGCGGGGCAGCCACCGAGCGTGTGTCGGTGAACACGATCAGCATCGTCCCATCACGGTTGAGTTGCATCGCCCGGACCTCGGCGAACGCCGATGCGCTCACTTCGTCGACGGTGTATCTAGCTGGTCGACGAGGAGAGGCATGTCTCGGAGCACCGCCGGCATCGCATCAAAGGAACGACGCTCCGGCCCGTTCATGGTGAGGACCCTATCGACGCGACGGGATACGACGAGAGTATTTCGGTGGAAGTAATCGAGCCTATCCTTGCCTGTTTGCGTACTTAAAGGCCTTCAGGAAGGCTCCGAGCCCTTCTGCTGCGTGGTCCCGGAGCCCCGCAGCGAGGTCGTCAATGGCCTGCTCGGCTTCCATGGTCCCCAGCGGAACGAGTCGGCTTTCGCTCCACGCAACTGAGTGTCCAACAATGTGCGCGGCCACAATCACCGCCTCCCCCTCCTCCGTTGTGATTACACCGAACCCGGACCAGAGCTGGATCTCGCCGATGCGGTTCGGCCCAGCGAGGCCCGTTTCGTAGCTGAGGCTGGAGACAAGGCACCGACCGAATTGACCTTCGACATTTCGCACGCTCCACGTGTTGGCCCGTTCGAGAACCATGTTGTTGTCGATGAAGCCCGCGGTCGTGAGCGGCGCTCCTGCTCGCAGCAGCGATTCGCGTGCGACCTCGCCCGCCCGGGAGAGCCGATCAACGAGATCACGACCGGCTGCGATTCGGTCTTGACGACCCGCATTACCACGTCGGGAAGCCTCGGCGGCTAATCGAAGTTCCTCTCGCAACAGATTCAGATCGGCGTCGTCGCCGCCAATTGGCATCATGGCTCCCTCGATGATTAGCCGAAGTTCGCGCCGGAAGTCGTCGGCAGTGGGCCGGTCTCGGGGCTCGTATGCCGTACTCCGCTCCATGAGCCGATCCAGGAACGCTACGCGGGGATGCTGCACGAACGACGACGTGCGCAAGGCTGGCACTTCCCGGATGTGCGTTCCAGGCGGTGGGAACGCCGCTCCGACGATCAATACCCACAGCGTCTTCGCAAGCGAGTACACGTCCGCGGGTCCGCCGTCCGCGGTCTCAGGGACTGAGAGCATCTCCGGAGCGAGGAACCATCGGGGGCCTAGTGCTCGCCGGCCGACCGTGAGAGGCGTCGGCTCGGGCAGGTCGATCAGTCCGAGGTCTCCGACAACCCAATGACCTTCATGCCTATAGAGGTTGCCAGGCTTTACGTCCCGATGCGCATACCCGAGGGCGTGAAGTCGACCGAGTGCCGCAGCGACCTCCGCTACGGCGCCGAGCGCATCATCCAAGTCTGCCTCGGCGAGAGCATCGGCGATGGGCTCTGCCACCGGCATCGCTAGCCAGGGCAGATCCCCGAGGCGAGACGCGCCCAACACCGGCAACAACCCGGGCAGACCGAGGAGTGCTCCTCGTTGAAGATCTACCTCCCGCCGAAACCGCTGTCGTGCGTCGTTGTCGCCTCGGGTCAAGACCTTGAGTGCGACTTCTGTGCCATCCGGACTGAGGACGCGCCATACTTCGGCGTTGCCACCCCGGCCGAGTCGATTCACGAGTTTGTACTCTGCGATCCGTTCGCCAGCTCGTAGCTTCAGGGGCACAGTCGAGTTTGCCGTGCCGATCGCGACAGCGCCTACTAATCGAATTCTCACCCCC
Source organism: uncultured Acidimicrobiia bacterium (assembly GCA_963801205.1). Classification (GTDB taxonomy): domain Bacteria; phylum Actinomycetota; class Acidimicrobiia; order Acidimicrobiales; family AC-14; genus JAXDMK01. The sequence goes on from CAWDDV010000015.1 coordinate 206,135, forward strand.
GATCTCGCGATCCGGCCGTGTCGGAGCGGACCTTGCTGCAGTCGGGCGAATCGGTCGTCGCGAGTCACGTGAGCACGGCGCGCGGAGCGGGGCGGGCAACGAACAATGAGCCTCGATCGGGCCGCCGAGGCGCCGGCTTAGGCGATAGGTGCCGATCTTTGTCGGGTCTCCGGTACTCGGCCCGGGCTCAGAGCCCGGACGATATCGTCGCTCGACCGGTTTCAGACCTGCTGCCCGGGCGACAGCGAGGTGCAGCATGTACGGGTCTGGTAGCTCGGACCCGACGGCAAGGAGCGGTCTGTGGAGAGTTTCGAGCAGTTCGTCGCGGTGGCCCTGGAGGCAGAGGGGCTGATCGTCTCGGAGGCGGTCAAGTTCCCAGTGACGCGAAAGACCGGCAAGGTCGTCCACGACGAGGTCCAGACTCACGGCTACGAGGTTGACCTCGTCGGTGCCCGGGCGGACAAGCTGGTGCTGGCGACGGTCAAGTCGTTTCTCGGCTCGCGCGGCGTAGTCGCCGAGCACGTCATGGGAACCGGCGGGGATAGGAAGTTCCGAAGCCTCTACCTCCTCTTGAACGATCCTGTGATCCGCACTGGTGTGGTGACGGCGGCCGCCGAGCGGTATGGCTACCGGCAGGACCAGGTCTGGGTGCGGCTGTATGTCGGTCGGTTCGCGGCCCCGGTGAAGAACACCCACGAGCCGGCGATTCGGGCTTGGGCGGCCACTCAAGTCGTTGGCGGCGGACCGATCGAGGTATACGGCCTTCCCGACGTGATCGCGTCGGTCCGAAATGCGGCAGCGTCCAAGACATATCGCGACAACCCCGTGCTCGTCACGATGAAGGTGCTCGACGCTGCTGGCCTCCTCCGGGACACTGACACGTCGGGCGTCGTTGGCGACTGATCGAGCCGGTGCCCGTCTCCCGTGGCGGTGGCCCCGTCAGCGGCCTCCGGACTTGCCATTTCAGGCCTCGGCGGCGCCATGTATGCGGGATGTATGCAAAAATTCTTCGCATCAGGGTTAAGAGGTCGCACTCCCTGGGCGCCGAATTGGCCAAAAGACCAGCTCAGAGGCACTGTGTGGACGGGGGGCCACCGCCCGTCAGGGCCGGGAAGAATCTGGGGGTCAAGAGGTCGGGAGTTCAAATCTCCCCAGCCCGACCAAGAAAGTGCAGGTCGAGCGGGTACCGCACGACCCCCGGCGCCGCCGGAACGTCGGCCCGGTTACCCCGCGGGTGAGGTGACGATGATCTCGACCCGGCGGTTGGCTTGGCGGCCTTCGGCGGTGGCGTTGTCGGCGACGGGACGGGTCACCGCCCGTCAGGGCCGGGAAGAATCTGGGGGTCAAGAGGTCGGGAGTTCAAATCTCCCCAGCCCGACCAAGAAAGTGCAGGTCGAGCGGGTACCGCACGACCCCCGGCGCCGCCGGAACGTCGGCCCGGTTACCCCGCGGGTGAGGTGACGATGATCTCGACCCGGCGGTTGGCTTGGCGGCCTTCGGCGGTGGCGTTGTCGGCGACGGGACGGGTGGACCCGTAGCCGATCGTCGTGAGGGTGCCGCGGTCCACGCCATGGCCGGCGAGCCAGTCGGCCACCGCCGCCGCCCGTCGTTCGGACAGTGACTGGTTGAACTCGGCCGATCCGGTCGAGTCGGTGTGCCCCTGCACCTCGGTGGTGGCGCCGGGCTTGTCGCCGACGAGGTCGGCCACGCCCTGCAGTGACGGCTCCGCGTCCGCCCGCAAGACGGCCTCGCCCACATCGAACAGGACGGTCTCGGGCAGGGTGACGATCACCGCCGGCTTGCCCTCGATCACGGCCTCCCGGGTGGTGGCCCGGGGAATGGTGCGCACGTCGGTGGGCACCGTCGGCATCCCCGGCCGGGGGTTCCCGCCAGCCGTCCCCGTCGCCGGCGGTGACGTCACAGCGACGGTCGTCGCCGAGGTGCTCGGCTCGTCGTCGGACGAGCCGCCGCACGCCGCCACCAGGGCCAGCGCCACCAGGGCCAGCGCCACCAGGGCCAGCCGGCGCCGGGTCACCCGAACTTCTTCGGAGCCTGAATGGGCGGCCGGAAGGCGACGGTCGAGATCGGGCCGCGCTCTCGCCGAGCGCCCCCGGACCGTCCCCCACCACCGACATCTCCTCGATCGACGCTTCCTTGCTCGAGCCGCCACCACCACCGGCCTTCTCCGATCGGCGGAGCTTGCCGGGGAGGGTGGCCAGGAAGACGGCGCCTTTGGCCGCCGCCGTGCCCACCAAGCTGCCGGATCGCTTCTCCCGGGCGGGCTTCCCCCGTGCCGGCCGTCCCGCGCGCTTGGGACGCTTCATCCGCAGCTCGGCGGTCGGAGCCTCCCAGTCGAGGTCCGGCCCCCGCCGATCCATGTCCGGCGGCGGCCAGTCCAGGTCCGGCGCGGACGAAGGCAGATCCAGGTCGTCGACGCCCACCGCGGAATAGATCGGGGGACGGCGCAGCACCTTGGCGGCCGCGGCCCGCTTGAGGCGGCGGCCGGCCGCCTCCTCCTCCCGCTGCAGGTGCTCGATGATCTCGGAGCCGATGCTGGCGTGCTGCCAGCTCGACAGGCCGGCGGCGATGGCGAGGCTGACGGTGAGCAACCCGAGCCCGGCCGCCAGCCCGACGCTGCCCTGGTTGGCCGCTCGCAGCACGCCGACCGACACCGTGGCCAGGGCGAACACGGCGGCCGTCACGCCGCCGATGATCGAGAGCCATGGTTGTCGGTCGTGGAAGAGGATGTGGTGGTACCTCGGGTCGAGGTGCACCACGTCGTCCTCCAGGGCCGCCGACAGCCGGGACCTCTCGGCCGAAACCCGCAGAACGCCGCCCAGGTCGCCGGCGATCACGAAGGCGAGGGCGATGGCGCCCGACAGCAGCAGCCCCTCGAGCGGGGCCACGTCGAACGCGGCCGAGAAGGCGATGGCCAGGCTCACCGCCTCGCCGATCCCGAGGATGATCTTCCGGCGCAGGTAGGCACGGTCGGAGAGCCCCCGGTAGGCCATCGGCGCCAGGACCCGTCGCGCCTCGGTCAGCAGGGCGTTGGCCTCGACCAGGTTCCGGTGGCGGTGCTCGACGATGGCCCGGGCGGCCCGGGCCGGCTCGTTCAGCTCACGACGCTCGGTTGCCGACGCCGGCGCCTCCGCGTCCCAGGGCGCCTCGTCGCGGGCCCGACGTTGGCTGGCGGCCAGGAACTCGGCAGCCCGGGCTTCGGCGTCGGGCGGAGCCCCCCAGTTCTGCACCGGTGGCTCGGGCCGGGGACGGGGTGCGGGCGGCGGCTTGGGCGGGCGCGGGGCCGCGCGGCCGGCGCCGGGTCGGCATGGGTCTCCTGTTGCAGACCGAGTTGTTCGAGTTGCCGGAGCTGCTCCCGCTCGAGCTCCTCCAGCTCCTCCCGCTCGGACTGCTCCGACTGCTCGATCTCGGCCGCCTCGAGCTGCTCCTGCCGATCCCGCTCCCGCCGCTCCCGGTCGAGGGCCTCGAACTGCTCGCGCTCGAGCCGCTCTAGCTGGTCCCGCTCGGACCGCTCCTGGTCGAGGGCCTCGATCTCCGCCAGATCCGGCGCCCCGTTTGGCTCGCGCCCGAGCTGCTCCAGCAGGTCCCGCTCCAGGGCCTCGATCTGCTCGCGCTCCGACCGCTCCTGCTCCATGAGATCGACCAGGGCGTCGTCGTCGTGGTCGTCGGAGGCGCTCTCCGGCCGGCGCCGCCCGTTGCCCTCGCCCGTGTCCTCGTCGTCGGCCACGCTCGGGTTGGTGGACGAGGACGGGACGTCCCAGGACAGCGAGCTCACGAACCGCCGCCCCCCGGCAGAAGGAGGGCGTCGACGACCCGGCACGACGCCGCCCCTGACCGCGAGCACACCTCTTCGTAGAACGCCACCAGCCCGTTGATGTAGGACGAGGGGGGCTGGGCGCCGCTCACCCGGCCGATGCCGGTGACCACCAGGTCGATGCCGCCGAGGTCGGGGAGGGTGCCCGCCTGGTCGACGAAACTGCTGGCGGTGGCGGCCGTGCAGCTCCTCGGTGGCCAGGTTGGGCTCGCTCGACTGGACACCGTCGGTGACCAGGATCAGCTGCTTGTGCTCCCGGTCCTCCTGGCCGAGGGACGGCCCCGGCCCATGGCGCCCACGGGATCGCTGCCGCCCTGCGCCGGCGCCGAGGCCATCCCCTCCTCGACCTCCTGGCGGACCTCGGCCAGCAGGTCGTCACGGTTGCGGTCGCGGTTGCCCTCGGTGGCGCCCTCGGGGGTGACGTCGCGGTCGAGGACGGTGTCGACGTCGCTGGCCGAGCCCCGGAAGCGCTCGACCCGCAGCCGGCCGCACTCCTCACTGGTCTGGCGGGCGACGGCCTCCACCACGTCGACCTGCTCGGCGATCAGGGCGGGGTCGTTCTGAGTGGAGGACCCGTCCACCATGACCAGCACGAACGGCTTGTCGCCCGTGCACTCACCCGTGGCGATCGACTTGACCGCTGAACAGCCCGCCAGCGCGGCGGCCAGCGCGAGCGCCAGCACCGACATGTTCATCGTCAGCCGGAATCGTGGCGTCCAGCGTATTACCAACACTTTGCCTTCGAACCTCCGGACGCCCGACGGGATGGACGAGGAATCGGCTTCTGTATATCCCATTCTTGTGCGTCTGGACCCTGTCGGTGGTACGAACCGGTGCCAGCCCGCCGATGGTGCTCCGACAGCAGCCCGGATTCGTCGGCTTTCTGGCCACGACGACGAGATGATCGGCGCCCGCGCACCAGCCAGTGCCCGCGGTAAGGTCAGGCGTCGAAGGGGAGTATCCCCATCACGCGGTCCCCGTCATCTCGGCCTCGGCCCGGAGATCGCGGCCCCTTCCCGGGGCGGGAGAGACCTTCGGTTGATCGGACGCGAACCAACCGGAGAGACCGTGACCCTCATCCTCGGAGTGCCAACACCAAGAGCAATCCCCGCCGGCCGAGGCCGCCGCGCCCGCGTCGGCGCCCGCCAGGCATGTTGCGTCCTGGTCTTCCTCGCCTCCGTCCTCGCCGCCATCGGGCTTGCCATCGGCGGTCTTGCTGCCACGGTGGCCGCCACCGCTCAGGAAATCGGCGAGGTGGCGAGCGAGGAGGCTGCCGCCAGCCACCGGGCCGAGACGCGGTCGCGGCCACGGGGCCGCCACCGCCCGGCGCGACCGAGAAGGCGTCGATGGCCGCACCGGCCGTCGCCCGGGCCTTGCCGGCCGGTCGTCCTTACGCGCTGCCTCCCGAGACGGGGTCCCCCAACCCTCACTGACTGACACGCGCCCGCCGTCGGGCCGGCGCGTCGGGCGGGGCGTCCTCGGACGCCACGCCATCCCCCTGTCATTTCGTGAGGAGGTTCCTGTGGAACGCGCTGTTGCAACTCCTGCGCCTTGGCGCGGCGGTGGTCGGCTCAAGCCTCTGGAGGTCACCGTGTCGCTCCTGCTGATAGCCGCCGGGTGGCTCGTCATCGGCGCGGTTGCCGTGGCCGTGATGCACCGCCGGGGCCACGACACATTCTCCTGGGCGGTCCTGTTCCTCTTCATGGGGCCGCTGGCGCTTCCCCTCGCGGTGAGCTCGCATCGGCACCGCCCGTCAGGGCCGGTCAGCCCGACGCACCCCGGCCGCCTCGACGTCCTGGTGGCCGAGGACGGGTCCGCCGACGCGGCGGCCGCCCTGGCGTCGGTGTTGGACCTCCTGGGCGGGCAGATGACCTCCCTCACGCTCGCCGCAGTGGTCGACCTCGAAGCGGCCTCGACGGTGCGCGGCCGCGACACCAAGCGCGAGACCCAGGCCCGGCTCGACGCCCTCGTCGGCGACGTCGCCGGGGCGACGAAGGCGCCCGTCGACAGCGTCATCCTCTTCGGGGAGCCGACCCAGGCGCTGCAGCGCTTTGCCGCCGACCACGGCTACGAGCTCATCGTCGTCGGCTGTCGGCCCGCTGCGCGCTCGCATCTCGTCGGGAGCGGAGCCGTACGGAGGCTGGCGACCCACGCCCCGGTGCCGGTCCTCATCGGCGCGCGTCCGGCCTGAACCCGGCCCGCCCACCGCACCTGACCGGCGCCTGACCGAACGGAGAAACGGGATGCTCACGTCTACCGCGACGACGATGATGGCAGCCGCGGCCAGCTCCGGCTCCGGCTCCGGCTCGGGCGCCGAGTTCGCCCGCTTCGACGTGCCGCCATGGCTCTGGCTGGGCCTGATCGGCGCCATCGTGGCCATGCTGGTCTTCGACCTTCTGCTCGTGCACCGCACCGCCCACGTCATCACCATCAAGGAGGCGGCCATCGAGTCGGCGGTGTGGATCTCGATCGGCCTGGCCTTCGGTGTCGTCCTCCTCGTCTGGCAGGGAGGTCAGGCCGGCGGCGAGTACTACGCCGGGTTCCTCATCGAGAAGAGCCTCTCCATCGACAACGTGTTCGTGTGGGCGGTGATCTTCTCGTTCTTCGCCGTGCCCCGCGAGTACCAGTTCCGGGTCCTGTTCTGGGGCATCTTCGGGGCGCTGGTCCTCCGAGGGATCTTCATCTTCGCGGGCGTGTCGCTCATCGAGCGCTTCGAGTGGGTCCTCTACGTCTTCGGCGCCTTCCTGCTCTACACGGCCTGGAAGATCGCTCATCATGACGAGTCGGACGAGGTCGACTACAACGCCAACATCGCCATGCGGCTGGTACGCCGCATCGTGCCCACGACCGATCGCTACGACGGCCAGAAGCTCTTCACCCGGGACACGGGGAAGCGCCTGGCGACCCCGCTGTTCGCCGTGCTGGTGCTCATCGAGGCGACGGACGTCCTGTTCGCCGTCGACTCCGTCCCCGCCATCCTGGCCGTCAGCCGGGAACCCTTCATCGTGTTCGCGGCCAACGCCTTCGCCATCCTGGGGCTTCGGTCGCTGTACTTCCTGCTGGGGGGCATGCAGGGCAAGTTCCGGTACCTCAATGTGGGGCTCGGCGTCATCCTCGCCTTCGTCGGCCTGAAGATGCTCCTGATCGGCGAGCCCTTCGAAGTGCACCTCCCGACCTTCGTCTCCCTCGCCGTCATCGCAGTGGTGATCGCCGCGTCCGTCGCGGCGTCGTTGCGGGCCGACGCACGAGACCGCCGCGACGCCCTGGAGCGATCCCCGGGCACACCGGTGTCGGACCGGTGAGCGAGCGCGGCTGGGACCTGGTCCCAGCCGCGCCGGGCAGCCCCTCTACCAGTACTTCTCGACCGGCCGGACCTCGATGGCGCCGCCGTGACGGGCCGCCGGGATGCGAGCGGCCAGCTCGATGGCGGCGTCGAGGTCGTCCGCCTCGAGGACGCAGTAGCCGCCGACCGCTTCCTTGGTCCCGACGTAGGGGCCCTTGTCCGTCAGCGTCGTCCCCTGCTCGACCCGCACCGTGATCGCGTTCTGGGGCAGCCCGAGCGGGGGGCCGGAGGTGAGGCCCGGGGTCTGGTTGAGGGCGCCGTAGTCGGCGTAGATCTGCTTCTGCTCGCCCGTCGGGAGCGTGTCCCACGCGTCCGTCCCGGGCAGGGGAGTGGTGCCTTGGTAGATCAGCAGTACGTAGGTCATCGCTTCTCCTCGTGGTCGTTGCCGTCACCTTGATGACGGATGAGCCGGAGCGAATGTGACCGGAGCGAATGTGACCGGCCGGCGCCCGATCAGCCGTCGACCAGCACGACGTCGAGGGCCCCGATGCGATCGGGATCGCCGGTGACGTCGATCTCGACGATCCTCCCGTCGACGACCGTGAAGGCGACCACGCCGCGGGTCCGTCCGCCGGGCGCCCAGACGAGGCCGGCGACGCCGTCCACCAGGGCGACCCGGGCCGCGGTGGCGCCGCCGGAGAGGGCGGCGGCGACGTTGGCCGCGCCCCGGGTCTCCCGCAGGGCGCCCATCCGCACCGCGGCCGCGTCCGGGCGGAGGACGACATCGGGGTCGAGCAGGGCCACCAGGCCTTCGAAGTCCCCGCTGCGGGCCGCGGCCAGGAAGGCATCGACGACCTGGCGCTGTCGGACGAGGTCGACCTCGGGTGCGCCGTCCGTCCCCCGTACCCGCCGCCGGGCCCTGCTGGCCAGCTGGCGGGCCGCCTCGGGCGTGCGCCCCACGATGTCGGCGATCTCGTCGAACGGCACCGCGAACACGTCGTGCAGCACGAACGCCACCCGCTCGGCGGGAGCGAGCAGGTCGAGGACCACGAGGAGGGCGGACCCGACCGAGTCGGCCAGCAGCGCCTGGTGCTCCGGGCCGTCGTCGTCCGCGACACTAACGGCCGGGAGTTCCGACGCCGGGAGGTCCGCCGGTTCTTCCCGGCGAGACCGGCGGGAGCGGAGATTGTCGAGGCAGATGCGGGCGACCACGGTCGTCAGCCATCCGCCGAGGTTCTCGACCCCGGCCCGGTCGGCCCGGTTGAGCCGCAGCCACGCCTCCTGCACCGCGTCGTCGGCCTCGGCGTGGGAGCCGAGCATCCGGTAGGCCACCGCCCGCAAATGCGGCCGGCTGGCCTCGAACTGTTCGGTCAACCAGTCGGCGTCGTCCATCCTCACGTCCTATGACGTAGCACGTCGCGCCGATGTGACCGAGTTCTCGGTACCGGGCCCGGTTCTCGGTAGCCAGCGGTGCGGTTTCCGCAACCACCGCTACCGAGAACGCCAGGGCGGTCGACAGCGGTGGTCAAGCTGGGCCGGCCGGGCGCCGATGTTGTCCGGGCGTGCGGACACCAACGGGATCAAGATCGAGAGCGACCCGGCGGAGGCTACGCGTGCTTCCCGCACTTGCCGTGGTGCTCGGCCTCCTTGCCGGTTGTACCGAGACGCCGGCGATTCGGGCGTGGGACGAGGAGGTGATCGGGGCGGTGGCGCAGGTCAACGACGTGATTGCCCTCGAGCTTCTCCTCGGCCTGCTCGGCGTTCCCGAGGGGGGCGACCGGCCCGTCGTCGGCGTCCAGGAGCCGACGCCCGACGTCGACCGGGTGCGGGGGGCGTGCACCCGCCTGGCGGACCTGACCTCGGCGTTCGACCCGCTGGCGGCATCGGCGCCACTGGAGCGGACCGGAACCGCCCCCAAGGTGGCCGAGCTGGCCGGGAGCTGCACGGGTATCGCGACCGTCTGCATCGAAACGGTGGACCGGGATCCGACGGCGTTGCTGCAGAATAACGACCTGTCGGCTCGGTTCAGTTCCGTCGGCGCGCTCATCGAGACGATCGGTAGTGAAGTCGCCTCCGACGCGGAGTGTCCGGAGCGGCTCCGGGCATCCGTTCGATCCTGTTCGGAGGCGTGAGGCACCGCCCTCGGACGGGTCCCCGGTTCTCGGTAGCCAGCGGTGCGGTTTCCGCAACCACCGCTACCGAGAACCGTGAGACGATCACCACCATGCGTCGGCTCACGGCGGGCGTGAGCGGCTGATGCTGACCACCGTCCGGGCGTTCCTGCGGGGATGGTTCCTCCGCCTGACCGGGCGTAGCCAGCGGGCGTGGGGCGAGTCCGTGCACCCGGGCGACTTCGCCGACCCCTTCGTCCTCCACACGGACAGGACCTACTACGCCTACGCCACCCAGGTGGGAACCCAGAACGTGCAGGTCATGCGGTCGACCGACCTGGTGGCGTGGGAGCACCTGGGTGACGCCCTGGCCGGTCTCCCGCCCTGGGCCGGCGGGGGCCGCACGTGGTCGCCGGTGGTGCTGGCCCGGGGCGACGACTACGTCCTCTACTACGTCGTCCGGGAGCCGGCGTCGGACCGGCAGGCGATCTCGCTCGCCCGGGCCCCCCGTCCCGAGGGACCGTTCGTGGACGAGTCCACCGAGCCCCTCGTGTTCCAGCTCGACCGGGGCGGGTCGATCGACCCGAGTCCCTTCGTCGACGAGGACGGGACGGCATACCTGCTGTGGAAGAGCGAGGACAACGCCCTGAAGCAATCCTCAAGCCTCTGGATCCAGCCCCTCACGGACGACGGCTCACTGGACGGCAGCCCGACCGAGCTGCTGCGTCACGACCGGGGTTGGGAGCGTCCCCTGATCGAAGCGCCGGCGATGGTTTGCGCCGGTCGGCGCTACTACCTCTTCTACTCGGCCAACTGGTGGGAGTCGGGCCGGTACTCGGTCGGCTTCGCCACGGGGAGCGCACCCACCGGACCGTTCCGGAAGCGGACGAGGTCCCGAGCCTGGTTCCGGTCGGGCGGGGCGTCGGTGGGACCCGGCGGGCAGGAGTTCTTCACCGACCACGAGGGCGCCCTCCGGATGGCGTACCACGGGTGGACGCCGGGGTCGGTCGGCTACCAGGGGGGCGGGCGCCGGTCGTTGCGGATCGCCCGGGTGGGGTTCGCCGCCGGCCGCCCGATCGTGGTCGGCGTCACCCGCACCCGACGCATCCGGCCTGGTTAGGTGGCGGTGAGGACGAGGGTGATGCCGCCGCGTAGCGACCGGGGGAGGCGGCCGACCAGTCGGTTGTAGGCGGCGCGGGGGCGACCACAGTTGGCGAAGTAGTTGGCCAGGTTGGTGCTCTGGACGCGCCAGCCGGCGGCGGTGGCGGCCTCGGTGAGCTCGGCGACGGTGTACTCGTGGAAGTGGCCGGGGTCGAAGCGGTCGGGCCGGATCGGCTCGGTCGGGTTCCGTCCGGCGAGCATCCTGACGCGGCGGGGGAGGGCGACCGCGTTCGGGGTCTGGAGGATGAGCCTGCCGTCGGGTGCGAGGAAGCGGCGGAGGTAGGCGAGGAGAGTGGGGGGCGGCGGTGTAGAGGTGCTCGATGACCTCGGCGAGGACGACGAGGTCGTGGTCGGTGACGGGGGTGGTGTGTCGGCGGCGGACGTCTCGTTCAGGTCGACGTGGAAGTGCCGCTCGCCGGTGCCGTCCCGGGGCGCGAACCGGTGCCGGTGGTGGCCACCGCCCTGCGGTATCGCGTGCGCCACCCCGAGCACCTGTGCGAACATACGTTCGATGCCGGACGAGGCGACGATCCTCCACGCCGACCTCGACTCGTTCTACGCGTCGGTCGAGCAGCGGGATGCCCCCCACCTGAGGGGCAAGCCGGTCATCGTCGGCGGCGGGGTGGTGTTGGCGGCCAGCTACGAGGCCAAGGCCTACGGCGTGCGCAGCGCCATGGGCGGCGCCCAGGCCCGCCGGCTGTGCCCGTGGGCGATCGTGGTCCCGCCCCGGATGGAGGCCTATTCGGAGGCGAGCAAGGCCGTGTTCGAGGTGTTCGACGACACCACCCCGCTGGTCGAGGGCATCTCCATCGACGAGGCGTTCCTCGACGTCGGCGGGCTCCGGCGGCTGCGGGGCACGCCTCACGAGATCGCCGTCCGCCTCCGCCGGGAGGTCCGCCAACGGGTGAACCTGCCCATCACCGTCGGCGTGGCCCGCACCAAGTTCCTGGCCAAGGTGGCCAGCGCGGTGGCCAAGCCCGACGGCCTGCTGCTGGTCCCCCCCGACCGTGAGCTCGACTTCCTCCACCCGCTCCCGGTGGAGCGGCTCTGGGGCGTCGGGCCCATCACCGCGGCCAAGCTCCGCAACCGGGGCATCCTCACCGTGGGCGAGGTCGCCCGGGTGCCGGAGGGTGCGCTGGTCTCCATGCTCGGGCGGGCGTCCGGCCGCCACCTCCACGCCCTGGCCCACAACTACGACCCCCGCCCGGTGCATGTCGGGCGCCGCCGGCGGTCGATGGGGTCCCAGCACGCCCTGGGCTGGAAGCCGAAGTCGGCCGACGACGTCGATGCGTCCCTCGTCGCCCTCGTCGACCGGGTCACCCGGCGCATGCGGGCCGCCCGCCGGGTGGGGCGCACCGTCGTCCTCCGGCTGCGCTTCGACGACTTCACCCGGGCCACCCGCTCGCACACCATGCTGCGGGCCACCGCCGACACCGAGGCCGTCCTCACCGTCGCCCGGGTCCTGCTGGCCACGGCCACGCCGCTCATCGAGGCCCAGGGGATCACCCTGGTGGGCATCGCCGTCACCAACCTCGACGAGGGCGGCGCCGTCCAGTTGCTCCTGCCGTTCGGCGGCGTCGCCGCCGGTGCCCTCGACCTGGCCCTCGACGACGTCCGCGAGCGCTTCGGGACGTCGGCGATCACCCGAGCCGTCCTCCTGGGACGGGACCAGGGGATGACGATGCCGATGCTTCCCGATTGACAGGTGACACATTGACAGGTGACTGTTTAGTCACATAAAATCGACGGCGTGGACGATGTGTTCAGGGCCCTCGCCGACCCCACCCGGCGCAGCCTCCTCGACGACTCTTCCGCCAGGACGGGCAGACGCTGAGCGCACTCGAGGCGCGCTTCGAGATGACCCGCTTCGGTGTCATGAAGCACCTGAGGCTGCTCGAGGACGCGGGCCTGATCGTCACCAGGCGCCGGGGCCGGGAGAAGCTCCACTTCCTCAACCCGGTGCCGATCCGCCTCGTCCACGACCGGTGGGTGAGCAAGTACGCCGCGCCCTGGGCCGCCGGCCTCAGCGGCCTCAAACGAGAACTGGAGAGCCAGATGGAGAAGGTGTTCGAGATCTACATCCGCACCACCCCGGAGCGTCTGTGGGACGCCATCACCGACGCTGAGACGAGGAGCAAGTACCAGTTCGGCAACCGGGTGACCTCGGACTGGACGCCCGGCTCGGACTACCAGCTGACCAACCCCCTCGCCGACGGCGCCCTGGCCGAGGGCAGGAACCTGGAGGTCGACCCACCCCGACGGCTGGTCCAGAGCTTCACCGCCCTGTGGGGCGACGACGTGAAGGAGGAGGGGACGTCGAGGGTCACCTGGGAGATCGAGCCGGTCGGCGACTCCTGCCGCCTTCTCGTCACCCACGACCAGCTGCGCGAGGGCGCCAACGACCAGCTCTACGGCGGCTGGCCGATGATCCTCTCCGGTCTCAAGACGTGGTTGGAGACGGGCGAGCAGCTGACGACCCCGGGCTCGCTGCTGTACAGCAGCTGAGCGTCGCCCGGCACCGCCCAGGCCGTGGAAACAATCGCTTTCCATCGCCGTTGGACGGCGTAAGGATGCGGGGCGCCGGATCGACCTCGGAGGTCAAGCAGTGGCCAAGACCCGTACCGTGTTCTCGCTCACCCTGGTGGCTGCCATCGCCCTGGTGGCGGCCGTCCTCGGGGTGGTGGCCGGACGGGCCACCGGCGGCTCGGGGGACGGCGGGGGAGGGGGCGGGAGCGGCGGCGCCGCCAGCGGCAAGAAGATCGACGTGATCATCAAGGCCAGCGACTCCTCGTTCTGGCAGGTGATGCTGGCGGGCGCGAACCAGGCGGGCGGTGACTTCGGCCTGTCGGTGAGCACGTTCGGGCCCACCTCGGAGACGAACATCGACGAGCAGGTGCAGCTGGTGGAGAACTCGATCTCCCGAGGGGCCGACGGCATCGTCATCGCCCCCAACTCGTCGTCCGCCCTGAACTCGGCCATCGACCGGGCCCGATCGGCGGGGATCAAGGTCGTCACCGTCGACACCGCCGTCACCACCGAGACGGAGGGTTTCATCGGCACCGACAACGTCAAGGCCGGCCAGCAGGCGGGGCGGAAGATGTGCGACCTGCTCAAGGCCCAGAACAAGACCAGCGGCAAGGTCCTGATCGAGTCGTCGGTGGCGGGCATCCAGTCCCTCGTCGACCGGGACGCCGGGTTCAAGCAGGGCCTGGCCGAGGGGTGCCCGAGCATCGACTCGTCCCTCCAGCGCTTCAACAACAACGACATCAACACGGCCGCGTCGCAGGTCAACGACGCCCTCACCGCCAACCCCGACCTGCTCGGGGTCTTCGCCGACAACAACACGTCAGGCGTCGGGGCGGCCCGGGCCATCAAGGACAACAACGCCGCCGAGCGCATCCCGGTGGTGGCGTTCGACTCCGACCCCCAGGAGAACGCGGCTCTGGCCGATGGGTCGATCGACGCCCTGGTGGTGCAGAACCCGTACTTCTTCGGTTACCAGGGCGTGCTCCAGGCAGGCATGGCCACCGTCAACCGCATCCCGCCCCGGGCCCTCGACCCCGGCGCGGTGGTCGCCGACGGGGACAACATGAACGAGCCCGAGGTCCGGCAGTTGCTCGAGCCGCCCACGGCGGAGGCGGGGTCATGACCGCGACCACCGCCCCCCCACCGGCGGCCGAGCGCACCGCCGTCCTCGAGCTGAAGGGGATCTCCAAGGCGTTCGGGCCGGTCCAAGCCCTGACCAACGTCGACCTGCGCCTGCTCCCGGGGCAGGTCCACTGCCTGGCGGGGGAAAATGGGGCCGGCAAGTCCACCCTCATCAAGGTCCTCACCGGCGCCCACAAGGCCGACGCGGGGACGTTCGTGATCGACGGCGAGCCGGTGGCCTCACCTACGCCCGCCGCCCTTCGGGAGGCCGGTGTGCAGGCCGTCTACCAGGAGCTGAGCCTGCTCCCGCACCTGTCGGTGGGCGAGAACCTGTTCATGGGCCGGCTGCCGTCGCACCGGGGCATCCTCGACCGGGGCGACCTCAAGGCCCGGGCCCGCAAGGCCCTCGACGACGTCGGCCTGTTCGCCGTCTCCACCGATGCCATCGTCGAGCGGCTGCCGGCGGCCACCCGCCAGCTGGTCGAGATCGCCAAGGTCCTCACCGCCGACGTGGTCAAGGTGATCGTCTTCGACGAGCCCACCACCGCCCTCACCGAATCCGAGTCGAAACGGCTGATGGAGCACATCAAGCGGCTACGGGAGGACGGGGTGGCCATGCTCTACGTCACCCACCGGCTGGAGGAGATGTTCGAGATCGGGGACTGGGTGACGGTGCTCCGGGACGGCGGGCTGTCGGAGAGCGGCCCGATGTCCGCCTACGACGAGGACAAGCTGATCACGGCCATGGTCGGCCGGGAGATCACGTCCCTCTACCCCGACACCCACAAGGAGCCGGGGACGCCCCTGCTGCGGGTCCGGGGCCTGCAGCGGGAGGCCGACGGTCCCACGATCGATTTCGACCTGCGGGCGGGGGAGATCCTCGGTGTCGGGGGACTGCTCGGCTCCGGCCGGAGCGAGCTGCTGCTCTCGCTGTTCGGAGCCACCCCCATCGTGGGCGGCGAGATCGAGGTGGACGGCCAGCCGGTGAAGCCCACCGGCCCCCGCACGATGATGAACGTCGGGATCGGCCTGCTGACCGAGGACCGCAAGGTGCTCGGTCTCCTGCCGGAGCTGTCGATCCGGGAGAATGTCACCATCGCCAGCCTCCGCCGTGGCTCCCGCCATGGGCTGCTGCCGCCCAAGGAGATGGAGGAGGAGGCGGACAAGCTGCTCGACAGCCTCCGTCTGCGGGCGGGATCGTACGACCAGCCGGTGTCGACCCTCTCCGGCGGCAACCAGCAGAAGGTGCTGCTGGCCCGGTGGCTGCTGACGAAGCCCAAGATCCTCGTGTTCGACGAGCCCACCAAGGGCATCGACGTGGGGGCCAAAGGGGAGCTGTACACCGTGATCGGCAACCTGGCCGCCTCCGGGCTGGGGATCATCGTGGTGTCGTCGTACCTGCCCGAGCTGCTGGGCCTGGCCGATCGCATCCTCGTCCTCAAGGACGGGGCGGTGGCCGGGGAGCTGGGACGGTCGGCCTCGGAGGAGGACGTACTGCGACTGGCGAGCGGTGGGGGCGCCGCGACACGACCCGCCGCCCCCGACGCTCCGGAAGAAAGGGTGGAGGACTGATGCCGAAGCTCATGTGGCGCGAGCCGGTGCTCACCACCACCATCCGCAGCGGGCCGGCCGTCGGGATCGAGCCGCCGGAGGAGCCGGGGGAGTCGCCGACCGTCAACCGCGTCATGACCCTTGGTGACGTCGCCGGACGGGAAAGCGGGGGCCTGGTCGTCCTGCTGGTGGCGGTGGGGGCGCTCACCCTGGCCAGCGACGACTTCCTGACCGGGAGCAACCTGGCCAACCTGGCCCGCCAGGTGGCCATCTTCGGGATCATCGCGGTGGGCCAGCTGCTGGTGATCCTGACCGCGGGCATCGACCTGTCGGTGGGATCGGTGCTGGCCCTGTCGGGCGCGGTCACCGCCCAATTGCTGGTGGCCGGCTGGCCCATCCCCCTGGCGATCCTGGCCGGCGTCCTGTTGGGCACCGGGCTGGGCATCGCCAACGGGCTGCTCGTCACCAAGGCCAAGCTGCCGCCGTTCATCGCCACCCTCGGCATGCTCGGGATCGCCCGCGGCGTCGTCCTCGTCATCACGGACGCGAAGACGGTGCAGCCGCTGCCCAAGAGCTTCGAGGAAATCGCCAACGGGACGATCATCGGCATCCCCAACCTGCTGATCTTCGCGGTGATCATCACCGTCGGCATCCACTTCGTCCTCACCCGCACCGTCTTCGGGCGCTACATCTACGCGGTCGGGTCGAACCCGGAGTCGGCCCGCCTGGCGGGCGTGCCGGTGCGGATGGTGACGGTGTCGGTGTACGCCATCTCCGGCCTGCTGGCGGGGGTGGGCGGTTTCCTGCTCACCTCCCGCCTGGGGGCGGGCATCCCGACCGCCGGCACCGGCTTCGAGCTCAACGCCATCGCCGCCTGCGTGATCGGCGGGGCCAGCCTGTTCGGGGCCAAGGGGAGCGCCCTGGGCGCGGCCACGGGGGCGCTCATCATGGGGGTGCTCAACAACGGTGGCAACCTGTTGGCCATCAACGCCTTCTACCTGCAGATCGCCATCGGCGTGCTGATCCTCGTCGCCGTCGGGTTCGACCAGCTCAACACCCGGAAGTCGGCCGGGCACTGAGCCAACATGCGGTGCTGGGCGGCATCGAGCTGGGGGGGACGAAGGTCATCTGCGTGGTCGGCGACGGGCTGGGGTCGACCCTCGACCTCGACCGTAATCCCACGACCACGCCGGAGGACACGCTGGGCTGGGCCGTCGACCGGCTGCAGCGGATGGCCGCGGTCCACGGGGCGCTGGCGGCCATCGGCGTGGCCGCCTTCGGGCCCGTCGACCTCCGGCCCGACGCCCCGACGTACGGCCGGCTGCTGGACACGCCCAAGCGGGCGTGGGTCGGGGTCGATGTGGTGGGGCCGGTGCGGGCCGGGTTTCCCGGGGTGCCGGTGGCCGTCGGGTCGGACGTCGACGGGGCCGCCCTGGCTGAGGGCGCGGCGGGTGCGGCGGGCGGCCTGTCCGATTTCGTCTACGTCACCATCGGTACCGGTATCGGGATGGGGGTCGTGGTCGACGGGCGCCTGGTGCACGGGATCCTCCATCCGGAGATGGGCCATGTGGTGGTGCGCCGGGTCGCCGGGGACGGGTACGCGGGGGCCTGCTACGCCCACGGGGACTGCCTGGAGGGGATGGCTAGCGGGACGGCGATGGCTGGCCGCTGGGGCTGCCGTCCGGAGGAGCTCGACGGGGCTCGAGCGGGAGGCGGCCCTCGACCTGGAGGCCGCCTACCTGGCCGCCGGCCTGCGCAACGCGGTCTACGCCTTCGCCCCCGAGCGGATCGTCCTGGGCGGGGGCGTGGCCCACATGTCCGGCCTGGTGGAGCGGGTGCGGGGGGCGTTGGCGGCGGAGCTGGCCGGGTACCCGGGGATGCCCGAGTACGGGCGGGACGACTTCGTGGTGCTCGCCGGCCTGGGTGACCTGGCCGGCCCCGCGGGGGCGTTGGCGTTCGCGGCCCAGGCCCGGTCGGCGGGAGCCTGACCACGCCGGGGGTGAGGCTGGTTCTGGGGCGCGAACGAGTCGCCTGGCGACCACGGCGTGCCACAGAACGGGGACTACTCGAGCAGCTCGTCGGCCAGGAGGTCCATCAGCAGGCCGTCGTGGAAAGTGCCGTCGGGACCGCGCTCGTACTGGCGCATGATGCCGACGGGACGGAAGCCGACCTTGGCGTAGGCGCCGATGGCGGCCGCGTTGTCGGCCGCGGGGTCGATCACCAGGCGGTGGTGGCCGTGGTCGCGGATCAGGTGGCGGGCGAGGGTGCGGACGGCGTCGGTGCCGACACCGCGACCGTGGACCGCGGGGTCCACGTAGATGTCGATGCCGGCGTGGCGGTACTCGGGGTCGGTTTCCTCGTACCACTGGATCAACCCCACCACCCGCCCGTCGAGCTCGATGGCGTAGAGGACGACGTCGGGGTCGTCGAAGTCCTCCTCCACCGAGGTAGCCAGGTCGTCGCCGCCCCGCCACCGCTCGTAGACCTCGGGCGTGGACCGGATGCGGACCAACTCGGCGAGGTCGTCCTCCCGCACGGCCGGCCGCAGCTTCACCAGTGCCCCGTCGAGGACGGTCACCCGACTGCCTCTTCCAGGGCCTGCCGAGCCTGCTCGTAGGACGCCTCCACCGCCGGGAGAACGTCGGCTGCCGCGCCCAGGTCGCCAGCCAGGCTGAGGGCCTCCACCTGGCGGCAGGAGTCGGCCAGCCGGTGGGCGCCGAGGATGGCCGCGCCCGCCTTGAGCGAGTGCGCCGCCCGACGGACCTCGTCCCCGTCGCAGTCCGTCAGACCCCGGCGAAGGGCGTCCAGCCGGGCCGGAGCCCCGGCCAGGAAGGTGTCCACCAGCTCGGCCACCACCACCCGGCCCTCGTCGCCGAAGGCGATGACGAGCCGATCGATGGCGGCGGGGTCGAGCACCACCGACGGCATCCTAGGAGCGCTTGCCGCGCCGGTGACCACGACCAGACTGGCGGGCACGACGGATGGTAGGGATTCCACTGACTGGAACGAGCTGGTCGGAGGCTTCACCGCACGACGGCCTCGGACCCTTCGCTACCTGATCGAGAGCCGTACCAGCCACCTCGCGTCCGGCAGGCGATGGCCCCGTTCCTCACCGAGGACACCGTCCGGGACCGGGACATGGCTTTCGTGGAAGCCTTCGCCCGCGGGCGGGAGCCTCCCTTCCCGGTCCGGATCCACGACCTCGAGCGCTACGCCGGCCATTGGGCCGACCTCGTCCCGGCCAACCCCGGCTCCGGGCCGCGGTCGGACTGGACGACGGCGATGTCGCCACCGCCTACCAGCAGCTCTACGGCGAGCCGCTCGACCGCGTGTACGCCGGGGACCTCGGCCTGGGCGGCCGCCTGGGGTGGTCGTGGGGCCGGTTCGCGGCCCGCCTGGAAGCGCTGTCGCCGGTCTGGTCGGCGTACGTCCTGAGCCTCACCGAGACGGTGGGGGCGAGTGTGCTCGCCCTGCCCATCGCGGTGGCCGGCATCGGGCCGCTGGCCGGCGTGGTCGTCATCGCCGTGCTCGGCCTGGTCAACATCGTCATCGCGGCGGCGATGGGGGAGGGTGTGGCCCGCAACGGGTCGGTCCGCTACGGCTCGGCCTACGTCGGCAAGATGGTGCACGACGACCTGGGCCACGCCGGCTCGGTGGAGCTGAGCGGGGCCCTGTTCGCCCTCACCCTCCTGATCATGGTGGCGGCCAGCGTCGGCATCGGATCGACGATGGCTGGCGCCACCGGGCTGCCGCCGGAGCTGTTCGTGGTCCTGGTATTCGCCGTCGTCGCGCTCATGATCCGGCGAGGTTCGCTCGACGCCACCATCGCCGTCGCCATCGTGGTGGGTGCCGTCAACCTCACCGCCATCCTGGCCATGGCGTTGCTCTCCGTACCGAGCCCTGGAGGTGGCCAACGTCACCCGCATCGAGCTGCCGTCCGTCGGGGGGCGGCCGTTCGACCCGACCCTGGTCGGATCGATTTTCGGTGTGATCCTGTCCGCCTACTTCGGCCACCTCTCGGTGAGCCTGTGCGGGAAGAACGTCCTGCGCCGGGAGCCGACCGGGAAAGCGCTGGTCAGGGGCGTTGTCGCGGCCCAGGCCACCGCCCTCGTCGGGTACTGCCTGTGGGTGATGGCGGTAGGTGGGGCGGTCGACGGCGCCGTCCTGGCCCAGGAGTCGGGCACCGCCCTGGTGCCGCTCGCCGACAGGGTGGGGCCGTTGGTGACGGTCCTGGGATCGGTGTAACTCGTGCTCGGCATGGGGATGGGCTCGATCCACCACGGACTGGCCCTGTTGAACGTGACTCGGGAACGGTTGCCGAACCGGCCGGAGCACCCCCTGACCGCGATGTACCGGTGTGTGGCCGCCACCCTGGTCGGTTCGGAATAGGCCGGACGAAGCGGCCAGGATGGCAGGGTCATGGGAACCGTCCGACCGCACGTCGTCGTCGTGGGAGCAGGGTTCGGTGGGCTGAGCACCACTCGGGCCCTGGCCGGCCTTCCGGTCGACGTCACCCTCGTCGACCGGAACAACTACCACGGCTTCTGGCCCCTCCTCTACCAGGTGGCCACCGCCGGCCTGTCGGCCGACGACATCGCCCACAGCGTGCGCTCGATCGTCCGGGACGAGTCGAACGTCACGGTGTGCATGGCGTCGGTGGAGTCGATCGACCTCGACGGGCGCCGGCTCGAGCTCGACGACGGCCGCCGCCTGGACTACGACTACCTGGTCCTGGCCCCGGGCACGGTCCCGGCCGACTTCGGCATACCCGGCGTGGCCGACCACGCCTTCACCCTCAAGACCCTCGCCGACGCGGTGCGTCTGCGCGAGCACGTCCTGCGCCAGTTCGAGCGGGCCGTCCGCGACCCGTCACTCGTCGACCGGGGGGCGCTCACGGTCGTCATCGCCGGTGGCGGGCCGACCGGGGTCGAGCTGGCGGGCGCCTACGTGGAGCTGTTCCACGTGGTCCTGGCCAAGGACTACGCCGGTGCCGGGCTGGGCCGGGCCCGGGTGGTGCTGGTGGAGATGGCCGACCACCTCCTCCACGGCTTCTCGGCCCGCTCCCAGCAGGACGCCCGGCACGTGCTGGAGTCCCGCGGCGTCGAGGTCCGGCTGGGCTCGGCGGTGGCGTCGGTGACGGCCGACGGCGTCCACCTCACCGACGGCGCCTTCCTCCCGTCCGCCACCACCGTCTGGGTGGCGGGGGTGCGGGCCAGCCCCCTGGCCGCCGCCTTGGGTGTGGAGCAGGGCCGGGGCGGTCAGGTCACGGTGGCGCCCGACCTCTCCCTGCCCGGCCGTCCCGAGGTGTTCGTGATCGGTGACGTGGCCGCCGCCACCGGCAAGAACGGCAACCCCCTGCCCCAGGTGGCGCAGGTCGCCATGCAGGGGGGCCGGCGGGCGGCCAAGAACATCGCCGCCCGCATGGCGGGTCGGCCCACCCGCCCGTTCCGGTACAAGGACAAGGGGATCATGGCCACCATCGGCCGCCGCTCGGCGGTGGCCGAGCTGCCCCTCGGCCTCCGTTTCGACGGCACCCTGGGCTGGCTGGCGTGGCTGGTGCTGCACCTGCTGTACCTGGTCGGCGTCCACAACCGGATGTCGGTCCTCACCAGCTGGGCCTGGAACTACGTCACCTGGGACCGGGCCAACCGGGTGATCCTGGGGGTCGAGGAGGAGGACGAGAAACCGGACCGCTGATGGGTTAGCTTCGCCTGGTGGCGGAACGGTCGAGCCCGAGGAACAGCCGGGAGACGACGCGCTTCGTCGCCCTGGCGCTGACGGTCGTCGTCCTCCTCGGCCTGCTCCTCGACAACAGCCAGTCGGTGCGCATCGGCTACGTGGTGGGCGACGTCCGGATGCCCCTGCTGGTCGCGCTGGCCCTGGCTGCGGCGCTGGGCGCGGCCGTCGACCGGCTCCTCGTGTGGCGTACCGGTCGGGCGCAAACGAGCCGAGTGAAGCCCCAGATGATGTCTCAGATGAGGCCCCAGATGATGTCTCAGATCAGGCCGCAGAGGGGGGCGACGGCCCACTGCCCCCAGCCGCTGCGGGCCTGGAGGCGACGGGCGCCCTCGTCCTGCACCGCCGGGGGATGGTCCTCGGCCGCCCCCTCGTAGCCGAGGGACTGCCAGGTCTCGTCCAGGAACTGGTAGGCCCCCCCGCTGGGCGACGAGTAGTTGTTGCCGGACTCCAACTGGCGGATGCACGCGAACGCCTCGTCCATCGACAGCGCCGCGCCGGGAGCCGGGGTCGAGGCCGCCGCCAGCACCGACGGGGTGGCGGCGTTGGCCTGGGCGGCGCGGGCGGCGGCGTCCTCCGCGTCCTGCCGGGCTTGCTCCTGACGGGCGGCCTCCGCGGCCCGGGCCTGCTCGGCCGACACCAGGGTGGCCAGCTCGCCGTCGACCTTGGCCACCAGCGCCCGCTGCGGCTCATGGCGTGCTGGAGCTCGTCCAGGTCGGCGCTGACGGTGTCAGCCTGGTCGGCCGCCCGCCGATGGGCGGCGTCGAGCTCGCCCCGCTTGACCTCGAGGTCCTCCCGGGCGGCCCGCATCCGGCCCACCGCCTGCTGGTCCTCGCCCGTGACGAAGCGCAGGTACGTGCGGCGGGCGACGCCGTCGGGCGCGGCGCCCGTGGCCAGGTTGCCCACGAAGGAGACCGATCCCCCCATGACGTAGGCCACCTGGGCGTGGGTGACCAGCAGCAGGCGGGCCTCCTCCTGGCGCTTGGCCGCCCCCTCCAGGTCGGCCTCGGCCTGGTCGAGGGCCAGCTCGACCTGGACCAGGCGCTCCTGGGCGGCTCGGTGCTCCTTGTCGAGGCCCACGATGGCCCGCGCCTGGTCGGCCAGTTGGCCGGCCACGATCTCCGCCTCCGCCTGCTTGTCGCCGATCTCGTCGGCACCGGCGCCGACGACCCCGACGACGAGCGCGAGGACCGTAACCAGGGTCGTGAGAGCGAACGAACGTCGGGGCGGTGCGGTCATCGACCTCCCGGGGGCCGGCGTTTTCCTCGCGTCGCACAGGCTGCAGGTGAGGAGGGGGACGGCCAAACGTACCCGGCCGCCACCGCCGGAAGCCACCTTCGCCCGCGGCGGAGTCAGGAAGCCGTCAGATTCCCCCGGCGGTGGCGGCGCCGTAGCGCTCCTTCTCCCGCTCCAGGTCGAGGCGGCCGAGGCGCGTCCGGTTCTCGAGTGCCTGGGCGTCGAGGAGGTCGGCGGGGACGATCCACGCCACCTCGAAGTCGAGACCGTCGGGGTCCTTGGCGTAGATGCTCTTGGTGGTGCCGTGGTCGGTGGCGCCGACGAGGGCGCCCCGGGCCGAGAGCACGCCCGCCAGCTGCTCCAGCTCGGCCAGGGTGTCGACCTCCCACGCCAGGTGGTACAGGCCGACGGTGGCCCGGCCGGCGGCCGACGGGCCCGCTCCCGAGCCGATCTCGAACAGGCCGATGTCGTGGTCGTTGGTGGACCCCGGGGCCTGGAGGAAGGCGGCGCCCGAGATCCCCTCGGCCGCCTTGGGCAGCTCCCGGAACCCGAGGACCTCGGTGTAGAAGGCGACGCTGCGGGACACGTCGCGGACGTAGAGCACGGCGTGGTTGAGGCGGGTGATGGGCATCGACGGCTCCTTCTTGTCCCCTGGGAGAACGTTTTGAGCGCTCAACCATTCCTGCCGAGCGAGCCCGGCCCTAGAGTCGTGGGCATCATGGGCGTGCCGCGCTGGTTGACTCGGGAGGAGCAGCAGACGTGGCGGGCGTTCCTCGACGCCAACCAGCTGCTCTTCGAGATGCTCGATCACGAGCTGCAGCGCGACGGCGGCATCCCCCACGGCTACTACGAGATCCTCGTCCGGCTCTCGGAAGCCCCCGACCGGACCCTGCGCATGAGCCAGCTGGCCGACCGGTCGCAGTCGTCCCGCAGCCGCATCTCCCACGCGGTGGCCCGGCTGGAGGAGACCGGTTGGGTGCGGCGGGAGACATGTGCCACTGACCGGCGGGGGTCGATGGCCGTCCTCACCGACAAGGGTTTCGAGGCGTTGGCGGCCGCCGCCCCCGGCCACGTGGAGGGGGTGCGCTGCCATCTCTTCGATCAGCTCAGCCCGGAGCAGGTGGCCCAGCTGCGGGCGATCAGCGAGTCGGTGCGCGACCACCTGGTGCGGTTCCGGGAGGAGGAACGGGCCGCCGGCCGGGGCCTGCCGGGGGAGGTCGCCGAACCGGACGTCGCCGGCGGTGGCTCAGGCCTCCGCCTCCCGGCGGCTGACCAGCCACGCCCCGACGACCCGGGCCTGGGTGACGGCCTGGTCGATCAGGCTGTCGACGACCGCCCGCTCGACCTTGTGGCCGACGAAGGGGATCTTGACCTCCAGGTTGCCCTGGCCGACCCGTACTGTGCCGCCGTCGGCGGCGGCACTGAGCTGGACCGAGCCCGCGCACTTGAGGCGGTCCTTGTAGTGGTCGGCCACGATGTGGAACTCGGTGCGGTGGGCCCGGCGGTCGAGCGTCGACTCCTCCACCCACGTGATGCGGGCCGGCTCGACCAGGGACGACAGGGATGGACCGAGCTCTCCGGTGAAGGCATACCGCACCCGCAGGTGCACGGTGTCGCCCTCGTCGACCCGGTCGAGCAGCTCGGGCCGACCGAGGTCGGCCACCTCCTGCAGGTGGGCGAACAGATCGGGGTCGACGAAGGCGTCCTCGACATCGACGACGGGACTGGGGAAGTGCTGCTCGAGCCGGAACTTCACCGGGCCATCGTACGGACCTCCGGGAGCACCAGGTGCACGTCGCCGAACTCGTGCCACCGGTACCGGCACGCGACCGCGGCCGCGTAGCTGCGCTCGACCGTTTCCCGGCCCGCCACCGCCTCCTCCAGCAGCAGGTGCGACCCCGCCGGCTGGTGCCAGCCGGTGATGAGCCCGTCGACGACCCTGGTCCCCCGCTCGGGTGTGACCACCAGCTCGGTCCAGCCCTCGGCCGGGTGGACCCGGCCCCGCTCGTCGGCCGCCGTCTCCAGGGCCCGGGTGACGGTGGTGCCCACGGCCACGACCCGGTGCCCGGCGGCGCGGGTGGCGTTGACCCGGGCCGCCGTCTCCGCCGGCACCCGGAAGCGCTCGGGATAGGGCGCCTCGCCCGGCTCGGCCGACGACACCCCGGTGTGGAGGACGATCGGCGCCATCCCCACGCCCCTGCTGACCAGCTCGGTGACGAGGGCGGTGGTGAACGGGCGGCCGGCGCTGGGCATCTCCGCGCTGCCTGGTTCCCGGGCGAACACCGTCTGGTAGGCGGACAGGGGGAAGGGCCGGTGGACGTAGCCGTAGCGAATGGGCCGCCCGTGGCGGGCGAGGTAGGCGGGGACGGAGTCCGGGAAGCGGAGGACGGCGAACCACAGCCGGGCCGGGGCCCGCCGGCGGGGTAGGGGGCAAGGAGGTCGACGGACGCGCCGTCCGGCAGGGTGAGCGCCCGGCCCGCCTGCCCCTCCGGGACGGGCTGGCTGCCGGCGCCCACCGCTCGGCGGAGCTCGACCAGCCACAGCCCGCCCGGGAGCTCCGTCGACAGGTGGACGAGCAGGCCGTCGTCGCTGCCGACGGTCGGGACGGCCGCCGGCAGGGTGGCCGAGGTGTTCACCACGAGGAGGTCGCCCGGGTCGAGGAAGTCTCCCAGGCGGCGGAAGGTGGTGTGCACCAGGCGGTCGTCGGACCGCCATGAGACCATCAGGCGGGCGTCGGCCCGCCCCCGGCCCCGGCCGCCGCCAGCCGACTCCACCGGCTCGGTGGCGATGAGGTCGGCGGGCAGCTCGAAGTCGACAGGGAGCAGCTCGGCAATGGACAGGGCGGTGGCGAGCACGGTGGCCGTCAACCCCTCGTCGCGGCCGCCGCGACCGGCGCCAGGGCCCGGGCCTGGTACCGGCCGCTGGGGAGGGAGCCGGTGATGATGCGGACCAGGCCGGGGACGCTGTCCTCCGGCGGCGGCCGGTCGGACACGTCCTCGCCGGGGAATGCCTCCGCCTGCATCTGGGTGTTCATGTCGCCGGGGTCGACCCGGTACACCCGGAGTCCGGGCTGCTCCGCGGCCAGGATGGCGGTGAGCTGCTCCAACGCCGCCTTCGACGAGCCGTACCCGCCCCATCCCTCGTAGGGCTCCACCGCCGCGTCGGACGTGATGGCGACGATGGTGGCGTCGGGGCGCAGCTCGGGGAGGGCCAGCTGAGTGAGGCGCAGCGGCCCGAAGACGTTGGCCGCGTAGACGTACTCGAGGACGGCGAGGGGGTAGTCGGACAGCGCTGGTTGGGGGCTGGGACCGAGGACGCTGGCGTTGTGGACGAGGGCGTCGAGCCCACCCAGGTCGTGGACAGCGGCGACGAGGTCGCGCCGGTGCGACTCGTCGGCGATGTCGCCGGCGACGGCCCGGACCGTGGTGACGTCGGAGAGCTCGCGGGCCGCGGCCCTGAGCGCGGCCCCGCCCCGGGCGTCGATCACGAGGGCCACCCGTCGGCGGCGAGGGCCCGGGCGAGGGCGAGGCCCAGGCCGCGGGAGGCGCCGGTCACGAGAGCGACCGGCTGGTGTCCGTTGTTCGTTGTCATGGGTCGAGGATGACGGGGAAGGGCGGTGGCGCGCATCGGGCCGGAGGCCGGTTTCGTCTCCGCCCAAAGTCCTACCGGCGGAAGTCCTCGCCCAGCAGGGGGACGAAATGGGCTTCGGGGGCCACCGGGTCGGCCCCCGGTTCGTGCGACCGAAGGGCTCGCTCGTAGCCGTTCGGGTTCTCGGACCACAGCTTGAGCGCATCGACGGCGAAGTAGTCGTTGGTGGTGGTGGCCACCCCCCGGTTCCAGGTGATGCCGAGAGGGTTCCCCGGGAAGCGGTCGAGGAGCGTCGTCAAGCCCCGGGCGACGTCCCGGTCCGGGTAGTCGTCGCGCTTGACGAAGGGGTCGATGATGTCGCCCGCCCAGGGACCTACTCCTCGGCGGGCGACGGCGGGCGCGGCTCGAGCCCGTGGTGGACGGCGTACAGGGCGGCCCGGGTGCGGTCGGGGAGGCCGAGCTTGGCCAGGATGCTGCTGACGTGGGTCTTCACCGTCTTCTCGGACACGAACAGCCGCCCGGCCAGGGCCCGGTTCGTCAGTCCCTCGCCGAGGAGGGCCAGCACCTCAGTCTCGCGAGGTGTGAGGCGGGCCAGCCCGGGGTCGGCCTCTGCCCGCCGCCCGCCGCCGCCCGCGGCGGCCGCCATCACCACCGCCGCCACCGACGGGTCGAGGCGGCCCTCGCCGGCGTGGACGGCCCGCACCGCCCGGTCGACCTCCTCCGGGTCGGCGTCCTTGAGCAAGTAGCCGGCGGCTCCCGCCTGGATGGCGGGGATGACCTGGTCCTCCGACGAGAAGCTGGTGAGGACCAGGATCCGCGTGCCCAGGCCGAGGTCGGCCACCGCCCGGATGGCGGCCAGACCGCCCATGCCGGGCATCAGCAGGTCCATGAGGACGACGTCGGGGCGCAACTCGTCGACCATCACCACCGCCGTCTCCCCGTCGGCGGCGTCGCCCACCACCTCGATCCCGTCCCGGGTGGACAGGTAGGAGCGCAGCCCCTGGCGCACGATGGGATGGTCGTCGACCACCAGCACCCGGATCACGGGAGCGGGACCTCGGTCGTGACCGTGGTGCCCCGGCCGACGGCGGACTCGACCCTCGTCGACCCCCCGTGGCGGGTGGCGCGGGCCGCCATCGAGGTCAGTCCCAGCCGGTGGGTCCTGATGCCCCGGGCCGACGGGTCGAACCCGGCCCCGTCGTCGGCGATGGTGAGGGTCACTGCCGTCGGCGTCCGGACGACCGTCACTGTCACCGAGGTGGCCGACGCGTGGCGGACCACGTTGGTGAGCGCCTCCTGGGCCACCCGGTAGAGGTCGGCCTCGACATCGGGTGTCAGGTCGCCCGCGCCGATGCCGTCGGCCACCAGGGCGACGCCCAGCCGGTGGGCACGGCTGAGGAGGTCGAGGTGCTTGCCCAGCGCACCCACCAGCCCGTCGGCCGCCACGGATGCCGGGCGGAGGGCGAAGATCAGCGACCGCAGCTCGGTGGCGGCGGTGCCGGCCAGCTCCCGGACGGTGGCCAGCTCGGCCCGGGCGTGGTCGGGGTCGTCGGCCGCCAGCGACCCCAGGGCGGTGTCGGCGGCCAGGCGGATGCTGAACAGGGTCTGGGCGGTGGCGTCGTGCAGCTCGAGGGCGATGCGGTTGCGCTCCTCGACGATGCTCAGCTCCCGGCTGCGTTCGTACAGGCGGGCGTTCTCGATGGCGATGGCGGCATGGGCCGCCAGCAGGCCGATGAGGGACTCGTCGGCGTCGGTGAACTCGTCGCCCGACTCCTTGTCGGCCAGGTAGAAGGCGCCCACCACGTCGCCCTTGAAGACGATCGGGACACCGAGGAACGACCGCATCCGGGGATGGGCGGGCGGCCACCAGCGGAAGCGGGGGTCGGCCCGCACGTCGGCGGTGCGGTACGGCGCGGGGTCGACCAGCATCGAGCCGAGCAGGCCGTGGGTCTTGGGCAGGGGCCCGATGGCGTCGACCAGGTCGTCGGACATGCCCACATGGATGAACTGGGCGAAGCCGTCGCCCCCATCGCTTCCGTCGTCCCCATCGCTTCCGTCGTCGTCGGGGACGCCGATGGCGGCGTAGCGGGCGTCGACCAGTAGCCGGGCGGCCGCCGCCAGCCGTTCGAGCACCGCCGCCACCGACAGGTCGCCGGCCACGCCGAGGACCGCGTCGCTCACCGCGGCCAACGCCGCGGTCGCCTGGTCTGGCCTCGGAGCAGTCACGTGAACATTCTCCCTCCGGTTGCCTGTTATCGAAAAACGATGTTATCGTTCTTCAATAAGATGGGAGGGAGACGGATATGGTCCGCTTCAGGAACAGGTCACTGCTACCCCTGCTCGACGGGGTGCTGCTCACCGCCCTCGGCCTCGGGGGACTGGTCGCCCTGCTCACCCTCATCGCCACCATCGGCGACAAGGAGCTGGCCGACCTCGTCATCGGGCTGCCGACCGAGCAGGTCGGTGACCAGCTGCCGGATCGGGTGTCGCTGGAGCACGCCGAGGGCGTGGCCACCGTCGCCGACCTCAGCCTCTGGTACCGGCTGGTGTGGTGGCTGGTCGGCCCGGCCGCGGGCCTGCTGGTGGTCGCCGGCGCCTCCATCCTGCGGGCAGTCGTCGCCACGGCCCGTGGCGGCGACCCCTTCGTGCGGGACAACGTCCGTCGCCTCCGGTGGATCGGTGTCCTGGCGGTGGGCTTCTACGTGCTCACGCTGGTCCGGTCGCTGGTGGCCATCCTCATCCAGCGCCACCTCGGGCTGGACGACATCTTCGCCTCGGCCGACATCACCCCCCTCGTCTGGGCCGCGGTCATCTTCGCCCTGGCCGAGATCTGGCAGCGCGGCGTCGACCTGCGCGACGAGCAGCAGCTCACCGTCTGACATGCCGTCGGAAGCCGACGTCTCGTCCATCTCGGTGCACCTCGACGACCTCCTCCGGCCCGGGGCATGACCCTCACCGAGCTGGCCGACCGGGTGGGCCTGACCCTGGCCAACCTCTCCATCCTCAAGACCGGCAAGGCCCGCGCCATCCGCTTCTCCACCCTCGCCGGGCTGTGCGCCGAGTTGCGGTGCCAGCCGGGGGACCTGCTCACCTTCCACGGGCCGACCTGACGACCGCGCGCCGCTCCGTCGCCGTAGCTTCTGGGCGTGCGCGTTTCGGACCGTCCGGCGGCGTCCACCCGGCCCCGTTCCACCCGGCGGGAGGACCTCCTCACCATGGTCTTCGCCACCTGGCAGCTGGTGGGGATCTTCGTGGACGGGTGGGCCCACACCAACGACAAGCCGGAGACGTTCTTCACGCCCTGGCACGCCCTGTTCTATTCCGGGTTCCTCGCCACCGCGGCGTGGATGACCTGGATGGTGCAGCGGCGGCGGAAGGCGACGGTGAGCCTGGCCGCTGCCGTTCCCGTCGGCTACGGGCTGGGCCTGCTGGGGGTGGTGCTGTTCGCCGCGGGTGGGGTGTTCGACCTGGTCTGGCACTCCATCTTCGGCATCGAGGTCGACCTCGAGGCCCTGCTCAGCCCCTCCCACCTGATCCTCTTCGCCGGCGGGCTGCTCCTCGGCAGCAGCCCGCTGCGCTCGGCGTGGCACAACCCGGCCAGCCGGGCGCCCGGGTTTCGTGCCTTCTTCCCGGTCCTGCTGTCGGCGACGGTGTTCACCGGCAGCCTGGCCTTCTTCTTCGTGTACTTCTCCCCGTTCCTCACCGGGGCCATGACCGAAGGACCATACCGGTTCGCCGAGTTCGCCTTCACCGATCGGGGGGCGGCGGCGTGGTTCGTGGAGGAGGTGCAGCTGGAGGGCTATGCGGCCATCCTCCTGACCACCCTCATCCTGCTGGCACCGGCGATCTGGATGTTGCGCCGGTGGACCGTTCCTTTCGGGGCGTTCGCCTTCCTCTTCGGCACGGTGGCGGCCCTCGCCGCCGCCATCGAGTCGTTCGAGTTCGGGCCCGCCTTCCTGGCGCCGCTCGTCGGCGGCCTGGTGGGCGACCTGCTCTCCCTACGGTTACGTCCGGCGGCCGACCGTCCGTGGGCGCTGCGGGCGTGGGCGGCGGCGGTGCCGGCGGCGATATGGCTGACCTACTTCGGCCTGCTGGCGACGTTCCGCACCGTGGGCTGGTCGGTGGAGCTGTGGGCGGGCGCCACCGTGATGAGCAGCATGGTCGGCTTCGGCCTGGCCGTGTGCATGACACCCCCGCCCGTGCCCGTGCCCGTGCCCGCGCCGGCGGACTGACGGTTAGGGAGCGGCGGTCGTGACCACGACGGTGGTCTCCGGCGGTGCCGCAGTCGTGGGCGGGGCGGTGGCCGGCGGGGCCGTCGTCGGCGCGGCGGTGGCCGGCGGGCTGGTGGTGGCAGGCTGGGTGACGGCCGGGGCCTGGGTCGTGGCCGGCGCCTGGGTCGTCGCCGGCTCGGTGGTGGGGGCGGTGGAGACGGTTGTCTCGGAGCTGCCGGAGGGCAGGAAGAGCTTCACCTCGTCGCCCCGGTCCGCGGTCGCCCCCTCGATGGGGTCCTGCTCCGCCACCCGGTCGCGCTCGCCCTCGATGTCGTCCTTGATCTCGATGTCGGCGGTGAGACCGGCCGCGCTGAGCACGGCGATGGCGTCGTTCACGTCCAGGCCGACGACTCCGGGCACGGTGACGGGCGGGCTGGGTTCGTTGTCGTCCCCACCGGTGAGGGCGGCGACGAGGCCGATCACGGCCACCGCCACGAGGATGGCCAGCACCACCGCGGTGAGCTGACGACGCCGGTACACGCCCGGATCGGCCCCCCCTGGCTGTCGGCTCGGCGGCGGGGCGGCGGGCGGCGGGCCCACGTCGACGCCCGTCGGCGGCGGCATCATGGAGGTCGGCGGGCCCGGGGCGGCGATGGAGGTGGCGGTGGCGTCCGCCAGCAATGCGCCCGCGGCGCCGGTGCCGGCGCCGGCGCCGGCGCCCGTCGCGGCCGCGGCCACCACCGGCGAGGCGGCGGCCACCGTCGGGTCGGGCTCGGCCGCGCCGAAACGCACGTCGAGCAGTTCGGCCCGTAGCGCCTCGGCCGACTGCTGGCGCTCGGCGGGGTCCTTGGCCAGGGCCCGCAGCACGATGGCGTCCAGGGCCGGCGGCACGTCGGGATTGGTGAACGAGGGCGGCGGAGGAACCTCGTTGACCTGCTTGTATGCCACCGCCACCGGCGAATCACCGGTGAAGGGGGTCCGCCCCGCCAGCATCTCGTAGAGCACCATGCCCAGCGAATAGATGTCGGAGCGCTGGTCGAGGTCGGTGCCCAGCGCCTGCTCGGGAGACAGGTAGGTGGCGGTGCCCACCACCGCCCCCGGCATGGTAAGGCCTTCCCGGGCGGAGTGGGCGGCCCGGGCGATGCCGAAGTCGGCGACCTTCACGTTCCCCGTCTGGGTCATGAGGACGTTGGCCGGCTTGACGTCCCGGTGCCACAGCCGCTGCTGGTGGGCGGCGGCCAGCCCGGCTGCGATCTCGGCGCCGATCTCGATGACCTTGGGCGCCGGCAGGGGCGACTCCCGCCGGACGATGTCGCGCAGGGTGGGCCCGTCGACGTACTCCATAACGATGAAGTAGGCCCCGTCGTCCTGTCCGAAGTCGTAGACGGACACCACGTTGTGGTGGTTGAGACCGGCCGCGGCCTGCGCTTCCCGCCGGAAACGCTCCACGAAGGTGGGGTCCTGGGCCAGGTCGGGCACCAGCACCTTGACCGCCACCGGCCGGTCGAGGAGCTGGTCGTGGCCCAGGTAGACCTCGGCCATGCCCCCCTTGGCGATGTGGCGGACGATCCGGTACCGATCGCCTAGGACCCGTTCGCTCACGGTGCCGCCTTGGGCCCGACGTGGTGGCGGTCGGCCGGCTCCGGACGGTCGGAGGGTCGCAGGATCAGGTCGATAGCCGACCAGATGGTGCGGGAGAAGGGGTAGAAGACGAGCGGGGCGACGACGGCCGCCACCAGCCCGATCCCGAGGAACGGCCAGATGCTCACCTCGGGCCGGGTGGCGAGCAGGTAGATCAGGGGGACGATGGCGAGGATCAGCAGGAGCCCCTCGGCGATGGCCAGATTGATCGTGTAGGCCCCGAGGAAGAAGCCCTCCTCCCGCTCGAACCTGTAGCCGCAGCGGGGGCAGTGCTCCTTCATGCGGAACCAGCCGTCGAACAGATGGCCGCTCCCACAGACGGCGCAGCGCTTGGTGAGCCCACGACGGAGCATCCGCCCCGGCGTGGGCGCGGGTGCTCGATCAGGGTCCACTTTGGGCAACGTACCCGCCGCGGCGTGCCCTACTCCTCAGAAGTGCGCCACTCTGGTGGTGTGAGCGAAGCGGTGTACCTCGTCGATGCGGTGCGGACTCCCATCGGGAGGTACCGCGGTGCGCTGGCCGCAGTGCGGCCCGACGACCTGGCCGCCATCGTGCTCAAGGCACTGGTGGAGCGGGTCCCCGACCTCGACCGGTCCGCCATCGACGACGTCTGGATGGGCGCCGGCAACCAGGCCGGCGAGGACAACCGCGACGTGGCCCGCATGGCCATCCTCCTGGCGGGGCTACCGGTGACGGTCCCCGGCGTCACCGTCAACCGCCTGTGCGGGTCGGGGATGGAGGCGGTGGTGGAGGCGAGCCGGGCTATCCTGGTGGGTGACGCCCACATCGGCATCGCCGGCGGGGTGGAGTCGATGAGCCGGGCGCCGATGGTGTCGGTCACGGCCGACCAGCCGCCGGTGACGACCGCCCTCGGCTGGCGGTTGGTGAACCCGGCCATGCCGAGGGACTGGACGGTGACCCTGGGGGAGGGGGCCGAGATCCTGGCCCGCAAGGGCGGCATCTCCCGCGACGACCAGGACACCTTCGCCCTGGCCAGCCACAGCAAGGCCACCGCCGCCTGGGACGAGGGCCGGATGGCGTGCGAGGTGGTCGGCGTCCCCGGCGTGAAGCTCGACCGGGACCAGTGCATCCGCACCGACACATCGGTCGACTCCCTGGCCGGGCTGCGGCCCGTCTTCCGGGACTCGGGCACCGTCACCGCGGGCAACTCCTCGCCCCTGAGCGACGGGGCCGCGGCCCTCCTCCTGGCCGACGAGGTGGGCGTGGCCGCCATCGGCGTCCGGCCCCTGGCCCGCATCGTGTCCCGGGCAGTGGCCGGCATCGAGCCCCAGCACTACGGCCTGGGACCGGTCGACGCCGCCGATCGGGCGCTGCGGCGGGCGGGCATCGGCTGGTCCGACCTGGCCGTGGTGGAGCTGAACGAGGCCTTCGCGGCCCAGGCCCTGGCCTGCCTGGCCGAGTGGCCCGACCTCGACCCCGCCATCGTGAACCCCAACGGCGGCGCCATCGCCCTCGGCCACCCCATCGGGTGCTCGGGCGCCCGCATCGTTACCACCCTGGCCCACGAGCTCCGCCGCCGGGGCGGGGGCTACGGCCTGGCCACCATGTGCATCGGCGTCGGCCAGGGCATCGCCGTCGTGCTGGAGGCCGAAGGCGCCTGACCGCCGTGGCAACCGGTGACGGCTACCGCCCCATGTGGGCGCTGTGCGTCACCAGTTCGGTGGGGCCGGCGAACCGGTGACGGTTACCGCCCCATGTGGGCGCTGTGCGTCACCAGTTCGGTGGGGCCGGCGAACCGGTGACGGCTACCGCCCCATGTTGGCGCTGTGCGTCACCAGTTCGGACCGCAGCGCGTGGGGTCAGCCGAGGTAGCGGTCGTCCATGATCCGGAGGGGCTCGGCCAGCAGCTCGATCTGGATGCCGTCAGGGTCCTTGAGGTACATCGACCGGGTGAGGCCGCGGTCGGGACCGAGGTACTCGACGCCGGCGGCGTCCAGGCGGGCCTGGAGCAGGTCGAATGCCTCCTGGCTCACCGACAGGGCGAGGTGCTGCACCCCGCCGATGGCCTCCACCGACTGGTCGAGTCCGAGGCCGGGGAAGTCGAAGAAGGCCAGCAGGTTGTCGTTGCCGATGTCCATGAAGAAGTGGGTGGAGCCGGCGTAGTCGCGGTTCTCGAACATCTCCACCAGGGGGAACCCGAGCAGGTCCTGGTAGAAGCGGACCGTCTGCTCGACGTCGCTGCAGATCAGGGCCAGGTGGTGGACGCCGCGGGCGTTGCTCGGCGGACGCTCCGCTTCCGGCTTGAGGTAGGCCCGGCACAGTTCTTGGCGGCGGGCCTCGAAGTCAGTCGTGCCAGTGGACGTAGAGGTCATGTGCCCAGTTTGGCAGCGAGCAGCCGGTTGGCCACGTCGACCGCCTCGTCGAGCGCCTGTTCCACCGAGCCGCCGTCCCGGGTGCGGGCCACCACGTACTGGCCGGCGAGGTAGGAGACCAGGGGGGCGAACCTGCGCTCGGTGCCGTGAGCGACAACTCGAGCCAGGTCGAGGAGGGTGTCGACCTCCTCCGGCCCGATGCCGATGTCGGTCATGGCCGCCCGGGAGAGGGCGGCGGCGTAGTCGTCGGCAAAGCTTCCGGACATTCCCTTGGCCTACCACGCGTCGGGCCGTCGGTCAGAAACGACTCCGCCCGGGCCAGGTCGGCGGGCGTGTTGACGTTGAGGGACGCCCTCGGACCGAGATCGACCACCTCCACGCCGTCGGGCAGCAAGGACCAGGCGGGAGCGTCGGCGACGCTTTCCATACCTTCGAACACGGGCGTGCGGTAGGCGGCCAGGAGCGGGTTCGGACGTCCCGCCGGGCCAGCGGCCGCCACCGCCCCCACCGACGGACCGGCGGCGACCAGGGTGTCGAGCAGCCGGGCCAGATCGGTCGACGTCAGGAGGGGTAGATCGACGGCGAGCAGGAGGGTGACGGAGGCGCCCCCCATGGCGTCGAGCGCGGCACCGACCGCGGGTACCGGACCCCCTCCGGGCGTTTCCTCCTGCACGAAGATCACCGCTCGCTCGAGGGCCACCAGACGGGGCGGGCCGACGACCACCAGCCGTCCCGCGACGCCCGCGGCGGCGGACAGCACCCGATCGAGCAGCGTCCGCCCGTCGAGCACCAGCCCGGCCTTGTCGACGCCCCCCAGCCGGCGTCCGGCGCCACCGGCAAGCACGACGGCGACCACCAGACCGGTGTCGACGGGCGGGCCCATGGCCGCGGCAACCTATCCGCCGCGGCTCGAACGTGCGCTCAGTTGCTCTTCCCCGCCGGCCGTGCTCGCCGCCGAAGGCGGCCGGCCCGGATGGCCCCGAGCCGGCCCGTGGCCGGCACCCGGGGGGAGGGCCGGGAGGGGGGCCTGCCCCCCTCCCGCTAGAAGTCTTCGATCACGCGCCGACGACGGGTGACAGGGCGCTGCTCGATGACGGTGATGTCGTCGTCGACGATCGGCGTGTCCTCGTAGCGGACGACCCTCCGGGGCCCTCCCCGGTACCAGGTGGGTCCTCCCCGGCGCATGAACGCGACCGCCGCCAGCACGATGAGCAGGACGAGTAGGAGTTCCATCCTTCACGCGTCCCCGTGGTCAGGGGCTCCCAAACCTGGCCGGTAGCCTCAAAGCATGAGCGGACGGGGCCCGGGCGCAGTGTCAAAAGGGGACTCCGACGCCGACCTCGGCAGGGTGCTCACCGTCCCCAACCTCCTGTCCTTCGGACGGCTCCTGTGCGTGCCCCTGTTCCTGTGGCTCCTGTTCGGGCGCGACAACCGGCTGGCGGCGGCCTGGCTCCTCGCCTTCCTGGGCGCCACCGATTGGGTCGACGGCTACATCGCCCGCCGCTACAACCAGGTTTCCACCCTGGGGAAGGTCCTCGACCCCACCGCCGACCGCATCCTGCTGGCGGTGGGCGTGATCTCGATCCTCGTCTACGGAGCGGTCCCGCCGCTGATCGCGTGGCTGGCCATCATCCGGGAGGTGTCGGTAGGGGTGCTCGCCCTGGTGCTGGCGGCCTTGGGTGCCAAGCGCATCGACGTGATCTGGTGGGGCAAGACGGGCACCTTCCTCCTCATGATCGCATTCCCCCTGTTCCTGCTCAGCGACGGCCACGGCCTCGCCTACGCGTTGGCGCTGGTGGTGTCGATCGCCGGGCTCATCGCGGGTTGGTACGCCAACCTGCTCTACGTCCCTCAGGGTCGGCAAGCCCTCCGTGAGGGGAGGAGCCGCCCATGAAGGCCGTCATCATGGCGGGGGGCGAGGGCACGCGCCTCCGGCCCCTCACGTCGAACCAGCCCAAGCCGCTGATGCCCCTGGTCAACCGGCCCATGATGGAGCACGTCGTGCACCTGCTCAAGGAGCACGGCTTCGACGACGTGGTCGTCACCCTCGCCTTCCTGCCCCAGACGATCCGCACCTACTTCGGCGACGGGTCCGCGTTCGGCGTGCGCATGGTCTACGCCACCGAGGAGACGCCCCTGGGCACGGCCGGGTCGGTGCGCAATGCCCGGGCCGAGCTGGGCGACGCCTTCCTCGTCATCTCCGGCGACGTCCTCACCGACTTCGACCTCTCGGCCCTGGTCGCCTTCCACAAGGAGAAGGGGGCGATAGCCACCATCGCCCTCAAGTCGATGGAGAACCCGCTCGAGTTCGGCATCGTCATCACCCGGGAGGACGGGTCGATCGAGCGCTTCCTGGAGAAGCCGACGTGGGGCCAGGTGTTCAGCGACACCGTCAACACCGGCATCTACGTCCTCGAGCCGGAGGTGTTCGACTACATCCCCGAGGGCGAGTCGGTGGACTTCTCGTCCGACGTGTTCCCCCGCCTGCTGGCCGACGGCCAGCCCCTCTTCGGCTACGTGGCCGAGGGCTACTGGGAGGACGTAGGCACGCTGGAGGCGTACCACAAGGCCCACCAGGACGTCCTCGACGGCAAGGTGGCGATGGACATCCCCGGGTTCCGCATGGCCAAGGGGGTGTGGCTGGGGGAGGGGGCCGAGGTCGACCCGGACGCGTCCATCGAGGGGCCGGCCGTCATCGGCGACTACTGCCGGGTGGAAGCGGGGGCCAGCATCCGGGAGTACACCGTCCTGGGCGCCAACGTGATGGTGCGGTCCGACGCCTTCCTCGAGCGGGCGGTCGTCCACGACAACGCCTACCTCAGCCAGGGCGTCCGCCTGCGGGGATCGGTGGTGGGGCGCTCGTGCGACCTGCGGGCCCACGCTCGCTGCGAGGAGGGCGTCGTCCTGGGCGACAACTGCTTCGTGGGGGAGCACGCGGTCATCAACGCGGGGGTGAAGGTCTACCCGTTCAAGACGGTCGAGCCCAACGCCATCATCAACTCGTCGATCGTGTGGGAGTCGCGGGGGACCAGGAGCCTGTTCGGTCACAACGGGATGAGCGGGCTGGCCAACGTCGACATGACCCCCGAGCTGGCCGTCCGGGTGGCCATGGCCTACGGGACCACCATGAAGAAGGGGTCCACCGTCACCACGTCGCGGGACTCCAGCCGGGCCGCCCGGGCGCTGAAGCGGGCGGTGATGGCGGGGCTGAACTCGGCCGGGATCAACGTCGACGACCTGGAGATGGCCACCGTGCCGGTCAGCCGCTTCCAGGTCCGCATCCAGCGGTCCCAGGGCGGGATCACCGTGCGGCTCACGCCGGGCGACCCCCAGTCGGTCACCATCCGCTTCTTCACCGCCGACGGCACCGATATCGACGCCGGCGCTCAGCGCAAGATCGAGCGCATCTTCTTCCGGCAGGACTTCCGGCGGGCGTTCGCGGCCGACATCGGCGACATCGGCTATCCCCCCCGGGCGCTGGAGTACTACAGCGCGGCCCTGATGGAGACCGTCGACGGCGACGTCATCCGCAGCGCCGGCTACCAGCTGGTCATGGACTACGCCTTCGGGCCGACGTCGCTGGTCATGGCCAACGTCTTCTCCAAGCTGGGGGCCGACGTCCTGTCGGTGAACCCCTACACGTCGACCGCGGGGGCGGCCGCCTTCGACGCCAAGGTCCATGCCAGTCGGGTCGCCGACCTGGTGCGGAGCTCGGGCCCACCTGGGGGCGGTACTCGATCCCGACGGCGAGCGCATCATCCTGGTCGACGACGAGGGTCACGTCCTCTCCGACGAGCAGGCCCTCCTGGCCATGGTGACCATGGTCGCCACCGAGACGACGCGGATCGCCCTGCCGGTGTCTGTGACCTCGGCCGCCGAGCGCATCGCCACCGAGGCGGGGGCGGAGGTGGTCTGGACCAAGGTCTCGGCGCCGTCCCTGATGGACGTGGCCGCCTCGGGCGGGATCACCCTGGCCGCCAGTCAGGACGGCGGCTTCATCTTCCCCGACTTCCTGCCCGCCTTCGACGCCACCGCCGCCCTGGTGAAGCTGCTGGAGCTGCTGGCCCGCTCGGGACTGCGGCTGTCGAAGATCGTCGCCGGGCTGCCCCGGGTCCACGTCGCCCGCGAGAGCGTCGTCACGCCGTGGGAGCAGAAGGGCCTGGTCATGCGCCGGGTGGTGGAGGAGGCCAAGGACAAGGAGGTGGTCCTGGTCGACGGGGTCAAGGTGATCGAGGGTGACGGCGCCTGGGCGTTGGTGCTGCCCGACCCCGACGAGCCGGTGACCCACGTGTGGGCCGAGGCGTCGAGCGCCACCGAGTCCCGGGCCCTGGCCCAGGCCTACGCCCGCACCATCCGCCAGATCCTGCGCTGACAGGCGCCTGCCTCGTGATGCCGGGCGCCCCGCCGGCCTCGCCCCGTCCGGTACGTTTCCGAGGATGAACGTCCCCGACGATCGCCGGTACACCAAGGACCATGAGTGGGCTCTGGCCGAGGACGGCCGCCTCCGGGTGGGGATCACCGACTACGCCCAGGACGCCCTCGGCGACGTGGTGTTCGTCCAGCTCCCCGACGTGGGCGCCATCTTCGAGGCCGACCACCCGCTGAGCGAGGTGGAGTCGACGAAATCGGTGTCCGACGTCTACGCCCCCGTGCGGGGGACGGTGCTGGAGGTCAACGGCGACCTCGTTGACGGTCCCGGGCGGCTGAACGACGACCCCTACGGGGCGGGATGGATCTGCGTCATGGAGCCCGACGACCCCACGGCCTACGACGGCCTGCTCGACGCCGCCGCCTACCAGGCCCTGATCGGCGAATGACACGCGGCCTCCCGGGCCGGTCATCGCCATCGAGCGGGCTGGGCACTAGCGTTGGGCATCGTGTTTTGCAACCAGTGCGGACACCTCAATGCCGACGACGCCAACTTCTGCTCGTCGTGCGGGGCATTGATCGAGCCCGAGCGGGCCGACGACACCACCATCACCTTCCTGCCGGTGGAGGGTTCGGGTGAGACCGAGGAGGAGCTGTCGGTTTCCCTCGACCTGTCCGAGGGGGTGGCCATGCTGGTGGTCAAGCGGGGGCCCAACGCGGGGTCGAAGTTCGCCCTCGACGCCGACGTCACCCGGGCCGGACGCCATCCCAACAGCGACATCTTCCTCGACGACATCACCGTGTCCCGTCGCCACGCCGAAGTCGTGCGCCACGAGGAGGGGTACCGGGTGCGCGACGCCGGTTCCCTGAACGGCACGTACCTCAACCGGGAGCGGATCGACGAGGCGCCGCTGGCCAACGGCGACGAGCTGCAGATCGGGAAGTTCCGTCTGGTGTTCTTCTCCGGCGGCACACAGGCAGAGGGATAGGGGAGCGTGGAGGACCGGGCGTACCTGTCGATCGGTGAAGTCCTGTCGCTGCTCAAGGAGGAGTTCCCCGACGTCACCATCTCCAAGATCAGGTTCCTGGAGAGCCAGGGCCTGCTCGATCCCGAGCGCACGCCGTCGGGGTACCGCAAGTTCTTCGACACCGACGTCGAGCGCCTGCGCTGGATCCTGCGCCAGCAGCGGGAGCACTTCCTGCCCCTGAAGGTCATCAAGGGCCGCCTCCGGGGAGGCGAGGAGGGCGGTGACGAGTTGCCGGCCACGGTCGACCTCGCCGACGACGCCCACCGCGGAACGTCCCCCGACCTCGGCGAACCCCCCGCCCCTGCACCTGCGCCCGCTCGCTACGGCTCCATGCCCGCCACACCGAGCCCGGTGCCGGAGCCGGCCGGTGTCCAGGCGGCGGCGGCCGCGGCGTCGGTCGGGGGGTCGTCGTTCCCCGGCTCCGGCGGCTACCTCGACCTGCCGCCCCTGCGGGTGGAGCCGGCGGGCGTGAGCCTCACCCTGGCCGAGCTGAGCGCCGCCAGCGGGCTCGACGAGGACCTGCTCAAGGAGCTGGAGAAGTTCGGCCTCCTGTCCGGGCGCAAGGTGGCGTCGGCCACCTACTACGACGAGGACGCCCTCAACGTGGCCCACCTGGCCGCCGGTTTCACCAAGTACGGCGTGGAGGCCCGCCACCTGCGGATGTACAAGACGGCGGGGGAGCGGGAGGCGGGGTTCTTCGAGCAGGTGGTGATGCCGATGCTCAAGCAGCGCAACCCCCAGGCCCGCAAGCAGGCCACCGAGGCGCTGGCCGAGCTCACCCAGCTGGGTCAGGGGCTGCGGGCGGCCATGCTCCGCCAGCTGCTCCGCCACTACTTCGAGGGCTAGCCCACGCCCGACGTCCGGAGTGCGGGCGTGCCGCTGCGGGTCCTCATCTCGCCCGACGAGCTGGCCGCCGGCGTGGCCCGGGTGGCGGCCGAGATCTCGGCCACGGCCGACGACGGGGTGGTGCTGGTCGGGTTGCTCAAGGGGAGCATCCCCTTCCTCGCCGATCTCATCCGGTTGCTCACCATCAACCCGGTGATCGACTTCATGGCCCTGTCCAGTTACGCCCCCGACACCGGCCGGGTGCGGATCGTCAAGGACATCGAGCTCGACATCCTCGACCGGGACGTGATCGTGGTGGAGGACATCGTCGACACCGGGCTCACCCTCACCTGGCTGCGCCGGGAGCTGGCCGGCCGGCGGCCCCGTTCGATCCGGGCCTGCGCCCTGCTCGACAAGGCCGCCCGGCGGATCGTGCCCACGCCCATCGAGTACCGGGCCTTCGAGATCGGGGACGACTTCGTCATCGGCTACGGCCTCGACTTCGCCCAGCGCTACCGGGATCTCGACCGGGTGCTGGCCGCCGACCTCAAGGTGCTCAAGGCCGACGCCGATGCGTATGTCCCGGAGTTGTACTGCCGGTCCAGGTAAGGCGGTAAGGTCAGTTCGTGGTCGAGATGCATCTGGTCGGCGTCCGGGTCGAGATGCCAACCAACAGTCCGATCGTCCTCCTGCGGGAGGCCGACGGCGAGCATCGCGTGCTGCCCATTTTCATCGGAGCGGTCGAGGCCACGGCCATCGCCTTCGCCCTCCAGGGGGTCGAGACGCCCCGCCCGATGACCCACGACCTCATGCGCGACCTGCTCGTTTCCCTCGGCATCGGCGTGGAGCGCATCGTCATCACCGAGCTGCGCGACCGCACCTTCTACGCCGAGATCGAGCTCACCGGCTCCGGTTCGGGCACCAAAGTGTCGAGCCGGCCCTCCGACGCCATCGCCCTCGCTGCCCGCCTGGGCACCCCGATCTTCGCCCAGGAGTCGGTGCTGGAGGAGGCCGGCGTCACCGTGAGCGACGACGACGAGCAGGAGATCGAGGTCGAGAAGTTCCGCGAGTTCCTCGAGGGAGTGAACCCCGAGGATTTCGCGTCGTAGGCCCAGCCCCCGGCTGGGCTCCTCCTCATCGCTCAATCCTCTCTGGCGGCGCGCTAGCCTCGCTCACACGGGCGTAACTACAACGATGCGGAAGCGCTCGTCGCGTGAGTGAGAGAGGGAGGTGCAGATGGCGGAGGACGCTGGTTTTCGGGGGCCGCAGGTCTGCAAGATCGTGGGGATCACGTACCGCCAGCTCGACTACTGGGCTCGCACCGACCTGATCCGGCCGTCGATCGCCGACGCCAAGGGCAGCGGCACCCAGCGCCGGTACTCGTACCGTGACCTGGTCGAGCTCAAGGTCATCAAGGGCCTGCTCGACGCCGGTGTCGCCCTCCAGACGGCGCGGCGGGCGGTGGAGTACCTCCGCACCACCCTCGGCGACGACATCGCCTCCGCCACCCTCGTCACCGACGGATCGGGCTCGGTCCTGGTCCGCACCGACGGCGAGCTGGTCGACCTGGTCCGGCGGGGCCAGGGCGTGCTCAGCATCGTCGCCCTGGGCGGGGTGAAGGAGGCGCTCGACGCCGCCATCCACGACATGCCGGCACCCGGTCCCAAGATCCATCCCGCGCACCCGGCGGCGTCGGCCGAAGCCGGTGGCGGAGGGGGATAGGGCCCTGGTTGCTGCGGCCGACTCGGGGCCGGTCGCGGGCGACCAGCCCGACCGTCCGACGTCCCTCGAGGGCCGCTCGGGCCCCGCTGCCACCACCCCCACAGCCCCCACCGACCCTGCCCCACACGACCACCCGCTTCGCCCACAACTCCGAGCTCCAGTTCGCCAAGCTGCTCGACTTCTACGGGATCGCGTGGGAGTACGAGCCCCGGTCCTTCACCCTCGAGGCCGACCGGGAGGGTAAGCCCACCCAGGCCTTCACGCCAGACTTCTACCTGCCCGGCTACGACCTGTTCATCGAGATCACCACCATGAACCAGAACCTGGTGACCAAGAAGAACCGCAAGGCCCGCCGGCTGCGGGAGCTGTACCCCGACGTCCGCATCAAGGTCTTCTACCAGCGGGACTACCTGGCCCTTCTGGTGAAGTACGGCCTGGAGCCACCGTCGCAGGACGTCCCCGTAGACGAGTCGGTCGAGCCCCTGCCGCTGCGCTTCGACGACCCCGAGCGCGACTCCGACCGGGGGGCCGACGAGCAGGAGCACCGCCGGGGCCGCAAGCCGGCGTGACGTTCGGCCTCGATCTCACCCTCGCCCTCGAGCTGGCCGACCTCGCCGACGGGATCAGCATGGCCCGCTTCCGGGCCCTCGACCTGCTGGTCGAGACCAAGCCCGACCTGACCCCGGTCAGCGAGGTCGACCACGCGGTGGAGGACGCGCTGCGGCGGGCGTTGGGCGTCGCCCGGCCCGGCCAGGCCATCCTGGGGGAGGAGCGGGGGGAGGACTCGTGCGCCTCGGGGGCGTCGGCCCGGTGGATCGTCGACCCCATCGACGGGACCAAGAACTACGTCCGGGGCGTGCCCGTGTGGGCCACCCTGATCGCCCTCCAGCGGGACGGGCGCATGGTGGCGGGGGTCGTGTCGGCACCCGCCTTGGGCCGGCGGTGGTGGGCGGCCCGGGGCGAGGGGGCGTGGGCCGATGGGCGGCGCATCCACGTGTCCAAGGTGGCGGCGGTGGAGGACGCCTTCATCTCCTACGACGGCCTGGAGCGTTTCGACGACCCGCCCACCGGCGATTCGGTGGATGGCGGCCGGTTGCTGCGGCTGGCCCGTCGCTGCTGGCGCAGCCGGGGGCTGGGCGACTTCTGGTCACACGTGCTGGTGGCCGAGGGGGCGGTCGACATCGCGGCCGAGCCCGAGGTGTCGCTGTGGGACGTCGCCCCCATCCAGGTCATCGTGGAGGAGGCGGGAGGCCGTTTCAGCGACCTGGCGGGCGAGGCCCGGGCCGACGGCGGCAGCGCGGTGTCCACCAACGGCCTGCTCCACGAGGAGGTCCTGGCCGCCCTCCGCTCGTAGCCGAACTGGTGACACTTCGCCCGGCCAGGGGCGGTCGAAGTGTCACCAGCTCGATGGCCTGTGGACAGCGGAGTTGTCCTGTGGATAACGCCCGCTTACTGTGCCTGGTGTGGCTGGTGTTCCTG
Source organism: uncultured Acidimicrobiia bacterium (assembly GCA_963801205.1). Classification (GTDB taxonomy): domain Bacteria; phylum Actinomycetota; class Acidimicrobiia; order Acidimicrobiales; family AC-14; genus JAXDMK01. Next base: position 249,888 of record CAWDDV010000015.1, read on the forward strand.
GTGTGGCTGGCGTGGCCACCGCGGTGGGCGGTATTCGGCGGGCCGTCGTCGTGGTCGTCCTCGCTAGCCTCAGCCTCGCGGGCGGCGCCGGGGGGGCGCCTGCGGGGGCGGCGGCCGGGAGCCGGGCTGCGACCGGGGCCGCCACGGGTCGCCAGGCGTCGAGCATCACCGACGCCGGCGACCTGGCCTCGGCCAGCGAGGCCGAGCTGCTGGAGCTGATCGAGGCGGCCGAGGACCGCCGGCAGGAGATCGAGTCGGAGGCGGCCGGCGTCACCGAGGAGGTGCAGGACCTCGAGAGCGAGCTCGAACGCGGCCGAGGACCACCTGGGCGCCCTCCAGGCCCGGCAGTGGACCCTCGAGCACAAGCTGGAGGCGGCCAACGTGAAGCTCGACGAGGCCCGGGTCCACCGCCAGCAGCTGGCCCTCGACGCCTACACCGGGCGCTCGAGCGCCCTCGGCTACGCCTCGTCGCTGCTCTACGCCAACGACCTGGGGGCGCTGGCCGCCCGCCGGTCCTACGTCCACTTCCTGGGCAGCAGCCAGGCGGAGACGCTGGCCGAGGAGGAGGCGCTGCGGGACGAGGTGGCCGACCTCCTGGAGGAGATCGACGGCGTGCGGCGGGAGATGACCAAGAAGCGGGCGGGGGCGTCGGCCGACGCGGCCGCGGCTGAGGAGGGTCGGCGGGTGAGCGTGGGGTTGTTGGCCGACGCCGAGGCCGAGGTCGCCGAGCGGGACCGCCTGTACAGCGAGGCCCACGCCCGCAAGGCGGAGTTCGACACCGAGCTGGCCGACCTGGCGGCCCAGTCGGAGGCGGTGAGCGAGACCCTTCGGGCCCGGCGGGGCCTGGAGGACACCAGCGGGTCGGACTCGTCGGCCGCCGGCTCGGGGGGCCAGCTGGCCGACCCCCTGCCCGGGCACTCGTACGGCTCGCCCTACGGGCAGCGGGTGCACCCCGTCTTCGGCACCGTCCGCATGCACACCGGGGTCGACATCGGGGCCGGGTCGGGCGAGCCCATTCACGCCGCCGACGATGGGGTGGTGGTGAGCGCGGGCTGGCTGGGCGGCTACGGCAACGCCACCATCGTCGACCACGGAGGCGGCATCGCCACCCTCTACGGCCACCAGAGCCAGCTCCTAGTCTCCGCCGGCGAGCGGGTGAGCCGGGGCCAGACGATCGGCCGCGTCGGTTGCACCGGGACCTGTACCGGCCCCCACCTGCACTTCGAGGTCCGCATCGACGGCGACCCGGTGAACCCCATCCCTTACGTTTCCTGACGGAAGGGGGCCGCTCAACCGATTCCGAACAGGTGTCCCTCCCTTGTCCCGACATAGATACGACCGTTCCAGACGGCGGGGGTGGACTCGATGCAGCCGGGGAGTTGGACCGTCCACAGCTCGGGGGGGTCGACGGCGGTGTCGGCCAGGTCGTAGCCGTGGAGGACGCCGTGGCAGTCGCCCTGGATCAGGACGCCGTCGACGACCACCGGCGACTGCCACACCGGCCCGGGCAGGACCTTGGTCCACCGCACCCGGCCGGTGGCCCGGTCGATGCCCAGCACCCGGCCCCCGTTGGTGGCCGCGATCACCAGGTCGTCCCACAGGGCAGGCGTGGCCCACACGCCGGCCAGGCCGGCCAGGTCGCCCACGGCCGGCTGCTGGTCGGCCACCGACCACAGCAGGGGGCTGGGCCGGCCGGGGTCGAGCTTGACGATCTGGCCCACCTGCCGGCCCCGGGCGGTGTGGCGCTCCCACTCCGCGCCCACGTAGAGCATCCCCTCGTCGTCGACCACGACGGTGGCGTCGACGTCGTCGCCCATCCAGAACCGGAACACCCGCTCGGGCACCACGCCGGTGCCGGCGAGCAGGCCCGACACGTCCCACCCCTGCACCAGCCCGCCCGAGTTGGCGAACCAGGCGACCCCGCCGGCGAGGGCCACCGAGTTCTCGATGGACACGTCGAAGTCGTCGAGGGACTCCAGCAGCTCGTCGTCCCAACCGGGGGTGTGGAAGGCGAGGACGGGTGCCACCTCGACCATGCCGTCGGCGCCGTAGGACCGGTTGAGCTGCACCGCGTGGAACTGGCTGTTCTCGCCGCCCTCGAGGAGGTAGCCGCCGGAGACGAGGCCCGACCCGTCCCAGTCGTCGTTCCACAGGGTCGGCGACACCGCGTCGGCGTCGAGCCGCCACAGCTCGGTGGGCACCACCCGGTCGATGGCGATCACCCGGTAGGCGTTGTCGCGGGAGCCGATGTAGACGAGCGGGTAGCCGTCGGGGTCGACGGTGACACTGCCCTTGACCAGGTCGCCGGTACGGAACGGGGGGAGCAGGCTGCGGCCGGTGGCGCCGTCGAGGAAGTGGACGGCGCCGTCGTAGGCCCCGAAGATCACCCACGTGCGCCCGTTCCGCTCCACCACTGCCGGCTGGCCCGTCCAGCCCGTGCCGCACCACTCCGAGACCTCTAGGCCCACGGTGGAGTCCGAGCACATCCGCCGGTCGGGGTACTCCCAATGCACCGCCGGTGCCGCCGGTAGGGGACCGGTGCCGTAGAAGCTGCGGGTGGCGTTGCCCCGGAACGTCAGGAGGCCGGTCGCGCCGGTCGGAACGGTCGTCGTCGGGGTCGACGGCGTGGCCGTGATGGGGAAGGTGTCGTCCGACGGGGCGGCCGCCAGGGTGGTCGAGGGCAGCGTGGTCGAGCCGGCCACGCCGTCGACGGGCGGGTCGGCAGCCGCCGAGCAGGCGACGGCCGCCAGCAACAGGGCCCCTGCGACGACGGTCCGCCGCCGACGATCCACAGGGCATCGTACCGACGGGGGTCCCCAGAACGGGGGACCCCTGCGCCGGACCGGTCAGGCGTGGTGTACCGACCCCGGGGGCACCGATCCTGTCGAGCCGTCCGCCAGGCCGCATGCGGTGAGGATGTCGAGCATCTCCCGAGCCGTCGGGCCGTCGAGGGCCGATTCGGGTCCACCGGCGGCCAGGGCAGCCGCCACGAACGCGTCCGCGACCGCCGGCTCCAGTGACGCCAGGATGCACTCCGCCTGGTCGGCGCTGATCGGGAGGATCGTGGCGAGCAGCTCGACGATGAGGTCGGCGGGGGGGAGGCCGCAGTTCTCGAACGCCGCGACCAGCGCGGACCCGAGATCCTCGCCGAGTCCGAGTCGAGAGACATCCCCGCCCCGGAAGGCGGAGACCCCGAAGCCGGCCCCCTCGAGGGCACGGGGCGTGACGGTGGCGACGAAGTCGGTGGCGATGCACTCGGCGCGGTCCAGTTCGACGGCGAGGAGCGGGTCGGTGAGGAGTCCGGACACGATGGAGTCCACGTAGGCCCGCTGATCGGCGCTGGCGTAGAACCCGCACGCCTGCAGGGACAGGTCGACCGAGACGTTTCCGGAAGAGAGGGTGGGCTCTCCGGCGACGGTGAGGTACCCGAAACGACCCAGCTCGATCTCGTCGAGGGTGCCGAGCACGCAGGAGGCCACCCGCTGATCGCTGACCCGGGCCAGTCCCGCACCGATGATCCCTCGCAACGACACCCCGCAGCGAGCCAGCGCGGGCGCGAACCGATCGGCCGCGTCGACGGTGACCCGCAGTCCGGCGGCGGTGAGGTCGCGGGCGGCGATGAGGTCGGACGGAGGGCCAGATCGACGAGGGCGGGAACGCCGGCGGCGTCGACGACCGCCTCCCCCACGCACGCCGCCACCCGCTCGTCGAGGTCGGCATGGGACCCGTCGAAGGTGGCGAAGGAGGCCACCGCCCGGGCGTAGGGGACAGCCAGGCCGGGGGTGATGATCTGCGCCGGTAGACCCGCGAGCGCGGCGACGTCGATGTCGTCGATCTCCACCGCGCAGGCGGCCACCAGACCCTCGACTGCGCCGTCGTCGAGGCCCAGAGCATCGAGATCGGCGGCCGGGAGGGCATCGGGATCGGCGACGACCCGGCGTAGGTTGCCCGTCCCGGCGAGGTCGACGAACTTTCGGGCCAGACAGGCGGCGTCGGGCTGGTCCAAGTCACCGCCCGGGTCGGCGTCGAACGCTGCTGCCAGTCTGGAGGAGTAGGCGGCTGCAGACGGACCGTCGTTCCCGCAGGCGCAGAGCACGGTCAGGGCGAGCGCCGCCACCACGACGGCGGCACCGCGGCCTTCATTCTGGCGGTATCGGTCGTTGCGGACCGACGCTGTAGGGCAGCCAGGTGACGGGGTGGGTCGCTCGGGGCCGATACTGTCCGGCCATGCTCCGCCGGTCGCCGCTCGACCAGGCCCACCGGGACCTGGCGGCCAAGATGGTCGCCTTCGGGGGCTGGGAGATGCCGCTCTCGTACCCCTCGGGCACGCTGGCCGAGCACCGCACCTGCCGGACCGGGGCGGTGATCTTCGACGTCAGCCACCTGGGCTCGGTGCGGGTGGCGGGGACCGACGCCTACGACCGCCTCCAGCGCACCCTCACCAACGACCTGGGCCGCATCGCCCCTGGTCGGGCGCAGTACACCCACCTCCTCGACGAGGCCGATGGGTCGGTCCTCGACGACCTCATCGTGTGGTGGATCGGCCCAAACAGAGACGGAGACGACGAGTTCCACGTGATGCCCAACGCGTCGAACACCGAGCGGGTGGTGGAGGCGGTCGGGGGCGACGACGTCACCGCGTCGCGTGCGATCGTGGCCGTACAGGGGCCGGAAGCCCGGCGGTGGCTGGCCGACGTGGCGCCCGAGGCGGCGGCCGTCCCCCGCTTCCAGGTGCGCCGCTTCACGTGGGAAGGCGTCACCGCCTACTCGCGCGGGCACCGGCTACACGGGCGAGGACGGCGTCGAGGTGGCCATTCCGGCGGCGGCCGCCCCCGCCTTCTGGGAGGCCCTCCTCGACGCCGGCCTCCTCCCCGCCGGGCTGGGCGCCCGCGACACCCTCCGGCTGGAGGCGGGCCTGCCCCTCCACGGCCACGAGCTGGGCCCCGGCATCACGCCGCTCCAGGCCAACCTCGGGTGGGTCGTGTCCTGGAAGAAGGGCGACTTCCGGGGCCGAGAGGCGCTGGAGGCGGAGCGGGCGCGGGGCGTCGACCGCCTGCTCACCGGCATCGAGGTCGAGGGCCGCCAGCCGCCGCGGGCGGGGTACGGCGTCATCGGCCGCGACGGCCCCCTGGGCGAGGTCAGCAGCGGCAACTTCTCGCCCACGCTCGGCCGGGGCATCGCCCTCGCCTTCCTCCGGCCCCACGTCCGGCCGGGCGACGAGGTCACCGTCGACGCCCGGGGCCAGCTCCTGCCCGGCCGGGTGGTCGACCCGCCCTTCGTCCGCAAGGAGAAGCGCTAGCGACGTGGGCCACTTCGTCCCCCACACCGACGCCGAGATCGCCGAGATGCTCGACTCCATCGGGCTGTCGTCGCTCGACGAGCTGTTCGCGGCGGTGCCGGCCGCCCTCCGCCTGGCGTCGGGCCAGGGGCTCGACCTCGCCCCCGGGCTGAGCGAGCCCGACGTGCTCGACCGCATCGACCGGCTGGCCGGCGGCCAACCGTCCCGCGTCCGCCGACCTGGTGTGCTTCGCCGGCGCCGGCGCCTACGACCACGACATCCCGTCGGTGGTCAGCGCCCTGGCCTTCCGCTCCGAGTTCGTGACCGCCTACACGCCCGTACCAGCCGGAGGTCGCCCAGGGCGTCCTCCAGGCCCTGTTCGAGTACCAGACCCTGGTCACCCGGCTGACGGGGATGGAGGTGGCCAACGCCTCGCTGTACGACGGCGCCTCGGCGTGCGTGGAGGCGGTCAACCTGTCGGTGGCGGCCACCGGCCGCCGGCGCGTGTGGGTGTCGCGGGGCGTGCATCCCTACTGGCGGGACGTGATGGCCACCTTCGCCGCCGGGTCGGGCCACGACCTGCGGGTGGTCGACCTGGAGGACGGGCGCACCGCCTGGCCCGAGGCGGGCGACGGCGACCCTCCCGGCGTGCTCGTGCTGCAGCACCCCAACTACCTCGGGTGCCTGGAGGACGTGGCCGGCGGCGGTGGCCGCGGCCCGGGCGGTGGGCGCCCACGTGGTCGTCGCCGCCGACCCGGTGTCGCTCGGCGTGTTGAAGCCGCCGGGGGACTTCGGCGTCGACGTGGTGGTGGGGGAAGGGCAGCCCTTCGGCACGCCGCTGTCGTTCGGTGGTCCCTACCTGGGCCTGTTCGCCTGCCGCATGGAGCACGTGCGCCGGCTGCCGGGGCGGCTGGTGGGCGAGACGGTCGACGTCGAGGGCCGGCGGGCCTACGTCACCACCCTGCGCACCCGGGAGCAGGACATCCGCCGGGAGCAGGCGTCGTCCAACGTCTGCACCAACCAGACCCTGATCGCGGTGGCCTTCGCCGTCCACCTGGCCTGGCTGGGCACCGCCGGCCTCCGGGAGCTGGCCGCTGCGGTGCGCCCGGGGCACCCGTTACGCCCGGGAGGCGCTGCTGGCCGTCGACGGGGTGGAGCCGCTGGCGAGCGCGCCCGGTGCTGCGGGAGTTCGCCCTCCGCCTGCCGGTGGCGGCCGACGTCGTCGTCGAGCGGATGGCCGAGGAGGGGTTCCTGGCCGGCGTGCCGTTGGGGGACGAGTACGGGGAGGGGCTGCTGGTGGCCGTCACCGAGCGCCGCACCCGGGTCCAGATCGACCGCTACGTGGTCGCCTTGGACAAGGTGATCAGGTGACGTCGGGCGCAGGTGCGGCTCCCGGCGGGCGGGCGTCGAGCGCTCCCCTCATGGGCCGGGACGGGGAGCCGACGATCTTCGAGCTGTCGGTGCCCGGCCGGTCGGCGGCCTCGTTCCGGACGACGGGCCTGCCGGAGTGGTCGGCCGACGAGCTGGTGCCGGCCGAGCACCTGCGGGTCGACCCGGCGCCGATCGCCGACGTGTCCGAGCGCGACCTGGTGGCCCACTTCACCCGCCTCACCCACCGCCAGTACTCCGTCGACCTGGGGGCCTACCCGCTTGGGTCGTGCACCATGAAGTACAACCCCAAGCTCTGCGACGCCACCGCTTTCCGTCCCGGTCTGGCCAACGTCCATCCGGCGGCCCCGGTGGCGCACATCCAGGGCTGGCTCGAGCTGCTGGTCGACCTGGAAGCCGACCTGTGCAAGATCACGGGCATGGCCGCCGCCACGCTCCAGCCGCCGGCGGGGGCGGCCGGCGAGCTGACCGGGCTGCTGCTCGTCCGGGCCTGGCACCGCGACCACCCACCGGCCGTCGGCGCCCGTCCCCGCACCCGGGTCCTCATCCCCGACTCGGCCCACGGCACCAACCCGGCCTCGGTCAGCCTGGGCGGCTACCAGGTCACCCAGGTCCCCTCCGACGCCCGGGGCCTGGTCGACGTGGCCGCCCTCCGGGAGCGTCTAGACGACGACGTGGCCGCCATCATGCTCACCAACCCCAACACCCTCGGCTTGTTCGAGGAGGACATCGTCGAGATGGCGGCCGCCGTCCACGAGGTGGGGGGGCTCGTCTACTACGACGGGGCCAACCTGAACGCCATCCTCGGCGTCACCCGGCCGGGCGACATGGGCTTCGACATCGTCCACTCCAACCTGCACAAGACGTTCGCCGTCCCTCACGGCGGGGGCGGGCCGGGGGCGGGGCCGGTGGCGGTCACCGCCGCCCTGGCGCCCTACCTACCCGGTCCTCGGCCGGTGCGCATCGACGACCGCTTCGGGTGGGAGCAGCCGGAACGCTCCATCGGGCGGGTCCACGGCTGGCACGGAAACGCCCTCGCCCTGGCCCGGGCCCACTCGTACATGCTGGCCAATGGGGGCGACGGCCTGCGGCGGGTGGCCGACGCCGCCGTCCTCAACGCCAACTGGCTGCGCCACCGGCTGCGGGGCGTCTACGACGTGCCCTACGACCGGATGTGCATGCACGAGTTCGTCGCCTCCGCCGCCGGTCTCAAGAAGCGCACCGGGGTGAAGGCCATCGACGTGGCCAAGCGCCTGCTGGAGGAGGGCTTCCACGCCCCCACCGTGTACTTCCCGCTCATCGTCGAGGAGGCGCTCATGATCGAGCCCACCGAGACCGAGAGCCCCCAGACCCTGGAGGCGCTGGCCCAGGCCCTCACCCGCATCGCCGAGGCGGCGGCCACGCCCGAGGGGGCGGAGGCGGCCCACGCCGCCCCCCGCAACACCCCCGTCGGACGGGTCGACGAAACCCGGGCCGCCCGCCACCTCGTCCCCACCTGGGCCGCCCGCTAGAGGTCAGAAACCGGGCAGCAGCCCGAAGCGGGCCAGTTCCCACACCCACAGGCAGGCCAGCACGGTCGCTACCACTGCCGTCGGTGGCACCCGGATCTGGCTCGGGCGGGTCACGAGGAGGACGAGGGCCACCATCACCGCCACCACGCCGGCAGGATTCGCCGCCACCGCCCGCCCGAGGTCGCCGACGAGGGTCGCCTTCACGCTCGTCTGCATCCCGCAGAACGGGCAGGGGACGCCCGTCAGGGAGCGCAGGGGGCAGGGGAGCCCGGTGCCGGCCGGGAGGCGGGTCAGCACCACGCCCGCGCCCACCATGAGCCCGCCGGCCCACCGCAGATGGCGGGACTGCTCCCGGTCGAGGGTTGCTGTCACCACGGCCGCCAAGGTACGCCCCTCGCCTCAGGCCCTCCCAGCACCTACTGTCGGGCGACCGTCCGCCCGAGAACTCGGCGGTCGGTGGAAGGAGCGGGCATGTCGGACTACCCACCGTCGTCGGATCCGTGGGAGGGCGGGATCGCACCCAGCGGGCCTCCACTGGCGTCTTGGGGCCAGCGGGTCGGCGCCTTCCTCGTCGACTGGCTCATCGGCGCCGCCATCTCGTTCGGCGGGTTCATCCTGGGTGCGATCGTGGGCAGCGGTTCCGAGAGCCTGGGCACGATGCTCGGCCTCCTCGGTGGCCTGGGCAGCCTCGCCTTCCAGATCTGGAACATGGTGCGCCAGGGCCACACCGGTCAGACGATCGGGAAGGGCGTGCTCGACATCCGCCTGGTCCGCCTGGACGGGATCACGCCTCCCGGCGTCGGGCTGAGCATCGGCCGCTGGCTGCTCCACATCGTCGACGCCCTGCCCTGCGGGCTCGGCTACCTGTGGCCGCTGTGGGACCCGAAGCGACAGACGTTCGCCGACAAGATCGTCAATACGGTGGTCGTCACCCGCTGAGCCGGGTCAGGACCCGAAATACACCTGGAACCAGCACCGGCCGCTGGGCTCGGCCCACACGCCGATGCCGACGGCCGTGAAGTTGGTATCGAGGATGTGGGGGCGGTGGGACGGTGAGTTCATCCACCACGCCTCCATCTCCGAGGCGTAGCAGGGCTGCCAGTAGCCGACGTTGTCGCCCCAGTAGGCGTTCGACCCCCGGCACCCCTGCACCGCGCCGCCGCCGCCCGCGCTGTGGGCCATGGTGACGGACTCGGCCATGGCGTGAGCCCACGCCGACGCCTCCGCGTCGAGGCAGCCGTCGCGGTTGACGGGCGGGACTCCATTGTTCCCCCGGTCCATGTTGGTGAGGGTGAGGACCTCGAGTTCGACGTTGGGCTGGCGGGTGAGGCCGACCGGCACCGGCGGGGGTGGAGGGGGCGGCGGCTCGACGACCGCCTCGACCCGGGTGGGCGTGGCGTCGGGCTCCGGCTCATCGTCGGATTCGCCGTCGCCCTCGCCTCCGGATTCGTCCGCGCCCGCCGCGGCGGCGGCCGCGGCGTCGACGATCGTGGTGGTGGTGGTGGCCTGGCCGGCAGTCCCGGTCGACGCGGCCGCCCCGGCCAGGGTCGTCGTCGGTCGGCCGGCGGCCGCGGCCGCCCCGGCGGCCCCCTCCGTGGTCCCGGTCGCGCCCGACGTGCCGGCCGCCGCCGGATGGTCGTCGGCGATACCGACCGCCAGCGGCTGGCCCTGGCCGTCGCCGTCGGAGCGGATGTGGTTGGACGCGCCGGTGAGGGCGGCGAGAAGAGCGACCGCCAACGCCATCGTGACCAGGGGAAGCCGTGCTCGGAAGGCGATATCCACACCCTATGCGGCGACGGGGCCGCGTTTCGCCTCGGCGCCCCGGGTGGCGACCAACGCCGCCAGGCCGGTGGTGACGGGCACCGACGCCACCAGTCCGATGCCCCCGACCAGGGTGCGGACGATCTCCTGGGCCACCAGGCCGCCGGTGACCACGTCGCCGATGGGCCGGCTGGCCAGGCTGAACAACAGCAGCAGGGGCAGGGAGGCGCCCGCGTAGGCCAGCACCAGAGTGTCGACGGTGGACGCGATGTGGTCGCGCCCGATGCGCATGGCCCGCCGGTAGAGGTCGGTGGCACCGGCGCTGGGATCGGCGTCCCGGAGGGCCCACACCGCCGACGCCTGGGTGACGGTCACGTCGTTGAGCACGCCAAGCGACCCGATGATGATCCCGCCCAGCAGGATGCCCTCCAGGCTGACCTGGGCGGCGCTGATCTGCAGGTAGGCCGTCTCCTCGGTGTTGACCTGGGCCACGCGGGCAAAGTCGACGAACAGCGCGGCCAGGATCCCGGTGAGGGCGAGGCTGACGAGGGTGCCCAGCAGGGCGGTGGTGGTCTTGTTGTTGACCCCGTGGGCCAGGTACATCAGCACGAACATGATCGCCGACGACCCCACGATCGCCACCAGCAGGGCGTTGCTGCCCTCCAGGATGGCCGGGAGCACGAAGGCCACCAGGAGGACGAAGCTCAGGCCCAGCCCGATCAGGGCGGCCAGGCCCCGCATGCGGCCGACGGCGACGACCGCCACCGCGAACACCAGGCCCAGCCACAGCAGCGGCGTCCGGCGTTGGAAGTCGGAGAAGTAGTAGTCGACCCGGCCCCGGTCGTCGGCCCGGCCCAGGACGACGGGGTCGCCGGTGTGGAGCCGGGGCTGACCCGGTCCCTCGAACAGGTCGAGGACGGTGGTTCGCCCCTTCTCCGGCCCCTCCGTGAGGCGCACGGTGGCCACCCGGCAGCTGCGGGCCACGGCTCCGGAGCTGCCGTTGCACGGGACCTCCCGGTCGGCGACCACGGTGCCGTCCACCAGCTGGACGGGGGGGCCTAAGGTCGACGGCCGCCCGACGGCATCGTCATCGGGCCAGAGGGCGGCCAGCCCGACCACGGTCGCCACCAGGAGTGGGAGCACGGCGGCCAGCAGCACCCCGGTGACGGTCGGCTTCCTCGCCATCGCCGGAGTTTGCACCCAATCGGGGCCGGGAACCTACCTGTCAGACACAGTTCGCCAGTCAGGACAGGAGATCCTCACATGATCGGATTCATCATCTGGCTCGCCATCGTCGGCCTCATCGCCGGCGCCCTCGCCCGCCTGCTCGTCCCCGGACGCGACCCCATGGGCATCGCCGCCACGATCGTGCTCGGCATCGTCGGCTCGTTCCTGGGCGGGTTCCTGGCCGACGCCCTGTTCCGCAACGACGCCGAGGACATCGGGCTGCACCCGGCCAACCTCATCGGCTCGGTGATCGGGGCCATCATCGTCCTGCTCATCTACAACGCCGTGAACCGCCGACGCGGCGTGCGCGTGTAGCTTCCCAACAAGTCCGCTGGGGCGACCGGCCGCATACCCTGCATGGGGTGTGCGGCCGTGTCGTGTCCAGCAGCTCGGTCACCCAGCTGGTCGACTGGCTGAGGGTCGACGAGGTCGTCGCCCCCGAGCTCCCGCCGAGTTGGAACGTGGCCCCGGGCCGGGAGCTGTACGTGGTGGCCGGGACCCGGGCCGGCAACCGGCGGCTGGGCCTGATGCGCTGGGGACTAGTGCCGTCGTGGTCCACCGATCCGTCGGCGGGGCCCCGCCCGATCAACGCCCGGGCCGAGTCCCTCCTCGAGCGACCCGCCTTCGCCGACCTGGTCGGTCGGCGCCGGTGCCTGGTGCCGGTGGACGGCTTCTACGAGTGGCGGCGGCTCCCGAGCGGTCGTCAGCCCTGGTTCCTGGCCCCCGCGGACGGCGGCCCGCTGGTGCTGGCCGGGCTCTGGGACCGGTGGGTGGCGCCTGACGGCGAGGCGCTGGTGACGGTCACCATCGTCACCGTGGCTGCCAACGCCGACGTCGCCCGCCTCCACGACCGCATGCCGGCGGTGCTGGCGACGGAGGCCGATCAGGCCCGGTGGCTCGACCCCGGACTGGTCGACCCCGACGGGGTGCTGCCGCTGCTCCGGCCAGCGGAAGTCGGTTACCTCCACCTCCACCCCGTCGACCCGAGAGTCAACAGCGTCGCCCACGACGGCCCCGACCTGCTCAACCCGGCGGAGGAGCCGGCCCGCCTGTTCTGAATCCGCCTGTCCGCCGGCAGAGCGCGGCCAGGGATTCGGTGAACGGCGGCCGGACCACACCCTCCTCGGTGACGATGGCGGTGACGAGGGCGGCGGGGGTGACGTCGAAGGCCCGGTTGTCGACTGCGAACCCCTCGGGGGCGATGCGGTGGCCGGCCATCATCGTCACCTCCTCCGCCGATCGTTGCTCGATGGGGATGGCGGCCCCGTTCGGGCAGGCCAGGTCGACGGTGGAGGTGGGAGCGGCGACGTAGAACGGGATGCCGTGGTAGGCGGCCATGACTGCCACCCCGTAGGTGCCGACCTTGTTGGCCACGTCGCCGTTGGCCGCGATCCGGTCGGCCCCCACGACCACGCAGTCGACCTCCCCGGCGGCCATGAGGCCGGCGGCCATCCCGTCCGCCACCAGCGTGGCCGGAATGCCGAGGCGGTCGAGCTTCCCAGGCGGTGAGGCGGGCGCCCTGGAGGACGGGGCGGGTCTCGTCCACCCACACCGTCGGCGCCCGGCCCTGCTCGTGGGCGGCCCGGATGACGCCGAGGGCGGTGCCGTAGCCGGCGCAGGCCAGGGCCCCGCGTTGCAGTGGGTGAGGACGCGGCCGTCCACCGGCAGGAGGGGTGCGCCGTGAGCACCGAGGCGGCGGTTGCGGGCGACGTCCTCCGCCGCCACCGCCTGGGCCTCCGCCACCGGGTCGGCCGCGGCCCGGGCCCGGGCCACCCCCCACGCCAGGTTCACCGCTGTCGGCCGGGTGGCGCAGATGGTGGCCGCGGCCACGTCGAGGTCGAGCCCGGCCGCCGCCGCGAGGGCGATGCCCATGGCCCCGGCCACGCCCAGGGCGGGCGCACCCCGCACGGCCAGGCCGCGGATGGCGGCGCACACCTCCTCCACGGTGGACGCCTCGAGGAGGACCAGCTCGCCCGGCAGCCGCCGCTGGTCGATCATCCGCACCCGACCGTCGTGCCACTCGATGGTGGGGGGGATGGGGTCGTCGAGGGCGGCCACCTACTCGGACGTCAAGGTGTGGTGGTCGTGGAGGACGGCCTCGTAGATGACGCGGCCGTCGCGGTCGAGCATGCGCATGACGGTGAGGGAGGAGGCGTCGAGGTCGAGGGTGGTCACCAGGAGCCCGTGCCCGCCGGTGATGTGCAGGGGGCCGAGGGGGATCGTCTCGGCGGTGGCCGTCTCCATCACCACCGACACGTCGGTGTCGGCGCCGGGGTAGCCGTCCAGGCTGACCAGCAGCGATGCCGGACGGGTGCCGGTCACCACTACCCGGCAGCTGGTGCGCCCGCTGGCCGACACCGCCAGCCCCGTCCGCAGCGGCGTGACCTCGCCGACCGAGGGCGACCGGAGGACGCTGCCCACGATCCCGCCTCCGACGGCGGCCGTCACCACCATGGCGGCGACCACCCCGACCAGCCGGATGCGGCGCGACCTCGGGCCGCGGACCGGGACGCCGCCCCCGGCCGCCACGCCACCCGGTTCTCGGTAGCGCCAGGCGTGGTTTCCGCTGCTCGTGCTACCGAGAACCGGAGCCACCGCGGCCAAGACCCTCGACTCGAAGCCGGCCGGCGGCTCCGCCTCGGGGGCCAGGAGGAGCAGCCGGTCGGCCACCCGGGCCAGGTCGTCCACCTGTTCCCGGCAGCTGGGGCAGGCCGCCAGGTGGGACAGGCCGGTGGCCCGCTCCGGTCCCGACAGCAGGCCGAGGGCCATCTCCGCCCCCCACGCCTCGCTCTCGCCGCACGCCGCCGGCCGCGACCCGCTCACCGGACGCTCCGTTGTGCAGTTGTGTCGGTATATCCGGCACAACTGCACACTGGCTGGTCGGCGATCATGGTGACTCCGCCTCTCGGCGGACGCCCAGGGCGTGGCGGACCCGGAGGAGGCCGGTGCGGATCCGGGTCTTGGCCGTCCCCAGGGGGATGCCCTCGCTCTCGCCGACCTCCTTGGCCGTCCGCCCGCAGAAGGCGGCCAGGACCACCGCCCGCCGTTGCTCCTCGGGCAGCGCCGCCAACGCCGAGCGGAGCCGGGCCATGTCCGATGCCACCTCGGCCGCCGCCCCCGGGCTGTCGGGCGACGATCCGGGCGCGCCCGGGCGGACGTCGAACGAGGCGATGGTGGCAGGGTCGACGGGGGCGGGGCGGTGCCGACGGAGGGCGTCGATGGCCAGGTTGCGGGTGATGGTCAGCAGCCATGTGTTTACGGACCCCCGACGGGAGTCGTAGGCGGCGGCGTGGCGCCAGGCCCGCACGAACGCCTCCTGGGCCACGTCCTCGGCCAGGACCGGGTCGCCTACGATCGACCGGGCCAGGCCGAAGACCCGGGCTTGGTGACGGCGGACGAAGGCGGTGGCGGCCTCGGCGTCCCCCATGCCGAAGCCGGCCAGGAGCGCGTCGTCGGCGGCACCGAACATCTCGGTGCAATGCTACGGCTGGCGGGTCCCGGGAGATGGCCCCAATCTCCGGCCCCCGTCCCAACCGTAAGGAGGGACATGCGCAAACTCGTGATCCTGATGATGGCGGTCGTCCTGCTGGGCGTCGGCTGTGGCGACGACGACGACGATGCCGCCAGCCCCACCGATACCACCGCGGGCGCGTCGGCGGTCCTCCCCGCGGGCACCCCCGACCACGGGACGGCCGAGGCCGAGGACGGGATGGAGGTCGAGCTGGACGACTTCTACTTCGGTCCCACCGTGATCGAGGCCACACCCGGCCAAGCGTTCGAGGTCGAGCTGTTCAACGAGGGCGCGGCGCCCCACACCTTCACCATCGACAGCCTGAGCATCGACCAGCGCCTCGATCCCGGCGCCCGGATGAACATCACGATCACCGCCCCAGCCGCGACCGGCACCGTCCAGTTCTACTGCAAGTTCCACCAGGCGAGCTCGAAGATGCAGGGGGCGCTGGTCGTTGCCTGAGGGGGTCGCGGTACCGTTGGCCTCATGAGCGGCAACGGTGGGCAGCAGGGTCCGGACTGGTACCCGGACCCCTACGGGCGCCACGAGCTGCGGTACTTCGACGGCACCCGGTGGACGGAGCACGTGTCGTCTCACGGGCGGCAGGCGGTCGACCCACCGGGCGGGGAGTCGCGGGTGCCGACGGTGAACCGAGCGACGGAGAAGATCCAGGCCGACGTGGCCAAGGCCACCGCCCACGGCCAGCCCGGCAGCGGTGGCGGCGGTGGCGGTGGCGGTGGCGGGACCCTGTTCACCGAACCGGTGCTGGTCGTCAACCAGAAGGCCAAGCTCATCGAGCTCAACAACGAGTACGCCATCTACGACCAGGCCGGGAACCAGGTCGGCGCCGTCCGCCAAGTGGGCCAGAGCACGGCCAAGAAGGTCATCCGGCTGGTGAGCAGCCTTGACCAGTTCATGACCCACAAGCTGCAGATCGTCGACATGACGGGCACGCCGGTGCTGGCCCTCACCCGACCGGCCAAGCTCATGAAGTCCCGGATCGTGGTGGAGGACGGGT
Source organism: uncultured Acidimicrobiia bacterium (assembly GCA_963801205.1). GTDB lineage: Bacteria > Actinomycetota > Acidimicrobiia > Acidimicrobiales > AC-14 > JAXDMK01. Next base: position 265,583 of record CAWDDV010000015.1, read on the forward strand.
CGGCCAACGAGATCGGCCAGATCGTCCAGGAGAACATGGTGGGCAAGATCCGCTTCGGCCTGGAAGCGGGCCGGCGCAAGCTGGGATCGATCAACGCCGAGAACTGGCGGGCCTGGAACTTCAACATCCAGGACGAGAGCGGCGCCGAGATCGCCCGCATCACCAAGACGTGGGAGGGCCTGGCCAAGACCATGTTCACCACCGCCGACAACTACGTGGTGCAGATCAACCGTCCGCTCGACGAACCTCTCCGCAGCCTCGTCGTCGCCGCCGCCCTCAGCATCGACACCGCCCTCAAGCAGGACAAACGGGGCTTCGGCTGAGCCCGCGGCGGCCGGACCGGCTCAAGAAGGACCTCCGGCTGGCGGGAGCCCTCAGCCGGTACCCGGGCGAGGGCGGCGGCAGCGTGTTCAACGAGCCGGTCCTGGTGGTGCGCCAGCGGGCCAAGCTGGTCGAGCTCCACAGCGAGTACGGCGTCTACGACGAGGTCGGCAACCAGATCGCGGCCGTGCGGGAGGTCGGGCTCAGCCGGGCCCGGAAGCTCCTGCGGGTGGCAAACCCGTTCGCCGCGTGGCTCACCCACACCCTCCACCTGCTGGACATGTCCGGGGCGCTCCTGCTCGCCGTCATCCGCGACACGGGCGTCAAGGGCCGGCTTGTGGTCGAGGACAGCCGCGGCGGCGAGATCGGCCGGGTCGTCCAGCAGAACCTCTGGGGCCGGCGCCGCTTCGACCTGGTGGTGGGGGACCGCACGGTCGGGTTCATGGACGCAGAGATGTTGGAGGGCGCCGTGTTCCGCATCACCGACGAGCACGGCGACGAGGTGGGCCGGGTCCTGCACCTGCCGCCGAGCCTGGCGGGAGTGTTCACCCCTGCCGACAACTATGCCGTCCAGATCCATCATCCGCTGGAGGAACCCCTGCTCAGCCTGACCGTCGTCTCCGCGCTTTGCGTCGACCTGGCCATGCACCAGCGCTCACCCGCGCCCTTGGTCTACGGGTCGTAGCCTGGGTCCTCCCATGGCGAGCTCTCGCTCCGACGTCCGGTTCGGCAGCGCCACCGGGCGGTGGGTCCTCCTGGCCACCGTCCTCGGGTCGGGCATGGCGTTCCTCGACGGGACCGTCGTCAACGTGGCCCTGCCCGCCATCGCCGACGATCTCGACGCCGGCCTGTCGGGCCTCCAGTGGACGCTCGACGCCTACCTGGTCACCCTGGCCAGCCTCTTGCTGCTGGGCGGGTCCCTCGGCGACCAGTTCGGGCGGCGGCGGGTCTACCTGCTGGGCATGGCCGCCTTCACCGCCGCCTCGCTCCTGTGCGGCGTGGCTCCCAACATCCAGCTCCTGATCGCGGCCCGGGCCCTGCAAGGGGTAGGGGCGGCCATGCTCGTCCCCGGCAGCCTGGCCATCATCTCGTCGGTCTTCCATCCCGACGACCGGGCGCGGGCGATCGGGGCGTGGTCGGCCCTAGCCGGCGCTACCGCCGCCATCGGGCCGTTCCTCGGCGGGTGGCTCATCGACGGTGTCTCCTGGCGGCTGATCTTCGTGATCAACCTGCCCATCGCCGCGGTGGCCGGCTTCGTCACGCTCGTCCACGTGCCCGAGACCCGGCCCGCGACGCCCGCCCACGCCCACGCCCCGCCCGACATCGCCGGCGCGGTGACCGTCTCGGTCGGTCTGGCCGCCCTCGCCTACGCCCTCATCGAAGGGGCGGGCGGCTTCGGGCCGGCGGAGGCGGGGGCGGCCGCGGTGGGCATCCTCGCCCTGGTGGCGTTCGTCGTCGTCGAGCGCGGCAGCCCCCGGCCGATGCTGCCGCTCGGGATCTTCCGGTCCCGGCAGTTCACCGGCGCCAACCTGACGACCCTCGCCGTCTACGCCGCCCTCGGCGGCACGTTGTTCCTGCTGGTCCTCGAGCTGCAGCTCGTCCTCGGCTACTCGGCCCTGGAGGCGGGGGCCTCGTTGCTGCCGGTGACGATGATCATGCTCCTGCTCTCGTCCCGCATGGGCGCCCTGGCCCAACGGATCGGGCCGAGGTGGCCGATGACGGTCGGTCCCCTCATCGTGGCCGGCGGGCTGCTCCTCCTGGCCCGGGTGGGGCCGGGGGCGGGGTACCTCACCGACGTCCTGCCGGCGGTGGCCGTGTTCGGCCTGGGCCTGGCCACGACGGTCGCCCCCCTCACGGCGGCCGTGCTGGCCGCCGTCGACGACGACCACATGGGCGTCGCCTCGGGCGTGAACAACGCGGTGGCCCGGGTGGCCGGGCTTCTGGCGGTGGCGGTCCTGCCCGCCGCCGTCGGCCTCGACCTGGCCGCCGGGCCCGAGGCCCTGACCGACGGGGTCCGCCGGGCGATGCTCGCGGGTGCCGCGCTGGCGGTGGTGGGGGGACTGGTGGCTTACCTCACCATCCGGGACGGCGCCGCCGTGGCGCCGACATCGCAGGCCAGCGTCGACCAGCCCTGCCACGACCCCTGCGTGGCCGGCCAGTCCGCCGCCTGAGAGCCGGCGTTACCGGGCGGACGCCGAGAAGCCGGCCGCGGTCAGGCGTTGGCCGACCTCGGCGGGGATGGCGAACTGCCAGCCCGCGCCCCGCAGCTCGGATCGGCTGACCCGCATCTCGCCAGCATCGACGCCGGCGTAGGTGAAGCGGAAGACCCACATGGCGCCGGGGTCGGCCACCTCTTCCAGCAGCCCTTCCGTCTCCCGACCGACCGTCCCCAGTTGGAACCGGGTCGTGCCGTCTCCGTCGGACACGTCGACGTTGACCGCGAACGGCGTGGGATTGTCGATCCGCAGCCGGCTGACGAAGGAGCCCGGGCTGAGGGACGGGGCCACGATGAGGACGGCCAGCACGGCTGCGCCGAGGAAGAGCGCCACCGCTTGGTGGGGGCTGCGCAGCGGGGTCAGGCGGGGCTCGGTCCGGGTGCGGGGGGTCATGGGTTCGCTCCTCCGGTGGGCGCGGGCGGGACGAGGTTCGGGGGACTCCCTTCACTCGAAGGTAGCGGTCGCGGAAGAGACGGCGGGGGAGTACCCGGGCGAGGACGTGCGAGCGGGACGCGGCGAGGGGCCCGCGACGGCTAGCACCAGCACGTAGGCGGCCGCGAACGGCCCAGGCGGTCGTCGAGGCCGGCGACCACGGCCAGGCTGGCCAGGATGAGCGAGAACTCGCCCCGGGCCAGGACGCTGAGCCCGATGTTGGCCGCCTCCAGAGGCCCGTGGCCATGCAGGCGGGCGGCCACGATCCCCGCCACCAGGTTGCCGACGATGGTGAGACCGACCGCGGCCGCCACCGGGAGGGCGACCTCGGTCAGCGTGGCCGGGTCGACCGACAAGCCGAAGGCGAAGAAGAAGAGGGCGGCCATCAGGTCCCGGATGGGCAGGACCAGGTGCTCGATCCGCTGGGCGACGACGGTGCCAGCCACGATCTGGCCCGCGAGGAAGGCGCCGATGGCCTCGGACACGCCCAGGTTGGCGGCCACGCCCGCCACCAGGATGGCGAAGCCGACGAAGCACACCGTGAGCAGCTCGTCGTCCCGAGTGGACAGCAGCCGTCCCACCGCGGCTCGTCCCCAGCGGGCCACCGCGAACATGAGGACCAGGAAGAGCATGGCCCGGCCGACGGTGAGCACCGCGTCCAGTCCTCCCGGGCTGTCGCCCAGCACCGGCTGGAGGAGGGCCAGGTAGAGGGCGAGGAAGACGTCCTCCACCACGATGATGCCGAGGAGCATCCCCGTCTCCGGGTTGGCCAGCCGGCGCAGCTCCACCAGCAGCTTGGTCACGATGGCGGACGAGGAGATGCCCACGATGCCGGCGATGACGAGCGTCTCCCGCCCGCCCCAGCCCAGGGCGGTACCCAGTAGGAGGCCGAGACCGAGGTTGAGGGCGAGGTAGAAGCCACCGGCCAGGAGCAGCTTGCGCCCGCCGGCGGCGAGGTCGTCGACGGAGAACTCGAGCCCCAGGTGGAACAGGAGCATCACCAGCCCGATGGTGGCCAGGAGGGCGACGTCGGACGGGTCGCGGAAGAGCACCGGCCCCGGCGTGTGGGGGCCGGACAGGATCCCGGCGGCCATGAACAGGGGGATCGTGGGCAGGCGGATGCGGCGCCCGGCCCGGGCCAGGAAGGCGGCCACCAGCAGGGCGCCGCCGAGGGCGACCAGCTCCCGACCGACGTCGGACCCGGCGGCGAGGATGGGGGTCATTCCAGCCCAGTCATCTCAGCCCCGTCATCTCAGCCCAGTCATCCGGCAACGTGGCGGATGAAGGCGGGGAGGTCCTCGGGGCGGCCGATCACGACCAGCTTGTCCTTGGGGTGGAGGACCTCCGCCGGCTCCGGCACCACGATCACGTCCGTCCCCCGGAGGATGGCGACGATCGTCATGCGGGTGTTCTTGCGCACCTCGAGGTCGGCGATGCTGCGGTCGGCGCCGGGGGAGTCGGTGCGCATGGTCACCCAGTCGATGACCAGCCCGCCCACCACCGCCTCGATGCGCTGCGCCACCGTGGGCTGGAAGTAGGCCCCGGCCAGCACCGCGCCCAGGCGCCGGGCCTGGTCGTCGGTGAGGGTGATCACCGTCGGCACCGGCTTGCGGGCCCCTTCTCGGTGACGTAGAGGTCGCGCCGGCCGCTGTGGTGGATGACCACGCTGACCAGGCCGTCCTCGGTGGCCTGGTCGTAGCGCTTGCCGATGCCGGGGAGCTCCTGCTCGTGGATGGCTCCGGACAGGTCGTCTGGGGACACGTCATCTCCTCCTGGTCGGCTTCCGGCGCTGCTGGCGTGGTCGGGGGGCGACGGCCGTCGGGGGCCGCCCGGGGGCGGTCGAAACCGGTGCCGCCTTCGTCACCGGCGCCCCCTTCGACACCGGCGTCGTTGTCGTCGTGGCTGCGGGTACCAGCACCCCCCCGTCGGGCACCGACGCCGCCCGCGGGCCGGCGCCGGTACGGCCGGCGTGGCCCTCGAAGCGGACGGCCAAGGGGGTGGCGGTGAACACCGAGGAATAGGTTCCCACCACGATGCCGACGAGGAGGGCGAGGGCGAAGTCCCGCAGCGTCTCGCCTCCCAGGACGTAGAGGGCGACGAGGATGAACAGGGCGCCCAGGCCGGTGTTGATGGTACGGGGCACGGTCTGCAGGCAGGCGTCGTTGGCCACCTCCCGCAGCGGGTCCCGCAGCCGGCTCCGGCGCAGCTCCCGGATGCGGTCGAAGACGACCACGGAGTCGTTCACCGAGTACCCGATGACGGTGAGGAGGGCGGCCACGAACACCCCGTCGAGCTCCTTGCCCAGCCAGGCGAAAACGCCCAGCAGGAGCACCACGTCGTGGAACATGGCGCCCACCGCGGCCGCCCCGTAGGTCCACCGGAAGCGCACGGCCAGGTACACGAGCTGGGCCACCAGGGCCAGGCTGAGGGCGATCACCGCCTTGCGCCGCAGCTCGTCGCCGATGGTGGGGCCGACGAACTCCTCCCGCACGACGGTGGCCGGTCCCGCCACCTCCTCCACCGCGGCCCGGATGCGGTCGACGTCGCCCGTCTCGAGCTGGCCGGTGCGGATGGTGACGTCGTCGTCGCCCGAGGCCTGCACGACCGCCCGGGGGAAGCCGACGTCGGCCACCCTGGCCCGGACGGCGTCCAGGTCGGCCGGCCGCTCGGTGTCGTACTCGAGGAGCTGGCCACCGGAGAAGTCCAGGCCGTACTGCAGGCCCTGGGTGGCGATGCCGGTCACGGCCAGTCCGACGGCGATGGCCGAGCCGGCCAGCCACCGTCCCGAGTGGCGGAGGAGGTCGGGCCGGCGGTTGGCGATCCACGCCCGGAACCGCCCGCCCACCTCGAGGCCGAGCAGCCGGGGCCGGTCCCGCAGGCGGGTGCGCACGAGGAGGTCGACGAACAGGCGGGTGACCACGAGGGCGGTGAACACCGACACCACCACGCCGATCGACAGGGTCACCCCGAAGCCCCGGACGGCCCCGGTGGCGAGGAAGAACAGCAGGCCGGCGGCCAACAGGGTGGTGGCGTTGGAGTCGGCGATGGCCGACCACGCCCGCTTGAAGCCGCCCTCCACCGCCCGCCGGGTGGTGGCGCCGCCCGCCTTCTCCTCCTTGATGCGCTCGAAGACGAGGACGTTGGCGTCGACCGCCATCCCGATGGCGAGCACGAAGCCGGCGATGCCCGGGAGGGTGAGGGTCGCCCCCAGCAGGAGGAGGACGGCGTAGCTCATGGCGCCGTAGAGGACGAGGGCGAGGGCGGCCAGGACCCCCAGGAGCCGGTAGTACACGATCATGTAGCCGATCGTCAGGAGGGCGCCGATGACGGCGGCCTGGGCGCTGGCCCGGATGGCGGCGTCGCCCAGGGTGGGGCCGATCGTCCGTTGCTCGACGATCTCGACCGGCACCGGCAGGGCGCCGGCCCGGATGAGGAGGGCCAGGTCCTTGGCCTCCCCCTCGGTGAAGCGGCCGGTGATGACGGTCGTGCCACCGGGGATGCCGACGTCGCACTGGACGCCGGCGCCCACCGCCGGACTGGAGACGACCAGATCGTCGAGGACGATGGCGATGCGGCGGGTGGGGTCGGCGGGGGGAGCGCAGGCGGCCGCGGCCGTCAGGTCGGTCCACGCGATCAACCCGGAGCCGCGGAAGTCGACCTCCACTTGCCAGTCGGCGGCCAGATCGCCGCTGAGGGCGGCGCGCGCCGTCCCCACCTCGTTGCCCGTGACCGCGGCCGGCCCGAGGTGCAGGAGGCTCCCCGCCTCGTCGGCCAGCACCCGCTCGCCGTCGGCGGTGGGCGCGGCCGCATCCACGGCCACGCCCAGGACCGGGTGGAACGTGAGCTGGGCCGTCTTGCCGATCACGTCCACCGCCTCGTCGGGGTCGGTGACGCCCGGCAGCTCGACGATCACCCGGCGGTCGCCCGAGCGCTGGAGGGTGGGTTCGGCCACGCCCAGCTGGTCGACCCTCCGGCGCAGGACCTCCAGGGTGCGGTCGACGGTGTCCCCGTCGACGGTGAGGGTGTCGGTGTCCTTGGCCTCGAGGACGATCTGGGTGCCGCCCCGCAGGTCGAGGCCGAGGCGGGCGGGGCGGGTGACGATCAGGACGGCGGCGCCGACGACCGCGGCCAGGACCACGGCGGCGCGCCAGCGGGGTTGCTGCACGAAAGGGGTACCTCCAGCTCGGCCGGCCCCCTCAGGGGAGGGCGCGGCGCCACGAACGACGGTGACGTCAGACGGGCAGGAGGGCGGGTGGCGCCCGCAGGGCGATCGCGTGACGGCGAGCGCGAAGGGCCCGGGGGCCGAGGACCGACGAACGTGCCCGACCGTGGACGGCGATACCGACGAGGGCTCCCAGCCCGACCACGGCGGCGACGAGGGGGAGGAGTCCCCGACCGGGCCCGTGCCGGGCCGCGTCGGTCGTGGATGCGGCCTCGGTGCGGGCCGGGACGACGGCGACGTCGACCGCGGTGGGCGAGATGCTGACCGCGCCCGACTGGTGTCCCGCGGGGCGGGGGTCACCGGCGTCACCCAGGCCGGTGGCGAGACCCCCGGCCAGACCGATGCCCGCGGCCACGACGACGATCGCCAGCCACAGTCGGTACGTCTTCGGTCGCCTCGCCATCGCCCCCCAGCCTAGGGCGATCCCCCTCCGAACCGGTGACGGATTCGGCCGTCAGGGGTCCGAAAACGTCACCAGTTCGAGGGCCCGCCGAACCGGTGACGGATTCGGCCGTCAGGGGTCCGAAAACGTCACCAGTTCGACAGGGGGTGGTGCTCAGGTGCCGGCTTCGATCTCCAGGCGCCAGCGGTCGAGGGTGCCCAGGTCACGCTTGGCGTTGTCGGACACCCGCAGCGACCAGTTCCCGGCCGCCGGCTGGCCGACGAGGATGGCCAGAGGCGACGGGGGGTTGGAGCCGACCACCAGGTGAATGTCGTCCTTCCAGCCGCCGGAGCGGTTGTGGAGGACGGCGGCCTTCCCCGTGGGCGACACCAGCTCCACCTTCAGATCGCCGATGAACGGGTGGGAGATGTCGACCGCGACGGTGACCGCCCGCACCGTCCCCTGGCCGGTGACCGAGATGGTGTCGGTGAGCCCGCCCTTGGCGTTGTCGGGGATCGACTTGTTGGGCGTGGACTCGCCCCCTAGCCTGGTGCCGGCCACGCCCTGGGTGCCGACGGTGAAGGTCATGACCTCGCCCGGAGCGGACACGTCGGACAGGATCAGCCCCGCCTCGGACCCGTTCCACCACAGGGAGGCGGGCTTGGTCGAGTGGGACACGGCGGTGCCGGCGGTCTCCCCGTACAGGTCGCCGTTGTCGCCCTGGTTGGCGTTGTGCTCGAGGTCGAGGTGGCCATCGGCCTGGAGCAGGGCGCACTGGTAGTGCTTGGTGGGGGTCCCGTCCTGGAACTCGTTGGAGCCCCGGGTGTCGCAGTGGTAGACGGCCAGCCCGCTCGAGGTGAGGTGGGTGTCGAGGCCAAACCGGCTGCGGTTCTCCACCAGGTAGTACTCGTTGGGGAGCATGCCCTTGTACTTCATGACCGTGTCGTAGGCGCCGTGGCGGGCCTGGTAGGTGCCGGAGGTGGTGAGGTCGATCTCCTGGGGGCACCAGTCGACCAGGTCGCGCAGGTACACGCTCACCGGGGCCGGCGTCTTGCCCTTGTCGAGGTGGTTGCCGGCGCCCATGATGCAGTAGAAGCCCATGCCGGCACTGTCGAAGTCGTCGCCTTCCCGCTCAGCGGTGCCGTAGTCGTAGAGGTCGGGCCAGCGGCAGAGCAGGTGGCCGCTCTCGTGGATGTAGGTCCCGATGCTCAGCTCCTCCGGCTTCGAGCCCATGCTGGTGACGATGTAGAGGTCGGTGCGGATGCCGTCGACGATCTTGCGGTGGGTCCAGTTGTGGGGCCAGAGGTCACCCCGGTACTCGGTGCGGCCGGCGTACATGATGCAGAGCGAGTCGACGATGCCGTCCCGCCGGGAGTCGAACTGGGTGAAGTCCACCCCTGCCTTCTGGGCCAGGTCGATGGCCTCGGGGACGAGCTTGCCCTCGTTGGCCGCGTCGGCGTACCAGAGCTTGGGCTTGCTCATGGTGAACGGGCCCACGACGACGTTGGAGAAGTTGAGCTTCCCGGTGGAGACCGTCCGGAAGTACTGGTTCACCGACATGGCGTTGCCCAGCACCGGCGCGCTGCCGTTGAGCACGGAGTCGACGTGGGCCGGGGTCACCGAGGTGGTGGTGTCGGCGAAGGTGATCAGGATGGTGAGGCCCTTCACGTTGCCGGTGTTGAGGACCCGGCCCGGCAGCAGCCCGCCGCTGGGGCCGAACGTGAGGAGCCGGCGGGTTTCCTCCCCGTCGGGTGCGGGGGGCACCATGGCCTCGAAACGCTCGACGATGCGGGCGTTCTTGACGGTGTTGGGCTCCTTGAGGTGCCGGGGGAGTCCCGCCGGGGCCGGCTCGGAGATGTCGATGCCGCTGGACACGAACCGCCGGGGTTCGCCGTGGCTGAGGGTGGCGTAGCAGTAGCGCCCGCAGCCGGTGTCGTACACGACCGTGTAGCCGTCCGCCGTCTCGTAGCGGCAGTACTTCTCGTCGCCGATGGTGCGCAGCCGCACCGGACCACCCTGCTCCTGTTGGAACGTCAGAAGTTCCCCGAAGATCCCACTCATGACCGTCTCCTCCCGAGCCGCGTCGTCCGAGCGCGGCGCTCCTCTTGACGAGCCCCGGGAGGCCTGTCCAGATACGAGAAACTGGGAGATCGACGAGAATCGGCACGGAAACCGGTGGCTGGCCCAGGTCGCGCCCGCGGCTCGACCTACGACGAGCGATGGGCCCGGATGGCGGCCGAGGGCAGGAACGTCCACGGTGAGGCCGACTTCGTGGAGGGCCTCGGTCCCCGCTCGGTGCTCGACGCCGGCTGCGGGACGGGACGGGTGGCGATCGAGCCGCCCGGCGGGGCGTCGACGTCGTCGGTGTCGACCTCGACCCGGCGATGCTGGCCGGCGCCCGGGACAAGCGCCCCGACCTCACGTGGGTGGAGGGCGACCTGGTCGCCCTCGCCCTGGGCCGCACGTTCGACGTGGTCGTCCTGGCCGGCAACGTGATGATCTTCCTCACCCCGGGCACCGAAGAGGCGGTGGTGGCGGCCCTGGCCGGCCACGTCAGGCCGGACGGTGGCGCGTTGGTGGCCGGCTTCCAACTCCAGCCGGGACGGCTCGCCCTCGACGCCTACGACGACCACTGCCGCGCCGCCGGCCTCCGCCTCGACCAGCGCTGGGCGACGTGGGACCGCCAGCCCTTCGAGGGCGGCGACTACGCCGTCTCCGTCCACCGTCACCCCGGATGACCAGGAGTTTCCCGCCCCGCCGGTAGGGGAATTGATCAGGTACTGCCGGAACCGCCGGCGGGCTGGAGGTTCCTCATGTACATCGGTCTCGGCACGCTCATCCTCATCATCATCCTCGTGCTGCTTCTCACGTAGGACGGGGACGATGAGCCCGAAAACCGCCTTCTTCTTCTACCTGGGCGTGTTCATCTGCTTCGTCATCGCCAGTCTCGGCGAAGGTTGGAAGTTCGGGGCGCGAGGTCGTCGAGGCCTGGCCCCGAGCATCGCCCTCATTCCCCTCGGACTGGCCCTGTTCGTTTTCCCGACGATGTACGACACGTTCAAAGCCGGGTGGCCGTAGGACGGAGACGGACGTCGACGGTAGAACTTCTCTTGCTCTCAAGCACCTCCAGGATCCGGGTTAGGGTCCTGGAGGATGAGCGACCTGCTGGAGCGTCTTCGCATACGGGGGTGGCGGCTCACGCCCCAGCGGCGGGTGGTCGCCAAGGTGTTGCACGGCGACCATGTGCACTTCAGCGTGGAGACGGTCCACGGCCTGGC
>CAWDDV010000016.1:0-299650 GCA_963801205.1 uncultured Acidimicrobiia bacterium
GAGGATCGGCGCGACCAGCGCGGCACCCAGATCGGCGGCGTCCGGGAGGTCGGCCTGAACACGGCCAGGAAGGCGCTCCGGGCGTTCACCAGGATCGACACGTAGCTCGACCACACCTACCAGGTCGTCGACATGTCCGGGGCTCCCATGCTCGTCCTCCGCCATCCGGCCGAGCCGTTCCGGGCCAACGTCACGGTCGAGGACGGGCGGGGCCGGGAGCTCGGCCACATCATCCAGGAGAACATGGTGGGCAAGATCCGGTACCGCCTGAAGGCGTCCGGGTACGGCTCCGTCGGCACCGTCAACGCCGAGAACTGGCGGGGCTGGGACTACGCCGTCCACGACGACCGAGGCGCCGAGGTGGCCCGCATCACCAAGACATGGGAAGGCCTGGTCAAGGCCTACTTCACCACCGCCGACAACTACGTCATCCAGATCGGCGACGGCGTGGTCGAGCCGTTGCGGAGCCTGGTGGTGGCGGCCGCGGTCGCCATCGACTCCGCCCGCAAGCAGGAGTCGCGGTAGCGGTGAAGCTCAGCCTGCCGGCGATGGCCGTTCCTTGACCCCCTCCCGGCACAGGCGGACGACCTCGGCGATCCGCTCCGCTCGCACCTCGGGGCGGCGCTGGGTCCCGTCGATCCACCGGAGGTACGCCCGCCGGTAGAACTGGGCCAGTGAGTCGAAGAAGGCGGCCGCGGCCGGATCGCCGTCGAGGGCGGCGGCCAGGTCGGGGGCGAGGTCCTCCCGCTGCGGCCCTTCCGGCGCCAGCACGACCGTGACCGTCGATCCCACGGTCACGCACCGGTCCCGCCACCACGCCGGCCCCATGCGGATGGCCCACCCGTCCTCCACCTTCTCGACAACGGCCCGGACGCCCATGCCGTCGACCGTCCCCGCCACGTGATGCACCGGTTTCACGCCCCACGCCTCGTCGGGGTCGAAGGGGACACCGATGGCCACCCGGCTCCCATCGGCGGCCACCACCGCGGTGAAGGATCGCGACCGGTCCACCACGCCGCCCATCGTCGCGCACGAAATCCCTTGTAGATATTTAGCTATCGTGCTAAATAGCTACCAATGACCGACGGCCTCACCGACGACCAGCAGGCGGGTGTGTTCCGGGCCCTGGCCGACGCCACCCGGCGCCAGATCCTCCAGGACCTGGGCGACGGCGAGCTGTCGGCGGGCGAGATCGGGTCGAAGTTCACTATCAGCGGCCCTTCCATCTCTCGCCACCTGGGCATCCTGAAGGGCGCCGGGCTCGTCCGCGAGCGACGCGAGGCGAACCGCATCTACTACTCCCTGGTCGAGGACCGCCTTGCCCTGTGCGTGGGCGGGTTCCTGTCCACGGTGTGTCCCGACCAGATCATGCTCCGCCACCGACGCGCCCAGGAGGACCGAAAATGAGAGTGCGCCAGCTCGAAGGCGTCATCGAACGGCGCCTGCTCGTCAACTACCGGGTGGACGCCGACGTGGCCGCCCGCCTCCTCCCGGCCCCGTTCCGCCCCGAGTTGGTCGACGGGTGGGCCGTGGCCGGCATGTGCCTCATCCGCCTCGGCTACCTCCGACCGCAGCACGTCCCCAGGGCTCTCGGCGTGGCCAGTGAGAACGCGGCCCACCGCATCGCCGTCGAGTGGGACACGCCCGACGGCACCGCCACAGGGGTCTACGTCCCCCGCCGGGACACCGCCTCGGTCCTCAACCGGGTCACCGGAGGGCGGATCTTCCCCGGCGAGCAGCACCGGGCCCGATTCACCGTGGACCAGACCGCCGAGCGCCTACGGGTGGCCTTCGCCAGCGCCGACGGCTTGGTGGCGGCCGATGTGACCGTGGAGGACGCCGACGACCTCGGCAGCCGGCTCTTCGCCGACGTCGCCACCGCCTCACAGTTCTTCCGGAACGACTCGACTGCCTACTCGCCCACCTGCGACTGCGACCGCTTCGACGGGATGGAGCTGCGGACCGACGCCTGGCAGGTCGAGCCGGTGCGAGTCGTCTCCGCCCGGTCGAGCTTCTTCGATGATCCCCACCGGTTCCCACCGGGCGCCGCGACCCTCGACTGCGGCCTCCTGATGCGGAACGTCCCCGTCACGTGGGTCGTCGCCGGCACGCCGGACTCAACTTCGGCGCTGATTCTGTCGACATACCAGGCATGGACCTCATGATGCAGTTCGGCGCCATGGCGCTTGCGTCGACCCTGATCCTGCGCATCGCCCTCGCCGAGCGGGCCCGGCTCAACGCCGAGCTGGTCCGGGTGCGGGTCGAGGAGCGTCGTCAGGCCGTTCGGCGGTAACGACGCACCGCCAGCGGTGCGAACACGGCGACAATCCCGATCGACCACGCCAGGCTGGCCAACACCTTGCCTGCGGTCGGCGGCGTCGTCCAGTCCGAACCGGTCCAGCAGCTCCGGTCCAGCACGATGGTCGTCTTGCCGGCCCCGTTGGGCCCGAGCAGGCCGAGGATGGTGGCCGGGGGACCTCGAAGTTCACGCCGGCGACAGCCACAAGGTCGCCGAAGCGCTTGACCAGTCCCTCGACCCGGATGGCAGCTTCCGTCATGCTGTCATCGTCGCGCCGAACGTGAGGTCCATCAGGCCATGAAGGAGAGGGCCGTCGAGGGGCACCGCGCCGCCGTCACCCTGACCTGGGACGAAGTCGACGGCTACCGGATGGCGTCCAACCACCTCACCGTGCCCGCCCAGCGGTCGGACCTGTGCGGGGTGGTGAGCCGGGCGTGCGGCATCCAGGCCCAGGTGCTCTCGGCGGCCGAGCTCGCCCTCAGCGCCCGCATCCCCGACCTGCGGGTGGCCGACGTCCGGGCCGCCCTGTGGGACCAGAGGTCGCTGGTCAAGACCTACGGGCCCCGGGGCACCATCCACCTGCTGACGGCGGCCGACCTGCCCCTGTACATGGCGTCCCTGCGGGACCATCCCTACTGGCGGGCCGACGCCCTGCTCGCGACCCTCGGCTTCGACCCCGCCCAGGCCGACACGTTGGTGGAGGCGTTCGCCGACGCCCTCGACGGGCGCCGCCTGACCCGCGAGGAACTGGCCACCGCCGTCGGCCATCGCCTGGGGCCGGGGGTGGAGGAGCGCATGCGGTCGAACTGGGGAACGCTGCTGCGCCCGGCCGCGTTCGCCGGCTTCCTGTGCTTCGGGCCCAGCGTCGGCAGCCGGGTGACGTTCGTGCGGGCCGACCAGTGGGTCGACGGGTGGCCGTCGGCGCCGCTCGACGCCACCGCGGCTACGACCGAGGTGGTCCGGCGCTTCCTGTCCGCCTACGCCCCCGTGGCCGAGGCCGAGCTCGGCGACTGGCTCAGCATGGACCCCCGACCGTCGCTGGACGCCCTCGGCTACCAGGTGGAGCAGGTCACGATCGAGGGTGATCGCCGGCCCCGCTGGCGGCTGGCGGGTCAGTCGCCCGCCGCGCCCATCCCCGCGCTCACGCCCATGCCGCCGACCCGGCCGACCCTCCGCCTCCTGCCGCAGTACGACAGCTACATCCTCGGCCATCGCCAGCGCGAGCGGCTCGTCCCGCCGGCGGCCAAGGCCCGCATCGCCCTCGATCCCAAGGGCCGGCTGGAGCACGTGGTAGGTGTGTCGGTGCTCCTGGTCGACGGGGTCGTCGGGGGGCTCTGGTGGCGGAAGGTGACCGGCAACCGGCTCGAGGTCACCGTCGAGCCGACGACGACGCTCGGCCGCCCACCTCCGCCAACTCGACGCCGAGGTGGCCCGGGTGGCGGCGTTCCTCGGCGTCAAGGAGGCGACGTGGACATGACGCCGATCCTCGCTCAGGAGACGTGCTTCTCGGGCGGGCGGGGCGCGTCGCCGACGTCGCGGACGCGCAGGAACGAGAACCTCCCGTCCGGCTCGAGCACCGCCATCCTGACCTTCGCCAGGTCGTCGATGCCCTGATTGCGAGCGCTCTCGCACAGCTCGGCGAGCGTCAACCGCTCCACCTCGAGGACCTCGTCGAGGGGCACCCCGTCTCGCAGCACGACGACGGGCACGCCCTCGATGGCGGGCCGGGCCCGGGGGATCTTCCATCCCAGGTAGCCGAAGACGAGGATCCAGAAGGCGAGCGTGCCGACGGCGAGGAAGGCCCCGGTCACCGAGAAGTCCTCCTGGGTGACACCCTGCTGGATGAGGTCGCCCATGGTGACGAGCAGGATGAGCTCGAATGCGGTCAGCTGCGACAGCTCCCGCTTGCCGGTGCCGCGGGCGACCAGCCACAGGAACAGGTAGAGGCACGTGGCCCGGAGGATGATTTCCATCAGGGCAGGACCAGGGTGCGGAAGTCGACGCGGGCCGCGTCCCCGCCCGACGGGTCGAGCACGGCCACCGTCCCCTTCACCGTCGTCAGCTGCACCCCGGGCTCGATGCGGGCGTCGAAGCTGACGGTCATCACCTCGCCCGGCGGAGGCTCGAAGCGCCACACGGTGCGCTCGCCGTCGGTGTACGACTCCGCCGGGTCGGGGTCGAGCCCGTTCTCGTCGAAGGCGTCGAAGTAGGAGGACGTGGTCGCCACTGTGACCAGGTCGTCGCCGAAGCCGCCCGGGTGGCGGATCTCCACCGACCACGGCGTGGCCAGGCCGGGACGGGTCACGCTCGTGTAGTGGACGGTGACCTCGTAGCCGCCGCCTGTCACCCGCGCGTCCTTGGTCCGGACCCCGTAGAAGCCGAGCAGGCCCAGGCCCAGGAACGACGACCAGGGCGACGGTGAACAACCGTCGCCCCAGACGACCCCGCCGCACCGACCTGATATCGGGCGGCGGGGGAAGCGTCGAGATGTGCCTGATCTCGTGCGCCGGCGACGGGGTCATGCCCCGGTGATTACCCGTTCAGGACAAAGGTGAACGTGCCGTTGGTCCCGGCCAGATCGATCAGGCATTCCTCGCGGTAGATGCCGTCGGACGCGTTCTGGGCCTCGCCCGGGAAGTAGAGCTGGGTCGTGAGGACCGACGAGCTGGGCGCCTGCACCTTGACGTGGATGTGGCGGGTGCGGCCGGGGTACAGCCCGGGGACGACGGTCTGCAGGGAGTAGCGGCCCTGGGCGTCGGTGAACTGGTGGCCGCGGAGCTTGTAGCCGGTGTTGTCGTACTCGCCGTTGCGTGTCGGCCTGCCAGAACTCGATCTTGGCCTGGTTCACCGGCTGGCAGGCGGTGGTGACGACCGTGCCCGTCAGGTTGAGGGCGGTGCCGCCGCCGGCGCCCGAACGGAGGTCGGCCTGCTGCGGCGAGTTGGCCTTGAAGTAGGGGCCTTCGGTCTGCTCCGGCGTGACCTCGTCGTCGTCGACGCACGAGGGCGTGGCCGCGAGGGTGGTGGGGGTCGGACCGGCCGACGTCGTCGGGGTGGTTCCCGAGGCGCCGGTGGTCGTGTCGGGGGCGGCGGTGTCGCTGGCGTCGCCGTCGCCTCCGCCGCAGGCGGCGAGAACGATGGCGGCCAACGCGCCGGCGCCGGCGAAGAGCACTTGCCGCCGGGACGGTGCTGGCCCGGAAGCGTCATCAGTCGGTGAGAAGTCTTCGTTCATGGGCCCCATGATCGTCCGCCAGCCTGGGAACGTGCTGGGAGGTTCCCAGGAGGTTGCTCCTACCGCAGTTCTCGGTAGCCAGGCGTGCGCTTTTCGCACCCACGGCTACCGAGAACCGCGGGGGCCGCCCGGCAGCTACTCCCGGAGGCCTTCCTCCACGCGCCGCAGGCGCTCGCGCAACTCGGTCACGTCGGGCCCCTTGGCCGGCTCGGCTGCGGGCGCCGGGGGGGCGTCGGCCTGGGCCGGGCCGCGGCCGCGGCCCGCTGCTCCGCCTTCTTCCGGCGGTAGGCGCAGGACTTGCAGAGGCCGGATTCGCCGTCCTCCAGGCGGAGGCCGCAGGTCTCGCACCTCGGCACGGACTCCGACTTCATCCAGGGATTCTCCAACTCGCCTCCCTCCTTCGTGGGTTCGCCCTCGGAACGTACCCGAGGCCGCCGCTCTTCAGGCGCGTCGAGGTGGGACTCGGTGAGCCACGCCCCGTCGGGCTCAGTGTGCAGTTGTGTCGGTATATCCGACACAACTGCACACTCGGCCGTTCGCCGCCGCCGCCAAGTGGCTCAAGGCAGCCACGGATGGCGCCGAAGGGCCAGGTATGCGACAAACGGCGGGCACAGTCGGACGCGGCCTGGCGATGGTCCTCCTCATCGCCCTGACCGCCTGTTCGGTGGACGATCCGCAGAACCTGGTGGCGGCGGGCGAGTCCACCGAGGCCGTCGACGAGCCGACCACCACCATCACGACCTCCACCTCGACCACGACGACGATCACGACCGCGCCCCCAGTCCCAGAGACCACGCCGCCGGCGCCGCCGGTGCCCCCGGTGCCCCCGGTGACGAGCCCGCCGCCGACCGTGCCCAACCCGCCGCTCGAGCCGGGTATGGAACCGAACGGGTACGGCGGCTACGGCGGGACGAGGACGGTGACGTCCGGGACGACCATCGTGGCGCTCTCCCTCTATCCCCGCGAGAGCTACGCCGGGCAGATGACCCAGGTCGGGGTCGAGGTGCGGTTCGTCGGCGGGATGAGGTCCATCCGCATCGACTACGGCGACGGGACGTTCTACGACGGGGTGTACTTCCCGGAGTGGAGCTGCAACGGCGTCCCCGGTGCCAAGACCACCAGCGCGGGGGGAGGCCACCACTTCTACGCCCAACCCGGCTCGTACCAGGTCACGGCGACGGTGACCTCCTTCAACTGCTCCCCCGACGGCGGGTCGGAATCGCCCCCGTCGATGTTCCCGACGCTGCCCGACGGCACGATGAACCCGGAGTTCCTGGCCCACCCCCACGTCGGCGTCGAGTCGGTGACCGTGGCCGCCATCACCGCCATCTCGCGGCCCGACCGGGTCCCGGTGCCGCCCCCGCTGACCCCTCCTGCGAACTGCCCACCGCAGGCGGGCGGCTGCTAGCGCGGCGCCTACTCCCGGTGCGCGGCAATCTGGATAGGTGGAGCCGGTGACCTTCTCCGTCGTCCCCGCCGGCTCCGTCTCGGCCCGCTGGGCGATGACGCAGTATTTCGAGGAGCTGGTGGCGCGGATCGCGGGGGGTTTCGATCCGGGCCACGCGCTCGAGGAGGCCGCCGCGCAGTACGACCCGCCGAACGGCGTCTTCGTCCTCGCCGAGGTGGACGAGGACATCGTCGGCTGCGGCGCGCTGACGTTCCTCGACGACGACACTGCCGAGATCAAACGCATGTGGATCTCACCCGGGAGCCGGGGGCTCGGCCTTGGGAAACGGCTGCTCGCCCGTCTCGAGGACGAAGCGCGGCGCACCGGCCGGACACGGGT
The DNA here is from genome assembly GCA_963801205.1 of uncultured Acidimicrobiia bacterium. Lineage (GTDB taxonomy): Bacteria > Actinomycetota > Acidimicrobiia > Acidimicrobiales > AC-14 > JAXDMK01. Next base: position 7,315 of record CAWDDV010000016.1, read on the forward strand.
CGTCCTCGATACGAACGCGTCGTTGACGGAAGCGATCGCCATGTACCTGTCGTCCGGCTACGTCGTCATCGAGCGCTACAACGACAACCCGTACGCCGAGTGCTGGTTCAGGAAGGAGCTGGGCGACCGGGATCGGCGCGGGTGACCCGGCTGGCGGGTCGGAGCTGCACCCGGCGCAGCAGCTGGGCGTTGAGGGCGACGACGATGGTCGACAGGCTCATCAGCACGTCCCCGACGGCCGGTGACGGGGTGATGCCGGCCCAGGACAGGGCACCCGCGGCCGGTGCATCGTTCCTCCTAGCTGCGGATCAAGCGCGCCACCGCCGCCGTGGCCTCGGTCAGCTTCTTGTCGGCCTCGGGCCCTCCGGCAGCGACGGCCTCGACCACGCAGTGACGCATGTGGTCGTCGAGCAGGCCCATGGCGACGCTCTGCAGGGCCTTGGTGGCGGCTGCGATCTGGGTGAGGACGTCGATGCAGTAGCGATCGTCCTCCACCATCTGCTGCAGCCCCCGGGCCTGCCCCTCGATCCGCCGCAACCGCCTGAGGAGGTCGTCCTTGTCCATGTCGTATCCCGGGATTCCACAACCTTACCCAGGTAAGGTATGCATCGCAACCGAAGAGGACGGCCCCGAAGAATCGCCTGGCTGAGGCCCGGGTCGAGCCCATCTGCGGCCGCCCTCTCCCTCGTGTTGAGTCCCCGGCCGGATCGGTGGATACCACCAGGCGGTAGTATGTCTAGTATGGCACGGCAGAAGTCGACTATTACCCTCGATCGGGACAAGGTTGAGGAGGCCCGCCTTCTGATCGGTGGGCAGTCCATGTCCGAGGTGATCGATGTGGCCCTTGACCACCTGATTCGCACCGAGCGCCTCCGGCGCGATGTCGAGGCCTATACGCGCCACCCGCAGGACCGGGCCGAGCTCGGTATCGCCGACCTCGCGGTCACGTTCGATCTCGACGATGACGAGGTCGACTACGACGCGCTGTACGGAGGTTCGCCGTGACGGTGCCCGCTGCCCGTCGGGGTGAGGTGTGGTTCGCCCAGGTGCCCGGCGACAAGCCTCGGCCGGTGTTGGTCCTCACCCGCGACCCCATGGGACGCATCCTTCACTCGGTGATATGTGCGCCGATCACGTCAACCATCAGGGACTTGGCCACCGAGGTGCCGGTCGGCCAGGAAGCGGGCCTGGCCGCCGAGTCGGTGGCCAACTTCGACAACACGTTCCTGCTGGCCCGCACGCGCCTCCTTCGGCGCCTGGGGCGAGCGAGTGACGACACCATGCACGCCGCCTGCCGGGCCCTCATCATCGCCGCCGGGTGCGACGCCTGACCCGCCACGAGTCAACGCCCGCCGGCAGGCTGACACCCACCCGACGACGGACGCGTAGGGTCACCGACCAGAGAGTGCGTCCTCGAAGGCGGCCCATTCCGCGTCCGCGGAGTCCTGCACACCCATGTCGTCGTCGGTCGGGAGCGGCCGGGCGCGGCACAGCGCCCCCCTTGGAGTGAGGGACCGCGATGCTGCGGTCGGCCATATGCGGGCTTGGGTGGTGAGCCGGCCTGTAGGCGGGATTCTGTCCGTCGCCCTCGCGAGCGGCGGGGTGGCCATCCATCTTGTGCGGCCTACCTGAGGATGGAGCCGCCTGGCGACGGCTCCGGGTGGGCACCCGTTCCTCTGTTTGGCCTTGCTCCGGGTGGGGTTTGCCGAGCCGCCCGAGTCACCTCGGGCGCTGGTGCGCTCTTGCCGCACCGTTTCACCCTTACCTGTACCGGTCTCCCGGCCATCGGCGGTCTGCTTTCTGTGGCACTTTCCTTCGGGTCGCCCCGACTGGCCGTTAGCCAGCACCCTGCCCTGTGGAGTCCCGACCTTCCTCGACCCGGTCGATGCCGAGCCGCGGCCACCCGGCCGGCTCACCATCCCCATTCTCCCACAGGCCCGCCCGACCGAACTGGTGACATTCTTCGTGGCCCTGTGGCCCCGAGAAGTGTCACCAGGCGGAGGGCGTCTCCGAACCGGTGACGATTTCGGGGCCCATAGCCCAGGATTCGTCACCAGTTGGAGGGCGGCTCCGAACCGGTGACGGCTTCGGCCCCATAGCCCCCAGGAAATGTCACCAGTGGAGGGCGGCGCCGATCCGGTGACGGATTCGGCCCCATAGGGGCGGCTGGCGTCACCAGTTGGAGGGCGGCGCCGATCCGGTGACGGATTCGGCCCCATAGGGGCGGCTGGCGTCACCGGTTCGGAGGGGCGGCCGCGCCGACCGCGGACCGCCGACCGCCCAATCAGGCAAAGTCGATGGCGCTTAGCTCGGGGACCCAGCCTCGGGCCCGATCGCACGCGTCCCGCCAGCGGTCTCGTTGGGGCCGCCGGACGGGGTCGACGACCGCGCCCGCCTTCCACGTGGCGGCGACCTCGTCCTCGTCGGCCCACGTGCCGGTGGCCAGTCCGGCCAGGAACGCGGCCCCCAGGGTCGTGGCCTCCTTGACCGGTGACACCTCGACCGGCCGGGCGGTGGCGTCGGCCAGGGCCTGGACGAAGACCCGGTTGGCGCTCATGCCCCCGTCCACCCGCAACGTCTCCAGCGTCACCCCGCCGTCGGCCTCGACCGCCTCCACCAGGTCGGCGCCCCGCTGGGCGATCCCCTCCAGCACCGCCCGCACGATCTCGGGGCGGCCCGACCCCCGGGTCAGTCCCACCAGCGTGCCCCGAGCCCCGAAGTCCCACGCGGGCGTCCCCATCCCCAACAGCGCCGGCACGAACCACACGTCGCCCGTCGTCCGGCACAGCCCGGCGACCGTCTCCGACTCCTCCGACGACGCGATCAGCCCGAGGTCGTCGCGCAGCCACTCTACCGCCTGCCCCGCGGTCAGCATGAACGCCTCCAGGCCGAACGTGGTTCGTCCCTCACGGCGCCAGGCCACGATGGGGAACGTCCCCGACGGGCCCCGCCGCTCGAACGACGGCCGCACCTCACCGACGTTGAGGTCGACCATCCCCCCGGTGCCGAAGGTCATCTTGGCCATCCCCGGGCGGGTGCACCCCTGCCCGATCAACGACGCCTGCTGGTCGCCGGCGATGCCCGCCAGCGGCGGCGCCCCCGGCAGCGCCCGGGTCGGCCCGACCACCCCCGACGAGTCGACGATCGTCGGCAGCACCCGTGAAGGGATGCGGAGGACGTCCAACACGTGCGGGTCCCATCCGGATGCGTCCAGCTTCAGCAAGCCGGTGACGCCGGCGTTGGACGGGTCGGTGACGTGCAGCTCGCCGGCGGACAGAGTCCACGCCAGCCACGTGTCGATGGTGCCGAAGCACAGGTCGCGCTCCCGGTCGGGGTCGGCGATGTCGAGGAGGACGGCCAGCTTGGTGGCCGACGCGCTCGGCGGGACGTGGACCCCCTGGGCTTGCAGCCCGAGGCACATGGCCGCCGTCCGGAGGTCCTGCCAGCCGATGCCGGGGCCGACCGGCTCGCCCGTGGCCCGGTCCCACAACACCGTCGACGCCCGTTGGTTGGCGATCCCCACCGAGTCGACCGGCCCTCCGGCAGCCAGCGCCGTCCCCGCCACGTCCAAGGCGGCGGCGGCCATGGCGACGGCGTCGAACTCCACGAAGCCCTGGTTGGGCGTGGTGGGCAGCGCCTGGCGGTAGTGGACGTGGGAGACAGAGACGTCGGCGCCCACGATGGCGGCCCGCACCCCGCTCGTCCCGACGTCGACGACCAGGTGGCTCACTCGTCGGCAGCCGGCGACGGCGGCGGCGACGGCGGCGACGGCGACGGCGGGGACGGGGCGGGCTTGCTCGAGCGGGAGGCCAGCAGTGCTCCGAAGATGCCGGTCGAGCTGGCCATGAAGGCGTGGAACACCAGGTTGAAGGCGTTGGCCCCGCCCTTGCCGGCGATCGCCCGGGCTCCGATCACGACCGCCACCAGCACCAGGAACGACGTCATCGAGGCCAGGGCGCCGTGGACCAGGGGCGCGTCGAGGCGGTGGCGACCGGCGTAGAAGCCGGCGGCCACCTGTCCGCCGAGGAGGACGAAGTACAGGAGGACGATGACGTTGGAGTCCCGGGCCACGGTGGCGCCGAGCACGATGGCGGGGACGGCCACCGCCAGGGCCAGGGCGGCGGCCCGGAACACGACCTCCCAGTCGATGCGCAGCTTCACATCGCCTGTGGTCACCGGCGGACGACCTGGCGGGCCGGCAGGCCGGCGTAGGCCCGCTCCCCATCGAGGTCCGACCGATAGGCGGCCACGTGGACGTCGACCTCGGCCGGGGACCAGCCCAGCTCGGGGCCGATGAGGGCGGCGACGTCGGACGCAGCCGCGGCGGCTCCGTCCCGGTCGAGGATGCGGGCGCGGAGGCGACGGTCGAGCACGTCCCCGAGCGTACGGGCCATCTCGTGCCGTACCGCGTGCACCACATCCGCCCGCCGATAGGGGAGCCCGTCGATCAGGGGCTCGGCGACGGACAGGGGCGGGTCGGCATCGGCGTCGGTGTCCCCGTCCGCCTCGCTCGCCCGCAGCGGCAGGGTGGCGGTGCGGCTGCGGGCCCCGGCGCCCAACAGCCCCGCCACCTGGTCGACGGTGTCGGCGGCCATCTTCCGGTAGGTCGTGAGCTTGCCGCCGGTGATCGTCACCATCCCGCCCGCCGACCGGGACAGGCGGTGGCGGCGGGACAGGTCGGCGGTGCGGCCGGCGGCGGCCGCCACCAGCGGGCGGAGGCCGGCCCAGCAGCCGAGGACGTCGGCCGGCGTGAGGGGGTCGATCAGGGAGGCGTTGACCGCATCGAGCAGGTAGGCGACGTCGTCGGCGTTGCACCGGGGCCGGTCGACGTCACCGTCGTAGTCGGTGTCGGTGGTGCCGATGTAGACGCGATCGGTGCCGGGCCAGGGGACGACGAAGATCGAGCGTCCGTCCGCCGGCACCGGCAGCACCGCCGCCGTGGTCGCCGGCAGCCGGTCCCGGGAGACGGTGAGGTGGACGCCCTTGGCCGGACGGATGGTGGGCGCGCCGCCCGGCCCGTCCTCCAACCCGGCGACCTCGTCGGACCAGACGCCGGCCGCGTTCACGACCACCGACGCCCGCACCTCGATCTCCGCCCCGTCGGCCACCACCCGGGCTCCCGTCACCCGCCCCGAGCGACCCCGGACCAGCCCCGTGACCGCGGCGTGGTTCACCGCCACCGCTCCGTGGTCGAGGACCGCGGTGCGGACCACGGCCAGGGTCAGGCGGGCGTCGTCGGCGTGGGCGTCGAGATAGAGGTAGGCACCGCGGCAGGCGTCGGGCCGGAGGGCGGGCACCCTCGCCCGGGCCTCGTCCGCCGAGAGCCGTCGGTGGACCTGGCCGATACGGGCCCCGCCGGCCATGTCGTAGAGCCACAGGGCGGTGCCGACCGATCGGGTCGGCGGCCGCTCCGCCCGTCAGGGGCAGGACGAACGGGAGCGGTCGTACCAGGTGGGGGGCGTTGCGCAACAGCCGTTGGCGCTCGCCCAGGGCCTGGGCGACCAGGCCCAGCTCGCCCTGGCTGACGTAGCGGAGGCCGCCGTGGACCAGCTTCGACGAGGCCGAGGACGTCCCCGAGGCGAAGTCGTCCCGCTCCACTAGGGCCGTGCGCAGGCCCCGGGAGGCGGAGTCGAGGGCCACGCCCGCCCCCGTGATCCCGCCCCCGATGACCAGGACGTCGAACCGTCCGCCGGTCAACCGCCTCCAGTGCGGCGGCGCGATCGAACATCGCACCAATCCTCTCAGGGTCCCGACGAAAGCTCGGCGTAGGGGGTGCGGAGCCCGTCCCGCAGGAGCCGGGGCACGGTCTTGCGGCCCCTGGCGATGATGATGACGGCCAGGACCAGGTAGAGGATCGATACGCCGACCAGCTCGACGCCATGGGCCGACTCGGGCACCACCGCCCCGATCACGAACTGGGCCCAGAACAGCGAGAAGAGGGCGAGCGCCTCCTTCACCGAGATCGACAGGTTGGACAGCATCGCCACCGCGAACACCGACTGGGCCGCGGTGAGGAGCAGCTCCTCCCGCTGGCGGGCGATGATCGGCAGGCCGTGGGTGCCGCCCGAGGCGATGGCGAAGACGATCGGGAGGGTGCCGACGAGCAGCGTCCACTGGTTGACCTTGGACGACACGAGCGTGCCCAGCCCGGCGTTGGTGTTGAGGCGCCAGGCGTAGAGGCCGGCCACCAGCAGCTCGGGCGCCTCCGACGCCAGGGGCGCCAGCCACTGCACGAGGAGGAACTCGCTCACCCCGAACTCGGCACCGGTCTCCACCAGGGCCTCGGCGAAGTGCTCGGCGCAGAGCAGGATCACCCCCGCGGCGAAGACGAACATGAGGACGACCGACGTGCGCCGGCGGGGGGTGGGGAAGGTGCCGATGTAGGCGGCCGGCCCGATCAGGTGGGGCTCCTCGGCCGGCGCCTTGGAGATGCGGATGGTGTAGAGGATGAAGATCGTGACCAGGACGGCGGCGTCGACCAGGGTGATGCTGCGCTTGAGGGGCAGGGTGAGGGAGTAGGCGCAGGCGACGGTGAGGAACGCCAGCTCCACCGAGTGCGACCGCTCGAGCGTGATCTCGGAGCGGGGCGGCCCCGCTTGCGCCACCGGTACCAGGCCACGAACACCACCATCGACCAGCCGATGCCGATGAGCAGCCGGTTGGCGCCGGTCATGTTGGCCAGGGCCAGCGAGCAGGGGGACTCGCCCGGTGGCTCCCGGCGCCTGACAGGCGGGGCCGAACTCCTCGAACGCGTTGCCGCCCTTCCAGGCGAAGACCATGTCGACGGCGTACTCGGGGAGAACGGCGATGAAGGCGAGCACGGCGATGGCCAGGCCGGCGGAGATGTCGAGCTGGGCCACCTCGGCCGCCCACGAGAGCATGAACGCCGAGCCCACGATGGCGAGGCCGAAGATGGCGGCGGCGACGCCGGGATCGGCGTGGATGTCGCCCAGGCGCAGGACCATGCCGGGGACGGTGAGGGCCACGGCGAGGGCCAGCGACACCCGCTGGCGCCGCGGGCGTACGTCGAGGTGGTCGGCGCCCGTGGTCGGGGGGCTGCTCATCCGGGTGATCCTACGGGAGGCCGCGTGGTCCCTCGGGAGCGTGCTTGGACTTTGGCAACGTTCTTGTACAAGAATGAGTTTCGTTACGAAAGTGGTTTCGAATGTCCGCTGTTGGGAGATGTGACTCGCTAATGGATCTGTCCTGGCGCTCGCGAGGCGCGTGCAAGGGTCTCGACCCTGACATTTTTTACCCCCCGAACGACGACGTCGCGCTCGAGGCGAAGGCCGTCTGCGGCCAGTGTGCGGTGCGGCAACACTGCCTGGAATACGCCCTCACCAAGCGCGAGCACGAGGGTGTCTGGGGCGGGGCGACCGAGAAGGAACGCCGCCGGATTCTCAGGCAGCGGCGGAAGACCGCCGCTGCCTGATCGCCGTCGCAACCGGAGGTTGCTCGGCGAGTTGTGAGGAGCGCCGGACGCCGGCGGAGCCGGCTGGTCGCCGTCGCAACCGGAGGTTGCTCGGCGAGTTGATGAGGAGCGCCGGACGCCGGCGGAGCCGGCTTACCGGCGCACTGAAGGCTTGTTGGCCGGCAGCTTCTGGGGGGCCGCCTTCGGCGGCGGTCGAAGCCGCCGGCATGGGCTGACGCCCGCTACTACGTTCCTCCCATGAGTTTTTCTGACTTGGGTGGTTGGCCGGCTGTCCTCGGCGCCGTCACTCGGCGGGTGGATTTGCCGGCGGCTTCGGCGGCGTTGGCGATGACGGAGATTCTCGAGGGGCGGGCCACTTCGGGGCAGATCGCGGCGTTCTGTGTGGCGTTGCGGATGAAGGGCGAGACCGTCGAGGAGATGACGGGGCTGCTGGGAGCGATGTTCGACCACGTCACGCCGGTGGTCGTCGATGATCCGGGTTCGCTCGTCGACACCTGTGGGACGGGTGGCGACCGGAGTTGCACGATCAACGCGTCCACCCTCGCCGCCCTGGTGGTGGCCGGTGCCGGGGCCCGGGTGTGCAAGCACGGCAACCGGGCCCAGTCCTCGAAGTGCGGGTCGGCCGACCTGCTGGAGGCGTTGGGCGTGACCGTCGACCTCGGCCCGGCGGGCGTCGCCGCCTGCATCACAGAGGCAGGGATGGGGTTCTGCTTCGCGCCCCGCTTCCACCCCGCCATGCGCCACGCTGGCCCGACCCGGCGCGAGCTGGGCGTCCCCACCGTGTTCAACTTCCTCGGCCCCTGGCCAACCCGGCCCAGGTCAGGCGGCAGTCGCTGGGCGTGAGCGACCCCAAGATGGCGGTGAAGATGGCCGGCGTCCTTCAGGCCCGGGGCGCGGCGCGGGCCTTCGTCGTCTACGGCCACGACGGCCTCGACGAGGTCACCACCACCACGACGTCCACCGTGATCGAAGTCCGCGACGGCGAGGTTCGCACCTACGACATCGACCCCACCGCCCTCGGACTGTCTGCGGCCGACCCGGTGGCGTTGATGGGCGGCGACGCGTCCACCAACGCGGGCATGGCCCGCCGGGTGCTCGAGGGCCAGCGCGGCCCCCAGCGCGACTTCGTACTGCTCAACGCGGCCGCCGGCATCGTGGCCGCCGGGCTGGCCGACGACCTGGCCCACGGCCTGGAGGCGGCGGCGTCGTCGATCGACGACGGCCGGGCGGCGACGGTGCTCGAGCGCATGGTGAAGGTGTCCCAGGAGCACGCGGCCGCCCCCGGGTAGGACGCTGCCCGCCGTCAGGATCCGCCTGCTCGGCGACTTCGAGGTACGGATCCGCGATCGGGAGGTCGGCCCTACCTCCGCCGTCCACGACCGCCAGTCGGGGTCGTGGACGGCGACTGGCCGTTGGCCGGCGATTGCTGGGCAATGGAGGACCGCAACTCCTCCAGCGCCTGCCGATAGGCCTCAGCCTGTCGGCCCAGGACACCGTCGCGGGCGAGCGCGGCCTGGGTCTCGGCCACGGCCACCCGCAATTCGGCTGCGACCGCTTCGGTCTCGGCCGCCTGCCGCTCCGCCTCCCGGCGGACCGACTCCTGTTCCGTCCGTAGGCACCGGATGGCGTCGCTCACCGCGTCGGCGACCATCAGAGGGAGGGTCTCGGCGGCCAACCTCGACAGTTCGCCCCGCAACAGGGCCAGCTCCCGCTGCTCCTCCCGGTGGGCCGCGTCGTGGGCGGCGGCGCGGTCGTCGACCACCCGTTCCCGGGTGGCCATCATCTCCTCGAACGACCGCAGCCTGGACTCCTGGGCGAGCTCGGTGTCCGCCCGGAGCTGGCTCACCATCCCCATCTCGCTCTCCCGCCGATCGGCCTCGTAGCGCTCCAGTCGGGCCCGGAAGGCTTCGTCGACCATCGCCGGCACCTGGGCGACAACGGCACGGGCCTCGGCCATTCCGCCTTCGAGGAGATCCGCCAGCCCGCCCAGCGCCTCATCCTCGAGGCGTCGACGATGGGCCGCCACCCGATCGTCGACCTCCGCGTCCCGGCGGTAGAGCGCCTCCAGCATGGTCTCCGCCGAGGACCGGAGCTTTTCTCCCGCGGCCTCCGCCTCGGCCTGGGCCTGCTCGGCCCGCCGTACGAGCTCGGTGATCCTGGCCGAGTGCGTCTCCAATTCGGTCCGGACCGCCTCGGCGCCGTCACGGTTGAGCTCGCCGCCCGCGCCATCCATGCCATCCATGCCAAAGGTGCCCGCGGCCGCGACGTCCCCACCGGACGGGGCGGGGCCGAGCCCGTTTGCAGGGGGCGGGCGGTGTCCGCCGTCGACGTCGGGTGCGGCCTCTCCCTCATCTGGGCGCCGACCGCGCTTCGACCATCTGGGTGTCATCTGCGGATGCGAGGCTCCAACTGCCCCACGCTCGCTCCCTCTTCGACCATTCGCAGGTACGACGATCTTCGGAGACGATACCGTCGTTCCTCCTGCTGCGCTCTGCGCATTCGGGGAACAACCCCAGGTCGACGACGGTAAACATCCAGGTCGCGAGGCTCGTGGGCCTCTGCCGCCTCGAGCCGTGACTCGAGTCCGACCGCAAAGCGTTGCCGTCGGCCCTCCCGAAAGGGGGAAATCGCGGGCGACGGATTGGCCCCGGAAGGGCTCCTCGATTCGCAGTCAGCGGCTGCTAGGGCCGGCGGCCGGCTTCGAAGCGGGGGAGGAGGGGCAGGGCCGACGCCCACGAGCCGTCGCACGAGATCAGGCGGGCGGAGCGGCCCTCTGCGTCGAGCCAGGCGGCCACGCACGCCACTTCGTCGACCAGGTGGCGGGGGAGGGGCGTGCCGGGGTCGACGGCGGCGGACTCGGCGTCGGTGGGATTGTCGGCGTCGAAGAGGGCGAGGGGACCCGACGGGGACAGGCGCCCGCCGGCGAGGACCACCCGGCTGCCGTCGACGTCGAGCTCGACCCGACCCGCCCGGCGGAGCGAGTCGAGCCGGCGGTGGCGGGTGAGGGCCCGGGCCAGGGCCGCGGCCCGGTCACGGACGTCGGCCGCCTCCTCGAAGCGCTCGGCAGAGGCGAGGTCGTTCATGCGGGCCTCCAGCGGCTCGAAGAGGATGGACGGGTCGACGGTGAGGCCCCGCACCACCCGCTCGACCAGCTCGCCATAGTCGGCCTGGCTGATGGCGCCCGCGCACGGGCAAGTGGCGACGCCCAGTTGGGCGGCGGTGCACAGGCCGGCCCGGCCGGTGCCGGGTCGGGCTTGGCCGTGCACCGCCGCAGGGGGACCGCCGACTCGATGGCCTCCGCCACCTGGCGGGCGGCACCGGTGGACGACAGCGGGCCCAGGTAGAGGCAGCCGTCGCCCGCCTTCACCGTGCGCACCACCGACAGGCGGGGGAAGGCTTCGTTGAGCGTGAGCTTCAGGTAGGCGTAGCGGGACCACAGCTTCGAGCGGTGGTTGAACGGCGGCAGGTGACGGTGGATCAGGCGCACCTCGAGCACCGCCGCCTCCAGTGGTCCCGAGCACACGACGTGGTCGATCGACACCGTCTCCCGCAGCAGCTGGGAGACCTTCCGCCGCTCGTCGCCGCCAAAGTACGAGCGCACCCGGGCCCGCAGGTTGGTGGCCTTGCCCACGTAGAGAACCCGCCCTCCGAGTCCCCGGAAGAGGTAGACGCCGGGCGCCCGGGGCAGCCTGGCCGTGAGCTTGAGCTTGCCCACCTGGGGATGGGCCCGGATGGTGGGTAGCTCGCATGAGGTCGTCGAGGCCGAGGACGCCGATGGTGCCGGCCCGCTCGAGGAGGGCGTGGAGCAGGTCGGTGGTGGCCATGGTGTCGGCCATGGCCCGGTGGCAGGGCTGGTGGGGGAGCCGCATGCGGTCGGCGAGGGTGGACAGCCGGCAGTCGGGCACCTCGTCGCGCACCAGCCGGCGGGCCAGGGCGCACGTGTCGACCCGCGGTTGCCCAGCCGGGGGTAGCCCTCGGCGACCAGCGCCGCCTGCAGGAAGCTGATGTCGAAGCGGACGTTGTGGCCGACGATCACCGCGTCGCCCAGCGAACTCGAGGAAGTTGGGCAGGATCTCGCCGATGGTGGGGGCGGGCACGACCATGGCCGTGGTGATGCCGGTGAGGACGGTGATGAAGAAGGGGATCTCGGTCTGGGGGTTGACCAGGGTCTCGAACGTGCCCAGGCACTCGCCGCCCCGCACCTTGATGGCTCCCACCTCGGTGATCTTGCAGTCGGCGGGGGACGCGCCGGTGGTCTCGAGGTCGAGGACGCAGAACGTGACCTGGGCCAACGGGGTGCCTAGCTCGTCGAAAGACCGCTGCATCCGGCGACCGTAGCGAACATACGTTCGATGATCAAGCCTTTGGGTTGCGCCCGCGAGGGTAGAATTCGACGTGCCGACCGTCCTGTACCGCTGTGCCGCCTGCGGCAACCGCACTCGCTTCGACGTCACGACCACTCGTCGCACCCGCGCCTTTCACCACTACTCGTTGGGAGGGGAGCTGTCGGTGGAGGACGAAGAGGTGTTGTCGGAGTCCGTGGAGGAGGTCTCCTGCCGGTGGTGCGGGACGGGAACGGCAGTCGAGGAGCTGGCCGAGGCTCCCTGGACCGCGAGCGGTTGAGTTCCCCCGGGTTGAGTGCCGCGGGCGACACCCTCCTGCGCCCGGCGCTGGAAGCGGCGGTGGCGGTCGCCCGGGCCGGCGACGAGGCCACGCCGATCGAGCCGCCGCCGCCCGCCTTGCGGCCGTTCCTCCACTTCGCCAAGCTGCCCCGGCCCGCCCTGGTTGCAGCCCGGCGGGTGCTCGACGCCGACGACGAGTTCCGGGCCCGGGTGCTGGACTCGGTCACCGAGAGCGACGTCGGCCGCTCGGGGTGGATCTACCTGGCCCGGCCCGACGGGTGGGAGGACGAGCTGGCCGCCCTGCTGGCCGACGCCGAGGACGCGGGGGCGGCGGCCGGCGAGCGCCGGGCGGAGGGCGATGCCCGCAAGCGCCTGGCGGGCGCGGAGGCGGCCCGGCGGCGGGCGGAGGACGCGGCCGCGGCCGCGGAGGCGGAGTCCACCCGGGCGGTGGCGGCCCTGGCCGATGAGCGGAAGGCCCGGCGGGCGGCCGCCGACGACGTGGCCCGCCTGGAGCGGCGCCTGGCCCAGGTCACCGTCGAGCGCGACCGGGCCCGGGAGGCGGCCAACAGGGCCGCGGCCGAGTCTGGAGGAGGGCGGCCGGCTGGTGGCCGAGCTGCGCTTCGCCCTCGACCAGATCAAGCTGGCCGAACTGGCGGCGGCCGACGAGGCGGCGGTCGCGGCCGCGGAGGCATCCGCGGTGCGGGCGGCGGCGGCGGAGGCACTCGTCGTGGACGCGACGCGCACCACGCCGCCGACCCCACCCCTCGACACCGCCGGTGCCGCGGCTGCGCTCGACGACGCGGCCCGGGCGGCGGCGGCCCTGGCCCGGGCCCTGGCCGGCGTAGCCGCGTCCCTGAAGCCTCCGACCGAGGGTGGCGCCGAGGCGGAGGCTGCGGCCGCCGGGGCGGCGGGGGCCGAGGGGGCGGCCGGCAACCGCGGCCGGGGCGGCGGGTGCTTCAAGCCGGCGACCACGGGCGGTGCGACGGGTGCGGCCGCCGGTCCCCCAGCCGGTGCCGCTGCCGCCGGGCATCTTCGACGATTCGGTCGAGGCGGCCGAGCACCTGGTGCGGGTCCAAGGGATGGTGCTGCTGGTCGACGGCTACAACGTCTCCCTCCTCGGCTGGCCCGACATCCCCATCGCCGAGCAGCGACTGCGGTTGGTCGACGCCCTGGCCGAGCTGGCCGCTCGCAGCGGGGCGGAGGTGGTGGTCGTCTTCGACGGCGCCGACTCCGCCTACCAGAGCATCGTGCCCACCACGGCCCGCCCGGTCCGGGTCCAGTTCTCCCCCCCGGCGTGGAGGCCGACGACGTCCTGATCGGCCGGGTGGCCGAGCTGCGTCCGTTCCGCCCGGTGGTCGTGGCGTCGACCGACCGGCGGGTCCAGGCGGGGCCCGGCTGTCGGGTGCCAACGTCATCTCCTCGGCCCAGCTGCTCGCGGTTCTGCATCGCTGAGGCGTCCCTGCAGGTTTCCTCCGCCGCCCCCGGGCAACCGGTGACAAATCACGGGGCCAGGCAGGCCGTTGCGAAATCCACCGCCTGGCGCCTCGGGGAGGTGATGATCAGCCATGGCGCTGAGCTACCTCCCTGTTGACCGGTCCCAGGCGTTCCTGCTCCCGCCGAACATGGCCGAGTGGCTGCCCAGGGGACACTTGGTGTGGTTCGTGCTGGACGTGGTGGCCAAGGTCGACACCTCGGCGTTGCACGCCCGCCGTCGCAACGACGGCTCCGGTCGGCGGGCCTATGACCCCGAGATGCTGTTGGCCCTGCTCGTCTACGCCTACTGCAGCGGCCAGCGTTCCAGTCGACAGATCGAGCGCCTGTGCGAGGTCGACGTCGCCTACCGGATCATCTGCGCCAACCGGGCGCCCGACCACAGCACCATCGCCCGGTTCCGTCAGGACCACCAGGAACAGGCGGTGCAGCTGTTCACCGACGTGTTGGTGCTGTGCGGGGCGGCGGGGCTGGCCAAGGTGGGCATCGTGTCGGTCGACGGCACCAAGATGTGCGCCAACGCCGCCCTCGACGCCAACCGCAGCCGGGCGGCCATCGAGGCCGAGGTGCGGGCCATGGTGGGCGAGGCGGTGGAAGCCGACGCCGCCCAGGACGGGCTGTTCGGGGCGGGCCGGGGCGATGAGCTGCCCCCTGCGCTGGCCGACCCCCGCACCCGCCAGGCCCACCTCGACGCGGCCCTGGCGGAGCTCGAGGCCCAGGCCCGAGCCCGGCAGGCGGCCCAAGCAGCGGTGAGGGCGGAGGCCAGGCAGGCCTGGGAGGAGCGCACGCGGGCAGCCGCGGCCGAGGGGAGGCGCCCCACCGGTGCCCGCCCCGCAGGACTGGATCCGGTGGCCGAGGCCACCGAGGCGCTGGCCAGCGAGGAGGCACGTCTGGCCGAGCGGGTCAGGGCCCGTCTCGACGCCGCCAACGCCGTGGCCGGGCGCAGGACCCCTGGTCCCAAGCCCACCCATCAACGCCGGAGCTTGCGCAAAGCTCGCCAGCGACTGGAACAGGCGCAGGCCGAGGTGGCGGGTGCCGAGGTGGCGGGTGCCGAGGTGGCGGGTGCCGGCGCAGATGACGCGGTGGCGCCAGCCGGCCCCGCCCGGCCGAGGTCGTCCGAGGGAGATCGCACGCCAGCCCAGGCTGGGCCCACGGCGCCAGACCCCCACGACAGGGTCAACACCACCGATCCCCAGAGCCGGATCATGAAGGCGCCCCATGGCTGGGTGCAGGGCTACAACGCCCAGGCGGCGGTGAACGAGCAGGGCGTGGTGCTGGCTGCCGACGTGACCCAGGACGTCAACGACTGCGATCAGTGCGGCCCGATGATGACCCGGGCCCAGGCCAGCCTGCAGGACGCGGGGATCACCGAGGCGATCGGCACGATGCTCTTCGACGCCGGCTACTGGAGCGAGGCCAACGCCAGCGCCGTCGGCCCGGACCGGCTCATCGCCACCACCAAGGACTGGAAGCAGCGCAAGAAGGCTCGACAGCTCGGCGCCACCACCGGGCCCCCGCCGCCCGATGCCAGCCCGGTCGACGCGATGGAGCACCGGCTGCGCACCGAGGAGGGAGCCGCCATCTACGCCAAGCGCTCGACGACGGTCGAGCCGACCTTCGGCCAGATCAAGGAAGGCAGGGGCTTCCGCCGCTTCGCTCGCCGGGGTCTCGCTGCCGCCCAGGGCGAGTGGCAGCTCATCTGTGCCACCCACAACGTCCTGAAGCTGTTCCGTCATCAGCTCAACGCCTGAGCAAACTCCAACTCGAAGGGCGTGTGGGGCGCCGCGAAGCCTTCCCACCGTCCGAACCCGACAATGACCTCGAGGACCGACATCACCGAGCCGAGCCCCAGCACCACGACCGCCACACGTTCGCAACGGCCTGCAGGACCCCCGGATCCGTCACCAGTTGGCCGGTCGGGGATTGGAGAAATGCCGTCGCCAGGTTCCTTCGACCTGCCCCTGATCCCCCCACCCGTCGTCGGAATGGCGGGTCCAGGATTTTGACAGTAACCTCCTTCGCCTCGGCGGAGGGATCGTCGATTCCCGGGGGGGAGTGCGGGTTTGAGAAGCTCGAGAACGCGGCGGGCTGGGGTCCGTTGCTGCGGCACGTTGGGGCTCGTCCTCAGTGTCGTGGCGGTCGCGCCAGCCGCTTTTGGAGCCGGACCCGGCCAGTACGGCGCCCCTGAGTGGCTACCGCTCCGACACGATGCCAACGGCGGTGGGATCAACGTCGGATGCACGTATGCGTCACCTGACGGCCTCTGCGCCGGCCACCACGGCTACTGGGCTATCGACTTTCTCGGGTCCACCGGATCGCCGGTCCATGCCGCCGGCGCCGGCTTCGCCACCAACGTCACCGGCGCCGGTTTCGAGGGCTATGGGAGCGCCGTGGTCGTCGATCACGGCAGTAACGGCAAGAGCCTGTACGCCCACTTGAGCGAGGTCCTCGTCGACCGCGCCGGTCGGTGGGTCACCGAGAACGACATGATCGGACGGATCGGTTCGACGGGCGGGGCCAACACCCCGCACCTGCACTACGAGGAGTCCTCCAACGGCAAATTCGGGTCGGCCGGAGGCCGCGACCCAGGGCCAATGAAGGTGTGTCAGGGTGCCCAGCTGGCGACGCTGCCAGCGGCCTGGGGCTACTCCGGCTGGCAGGGAATGACGTGGGGAGCGGGCATGGCGGAGAGCGACGGGACCGCGTGCGCCGTTGTCGGTGGGGTTGCTGGGGCCATTGAGGCGGCAGTGACCAATGGGGTCGCCGCCGCGAGCCCGGCGGCCAACCCCGCGGTGGCGACGGTGCCGACGGTGCCGGAGCAGGTGGTGGCGGCCGACTTCGACGGTGACGGCATGGGCGACGTCGGATTCAGGAATAGCGCCACCGGTCTCTTCACCATGCGCTACGGGCCGTCCTTCACCCGGCAGACGACCTACCCGTGGGCGACGGGGACGAACTACCAGCCCTTCGCGGCCGACTTCGATTCCGACCGCATCGCCGACCTCGGCCTCCGCGATGACCGCAGTGGCACCTTCTATATCAAGCACGGTCCCGCCTTCGCCGACCAGCTCACCTATGGGTGGACTCCAGGCGCGAACCTGCAGGTGGTAGCGGCCGACTTCAACGCCGACACCAAGGCCGACATCGGCCTTCGCGACGCCACCACCGGGCTGTTCTCCATGAAGAACGGACCGACGTTCGAGAGCCTGCGCACGTACCAGTCGGTGGCCGGTTCCGACTACCAGGTGATGGCCGCCGACTTCAACGGCGACCGCATGGCCGACCTCGGTTTGCGGAATACCGCGTCCGGTGTCATCGCGGTCCACATGGGCCCCACCTACGCGGGACAGGTCACCCAACCGTGGACGCAGGGAGCCGGCTACCAGGTTTTCGCGACCGACTTCAATCGCGACGGGGTGGCCGATCTCGGGCTCAAGAACGCGGGTGTGCAGGTCCTCGACATCCGCCACGGGCCCACCTTCGGCAGCACCACCACGACGCCCCTCGACCCTCGATTGGATGGACTCGCCGGCCTTCTCGGCGGTCTCTTTTCCGCCTTGGCCGCTCGCGCATTCTGACGGCGGGCTCCCTCATCGATGACTGTCGCACCCTCTGCGTAGGGTGCGCGGTATGGAGATCAGTTGCGACGACTGCGTGATGCAGCGGACGTCCGCCTGCGACGACTGCGTGGTCACGTTCATCTGCGGACGTGAGCCCAACGAGGCGGTGGTGATCGACGTGGCCGAGGCGCGGGCGGTCCGGCTGCTGGGCGAGGCCGGCCTGGTACCGCCGCTGCGCCAGCTACGTCGGCCGAGCTGACGCGGGGGTCGGTGCGCCGCACCCGTCGGGCGGGGCTGCCGCACCGGTGGGGCGGGGCCGCCGCACCGTGGGTCCCCAATCGGGGTCGGGGCCGGTGGTACCGTCACCGCGAAGGGCCCTGACCGGCTGGGCCACCTCTGGGGCGTCGGGAGCGCGTGTGCGAAAGCTCCATCTTGTCGGGCTGACAACCGACCAAAAGGGGCTCATCTTCACGGCGCGCAGGGGCTCCGACTCCGGTGGCTACGTGGTGGCCCTGGATGCCGAGGTCCTCAACGCGATCGCCCGCGCCCAGGGTCGGGCCGGCAACGGCGTGGCCGACGGCCCCTACGTGCGCCCCGGCGGCGAGTACACGCCCGGCCCCGGTTCGCAGACCCGGCGGCGGGGCCTGCTCACCCCCCGCGAGATGCAGGCCCGGCTGCGGGCCGGCCGCAGTGTGGAGGACGTGGCCGAGGAGGCCGACGTCGAGGTCGAGTGGGTCGAGCGCTTCGCGGTGCCGATCCTGGCCGAGCAGGCCCAGGTGGTCGAGCTGGCCCGGACGCTCGTCTTCACCAACCCCAAAGCGGGTGCCTCCCAGCATCCGCTCGACGAGTCGGTGGCGTGGAACCTGATCGATCGGGGGGCCCGGGTCCCCGACGACGTGTTCGACACCTCGTGGAGCGCCTACCAGCTGCACGACCAGGTGTGGATGATCCGCTTCGCCTACCGGTCACGGGGGCGCAGCCAGGAAGCGCGGTGGAGCTCGACGTCGGCAGCGGCGAGCTGGTGGCCCGCAACAAGATGGCGACCGAATTGGCCTACGTCGAGCCCGGGGCCCGCCTGCGACGGCCGCCCGTGGAGCCGGCCGAGGAGGCCGCCACCGCCACCGCCGCTGCCGCGTCCGCGACTCCGGCGAAGGCGGCCCGCTCGGTCAGTCGTCGGGTGGCGGCGCCGGCCGTCGACGACCCCGCCACCTATGACACCGCCGTCGACGATGCTGCCACCGATGATGATGACGACGTCGAGGACGACGATGTCCTCGCCGACGAGATCGAACTCGACGTCGACGTCGACGACGACGAGGAACCGGACGACGAGGAACCGGACGACGACGATGTCGATTCCGGGCCGACGATCGACGCGGCCGCCGCCACGGCCGCCGCCGACGACCCGGCCCCCGACGCCCCGACCAAGGCCGCGGCGGCCGCCGCCGCCGGGCCGACAGCCGCCGCTACCTCCACAGACGAGGACGGAGCCCCCGGCGATGCCGCGGCGACAGCGGCCGAGGCCGCTCCGGTCAAGCCCAAGACCAAGTCGAAGGCCAAGCCCCGGGCCAAGAAGCCGGCGGCCAAGGCGCCCAAGCCGGTGGCGGCCGCACCCGCCACCCCCGCCCCGCCCGGGGGTCTGCTGGTCTCCAGCGGACGGGTCACCCGCCCCGCTCCGCCCCGCGGCCTGTTGGTCAGCTCGCCCCGGATGCGGGGGCTCACCGGTGGCGTCGCCGGCCCGCCGGCCGCGGCTTCCCCCGGGCGGCCCCCGGCCGCGTCCGCCGCTGCGCCGACGCCCGCCGCGCCCGTGGCCCCGAAGTCGGCGCCGCCGGCCCGGGCCAAGGCTCCCACCGACGACAAGGCTGGAGCGCCCGCCCCCCCCGACCCGGCGCCGCCCGCGGCCGACGCCAAGGCGTCCCGCACCGAGATTCCCGAGCAGTCCACCCCCGGGGGAGCAGGCGTCCGTAAGGCGGTGGCCCAGGTCACCAGCGTGCGGGTCGCCGCCAGCCGGGCCCTGGTGGCCCGGGCCATGCTGCCCAAGCCGGCACCGCCGGTCGTCTCCCGACCGACGCTGGGCGGCCGGGTGAGCCAACCGCAGTCCGAGAACCCGGTGCCGGTCCGCCCCCGGCCGAGGGAGGCGGCGCCGCCCCCGCCGGCCTCCACTGCTCGCCCGCCCTTGCGGCTGCAGCCGCCCGCGCCCGAGTCCTCATCGCGTGAGTCGTCGTCGCCCGAGCCGTCGCCGTTCCGCCGCACGTCCCGGTCCGACGACGCCGCCGGCCCCGGGCCCGCGCCGGTGGCGTCGCCCGAATACGACGGGCCGCGCCCCCGGAGCCGGCCCGGTCCCCCTTCGTCCCCCGACCGGCGCCCACCGCCCGGGTCGAGCGTCCGGCCTCCGCCGCCCGCCCCCCGGCCCGCCAGGGGCAGCGCCCGGCCGGCCCCCGCCCGGCGCCCCGGCCCGACCAGGGCGGCCGCCCCGCACCCCGCCGCCCAGAGGAGCGTCCGCCCGAGGGTCGCCGACCCGACGACCGCCGGCCCAACGACCGTCGCTCCGACGACCGGGCCCGCCCCGCTCCGCCGCGGGCCAGCAGCCGGCCCGCCGACATCGACGACGACGGCCCCCCCGCCGACCGCCGGCCCGACGCGGGCGGCGACCGCGGCGGCCGATCCCCGTCCGGCAGCGGCGGCCGTCCCCGCATCGCAGCGCCGCCGGCCGGCGATTGGCGTCAGTCTGGCGGCCGGCAGAAGCCCGACGGGGCGCCGGTGGTCCCACCGCCGACGGGAATCGACGAGCCTCGTCCCCGTCGCCGGCTGCGACGCCCACCGCGCTCGAGGTCCCGCGCCGGGGTGACCTCGCTGCTGGTCACCAACGACTTCCCGCCCAAGACGGGCGGCATCCAGTCCTACCTGTGGGAGCTGTGGCGGCGCCTGCCGCCGGAGCACGCCCGCGTGCTGACGACGCCCTTTCCCGGCGCGGACGCCTTCGACGAGGCCCAGCCGTTCCCCGTCAGCCGCTCGCGGTCCAAGGTCCTGCTCCCGACGCCGGAGATCGCCCGTTGGATCCAGGGCCAGGCGGTGGCGACGGGCGCCGGTCTGGTCGTCCTCGACCCGGCCCTACCCCTCGGCCGGGTCGGGCCCCGCCTGGGCCTGCCCTATGCGGTGATCGTCCACGGCGCCGAGCTCACCGTTCCCGCCCGCCTGCCGGGTGCCCGGTCGGTGCTCGCCCCCGTCCTCGCCGGCGCCCGGCTCATCGTGGCTGCCGGTGGGTACCCCGCCGAGGAGGCGAACCGGGTGACGGGAGGCGCCGTCCCCGTTGTCGTGGTCCCGCCGGGGGTCGACACCGACACTTTTCGTCCGTTGGACGAAAGCGGGCGCCAGGCGGCGCGCACCGACCTTGGCCTGCCCGCCGACGCTCGCATCGTCCTGAGCGTGAGCCGGCTGGTCCCCCGCAAGGGGATGGACGTCCTGATCGCGGCGGCCGCCCTCCTGGCCCCCACCCGGCCCGACCTGCTGGTGGTCATCGCCGGCGCCGGCCGCGACCGGGCCCGGCTGGAGCGGTTGGTGCGCCACTGCGGCGCGCCGGTTCGGTTCCTGGGCCGGGTCCCCGACGGCGACCTGCCCCGCCTGGTGGGCAGCGCCGACGTCTTCGCCATGCTCTGCCGCAGCCGGTGGGGCGGTCTGGAGCAGGAGGGGTTCGGGATCGTGTTCCTGGAGGCGGCCGCCTGCGGGATCCCCCAGGTGGCGGGGGACAGCGGGGGCGCGGCGGAGGCGGTGGTGCACGGCCAGACGGGGGAGGTGGTGGCGCAGGCCGACGACCCCATGGCCGCGGCCGCCGCCATCGCTCGCCTGCTCGACGACGACGACCGCCGCCGGGCCCAAGGCGTCGCCGCCCGCCGGCGGGCGGTGGCCGAGTTCTCCTACGACCTCCTCGCCGCCCGCCTGGCCGAGGCCCTGACCGCGGCGGCGGCGGCCGCCACCGAGCCCTCCGCCGGCCGGTGACCGACCCCCAGCCCGGCGGGTCGATCGTCAGGGCCGCCTGGTGGGTGACGGCGGTGTTCGTCGACGGTGACGGCGGTGGCCACCATCGCGCCCGCCACCTTCGGCGTCACCGCCCTCGTCCTCGACGTGCTCCTCTTCGCCACCGGCTGCGTCCTGTTCGCCCTCGCCTTCTTCCGGGCCGCCGACCGCAGCCGTCGGGAGGCCATCGGCATCGGCGGGCTGTTCTTCCTCGCCGGCGACGTCGCCCCGCCGTCCGTCCGCCGTCAACTCGTCGGCGCCCTCGTCATCCAGACCGTGGTCGGCCTGGCCACGGCTGGCATCCGGCTTTACACCAACCTGGCCGCGGGCACGCTGGTCCCCATGTTCGGCCTCGGCCTGTGTGGGCTGTGGGCGGCCCGGTACGGGACGTTCGGCCGCCGGGCGGCGCCGAAATAGGATCGAAGTCTTGACGATCACCGACGTTCTCCTGCGCGACCTTGCCGGATTCACCAGCGAGAGGGCGCCGGTGACGTCGTGTTATCTCGACGTCGACGGTCGCCGCTACATCCGTCCCCAGGACATCGAGCCCCACCTCGACGACCTCCTGCGCCGGGGCCGGCGGCGGATCGCCGCTGCCAACGGCCACGACCGGACGGCCAGCGCGTCGGTGGAGGCCGACCTCAAGCGCATCTCCGACTTCGTGCGGGGCGGCATCGACCGGTCGACCACCCGGGGCCTGGCCATGTTCTCGTGCTCGGCCGACGAGTTCTGGCAGGTGGTCGAGCTGGCGGTGGCGGTGCCGAACGTGATCGTGGTCAACGCCACACCCCACGTCCGGGTGCTCGAGGCGGTCGATCGACCAGTACCAACGCTTCGCCGTCCTCCTGGTCGACCGCCAGCGGGCCCGCATCCTCCTCTTCGAGCAGGGCCAACTGGTCGACAAGCAGGAGCACTTCGACCAGCTGCCCCGCCACGACGACGACGGCGGCCAGATGCGGCACGACGACCTCGCCGGCCACGCCCAGGCGGCGGCCGCCCACCACCTCCGGCGGGCGGCCCAGGCCGCCTTCGCCGCCTACCAGGAGCAGGCCTTCGACCACCTCGTCCTGGGCGCTCCCGACGCCCTGGTCCGCGACATGGAGCGGGAGCTTCACCCGTGGCTGCGGGAGCGGATCGCGGCCCGCCTGTCGGTCCCGGTCAACGCCCGCGACGACGAGATCGCCCAGGCCGCCCTCGAGGTGGAGGAGGGCGTGGAGCGGGCCCGGGAGGCGGCCCTGGTCGAGCGCCTGCGGCAGGCGGTGGGGGGCGGAACCGGCGGCGCCGTCGGCCTGGCCGACGTCCTCGCCGCCCTCGTTGCCCGCCGGGTGGAGACCCTGGTCGTGTCGGAGGGCTTCGAGGCGCCGGGTTGGCGGTGCCGGGCGTGCGGTCACGTCGGCGTCCTGGGCCGGCGCTGCCCGGCGTGCTCGGCCGAGATGGACCAGGTCGACGACGTGGTCGAGGAGGCGGTGGAGGAGGCCCTCAACCAGTCGTGCCGGCTCGCCATGTGCCAGGGCAACCCCGACCTCGACGTCCTCGGCCGCATCGGCGCCATACTCCGCTTCTGATGCCCAGGCGCTCCTGATGCCCAGGCGCTCTGATGCTGATGTCCGGGCGCGCCGCTCCGATGACTGGCGCCGGCGAGGTCACGGTCGGCATCGACATCGGGGGGACCAAGGCCCTGGCGGTGGCCCTCGCCGGCAACCGGGTCGTCGCCGAAGGCCGGGTGGCCACGCCCGACGGTGGTGAGGCGGTGCTCGACGCCATCGCCGACCTGGCCGTCGAGGTGGCGGGCGACCGTCCCTGGCCGCGGTGGGGGCGGGGATGCCGGGCCTGGTCGACCGGGAGGGCGTCCTCCACTTCGCCCCCAACCTGCCGGGGGTGATCGGGCTCCCGGTGCGGGCCGAGCTCGAGCGGCGGCTGGGGGTGCCCGTCCGGGTCGACAACGACGCCACCTGCGCGGCATGGGCGGAACGGGCCATGGGTGCTGCCACCGGCCTCGACGACGTGGTCCTGGTCACCCTGGGGACGGGCATCGGCGGCGGCATCGTCGTGGGCGGACGCCTGACCCGGGGGGCCAACGGCTTCGCCGGGGAGATCGGGCACATGATCGTCGACCGCGACGGGCCGGACTGCCCGTGCGGGCAGCGGGGGTGCTGGGAGCGCTTCGCGTCCGGCAGCGCGCTGGCCCGCCTGGCCCGGGAGGCGGCCCGCGCCGGACGGGCGGAGGCGGTGCTGGCCAACGCCGGCGGCGATCCGGAGGCGATCCTGGGCGAGCACGTGACCGCGGCCGCGGTGGCCGGGGACGCCGAGGCGTGCGCCCTGGTGGCGGAGATGGCGTGGTGGGTCGGCCTGGGCCTGTCCAACCTGGCCAACGTCCTCGACCCCGAGGCCTTCGTGATCGGCGGCGGTCTGGTCACCATGGGCGACCTCCTGCTCGACCCGGTGCGGACCGCCTTCGCCTCCCTGCTGCAGGGTCGGGCGTGGCGACCGGCCATCCCCGTGGTGCCCGCCGCCCTCGGCCCCCGGGCCGGCGCCATCGGTGCCGGTTGCCTGGGCGCCGAGCTGTTGGACCAGGTTCCGCGAGAAGTCCGCCAGCCGAACGTTGTACAGATAAGAAGAGCGCCGGTCCCCGGGCTCCCCAGCCCCCGGGGTCCGGTTGCTCTCCGTCTCTGGGCCCAGAGACCCCCCCGACATCGGTAGCGTCCCGCGGCATGCGGCTCGGCATCACCCTGCCCCAGTTCCGAAGCGACCCCGGCCCGGCGCTGGCGGTGGCCAGCGCGGCCGAGGCGGCCGGCCTCGACGGCGTGTTCGTGTTCGACCACCTGTGGCCGCTGGGCCAACCCCACCGTCCCGCTCTGCACTCCTACGAGTTGCTGGCCGCGGTGGCGGCGGAGACAGCGGTGGTGGCCGTGGGCACCCTCGTGGCCCGGGTGGGCCTCCTGCCCGACGCCCTGTTCCTGCACGCCCTGCGCACCCTCCACCAGCTCGCCGGTGATCGGCTGATCGCCGGCCTGGGGACGGGCGACGTCGCCAACCAGGCCGAGAACGTGGCCTACGGCGTGGGCTACCCGTCCATGGGGGAGCGCCGAGCCCGGCTGGTGGCGTGCTCGCGGGCGCTGACCGGCGAGGGCGTGGCCACGTGGGTCGGCGGACGTTCGTCGGCGGCGCGGAGGATGGCGGTGGAGGGTCGGGCCCGGGGTGGAACGGGTGGGGCCTGGGCGTGGACGACCTGGCGGCGGCCGCGTCGGAGCTGGCGGGCACGGGGGTGGAGCCGACGTGGGCCGGCCAGGTCCTGATCGGCCGCACCCAGGAGGCGGCCGACGCCAAGCGGACCGAGCACGGCACCCGCCCGGGACTCGTGTGGGGCACGGTCGACGACCTCCGCCGCCACCTCGACGCCCTGGAGGCGGCCGGCGCCACGTGGGCCGTCTGCGCGCCGCTCGACGTCGGCCGCGATCCCTCGGCCCCCGAGACCCTCGCCCTGGCCCTGGCCGGGGGGTCGGGATCGGGCCGCGTCTGACCCTCGCCGCCCGCCGCCTACCGTCGAGACGATGCTCGAGCTACGGGATGTGTCCCGCCGGTACGGCGACGTGGTCGCCCTCGACGGCGTCTCCTTCCTCGTCGAGCACGGTCGGATGCAGGGCCTGGTGGGCCGCAACGGCGCGGGCAAGACCACGGCCATGCGCATCGTCCTGGGGCTGGCGGAACCCGATGCGGGGGAGGTCCTCCTCAACGGCTCGGCCATCGACGACGCCGCCCGCCGCCGGATCGGCTACATGCCCGAGGAGCGGGGGCTCTATCCCAAGATGCGGGTGAACGACCAGCTCGCCTTCTTCGGGCGGCTGTCGGGGATGTCGTCGGCCGACGCCTCCGCCGCCGCCACCCACTGGGTCGAGCGGCTCGGGGTGGCCGACCGGGCGGGGGACAGGGTGGACGAGCTCTCTCTCGGCAACCAACAGCGGGTGCAGCTGGCGGCGGCCCTGGTGCATGGACCAGACCTGCTGGTGCTCGACGAGCCCTTCTCCGGGCTCGACCCGGTCGGCGTCGACGTGCTGGCCGCCGTCCTGCGGGAGGAAGCCGACCGGGGGGCGGCGATCGTGTTCTCCAGCCACCAGCTGGAACTCGTGGAGACGCTGTGCGACGCGGTGACGATCCTCGACCGGGGCAAGGTGGTGGCCGACGGGCGCATCGACGAGCTGCGCCACCGCCACGGCGGTCGCCGGCTGCGGATCGAGGTCCGGGGGGCGGCCAACGGGTGGGTCGAGGGGGCGGCGGGGCTGCGGGGGGTCACCGTGCTCCGCACCGACGGCGACGGCGTGGTCCTGCAACTGGCCGACGAGGCCGACACCCAGGCGGTGCTGGACGTGGCCCGGTCGGCGGGACGGGTGGAGGCCTTCACCCCCCAGACGCCCACCCTGGCTGAGCTGTTCCGGGAGGTGGTGCAGGCGTGACCGCCGAGTCCAACTCCGTCTCCAACTCTGGCGGCCCGTCCGACGGCCCGTCCCTGACCCGCCGCCAGGCCGTCCTGCTCGTCGTCCGCCGGGAGCTGATCGAGCGCACCCGGCAGCGGTCCTTCGCCGTCTCCACCGGTGTCACCCTCCTGATCGTGCTGGCCATCGCCATCGTCCCCGGCCTGGGCGGCGACGACGGGCCCGAGAAGTACGACATCGGCGTGGTCGCGCGCCGGCCGGTGACCCCCTGGCCGACGCCCTGTCCGGGGTCGACCTGGGCGACCGGTTCGAGGTCACCACCCGGCCGGTGACCGACCGGGCCGAGGCCGAGCGCCTGGTCGAGGAGGGCGAGCTGGACGCGGCCGTCGACGGCGACACCGTGATCGTCGAGAAGGAGCTCGACGGTGACCTGGAGGCGCTGCTGCAGATCGCCAACCGAGAGGTGCGGGCCCAGCAGGCGCTGGCCGCGGCCGGGGTCTCGGGTGACGAGGCGGCGGCCATCACCAATCCGCCCCCGCTGCAGACAGCGGCCATCGATCCTCCCGACGAGGAGGACGACCAGCGGCGCACGCTCGTCATCTTCGGCGTGTTCTTCGTGTTCGGCCAGATCTTCGGCTACGGGTTCGCGGTGGCGAGCAGCGTGGTGGAGGAGAAGGCGTCGCGGGTCGTGGAGCTGCTGCTGGCCAAGATCCGGCCTTCTGAGCTGCTCACCGGCAAGATCCTGGGCGTGGGCGCCCTCGGCTTCGCCCAGCTGACCCTGTTCATGGTGGTCGGGCTGGCGGCCGCGTCCATCACCGGCTCGGTCGACCTCCCGCCGGGGGTCGCCAGCGCGTTCGTGCTGGTCCTGGGCTGGTTCCTGCTCGGCTTCGCCATCTACAGCGCCCTGTTCGCCATGGCCGGGGCGGTGGCGTCGAGGGCGGAGGAGCTGCAGAACACCACCTCGCCGATCACGTTCCTGATCATGGCCGGCTACTTCGGCACCTTCGCCGCCATCGGCGACGCCGGCGGTCTGATGGCCCGGGTGATGTCGTGGATCCCCTTCTGGTCGCCCCTGGTCATGCCCGTCCGCATGGCGTCCGGCGAGGTCTCGGCGGCGGAGGCGGTGGCGGTGATCGGTTTGGCGCTGGCCACGGTCGTGGTGGTGGTACGGCTGGCCGGCCGCATCTACTCCGGCGGTGCCTTGCGGACGCGGGGCCGGATCAAGCTCAAGGAGGCCCTGGCCGACGCCGGCCGCCGCTAGGGGCATCCGCCGGCAGAACGGTGCATCATGACGGGATGACGGGCTGGCTGGCGGCAGGTGGGGTGCCCGGGATGCAGGCCTGATGGACGCCCGCCTGGCCGCGACCTACGAGCGCCTCCTCGCCGACCCCGATCGAAAGGTGCGCCTCGACGCGGCCGCTGGCCTGGCCCGCGGCGACGTCGAGGCCGGCGTCAAGGCCTACCTCGGGCTGTCGACCGACCCGGACTCGTCGGCCGCGTTGCTGGCCGCCGACGGCCTGGCTGGGCTCGGGCGTCGGCAGCTGGCGGTCGACGCCTGCCTGCTGGTGGCCGACCGTGATGTTGTTTTCGAGGCATGCGGCCGCCGCCCGGTTGGCCGACCTCGGCCGGGCCGGGCTGGCCCGGGAGGTGTACGCCCGGAATATCGACTCGTTTTTGCCAGACCTCGCCCTTAGCGCGGCCGATGCCCTTCGCCAACTCGACTTCCCCGAGCAGGCCCGAGCCGGGTACCAACGGGTCGTCCTGGCGGGACAGCCGGAGCAAATCCTCGCGGGCCGCCGCTGGGCTTGAGAGCCTGGGCGAGCTCGCCCTCGCCATGAACGCCTACGGCACGCTGAACGGCGGCATCCATTTCTGTGGCGAGATCCTGGCGGCCGCCCAGCGTCTCGATACCACTGAACCGTGGGTCGACACGTGGCCGCTGTATTGGGGCCTACTCCAGAACGAGTTGGCCCCCGCGGCGGCGAAGATCGCGGCCGCCGAGGTGCTCAGGCGTCGCCCCTGGCCCATTTCGCCGCAGATGGTGACGGCGGGGGAAAAGGGATGGCCCAGCTTCGCCGCGGCCCGCATGCTGGAGGAGACCCGACCGATCCCGGAGGTGTGGATGCGGTACGCCGGGTCGCAGGACCTCGACCTCGCCCTCGCCGTGGCCGATCGCCTGCAGACCGGACGTTTCGAATCCCAGGCCGGGGCGGTCTACCGCCGCGCGGTGGGCTCGAGCCGCCCGCCCATGTCGTCGCCGCCGTCCGTGGGCTGCGCCGTGTTGATCCTGCAACGGGCGCGGGCACCCTGGAGCGGATGGCGACCGACGCCGACGTGCCGGTCGCTGTCGAGGCGGTGCAACTGCTCGATCCCGGGAATCTTGATGACGCCGCGGTGTTGAACGGCCTCCTCGGCGGCCGGGACGAGGTCGCCGTCGAGGCCGACCTCGACCGTCAGGACCTGGACACCAAGCGGGCCGCCGAGCAGAACATGGCCATGAATCGCTTCGAGGTGGCCCGCAACAACGCCATCGTGTTCGAGAAGAAGAGGGCGGCTGAGGCCGTCGCCGCGGGCTGGGCCTACGTCGACAACTACACGTCGGGGACGGCGTCGTTCTCCACGGCCGCGGTGTCGCTGCTGGAAGCGTTGTTCCCCGCCCCCTGGGCGAATCGCACGGTGACGGGTAGGGGCCGGCGGTAGCCTGCCCTGGTGGAGTTCCGACGCATCAACGCCCTGCCGCCGTACGTGTTCACCATCATTGACGGCCTGAAGATGGCAGCCCGGCGGGCGGGCGACGACGTGATCGACCTGGGGTTCGGCAACCCCGACATCCCCTCGCCCGAGATCGCGGTGGAGAAGTTGGCCGAGGCCGCCCGCAACCCCCGCAACCACCGCTACTCGTCGAGCAAGGGCATCCCCAAGCTGCGGTTGGCGGCCGCCGACCTCTACCAGCGCCGCTTCGACGTCGACCTCGACCCCGACACCGAGGTCCTCAACGTGATCGGGGCCAAGGAGGGGCTGACCCACCTGATGTGGGTGTTGCTGGGGCCGGGTGACACCGCCCTCGTGCCCACGCCGTCGTACCCCATCCACATCTACGCGCCCCTGTTCGCGGGGGCCGACGTGCGCCGGGTGCCCCTCGGCCCGGGCGAGGACTTCTTCGCCAACCTCATCAACGCCTGGGAGAACGCCTGGCCCCGGCCCAAGGTGATCGTGCTCTCGTTCCCCCACAACCCGACGACCACGTGCGTCGACCTGCCCTGGCTCACCCGCCTGGTCGACTTCGCCCGCCAACACGACGTGATCCTCGTGCACGACTTCGCCTACTCCGACACCGCCTTCGACGGCTACATGCCGCCGTCGATCCTCCAGGTGCCGGGGGCCAAGGACGTCGCTGTCGAGCTGTACACGTTGACGAAGTCGTTCTCCATGGCCGGCTGGCGGGTGGGCTTCCTGGTGGGCAACGCCGAGATCGTGGCCGCCCTGGCCAAGCTCAAGTCCTACCTCGACTACGGCGCCTTCCAGCCCATCCAGATCGCGGCCACGGTCGCCATGAACGAGGCGTCCGACTACCCCAAGGAGGTCAACGAGATCTACTGGAGCCGGCGCGACGCCCTGTGCGACGGGCTCAACCGCATCGGCTGGGAGATCGAGAAGCCCAAGGCGACGATGTTCGCATGGGCGCCCATCCCCGAGCCCTACCGGGAGATGGGGTCGGTGGAGTTCGCGTCGTTCCTGGTCAACGAGGCCAAGGTGGCCACCTCGCCTGGCATCGGCTTCGGCGCCACCGGCGACGGCCACGTGCGCTTCGCCCTCATCGAGAACGAGCAGCGCATCGGGCAGGCCGTCCGCAACATGCGCCGGGCCCTCACCAAGCTGTAACCGCCTGCTCCTAAGCTGCCCTGATGGCCGAGTTCGAGCTGTCCAAGGTCTTCTCCGAGGTCGACCGCATGCCCGACCCGGTGACCCTGGTGGCGGCCATGGACGCCACCGCCCAGTGGGAGGCGGTGCGCGAGCTCCGGGACATCACCGCCGGTTGGCTGCGGGTCGGCCCGGGGGCGAGCGTCCTCGACGTGGGCTGCGGTCCGGGGGACATGGTGCTCGGCTTCGCCCGGGTCACCGGGCCCGGCGGCCGGGCGGTGGGGATCGACGCCAGCACGGTGATGCTCGACGCCGCCCGCCGGCGGGCGGCGGCCGCCGGCGGGACGGCCGAGTTCGACGTCGGCGACGCCCAGGCCCTGGCCTTTCCCGACGACACGTTCGACGCCTGCCGGTCGGAGCGGACGTTCCAATGGCTGTCCGACCCCGAACGGGCCCTGGCCGAGATGATCCGGGTCACCCGTCCCGGCGGCACCGTCGTGGTTATCGACAGCGACTGGGAGACGTTCGCCTTCGAGCACCCCGACCGGGTCGTCACCCGCAAGATCGTCGACTTCATTGGCCGCAGCCGGGGCGACCAGATGACCGTCGGCCGCCGCCTGCGGGGGCTCTTCCGGCGGGCCGGGCTCCACGACGTCCGGGTGGCCGCCCGGGTCGCCCTTCTCACCCAGTGGGACCCCGACGTCGACCCTTCGCCGCCCGGCCTCATGCCCCTCGGCGAGTTCACCGCCATGCTGGCGGGGGTGGGCGTCCTCACCGACGACGAGGCCCGCTCGTGGGTCGCACAGGCGATGCAGCTCGCTCGAGACGACGGACTGTGCGTGTCCCTCACCATGTACGCCGCCGGCGGGACCAAGCCGGTTCCGTAAATTCCGGGAGCTGGTGGCGTGGCGACGGCCTGACCGTTTTGGGGCGGGAAACGAGGCGCTCATCGCACTTTTTCCTGGCCCAGACGGGCGGGGCTCGGCTAGCTGACCCCCACCAGGTCGACCACGAAGACGAGGGTCTCGTTGGGCTTGATGGCTCCGCCCACGCCTCGGGACCCGTAGCCGAGGTCGGGCGGGATGGTCAGCCTGCGCCGACCGCCGACCTTCATGCCGGCCACGCCCTGGTCCCAGCCGCCGATCACCATGCCCGCGCCGAGGCGGAAGTTGAACGTCTGCCGGCGGTTCCACGAGGCGTCGAACTCGCGGCCATTCGACCACGCCACGCCCACGTAGTGGACCTCCACGTTGGCGCCGGCCTTTGCTTCCTTGCCGGTGCCGACCTCGATGTCGTCGATGACCAGCTCGGCTGGAGGCTCGCCCCCGGCGACGGTCACGTCGGGCTTCTCGTTGGTTGCCATGAAGAGCACCGTACCGTCCCGTAGCGGCATCGTCGCGCCCTCGAAACCCGCCGTTCACACCCCGTCCGTAGCTTCCACGGCATGGAGACTTTCGTCGTACGGGTGTGGTTGCCCGACCGCCCCGGCGCGCTGGGCGCGGTGGCCAGCCGGATCGGAGCGGTGCGGGGCGACGTCGTCGGCATCGACATCCTCGAACGGGGTGCGGGCCGGGCCATCGACGAGCTGGTAGTCCAGCTCCCCGACGCCAGCCTCGTCTCGCTCCTCGTCTCCGAGATCGACCAGGTGGACGGGGTCGACGTGGAGGACGTGCGGGCCGCCCCCGAGCGCATGTACGACGCCCGCCTCGACGCCCTGGAGACGGCCGCCCTCCTGGTGGCGGCCATCACCCCCGCGGGCCTGCTGAGCGAGCTGGTCAGCCACGCCGGCGCCGACTTCGGGTCGGAGTGGGTGGCGGCCGTCGACCTCGACGACCGCCTGCTGCTGGCGTCGCAGGGCGTACCGCCGCCCCCGGCGTGGCTGGCCGCCTTCGTCGCCGGCAGCCGGACGTCGGCACCGGTGGCGGCAGGCGAGTGCGGGCCCGACGACGTGGCCTGGGCCGCCCTGGCCGACGCCTCCATCGCCCTCGTCCTCGGCCGCCGGGGCCGTCCGTTCCGGGCCCGTGAGCGTCGCCAGCTGGGTGCCCTCGCCCGCATCGTCGACGCCCGCCTGGCCGAGCTCGCCCTCCACCAGCTCAGCGCGGTCGGGCCCTCAGCCATCGCCAACTGACGGGGGAGGGCCGCATCCGGGACGGGCCATCCGGCAAGGCTGCTCGTGACGTACCTTCGATGACATGCGCAACCGACGCCCGCGAGAGATCAGTGTCGAGCGGGTGATCGCGGCTCCGGCCCAGCGCCTGTTCGACGTGGTGGCCGATCCCGCCATGCACCCGGTGATCGACGGGTCGGGGACGGTGAAGGCGGTGGGGGACGGCGCGCCCGCCCGCCTGCGCACCAGGCGCCCGCTTCGGGATGGACATGCGCATCGGCCGCCCCTACCGCATCACCAACAAGGTGGTGGAGTTCGACGAGGGCCGGCTGCTGGCGTGGGATCACATGGGCCGGGCCCGCTGGCGCTACCGGTTCGAGCCGGTCGACGACGGCCGCCGCACCCGGGTGACCGAGTCCTGGGACTGGTCGCCGGCGCCGTGGTGGCTGGCGCTGGGAACGGCCGTGCTCGGGTTCCGGGGCCGCAACCGGCGGGGCATGGAGGCCACCCTCGAGCGGCTGGAGGCGCAGGTGACGGGCCCGCGCCAGGTCCGCCGGGCCGGCGCCTGAGGAGGGCTACCCGTCGCCTGGGTGTCGTCGGCCGGCTCGACCGACTCCGGTGCCACCGACTCGGGGAAGTCACCCTCGATGACTCCGTCGGTCGACGTCGGCCCCCCGTTGGCCGCGCTGGCGGCGCTGGCGGCGTTGGCGGCCCGGCGGTCGGCCCGGCGGGCGGACGCGTTGTCCCGGGCGTTGCCGGGCCCGGTCCTTCATCCTCTCAAGCGCCCGCTCGGCCCAGGCGAACTGGGTGGCGAGGATGGCCAGGCCGGCGATGATCACGAGCAGGCCGGGGCCGGGGGTGACCAGCATCACCACGCCCGCGGTGGTGACCGTGCCCCCGACCAGCCCGACGCCAAGCAGCACCGTGCTCCGTCGGATGAAGCGCAGGATCGCGCCACACCTTCACCACCCGTCCATGCTGTCACGGACGGGAGGTTTATGGGGTGAGGTCTGGCCCCGGATCGGGGGTGACGCCCGCCGCCGCCAGTGTCGCCAGCAGCTCGGCCGCGATCCCGGGCGCCGCCGCTACCACCGACCGGGTCGACGGCGGCCCCCCGTCGTAGCCGCACACGACGGCGCCGGCCGTCGACGCGATGAGCACCCCCGCGGCCATGTCCCACGGCTGGAGGCCGGTCTCGAAGTAGCCGTCGAGCCGTCCGCACGCGACCAGGCACAGGTCGAGGGCGGCCGCGCCCAGGCGACGGACGTCCCGCACCGCCGGTAGCAGGCGGGGGAGGGCGAGGGCCTGCTCGGCCCGGCGGGCGGACCGGTAGGCGAAGCCGGTGCCGATCAGCGAGGTGGCCAGCACCGTCGCCCCCGACACTGAGATGGGCACGCCGTTGCACCGGGCCACCCCTTCGGCCCGCACCGCGGAGTACACCTCCCGGTGGCTGGGGTCGGCGACCACCCCCACTTCGACCACGCCGTCGACCTCGGCCGCGATCGACACCACCCACGCCGGCACCCCGTACAGGTAGTTGGTGGTGCCGTCGAGGGGGTCGATGATCCATCGCACCCCGCTCGTGCCCGGCCGGGACGCACTCTCCTCGGCCAGGATGGCGTCGTCGGGGCGGGCGCCGAGGATGCCGGAGACGATCAGGTCCTCCGACGCCCGGTCGGCGTCGCTCACCATGTCGTTGAGCGACGTCTTGGTGTCGATGCCGGTGTTGGGGTGGCGATGAGCCTCCAGCAGGAGGACCGACGCCTTTCCGGCCAGCCCCAGGGCCAGCTCCAGCAGCTCCCGGAACGGCGGCGGGCCCGCCGTCAAGCGTCGGCGGCGGGGGAGCGGTCCACGATCTGCCATCGTACGGGCATGGGTACCGGCGCCACGCCAGGCATCGTCGACCTCCGGTCCGACACCGTCACCCGGCCCACGGCCGAGATGCGCCTGGCCATGGCCGAGGCCGACGTGGGCGACGACGTCTACGGCGAGGACCCCACCGTCAACGCCCTCCAGGACGCCTACGCCGAGCGGGTGGGCAAGGAGGCGGCCCTGTTCGTCCCGTCGGGGGTGATGGCCAACCAGATCGCCCTGCGGGTACTGGCCCCGGCCGGGACGGTCGTGATCGCCGGCCGCCGCCAGCACGTGGTCGTCTACGAGAACGGCGCCGGCGGGACGGAACTCGGGCATCCAGTTCCACACCGTCGACGACACCGACGGCACCGTCCACCCCGACGAGGTGGCGTGGGTGATCGCGGCCGCCCACCACCACCATCCCCGTCCCGGGCTGCTGTGCCTGGAGAACACCCACATGCCGGCCAACGGCACGCCGTGGCCGCTGGCGCGGCTGCGGGAGACGGCGGCGGTGGCCAACGCCTGCTCCCTGCCGGTGCACCTCGACGGGGCCCGCCTGTTCAACGCCGAGGTGGCCACGGGGACGTCGGCGGCCGACTACGCGGCCCCCGTCACCACCGTCATGACGTGCCTGTCGAAGGGGCTGGGCGCCCCGGTGGGGTCGGTGCTGGCCGGTCCCGCCGACGTGATCGAGGAGGCCCGGGCCGAGCGGGCCCGCATGGGTGGGGGGATGCGGCAGGCGGGGGTCATCGCCGCCGCCGGCCTGGTGGCGCTGACCCGGATGGTCGGCCGCCTGGCCGACGACCACCGGCGGGCCCGGCCCTGGCCGAGGCGGTGGCCGAGCGGTGGCCCGACGGAGGCTGCGACCCCGCCGACGTGCGCACCAACGTGGTCACGTGGGCCCACCCCCGGGCGGAGAAGGTCCTCGCCCACCTGGAGGGCAAGGGCGTGCTCGGGGGCACCATCGCCCCGGGCGTCCTCCGCCTCGTCACCCACTTCGACGTCGACGACGACGGCCTGGCCCGAGCGGTGGCGGCCCTCCGCGCCGCCCCCAAGACCTAGGCGCAGTGGCTGCCGTCTACAGGGAGACCCCGGCCGTAGCCTTGGCCGTCTACGCCCATCCCGACGACCCCGAGATCTCCTGCGGGGCGACCCTGGCCCGGTGGGCGGCCGACGGGTGCGCGGTGCACGTGCTGGTGTGCGCCCGGGGCGAGAAGGGCTCGCTCGATCCCGCCACCGACCCCGACGAACTGGCCCGCCGGCGGATGGAGGAGATGGATGCGTCGGGCGCGGTCCTCGGCCTCGCCGGACGGCGCCAGCTCGGCTTCCGCGACGGCGACCTCCCCGACTCGCGCCAGCTCCGCCGGCTGCTGGTGGCCGCCATCCGGGACGTGAAACCGCAGGTGGTGCTGTGCAACGACCCCACCGCGGTGTTCTTCGGGGACACCTATTACAACCACGCCGACCATCGCATCACCGGCTGGGCCGTCCTCGACGCGGTCGCCCCCGCGGCCGGCAACCCCCACTACTTCCCCGAGGCGGGCCCGGCCCACCAGGCGGAGAGCGTGTTCATGTCGGCCACCCTCGAGCCCAACGTGTGGGTCGACGTCGGGCCCGCCATCGAGACCAAGATCGAGGCCGTCCTCTGCCACGGGAGCCAACTGGGGGAGGGGGACGAGTTCTTCCGCGACGTCCTCCGCCAACGAGCCGAGGACGGAGGACGGCTGGCCGGCGTCCGCTACGCCGAGGGGTTCCGCCGACTGTCGCTGTAGGCCGTCGCAACCGGAGGTTGCTCGGCCTGGCTGAGGAGCGCCGGACGCCGGCGGAGCCGGCGACCGGCGCACTGACGGCTTGTTGGCCGGCAACTTCCGGGAGCCGCCTGCGGCGGCGTTCGAAGCCGCCGGCATCGCTGGCGCCCGTACCGGCTGGTCGACGCCACGACGACGATTCCTCCGCACCAGACGATTCGTGCACCGAAAGCGTCGTGATCCGAGGCTCGAGACGCCTGTCCCACGACGATTTCTCGGCGCGGAACGATTCATGCGGAGAAATTGTCGTCCTCGCCGGCGATCCTCCGGCGCCCGTACCGGTCGGTCGGAGGGAGGGGATGGAAACAGTCGCCGTCGCGGTGCGTCGGTTCTGCACGGAAGCCGGTCATTGGGACCGGCGTGAAAGGGAGACGGCGGTGTTCACCAAGACGGCGTATGGCGGATGGGTGCGGCGAGCCACGGTGCTGGCCGTGGCGGCGGTGGTGGGGGTGGTGGGGGCGACGCCGGCGGGGGCGGCGGACAGCGACCTCGATCCCACCTTCTCGGGCGACGGCAAGATCGTCGCCGACTTCGGGTTCGAGGACCGGGGCGAAGGGGTGGCCGTCCAGCCCGACGGCCGCGTCGTCGTGGCCGGCACCAGCTGCAACGGCGACTTCCTGGTCGCCCGGTACCTCACCGACGGCAGCCCCGACCCGAGCTTCAACGGTTCCGGCGCGATGTGCGTCGACGTGGGCGGCGGGACGGTCGACGAGGGCCACGACGTCATGGTCCTGGGCGACGGCCGCCTGCTGGTGGCGGGGACGAGCAACGGCGACTTCGCCGTCGTCCGCCTCACCTCGACCGGGGCGGTGGACACCACGTTCGGCTCCGGCGGCCGGGCGACCTTCGACGTCGGCGGCACCGAGGTGCTGCGGGACGCCGATCTCGCCCCCGACGGCAAGATCGTCCTGACCGGGGAGACGACTCGCACCGGATGCCCGTTCGGCGCTCCGCCGGGCACGACCTCCGGGGTGGCGGTGGTCCGCACGACCTCCGAGGGCGCCCTCGACGCCGGGTTCGGCACCGGCGGCATGGTGGTGAACGCCACCGACGACAGCGTGCGCCGGGGACTGGCGGCGGCGGTGCAGCCCGACGGGGCCATCGTGGTCGGCGGCCGGACCTCGTCCTGCAGCCGAGTCACCATCGACTCGCTCCTCTACCGGCTGACCCCCAGCGGCGTGCCCGACCCGACGTTCTCGGTCCCCGGTCCCGTCTACGAACCCAGCCCCGACTCGATCACCGACGTCCTGGTCCAGCCCGACGGCAAGGTGGTCGCCCTGGTCGACACGTTCGCCGGGCCGGCCGCGTCGCCCACGGGCGACGACTCGTTCACCGTCGTGCGCTACTCGTCCACCGGGAGCGTTGACGCCGGCTTCGGCACCGGAGGGGTGAGCACCGCCCTCTTCGGCGAGGCGGGCATCGCCACGCCGGCGGCGCTGGCGCTCCAGGGCGACCGGCTGGTTGCCGCCGGCACCTTTGCGGGCGACTCGGCCATCGCCCGGTTCGCGCCCGACGGGATCCTCGACGGGTCCTTCGCCGGCGACGGCATGCTGGTCGTCGACCTCGGGGGGGCCGACACCCTCGCCGCCTTGGCCGTCCAGGCCGACGGCCGGGTGGTGGCCGCCGGCCGCTCGGGCCCGGACGTGGTGGTCGCCCGCATCGGCACCGTCGACTCGCCCCCGCCCCCGCCTCCGCCCCCGCCGCCCCCGCCGCCCCC
The DNA here is from genome assembly GCA_963801205.1 of uncultured Acidimicrobiia bacterium. Classification (GTDB taxonomy): domain Bacteria; phylum Actinomycetota; class Acidimicrobiia; order Acidimicrobiales; family AC-14; genus JAXDMK01. Next base: position 44,211 of record CAWDDV010000016.1, read on the forward strand.
GCCGCCCCCGCCGCCCCCGCCGCCCCCGCCGCCCCCGCCCCCGCCCGAGCGACGGATCTGCGGTCTGCTCCGGCAGCTGGCCGAATTCCCCGGCCACGGGTTCCTGCGGGACTTCCTGCCCTTCTTCGACTGCCGCCCGTAGCCCAGGCGGTGGAAGTTCCTCACGATCGGATCTACAGGGAGGGCCTCGGAACGCCGATATCCCTAGGGATGGAGCCGTTCCAGCCCTCCCGCCGAGCGCCAAAGGCGTCGCTCAGCGTGGTCGGGCGCCCGGGCCGGCTCGCCACTCGCCCATGGCTCGCAGCACCAGCACCGCCACAACGGCGACACCGGCCGCGGATGTCAATGCCCCGACTAACGCGCCGACCGCGGACCCTGTGGAGCAGCTGCCGGAACACTGGATTTGGACCAAGGCACGGCCAATGAGCCCGCCGCAGAGCCCGGCCACGAGGATGGCGGCGAACGCCACCCCCCGGGCCCGGATGCTCGGCAGCGCCGTCGGGCCCCCCTCAGGTAGCCCTTCAGGCAGCCCCTCGGGCCGCGCCGGCTCGTCCTCCATGGTTGGCGATCGTAGGCTGCACCGCCGTGGACGGTCCGCCGCTCGATCCCGCACTCTCGGATTCCGAACCGGAGCGTGAGATGCGCACGCTGGTCGTCCTCCCGACCTACGACGAAGCGGAGAACATCGCCGAGGTCCTACGCCGGCTGAAGGCGGCCGTCCCCGCAGCCGACGTGCTGGTGGTCGACGACGCCAGCCCCGACGGCACGGCCGAGGTGGCCAAGGCCGCCGGCACCGAGCTGGGTGGCGTCGACATCATGATCCGGGCCGGCAAGTCGGGACTCGGCTCCGCCTACCGGGCCGGTTTCGCCGAGGGCATCCGCCGCGGCTACGACATCCTCGTGGAGATGGACTCCGACCTGTCCCACGACCCCGCCGCCCTGCCCACGCTCCTGCGGGCGGTCGAGGGCGGGGCCGACCTGGCCATCGGGTCCCGCTACATCCCCGGGGGCTCGATCCCGCACTGGTCGTTCCGCCGCCGGGCCCTGTCCCGCTGGGGCAACCGCTACGCGGGGATGGCCCTGGGCCTGCCCGTGGCCGACGCCACGTCCGGCTACCGGGCCTACCTGTCGGAGACGGTGGCCGGCATCGACCTGCCCACGGTGCGGGCCGACGGTTACGGCTTCCAGATCGAGATGGCCTACCGGGTGGCCCGCACCGGTGGACGCATCGTCGAGGTGCCCATCGAGTTCGTCGACCGCGAGCGGGGCGAGTCCAAGATGTCGTCCAAGATCATCGTGGAGGCGCTGCTGCTCGTGACCTGGTGGGGCGTCCGGGATTACCCCAGCCGGGTTCGGTCCCGCCGGACCGCCCGCCGGGCCGTCACCCGACCCCGCTCCGGAGTCACGCCCACCACCCCCTGAGGTCCTCCCGGCTGGCAAGCTGAGCCGGTGACGGAGCAGTTCGGGCTGTCGATCCTCCACGTCGACATGGACGCGTTCTATGCGTCGGTGGAGATCCTCGACGACCCCTCGTTGGTCGGCAAGCCGGTGATCGTGGGGGGGACGGGCGGCCGGGGGGTGGTGGCCGCCTGCTCCTACGAGGCCCGGGCGTGGGGCGTGCGCTCGGCCATGCCGTCGAGCCGGGCCCGCCGCCTGTGCCCGCACGCAGTGTTCCTACCGGGACGCTTCGAGCGCTACATCGAGCTCAGCGCCCAGCTCCATCGGATCTTCCTCGACTTCACCCCCCTGGTGGAGGGCATCTCCCTCGACGAGGCCTTCCTCGATGTGGCCGGCGGCCGCCGCCTGCTGGGGACGGCGCCCGAGATCGCGGCCGCCGTCCGGGGTCGGATCGCGGACGAGATGGGCCTGCCCGCCTCGGTCGGGGTGGCCACGTGCAAGATGATCGCCAAGATGGCGTCGGAGGCGGCCAAGCCGACGGCGTCGCCGGCGGGCGCGGTGCCGGGACCAGGCGTGTTCGTGGTGGAGCCGGGGGAGGAGCTGGCGTTCCTGCACCCGCACCCGGTGCGGGCTCTGTGGGGCGTCGGTCCCGCCACCCACGGCCGGCTGGAGCGCTTCGGCGTGGCGACGGTGGGCGATCTGGCCGCCCTGCCGGTGGCGACCCTGGTGGGCACCCTGGGCCCGGCCCTCGGCCGTCATCTGCACGAGCTGGCCTGGGCCCGCGACCCCCGGCCGGTGGTGCCCGAGCAGGTGGCCAAGTCGATCGGCCACGAGGAGACGTTCGCCACCGACCTGCGCGACCCCGACGTCCTCCACGTGGAGGTCGTCCGCCAGTCGGACGCGGTCGCCACCCGCATGCGCAAGGCGGGGATGGCCGGACGCACGGTCACCCTCAAGGTACGTTTCGCCGACTTCCGGACCATCACCCGGTCGCGAACCGCGCCCGCGCCTATCGACAGCGGGCTGGAGCTGGCCCGGCTGGGGGCCGAGCTGCTGGCCGCCGTCGACTGCGACGAGGGGGTCCGCCTGCTGGGGGTGAGCGTCTCCAACCTGGTGGAGCGGGGATCGGAGCAGCTGAGCTTCGACGACGCCGGTGGCGGGGCGGGCGATACCGCCGGCCTCCCTGTGGCCCAGGCCATCGACGACGTCCGGCGGCGCTTCGGCGACGCCGCCGTCGGCCCCGCGTCGCTGCTCAGGGGCGGTGCGCTCAAGCTCAAGCGCCAGGGCGACCAGCAGTGGGGGCCCACCGACGGGCCCGAACGATGAAGCGGACGGTGAAGCAGCGCGTTGTTGAAGGGGGCTTGCTGTGCGAAGATGGCGGGGCCAGAGCTGGGTGTTTTTGAAGGGGCTGTCGAGTGCCGCTGAACGAGGACGAACAGAGAATCCTCTCTGAAATCGAGCAGCAGTTCTATGAGAGCGATCCTGCCTTCGCGCGTGGCGTCGGGCAGACGACGCTGTACCGCCACGCCGGCCGCAACCTCAAGTGGGCCGGCCTCGGGTTCGTCCTCGGCTTCTGCCTCCTGGTGTGGGCCTTCGCATCGTCGCTGGTCCTGGGCTTCGGCGGGTTCCTCGTCATGCTCTCGTGCGCCTTCGTCTTCGAGCGCAACCTGCGCAAGATGGGCAAGGCCGGGTGGGCCCAGGTGACGGGCAACTTCCGGGCCGGCAACATCAAGGACTCGGTGGGCGACATGGGCAAGCGCCTGCGCAAGCGCTTCAAGCGCGACGAGCCCTGAACCGTGAACGCTGAACCCTGAACCGCTGAATTAGGAGTTCCTAACCACTTTTGGTTGCCATCCCTGAGGGGTGGCGTTAGGGTTCACCTGTGGCGCTCTCGCAGACCGCTTCCAGCGGTGCCGCTTCCCCCGTCGTCACGGCGATGGCCCCGGGAGCTCGGGATGCGGCGGGTGCGGTGGGTCGCCATCTCGATCGGCGACGACGGGATGCGAGCGGAAGTGGCGGGCCTCGCCCACCGGTTCCCGATCACCCGTCCCGTCACCCTCCAGGTGGCCAACCGCCTGATCCGGGCCGGGTGCCCGTACATCGTGCGCCGCTCCGGCCGGGCCACGGCCCCGTCCGCCGAGCCGGCCCAGCCCGCCCCGACCGAGTCGAGCGGGAGCTGACGGCCCACCATGTACGCCTGCCTGTGCCGAGCCGTCCCCGAGCAGCGGGTGCGCGAGGCGGTGGCGTCCGGCGTGTCGACGATCTCCGGGCTGCGGGACACGTGCGGCGCAGGCACCGGCTGCGGCGGGTGCCTGCCGTCGCTGCGGAGGCTTCTCCGGGACTGCCTGGGCACCGATCTGGCCTGCACCGCGTCGGCCGTGCTCGACGGTGGCAGCCAGATGGCATTCGAGCCGGCATGCGCCGGGAACTGCGCCGAGATCCACGAGCCGGGAGCGGCCCCCACCTGCGCCGCGGGCCTGGTGGAGTGTGGCAGCCTGGCGTGTGACGACGCCACCGTGGCCACCGTGGCCGTCGTCAGTACCTGAACCCCGCTCCATCCACTCGATTCCTCGGAGGTAGCAGTGCAGGGCAACCCGGCAGTCCTCGAAGTGCTGAACGACGTCCTCACCGCGGAGCTGACCGCGATCAACCAGTACTTCATCGACGCCAAAATGATCGCCAACTGGGGCTACGACCATCTCGCCGAGCACGTCAAGGCCGACTCCATCGACGAGATGAAGGACGCCGACGCGCTGATCGAGCGCATCCTCTACCTCGACGGCGTCCCCAACCTCCAGCGCCTGGGCACGATCATGGTGGGGGAGACGGTGGTGGAGAAGCTCAAGCTGGCGTTGGAGCTGGAGACGGCCGCCATCGCCCGCCTCCAGGCCGGCGTCGAGCTGTGCGAGCGAGAAGGTGACAACGGGAGCCGCCAACTACTGGAGAACATCCTGTCCGGCGAGGAAGAGCACGCCGACTGGCTGGAGACCCAACTGGAGCTGGTCCGGCAGCTGGGCGAGCCGTTCTACCTCTCGCAGCAGGTGCGCGGCTAGCCGACGCCGAGCTCGGCCAGGCGCTTGCGGCGGGCGGTCACGAAGGCGAAGGCGGCGAGGGCGAGGGCCACGACCACCGTCACCGCCACGACCTTGCCCGAGCCGGTCGACGCGTCGCTCCGCGTCGCCACCCCTCCGCCGGTGGCACCCGAATCGGGGGCGTCGCTGCCGCCGCTCGCCCCCACGGTGGGCGGCGCACCTCCTCCGGCGGACGGCGTGGAGTCGGCGGTGGCTCCGCCCGGCGAGGTGGACTGGGCGTGCACCGCCGCCGGGGCGGCCAACGCCACCAGCACGGACACGATGGCCACGGCCAGGGCCAGGCGGGGGAGGCGAGGCGTTGCTGTCGGAGTCGACATGTCCCGCTCCTACCCCGCGACGGGCCCCGGCTACCGGCTACCGGCGGGGGTGATGACGGAGCAGGGGTCGGGGGTCGAGGGCCCGTAGCGTGCGCTGGACGGGCGTGGCCTCGGCCCGCAGGGCGCTGCCGAGGGCAACCGCCGTCGCTTCGGCCCGATCGGCCACCGCGGGGGCCACGCCCGCGCCCGACCAGGCCGCGGTCTCGGCGTCGACGGTGAGCACGCCCAGGTGGCGGGCCACCTCGTCGCCCCCCACCGGCCCGACCCGGGCCGCGTATTCGGGCGCCGTCTCCCACCGCTGCTGGCCCAGGCCGGTGGCGGCCAGGTCCTCCTCCGCCTCGTCCCAGGCCACTAGCACCCGTTGGGCGGGCGTGGTGGCCGCCAGCCGTCGCCGCCGACGGACGGCCCGCCGGAGCAGAGGGACCGCGGCCAGCGCGGCCACGGGCAGTACCAGGAGGAGGAGGAGCGCGATCCGGACGAGCCGGTTGAGCAGCGACGGCCCGGGCTCGTCCTCGCCGGTGGCGCCTGTCTGCTCTTGATCGACGGGCTGGGGCGCGGTGGCGCCGGGCGTCGGCGTCGCCGCGGCCGGGACCGTGGTGTCGGGCGTGGCCGGGGTCTCGGCCTCGGCCGGGGCCACGTCGGTGTAGTCCTCCGCTCCCGGCTGGCCCGTCCCGGCGTGGGCTCGAACGCCACCCACCCGTAGCCGGCGAGGTACACCTCGGGCCAGGCGTGGGCCTCGCGGTCGGTGACGTGGTAGCGGCCGTCGGCTCCGCGGGCGCCGGGCGTGAAGCCGACCGCTACCCGGGAGGGGAGCCCGACGACCCGGGCCATGGCCGCGAACGAGCCCGCGAACTGCTCGCAGTACCCGACCCGGTTCTCGAGGAAGCGGACGATGGCGTCGTCGCCGTGGCCGGGGGGCACGTCGAGGCTGTAGGTGAACTCGGAGCGGAACCAGTCCTGCAGGGCCCGGCCGGGTGTAGGGGGTGGGCTGACCGGCCATGAGCTCCATGGCCTCGGCCCTCACCGACTCGGGGAACTCGGCGGGCAGGTCGAGGTAGCGCTCGGAGATGGCCTCCGGCACCAGGTCGGGGGCGGCCGACAGCCCGTCGGCGGTGAACGTGGGCAGGGCCGACTCGACGATGTAGGCGAGGCCGTCGGCGGACTCCTGGTCGGTGAGCAGGCTGCCCGAGTCCCGCTCGTAGCGCAGCCCCGGCACCTGGCCTTCCACCCGGTCGGGACGGAAGGCGGCCGGCAGCCAGATGGCGGAGAGGGCGCCGATGACGAAGTCCTGGGCGAGGGGCCGCTGGGGGCCGGTGGTGACCACGCCGTCGGGGAGCGAGCCCCGGCCCGCTGGTAGCTGCCCCGGGACGACCAGATGTTGCCGTCGAAGCGGTCGAGCGACGTCAGCCGCCAGTAGGCGGGCTCGGAGCTGCCGACGGTGAAGACCTCGGCGCCCGAGGGGTTCACCAACCGGCCCCGGATGTCGACGAGGGGGCTGACGGTGACCCGGGCCGACCCCCGGGACCCGGGGCGCTCGCCGATCCCGAGCAGGCTGGGCGCGTCGGCGCCGGGCAGGCGGGGCCCGACGATGGCGCCGGCCGCCACCGCGGCCAGGCCCACCACCGCTGCGGCCCGCAGCATGGCTCCGTCGCCCTGGGCCCCCCGGGTGCCGAACCAGGCGCCGGCGGTGGTGCGGGCGGCGGCGTCGGCCAGCACCACGAAGGCGAGGACGACAGCCAGGTAGAGGGCGGTGAGGCCGACCCGGTGATCGTCGGTGCCGAGCATGGCCCCGAAGAGGAAGAGGGTGAAGGAGGGCACGATCGCCTCGAACCGGGCCCGCACCCGGAAGGCGAAGAGGTCGGCCAGCCCCGCCGCCAGCCACGCCCCCATGGCGCTGGCGAGGACGAAGCCGCGGGTGACGGGCGCGGGGGCGACCACCGTCCCGAAGCGGTCCCATGCGGTGCGGAGGTCGTCGGCGACGGCGTCGAAGGTGGTGGGGCCGGGGATGCCCATGGTGGTGGTGTGGGGCTCGATCACCCACGCCACGTAGAGGATGAGGCCGAGGCCGGAGACGGCGGCGGCCACGACCGGGTTCAGGCCCCGGCGGCGGGTGACGCTGGCCAGGGCGTGGCTGACCAGGCCGGCACCGATGACCGGGGGAGGAAGGACCCGTCGGCGAACAGCCGGGTGAGGCCGACGACGGCGACGATCGTGACCAGGGCCAACCCCACCTCGGCCAGGGCCGGGGCCAGGGCGATGGCGGGGCGGGGCCGGGGCCCTCCCGCCGGGGGACCGGCCGGCGCGTCGCCGGTGGCGGGCGGCGGGCTCGGGTACGGGTCGCGCTCGAGGGTCCTCATCGGTGCCCCGCGGGGCGGAGGCGGTGGACGTTCACGGAGAGGGTGGCGTCCCAGGCGGGGGCGAAGGGCCGGTTGGCCGCCACCACGACCACGTGGCCGATGGCCGGCCACCGGGCCGCCTCACGGGGCCGACGACCGTCGAAGGCGACCAGGGTGACGGCCGACGGCGAACGGGCCAGGCGGGTGAGGCGTTCGAGGTCGACCGTGTCGATCCCCGACGTGGTGATGACGGCGACCGCACCGTCGACGGCCCGGTTGGGACCGAGGGAGTCCAGCCCACCCGGCCCATCGCCCGCCGGCTCCAGCTTCGCCAGCCGGGCCAGCACCACCTCCAGGTGCCCGGCCCCCGAGCCGAAGCCGGAGTCGACTCCATCCGTGGTGACCAGGCGCACCACCGAGCCGTGCTGCCAGCAGGCGGTGACCACGCTGGCCGCGGCCGAGATCGCCGCCTCCAGTGACGTCTCGGTGTGGAGCCGGGCCCGGGTGTCGAGGACGATGGTGGCCCGGCCCTGCCACGGCACCTCGTTCTGGCGGATCATGATCTCGTCGCGACGGGCGGTCGACGGCCAGTGGACGCGGCGCATGTCGTCGCCCTGCTGGTAGGCCCGCAGGGCGTAGAAGTCCTCCCCGGTCAGGCCCACCGCCGCCGCCCGCGGGGTGGTGTGGTGGCGGTCGCGGCCGGGGCTGTCGGGCAGGGGCCGGACGGGGTCGATGCGGGGGTACACGGTGAGCTCGGTGACGGGGGCGACGGGCGACGACCGCCTGGTCAGGCCGAAGGGATCCGACCGTTCCGCCTCCAGGGGACCGATGGCGAACACGCCCCGGCGGTCGGCGGGGAGGCGGTAGCTGGCCTGGTCGGACTGCCCGGGAGCGAGGGGCGGGAGCAGGAACCGGGCCTGGCGGGGGCCGCCGGCGAGGGCGTCCCGCAGGGTGAGGACGGGGGAGCGGCGGCGGCTCCGGTTGCGGAGGGACAGCTCCACCCGGCTGTTGTCACCCACGTGGACACGGGGCGGGTTGAGCTGGCGGGTCGCCTCCAGGTCGGGGTGGCGGGTGAGGACGTAGAGCGCGCCGGCCAGCACCAGGCCGACACTGCCGGCGGCCAGCACGAACAGCTCCACCAGCCCCAGGGCCCGTCCTCCGGCGACCAGCACGATGGCGCCGATCAGCACGCCCCATCCTCGCCGGGTGAGGAGCCCGCGGATCACGCCAGGATGCCGGCGGCCGCGCCCGCCGCCGAAGGCGGCCACCCCCCGGCTGCCGGCGGGAAGCCGTCGTGCGGAGGTCGGCCGGCTCCGCCGGCCGGCCGGAGCTCCTCAGAGCTCGCCGAGCAACCTCCGGTTGCGAAGGCGATCATCGGGCCGACGGGACCGAGACCGAAGCGAGCACGCCTTGGAGGACGTCGGCCCGGTTGACGCCCCGGAGCTGGGCGTCGCCGGTGAGAGCCAGGCGGTGCTCGAGGACGGGCAGGGCGAGAGCCTTGAGGTCGTCGGGGACGACGTAGTCGCGGCCCAACGACGCGGCCCGGGCCCGGGCCGCCTTGAGCAGGCCGAGGGCGGCCCGGGGCGACACCCCGAGGGCGAGCTGGGGGTGGGCCCGGGTGGCGGCGGCCACGTCGACGATGTAGCCCTTGAGGGTGGCGGCCACGTGGATGGCGTTGGCCAGGGCGGTCATGGTTTGGACGTCGGCCGCCGACGCCACCGGTCGCAGCGACGCCGCCGGGTCGGTGCGACCATGGGTGTCGAGGATGCCGATCTCGGCCGCCCGGTCGGGATAGCCCATGCCGATGCGCATGAGGAAGCGGTCGAGCTGGCTTTCGGGCAGGGGATAGGTGCCCTCGTGCTCCACCGGGTTCTGGGTGGCGATCACCATGAACGGCGACGCCAGCCGATAGGTGGTGCCGTCGACGGTGACCTGGTGCTCCTCCATGGCTTCCAGGAGGGCGGACTGGGTCTTGGGCGAGGCCCGGTTGATCTCGTCGCCGACCACCAGGTTGGCGAAGATGCCCCCGGGACGGAACTCGAAGTTGCCGTTGGCCCGGTTGTAGACGCTGACCCCGGTCACGTCGCTGGGGAGGAGGTCAGGCGTGAACTGGATCCGTCGCCACGTGCAGTCGAGGCTGGCGGCGATGGCCTTGGCCAGGCTGGTCTTGCCGACCCCCGGCACGTCCTCGATGAGGAGGTGACCCTCGGCGACCAGGCACAACAGGGCCAGGCGGATGGCTTCGTCCTTGCCCTGGACGACGGTGGCGACGTTGGCGACCACCGCCTCGAAGCTTTCGGAGAAGGTCTGGACGGCCCGGGCCGCGACGCGAGATCTGGACATGGTGGGGTGCGCGCTCAGGTTACCCGTCGGGTCCGCCGAGGCTGGCTCAGCCGGAGTTGGCGAAGAGGTCGTCGACCGGGAGGGCGAACCCGTCGAGCAGGGGAGTGGTGAGCGTGTCGCCTGCCTCGGGGACGATCACCTCGCCGAATCCGGCGCTGGCCGTTGGTCTGCGCCACACGAGGATCGCGTTCGCCTCGGGGTCGACGAGCCACAGCTCGGCCACACCCGCCGCTTCATAGATCTCCCGCTTCTTGCCGATGTCGTATCGCCACGTGGAGTCGGATCGCACCTCGACGGCCAGATCGGGTGGGGTATCGCTGCGTTTGCCGGTGGGAACGGTGGCCGACCACCACACATCGGGCTTGAGCAAGGTGTACGGCCCGAAGATCCAGTTACCGCCAAATCCGGCTCGACCCCGGTCGGGGCCAGCATTGCACCACTGCCGCAAGGCCTCGAGAATCCGCGCCACCACCTCCTGATGTTGGAACCCAGGGTCGCTCACGATGATCTCCCCGTCGACGAGCCAGGCATCGGCCGGCCAGTCGCCAGCGAGGAACTCTTCGACGCTCACGCGCCCAACAGGTGGAGTCGTGGTGATCGGAGCGGTCACGGCTTCCAGCGTACCGAGGGGGTGTGACAGCGTGAAGGGCGTGGAGGTGGTCCTGGCGGTCGACATCGGGGGGACGAAGCTGGCCGCCGGCTTGGTGGACGAGCAGGGCGTGGTGGTCGCCTCGGCCCGGGCGCCGACGCCGGTCACCACCGACGCCGACGTGCTCCTGGCGGTCGTCCTGGCGGTGATCGACTCGGTGGGGGGCAACGGCGAGGTCGTCGGCTGCGGCGTCGGCTGCGGCGGACCGATGTCGGCCGGCGGCGACGACGTGTCCCCCCTCCACCTCCCCGCCTGGCGAGGCTTTCCGTTGCGTGAGCGACTGGCGGAGGCCACCGGCCTGCCCACGTTCGTCGACAACGACGCCAAGGCCCTGGCCCTGGGGGAGGGGTGGTGCGGCGCCGCCGCCGGGGTGCCCGACTTCGTGGCCGTCCTCGTCTCCACCGGCATCGGCGGTGGCATCGTCCTCGACGGCCGGCTGCTCGAGGGGGCGGCGGGCAATGCCGGCCACATCGGCCACGTGGTGGTCGAGCCGGAGGGGGCCGAATGTCGGTGCGGCGGGCGAGGGTGCCTGGAGGCGGAGGCGTCGGGGGCGGCCATCGCCGCCGCCACCGGGGCTCCGGCCGAGGAGGCGGCGCCGGAGGTCGTCGAGCGCACCGGACGGCTGGTGGGGCGGGCCATCGCCTCGGTGGCCAACCTCCTCGACCTGCGGCTGGCGGTGGTGGCGGGGGGCGTGGCCGCCGGCTTCGGCGAGCCCTTCCGCATGGCGGCCCGGGACGAGATGGCGGCCCGAGCGCGGCTCGACTTCTCCCGGGGCACCGCGCTGCGCCCGGCTGGGTTGGGGGCCGACACCCACCTGGTCGGCGCGGGCGCAGTGGCGTGGCGGGGTCTGGGCCGGCTGTGACCCCCGCCTGGCTCGTCCCGGCGGCGGTGGCGGTGGCCCGGCGGCCGCAGCTGTGGGCTGTCGCCGTCCGTCAGCTCGCCCGCCTGGCCCGGCCCGGTTGGTGGCGGCGGTGGCCGCCCGTCCCAGTCCCCGACCCCTCGTACCTGCGCTTTCGGCTGCAGACCGCCTACGGCGACCCCGACCGTCTACCGACCTCCGAAGACGTGGTGGCCTACCTGCAATGGTGTCGCCGTTTCGGCCGCCTGCGCTAGCCTTCACGCCCAATGGGCCTACCACCACGACGCCGATCATCATCGGCCCTGGGCTGACCGGGGCAGGCTGACCGGTGAGCAAGGCGCTCGTCCTCAACGCGACTTACGAGCCGCTTTGCGTGGTGCCCGTCCGCCGAGCCGTGGTGCTCGTGCTGAAGGAGAAGGCCGAGATCCTGCACGCGTCCGACCGGGAGCTGCACTCCGAGCGGTCGTCGATGCCGGTGCCGTCGGTCATCCGCCTCACCTATTTCGTGCGGGTCCCCTTCCGGGCGCGAGCCGCCCTCAACCGGCGGGCCGTGTTCGCCCGCGACGACCACCGCTGTCAGTACTGCGGCGACCCGGCGGAGAACATCGACCACGTGGTGCCCCGCAGTCGGGGCGGTGAGCACGTCTGGGAGAACGTGGTCGCCTCCTGCCGGCCGTGCAACAGCCGCAAGGAGGACCGCATGGTCCACGAGGTCGGCCTCGTCCTGCGCCGCCGCCCCGCCGCGCCCAAGGAGCTGACGTGGATCGTGGTGGCGGTGGGCACGATCGACCCCCGGTGGGAGCCCTACCTGCAGTCGGGGGCGGCGCTGTCGGCCTGAGCCGGGGGGCGCCGTTCGCCGTCCGCCGTGAGCGGGCATCGGCGGCCACGCTGGCCGGCCGGCCGTGGCCCGAGCCGGCGCTGCGGACGGTGTGGTTCGTCGACGTCGACCGGCCCACCCTGGTCCTCGGCAGCACCCAGCCGGAGGACGTGGTCGACCGGGCCCGGGCGGCGGCGGCCGGGGTCGAGGTCGTGCGCCGGCGCAGCGGTGGGGGAGCGGTGCTGCTCCGTCCGGGAGGGACGGTGTGGGCCGACGTCTTCCTTCCCGCCGGCGATCCCCTGGCCGAGGACGACGTGGGCCGGGCCTTCGGGTGGGTCGGGCGGACGTGGGCCCGGGCGCTGGCCGACGTCGGCGTCACGGGGGCGACGGTGCACGAAGGGCCGTCCCGACCAGCCCTTTCCTCGTGGACGGCGGCGGTGTGCTTCGCCGGGCTGGGGCCGGGCGAGGTCACCGTCGACGGAGCCAAGGTGGTCGGGCTGAGCCAACGCCGGACGAGAGCGGGGGCGCTGTTCCAATGCGGGGCCCTGGTGACGTGGGAGCCGGGGCCGCTGCTCGACCTGCTGGCGGTCGCCGACGATCAGCGGGCGACCGCGGCCGCGGCCGCGGCCGTCGAGCTTGACCGGGCGGCGGCGGGGACGTGCGTGGCGCCGTCCCGCCTGGCGGCGGCCTTCGAAGCCGCCCTGGCCTCGGCCTGAGGGCCGCCGAAGGTCACGGTAAAGACCCAGACGTGGAACACGATCCCGGGGAGGATCTCGGCCACGGGGGCGATCGAGTTGGCCGACAGCCACAGGCCCACGGCGCAGGCCGCCGCTTCCGCCCAGAACAACCGGTAGCTGAGCCGCCGCCACCCGCCGGGAGGCTGGGATGCGGCGAAGCGCCACATGAGCAGGGGCAGGGAGATACCGAGGGCGAGGGCGCAGACGGTGTGGATGCGGTGGGCCGTCGGGTCGCCGCCGATGGGGACGAAGGCGGCCACCATCTGCCCGGCGAGCCCGAGGAGCATGACCACGGAGAAGCCGGTCGACGCCGGGTAGCGGCGGCGGACCTGGAAGTGGAAGGCGGTGAAGAGCAGGGCGGGGACGGCCAGCCCGATGGTGAACAGGACCGACGACCGGGGATCGGTGCCGAGGTAGCTGAGGGGGTCGGGACCGAGGACGTCGAACCGGCTGAGCGCCATGGCGGTCAGCAGCGTCGTCCACGCGGTCGCCACCGCGGCCACACCGGCGTAGGGAGTGGGTCTCGGCATCGCAATCCTGTCTTCGGCGCCGGGGGCGACGCCGGACGGCATACGGTAGGTGTCGCTCGAACACGCCCCTGTCGAGAAATGGCGGTGCGCCGTGGCCCATGACGTCATCCAAGCCGACCGGTCCACCGACGACGCCTCACTGCCGGAGGCGATCGTCGAGGCCATCGTCCCCCTGCTGCGGGGCTGGCTGCACCTGGTCTGCTTCTTCCTCGCCTTCCCCGCCGGCGCCCTGGTGGTGTCGAGCGCAGGGACGCCCCGGGCCCGGGCGGCGGCGGTCGTCTATGCAATCGGTGTGATTTGCCTGTTCGGGGTGAGTGCCGGCTATCACCGCCGGCAATGGTCGGTGCTCGCTCGATCCCGAATGAAGCGTCTCGACCACGCCACCATCTTCGTGATGATCGCGGGCTCGTACACGCCGTTGTGCATGGTGACGTTGGACGGGAATCTCGGCTCGCGGGTCCTGACGGCGGTGTGGGTGGCCGGGTTGACGGGGGTCGTGCTGGCGCTGACGGGCGTCGCCGAGAGGGCGGTCATCGGGCTGGCCACGTACATCGGCATGGGCTGGGCGATGGCGCTGGTGTTCCCCGAGCTGGCCCGCCGGCTGTCGACCGCTGACCTGGTGTTGTTGCTGGTGGGAGGGGTCCTCTACACGGTCGGGTGCATCTTCATGGGCACCCGCTGGCCCAACCCCTACCCGACCGTCTTCGGCTACCACGAGGTGTGGCACGTGATGGTCGTGGGGGCCGTCGTCTGCCACTACCTCGTGATCCTGTCGGCGGTGACGTCGGCCGCCTGACCCCTCGCTCGCTCGGAGCCGGTCCCACGGCCGAGTTTCGAGTTCTCGTCTTTGGGTCGATTCCGCCCTGGTCACTTAGCCAAATTCGGCCTGGCCACGTACAACAGCATGGGCTGGGCGATGGCGCTGGTGTCCCCGAGTTGGCTCGCCGGCGGTCGACCGCTGATCTGGTGTTGTTACTGGTGGGAGGGTCCTCTACACGGTCGGGCATCTTCATGGGCACCCGCTTGCCCGACCCCTACCCGACCATCTTCGGTTACCACGAGGGGTGGCACGTGATGGTCGTGGGGGCCGTCGTCTGCCACCACCTTCTGATTCAGTCGGCGGTGACGTCGGCCGCCTGACCCCCCTCTCTCGAGGCTGGTCCCACGGCCGAGTTTCGAGTTCACTTCTTTGGCTCGATTTCGCTCGGACAACCTAGCGAAATTCTTGGGTTTGTGACTTGCGCCATTGATCGAACAGGTGTACGATTGCGGCCGTGTTCGAAGGGTTGGCGGTGGCGATCGAGGAGCTGGACGTCCCGGTCGACGGGGATGCGTTGGTGCAGGTGATGGCCTTGCGGGACCGGCTCGACGCTCGGATCGCAGTTGCGGTGGGCGAGCTCGACGCCTTGGCGCTGTGGGATGTCGACGGGTCGACGTCGATGACGGCGTGGTTGAAATCGAAGGCGGCGATGACGCACAAATCTGCGGGACGGTTGGTGGCGATGGCCCGTCGGTTGCGGAAGCTGCCGGTGTGCGCGGAGGCCTGGCGAACGGGTCGGTTGTCGGGGGGCCAGGTGTCGGCGATCGTGGCCCACCTCGACGATGTGACCGTGGATGCCTTCGCCGAGGTGGAGGAGGAGCTGGTCCCCTATCTGGCTCCGCTGAGCCTGGCCGGGTGTTCCCGGGCCATGGCCTCGTGGAAGGAACAGGTCCAGGAGCGGAACGAGCCGCCGGAGCGGGAGCGGGCGTTGTTCCTGTCGGCCACCCTCGACGGTCGTCACGTGCTGGAGGGCCATCTCGACGCCGAAGGGGGCTCGGTGGTGGCCACCGCCCTGCGACTGGCCACTCTCGACGAGCCGGGACGGCACCGGCGGAACAGCGGGCCGATGCCTTGGTGGCGGTGAGCCGGTTCTACCTCGACCATCAGCAGTCACGGACGGGAGGACGTCACCGTCCCCACCTCAACGTGGTCGTCGACCTGGAGGCGGTGCAGGAACACCGGGGAGGAAGGGTCCTGGGTGGTCCGAGCCTGGATGCCACCACCATCTCCCGGTTGGTGTGCGACTGCGCCCTGCACCGGGTCCTGACCAGGGGCCGCTCGGCCATCCTCGACTACGGGACCTCGACGCGCACCATCCCCGCCACCCTGTGGAGCGCCCTGGTCATCCGCGACGAGCACTGCCGCTTCCCCGGCTGTGACCGGCCCTCGACGTGGGGCGAGGGCCACCACGTCCGTTGGATCACCCACGGCGGGCCCACCGACCTCAACAACCTCGTCCTCGTGTGCACGAGGCACCACCACCGACTGCACCAGCCCGGCTGGGAAGCCAAGCTCCTGCCCGATGCCACCTTCGAGGTCACCGATCCCGACGGCATCGTGAGGATCACCTCCCCACCACGGTCGGAGCCGGCATGGTGAGCGGTTGGGGACGGGGGCTTCGCCGCGCCGACAATGCTGCCCACTGCCTGCGAAACCGCGCCGCCACACTTTCGATCACGATGCGCGGGCCTCCCGTGACCGTCAGCACAGTGTCCAGTCGGAACGAGTCATAAATACGACCGGCTTGTCGGACCCGGATGAGGTCCCGCACGAGACGGGCGTCGCAGTCCCTTGCAGCAGCCCGCCTCAGACCAGCGCCGGGGATCCGTCGTCGGTCCAAACCGATGAGCGGGTCCGATATGGACCTCGCCACCACAAAGCGGACACTCCTGGATCCGGATGGGCGCGTCGTCCGGCCGCTGGAGCTTGGCCCCCGCCGGCCTACGCGGCCGGTTGGGCGTCGAGGACCTCGATGACGAACCAGAGGGTCTCTTGGGGACCGAAGGTGCCGTTGGGGCTGCCCGTGTTGCCGTAGGCGAGGTCGGGGGGGATGCCCAGGAGCCGCTTGCCGCCGACGTTCATGCCGGGGATGCCCTGTTGCCAGCCGGGGATAACGGCCGACAGGGAGAAGGTGGCGGGGGCGGGCGGGCTGTGGGAGTAGGACGAGTCGAAGATGACGCCGGACGAGCATGAGACGCCGATGTAGTTGACGGTCACGGTGGCGCCGGCGGGCACGGGGCCCCGGTGCCGACGGTGAGGTCCTTGCTCACCAGGGCCGTGGGCGGGGGGCCGACCTCGACGTCGACCTCGGGCGCACCCTCGGGCAGCGGTTGCGACCGGGCCACGCACGGCTTGCCGGCGGCAGACTCGGGCGCACCGGGCAGGGTGGCGGCGGGGGCAGTGGTGGCCGATCCTTGGCCGGCGTCGGCGATGGCGGCCGTCGTCGTGGTAGAGCCCGCCTCCACCGTCTCGTCGTCGTCGCCCCGGTTGACGATCAGGACGATGGCGGCCAGCACCGCGAAGATGGCGCCGCCGATGATGGCCTGGCGTTGGCGGGCGGCCCGTTTGCGGGCCGCCAGCTCCGCTTCGATCTTCGCCTGTCGGGCCGCCCGTTGCCGGTCTCGCTTCGCGTCTGCCATGGCGGCCAGAGGATAGAAGACCGCGCCCGCGACCGTCAGGCCGGCGAAAGATCCGGCCCCATGCCGTGGTTTTCGGGCCGCGGGTCGGTACTCTCCTTCGCCCATCAACCCTCTCGTCGCTCTCCTCACCGCGATCCTGCTCGCCCTCGCCTTGGGAACGCCGAACTCGCCCGGCTCGGTACCGCCCCTCGGCACGCCGCCGCCGAGGGCGATCGTGCCCTCGGGCGCAGTCGGACACGACATTTCCTGGCCCCAGTGCGGGCTGCCCGTGCCGGAGCCGGGGGCCTTCGGGGTCGTGGGCGTGACCGGCGGCCGGCCCTACACCGCCAACCCGTGCCTGGCCACCCAGTTCGCCTGGGCCGAGGCCTCGCCGGGGGGCGCCGCCTTCTACATGAACACGTCGAACCCGGGCATCTACTCCCTCTCCCTCGACTGGTACGGCCAGCGTTCGCCCGACGCCGCCTGCCGGCCCGACAACGACGGCGCCTGCGCCTACAACTTCGGCTTCAACGCCGCCGCCCAGGCGTTCGGCTACGCCCAGTCCGCCACCGGCCACGCCGCCGGCCGGGTGTGGTGGCTCGACGTGGAGACCGACAACACCTGGTCGGACACCGACATCGTCGCCAACCGGGCCTCCCTCCAGGGCAGCCTCGACTTCCTCCAGGGCCAGCCGGGCGTGGTCGTCGGCGTGTACTCGACCCCCCGGATGTGGGGCTGGATCATGGGTGACCACCACCTCCCCGCCGTCCCCAACTGGATGGCGGGGGCCACCACCGCGGCCGAGGCGGTGGCCCACTGCGCGCCCGATTTCTCGGCCACCGGGGGCCCGGTGGTGCTCAGCCAGTGGGTCGAGGAGTTCGACAACGACTACGTCTGCTGACAGGTGGGCAAGAGCCCCCTATGCGAAGACCAACGATCCTCCTCCTGGCGGTGTCCATCGGCGTGGGCACCGCGGCCTGCTCGGCAGGCACCGACTACTCGGCTGATGCCTCCATCACCGCCTGTACGCCCGCAGCCGACGGCGGCAAGCCGGTGGCCGAGGGCCAGGTCACCAATTCCTCGACCAAGACCAGCAACTACAGCGTCCGGGTCTCGTTCTACGACGCCAGCGACAACAAGGTCACCGAGGGCCTCGACGCCATCACCAGCGTGGAGCCCGGTTCCTCGTCCCCCTGGCGCGTGACCGGCCTCCAGTCCGTAAACGGCCCCGTCGACTGCCGAATCGGCAAGGTGACCAGGAACGTCTCACCAGGCGGCTAACTCGGCGGCGGACGCCTGAGCCGCCAGGAGCCTCTAACCCGCCGGCCGCTCCGGCCGCCGCAGGCGGCCTCCTCGGCTGGCCCCGAGCCGGCCCGCAGGGCCGGCACCGCCTTCGGGGGAAGGGCCGGGAGGGGGGTTCACCCCCCTCCCGATCGCCGCCGGGCCCAGCGGCGGGTGCTGGTGATGGGGTGGGGACGGAGCGCGGCCGCCAGGCGCTCGTCCCGCAGGGCGTCGACGTCGGGGTCGTCGAGCGGGTCCAGGCGGCCGACCACCGACGCCAGGATGTGGTCGGCCAGGGCCGGGTTGCGGGCGAGCACGGGCCCGTGGAGGTACGTCCCCACGATCCGGCCCGCCACTGCGCCCTCCGACCCGTCCCCCGAGTCGTTGCCGTAGCCGACGGACACCTTGCCCAGGGGCCGGGCGCCCGGGCCCAGGGCGGTCACGCAGGCGTGGTTCTCGTAGCCGGTGAGCTCGGGCAGGGCCAGGTCGGGGTCGGGTTCGACCACGATCTCGCCCACCCTGCGGTTGCCGTCGCCCCGGGTCGTGGTCACGTCGAGCAGGCCCAGTCCCTCGTGGGCGGCACCGTCGGGCCCCACGAACGACGTCCCCAGCAGCTGGAAGCCGGCACACACGGCCAGCACCGCAGCGCCGTCGTCGACCGCCCGGTGCAAGGCCCGGCCGGCCGACAGCTCCCGGGCGGCCAGCGTCTGGGGGCCGTCCTCGCCCCCTCCCAGTAGGTAGACGTGGCACGACCGGGGGATTGTGTCGCCGGCGGCGACCTCCACCACCTCGGCGGGGATGCCCCGCCACTCCAGCCGGCGGGCGAGGACGGTGGCGTTGCCGCCGTCGCCGTAGGTGCCGAGCAGCTCCGGATAGAGGACCGCGATCGAGATCGGGTCTCGGGATGCGTCACCCACGGGCGATGGCGAGGGCCGTCCGGGCGTCCTGGAACGACGTGTAGTTGGCGGCCAGGTCGACCTCGGGCCCGCCCGCGGCCCGCACCGCCTCGACGTAGTCGTCGACGTAGCTGTGGGACACGTCGGCATAGCGCAGGCGGACGGCCAGGTCGCGGCCCCGCTCGCCGGTGGCGACCACGTGGCGGCCGCGGAGCTTCTCGAAGGGGACGTCCCATAGCCACGAGGGGTCGTGGCCGTCGGCCACCCGGGCGTTGATCCCGATGACGACCGGTAGCGGCGCGGGCCGGATGAGCTCCAACGCCTCCGCCCACCCCGCCGGGTTCTTGGCCAGCAGCAGCCGCACCCGCACCCCGTCGACTGTCATCTGCGCGTAGCGGCCGGCCACCGTGCCCACCCGGGCCATGGCCTGCACCGCCCACGCCGGGTCCTGGCCCAGGGCGACCACGCCCCCGGCGGCCATGGCCGCGTTGGCCAGGTTGCACCAGCCGGGGAGCTGGAGGTTGATCGGGTGACGCTGGCCGTCGAGCAGGACCAGGTCGCGTCCTTCCAGCCACAGCTCGGGCTTGGGCCGGCGCAGGGAACACGACGAGCACGCCCATTCGGCGGCCACATCGTCGGAAGATCGGTCGTTCGCGGCCGGCTCCCACCGGATGCGGTTGCCGCAGGCGGGGCAGGCGGTGGCGTCCTCCCGCCAGGTCTGCCCGGTGCCGACCCACACCTTGGTGGCGGCCGACTCCGCCGCCCACACCACCAGCGGGTCGTCGACGTTCGCCACTACCGTGGTCCCCGGCTGGGTGTCGAGCATCCGCCGCCACGACAGGGCGTGCAGGCGGACCTCGCCGATTCGGTCGAGCTGGTCGCGGCTGAGGTTGAGGAGCACGACGACGTCGGGCTCGACGGCGGCGGCGGCGTCGGCCACCAACCCCTCGTCGACTTCGAGGGCCACCACCGCTCCCGGGCGCTCGTAGGACAGGGCGCCCACCAGGCCGGGCAGGAGGTTGGACCCGGCGGCGTTGGTCTCCACCGGCCCCCGGGTGGACAGGGCGGCGGCCAGCAGGCGGGTGGTGGTGGTCTTGCCGTTGGTGCCCGACACCAGGGCGACCTTGTGGCCGGCGGCCATCTGCTCGAGGGCCGACGGGTCGATGGCCAGCGTCACCCGACCCCCGATGACGGAGCCCGCCCCCCGGCCCGCCCGGCGCGACACCTCGGACACCACCCGGCCGGCGAGGGCCGCCGCTCGTGTCCGCAGGGGGAGGTCCACGGCCCGATTCTCGCCCAGAAACGGCGCCGTCGAACCACGCGATCGCCCCTGGGGTTGACCCCGTGGAGCGCAGGGGATTAAATGTGGCACGAAGTGGTGGGAAGTGGGGAGGGCACCCCCTATTTCACACCGATCTGTCCACCGGCAAAAGGGCGAGTGGCAAGAGGGCGAGTGGGTGACGACGCATGTTCCTAGGGGAGTTCCTGCACTCCCTCGATCCCAAGGGAAGGCTGATCCTTCCGGCGCGGTTCCGGGACCTGCTGTCGCAGGCGTTCGTGACCAGCCAGCAGGACGGGTGCCTGGCGCTGTGGGCGCCGGCCGAGTTCCAGTCCCGGGCCGAGGAGATGAAGGAGCGGGCCAAGGGTTCGGACGTGGAGCGGGCCATGGCCCGAGTCTTCTTCGCGGGAGCGCAGGAAGCCAGCCCCGATCGCCAGGGCCGCATCGCCATCCCCGCCAACCTGCGGTCCTACGCCGGCCTCGAGCTGGAGAAGCAGGTCGTCGTCACCGGTGCCTGGGACCACGTGGAGCTCTGGGACGTGGCCGCCTGGGAGCGGGCCAAGGGGGCGGGGGAGTCCGCCCTGCACGGAAGCTCCGCATCATGAAAAACAACAGGTTGCGTCCATGCGCAACCCTCCGATCGGAAAGCGGGAAGACCCCCCTCTTCGCCCCTTCCACTGCCGGGAACGGATCCCGGCACAGCCCCGGTCGGAGGGTTGCGGATGAACGCACCCGATGGGAACACCGCCAAAAGGGAACCCGCAAAATGGGAACCCGGACTGCATCTCCCGGTGATGCGGGAGGAGGTGGTGGACGTCTTCCGGCCGGTGCCGGAGGGCGTGATCGTCGACGCCACGGTGGGGGCGGGCGGCCATTCGTCGGCCCTGCTCGATGCTCGGCCCGACCTCTCCGTGATCGGACTGGACCGGGACGAGGACGCCCTGACGACGGCGAGCGCCGCCACCGCCCGGTTCGGGGCCCGCGTTACCTTGGTCCACGCACGGTTCGACACCCTGGCGGACGTCGTCCGGGGCCTCGGCCATGAGCACGTGTCCGGCGTCCTCTTCGACCTGGGCGTCAGCTCCATGCAGCTCGACCGGCCCGAACGCGGCTTCAGCTACCGGGGCGACGGTCCTATCGACATGCGGATGGACCGCACCGAGCCGTTCTCCGCAGCCGACGTCGTCAACGGCTACGCCTTCGAGCCCCTGGCCGAGCTCATCGCCCGCTTCGGCGGGGAGCAGTTCGCCGGCCGCATCGCCCGGGCCATCATCGATGCCCGTCCCCTGGCCACCACCGCCGAGCTGGCCGACGTGGTGCGCGACGCCATTCCCGCCCCTGCCCGCCGCCGGGGCGGGCACCCGGCCCGGCGTACGTTCCAGGCCCTCCGCATGGAGGTCAACGCCGAGCTTGCCGTCCTCCCCCGGTCGCTCGACCAGGCCCTTGACCTGCTCGTTCCCGGCGGACGGGCCGCCGTCCTGGCCTACCACTCGGGCGAGGACCGGCTGGTGAAGGAGCGCTTCGTCTTCGCCGTCGACCGGCGGCTGCACGTGCCCGCCGGGGCTGCCCTGTGTCTGTGGGGCCGAGCCCGACGGTGCGCCTGCTGTGGAGGGGGGCCCACAAGCCCACTGCCGCCGAGGTCGCGGTCAACCGCCGGGCCGAGAGCGCCCGGCTGCGGGCCGTCGAAAAGATTGATGTCGAGAAGTTGAGGGGATCCGCATGACCGCCACCCGCGCCGGCCCGCGTCACTGTCGCCGGCCCCCGTACCCCCCCGGCCGCCCCGACCCGGGCCCGTGCGACCGCCACTGCCGCCGGCCGCACGCCCGGGACGGCGGCCCCGGGGCCCCGCCGTCGGGCGACCATGTCGGCGCCGACCGCGGGACCCGCCCGCCCATCCGCCGCCACCGCCGCCACCGCGGCCACCGCGGCCACCGCCGCCGCCGCGGCCACCGCCGCCACCGCGGCCACCGCCGCCACCGCGGCCACCGCCCGGCCCCTTCCCCAGACCCGGCCTCAGCCCCGCCCGCAGCCCGCCCGACGCCCGCCGCTCCGGATCGTCACCCCCCCCGATCCCGAAGCGCGCGCCCGCCGTAGTCGCCGGCTGTGGGTCGGGGCTCTGGCCGGACTGGCCTGCGCCGGGCTGTTCGCCATCGTGGGCGTCCGGGTCCTCCTGGCCCAGGGCCAGGGCCCGGTCGACCGGCTCGAGTCCGAGGTCACCGCGGCCCAGGCCGAGAACCAGCGCCTCCGCCTCGACGTGGCCCGCCTCGAGTCCCCGACCCGCATCGTGGCCGAGGCCCAGGCCCGGCTGGGCATGGTCCCGCCGGCCGTCGTCGTCTACCTGCCGCCCCTGACCGAGCTGTCCCCGCGGCCGGCCGGCTAGCGGACCACCCCCCGGGTGAACGTCACCGTCCCGCGCGGCCGACTGGTGGCGCTCCTCGTGGCCATGGCCGTGGCCTTCGCCGGCCTGGTGTGGCGGCTGGCCGACGTCCAGGGCGTCTCCGCCGAGCGCTACGCCGTCTTCGGCGAGTCCCAGCGCCTCGAATCGCGGGTCCTGCCCGCCGACCGGGGCTCCATCCTCGACCGCAACGGGGCCGAGCTGGCCATCTCCCTGCGCCGCCAGACGGTGTGGGCCGACCCGACCCTCGTCACCGACCCG
Organism: uncultured Acidimicrobiia bacterium; assembly: GCA_963801205.1. Lineage (GTDB taxonomy): Bacteria > Actinomycetota > Acidimicrobiia > Acidimicrobiales > AC-14 > JAXDMK01. Next base: position 66,839 of record CAWDDV010000016.1, read on the forward strand.
CCGGCGGCCGCCTTCGCCCTGGCCCCCGTCCTGGGCCTGGACGAGAACGAGCTGTCGGCCCTCCTCACCGAGGACAGCGAGTTCGTCTACCTGGCCCGGACGGTGGAGGACGATGTCGCCACCGCGGTCCGGGCCCTCGACCTCGACGGCGTCTTCCTGCTGGAGGAGCCCAAGCGCTTCCTCCCGTCGGGGACGCTGGCCGCACCGGTGCTGGGCGAGGTCGGCAGCGACGACGTCGGCCTGTCCGGGCTCGAGCTCCAGTACGACGAGCTGCTCACCGGGCACGCCCGGCGAGCTACTGGTGGAGAAGGACATCGCCGGCAACGACATCGCCGCCGGCACCCGCCAGCTGCAGCCGCCGCCGACGGGGCGACAACCTCGTCCTCACCATCGACCAGGCCATGCAGTACGAGACCGAGCGGGTCCTGGCCGAGCAGATCGTGGCGGCCAAGGCCAAGGGCGGCATCGCCATCGTGATGGACCCCCGCACGGGCGAGATCCTGGCCCTGGCCAACCTCGACGCCGGCCGGAAGGGCGCCCCGCCCGCCCCCAGCTTCGACAACATGGCCGTGACCAGGGTCTACGAGCCGGGCTCGGTCAACAAGGTGGTCACCATCGCCGGGGCGGTGGAGGAGGGGGTCGTCGAGGGCGACACCCGCCTGAGCGTGCCCGACAGCTACCGGGTGGCCGACGTCGGTGTTCCAGGACGACGAGCCCCACGAGCCCGCCTACTGGTCGGTGGACGAGATCATGGCCGAGTCGTCCAACGTAGGGACGATCATGATCGGCCAGCAGCTGGGCAAGGACCGCATCAACCAGTACCTGAGCGACTTCGGGCTGGTCGACCAGACCGCCCTCGACTTCCCCGGCGAGTCGGGCGGCATCCTGCCCGCGCCCGACGACTGGTCGGGCACGTCGATCGCCACCGTCCCCATCGGCCAGGGGGTGGCGGTGACCGCCCTGCAGATGCTGGGGGCCTACAACACCATCGCCAACGGCGGCGTCTACGTCGCCCCCCGGCTGGTGCGGGGCACGGTCGACGGCTCCGGCGAGCTGCACGAGGCCGACGCCGAGGACGGGCGGCCGGGTGGTTTCGGCGGACACCGCCGCCGCCGTCACCAAGATGCTGGTGGACACGGTGGCCGAGGGCACCGGCTCGGCCGCCGCCTTCCCCAACTACACGGTGGCCGGCAAGACCGGCACCGCCCGCAAGCCCAAGGACGGCGCCCTCGGCTACCAGGACGGGGCCTACGTGGCCAGCTTCGCCGGCTTCGTGCCCGCCTCGGCCCCCCGGCTGTCGGCCATCGTCGTCCTCGACGAGCCGACGCCCTACTACGGCGGTCTGGTCTCGGCTCCGGTGTTCGCCAGGCTGGCCGCCGTGGGCACCCGGCTGTTCGCCATCCCGCCCCAGCCGACCGACGACGCCCCCCTGACCACGTCGGCGGGGCGCGACCTGGCGGCGGTCATGCCCGGCCGGGGCTCGGGGGCCGGTACGCTCGGGCCTTCGCCCACGAGAGCCTGACACCCACGTGCGACTCGACCAGCTGCTGGGCGACGTGGAGGTGCTGTACCTCCGGGGCGACCCGGCCCGGGGGGCACCGACGTCGTCGCCGTCACCGCCACCTCGCAGGCCGTCGTCCCCGGAGCCCTGTTCTGCTGCATCCGGGGCCGGGCCGCCGACGGCCACGACTTCGCGCCCGCGGCCGTGGCCGGGCGGGGCGGTGGCCCTGCTGTGCGAGCGTCCGTTGGACGAGCCTGACGGTGCCCCAGGCGGTGGTGGCCGACAGCCGGGCGGCCATGGCCCGGGCCGCGGCCGCCATGCACGGTCACCCGTCCCGCCGGGTCGCCGGTGGTGGGCGTGACCGGCACCAACGGCAAGACCACCACCACCCACCTGCTCAAGGCCGTTCTCGAGGCCGACGGCCGGCCGGCCGAGGTCATCGGCACCCTCTCCGGGCCCCGCACCACGCCCGAGGCGGTCGACCTGCAGGCGTCCCTGGCGGGGGCGGCCGACCGGGGCGCATCGGCGGTGGCGCTCGGAAGTCTCGTCCCACGCCCTGGCCCAGCACCGGGTGGACGCCGTCTGGTTCTCGGTGGCCGTCTTCACCAACCTCAGCCCCGAGCACCTCGACTTCCACGAGGGCATGGAGGACTACTTCGCGGCCAAGGCCGCGCTCTTCAGCCCGGAGCGGGCCGCGGTGGCGGTGGTGAACGCCGACGACCCGTGGGGCCGCCGGCTGCTGGCCGCCGCCCGCCTTCCCACCCGCACCTTCTCCCTGGCCGACGCCGTCGGGCTGGAGCTGGGCCCGACGGGGCCCGCTTCCGGTGGGACGGCCAGCCCGTGTGGCTGCGCCGGGGGGGACGTTCAACGTGGCCAACGCCCTGGCCGCGGCCACCGCCGCCCGGGAGCTGGACGTGTCCCGCGGACGCGGTGGCGGCCGGTCTGTCGGCTGCCCCGGTGGTGCCGGGACGGTTCGAGCCCGTCGACCGGGGCCAGCCCTTCCGCGTGGTCGTCGACTACGCCCACACCCCCGCCGGCCTGGAAGCCTGCCTGCAGGCGGCGCGGGACCTGGCCGGGCCCGGCCGGCCCGCGTCATCGTCGTGTTCGGCTGCGGCGGCGACCGCGACCACGCCAAGCGCCCGTTGATGGGCGAGGTCGCCTCCCGGCTGGCCGACAGGGTGGTGATCACGTCCGACAACCCCCGGTCGGAGGACCCGCGGGCGATCGTCGACGACGTGCTGGCCGGGATCGGGCGGGAGCGCCCGGAGGCGGTCGTGGTCGAGCCCGACCGGCGGGCCGCCATCGTCGCCGCCCTGGCGTCGGCCGCGGCCGGCGACGTCGTGGTGGTGGCGGGCAAGGGCCACGAGACAACGCAGGTGACCGGGAACGTGGTCGTCCCCTTCGACGACCGGCTGGTGGCGGCCGAGACGCTCGACCGGCTGGGCCCGGCCTGGGTCCCGGCGTAGGCCGGGCCTGGGAGCCGGCGCCTAGATGGTCGCCCTTCTCATCGCCGGCAGCGTGGCCCTCCTCGCCGCCATCCTGGGCACGCCGATCCTCATCCGCGCCTTCCAGGTGCGGGGGATCGGCCAGCAGATCCGGGAGGACGGCCCCCAGGGCCACCTGACCAAGGCCGGCACCCCGACCATGGGCGGTCTGGCCATCCTCGGGGCGGTGGTCGCCGGCTACGTGGCCGCCCACATCAACACCGGCGCGGTGTTCACCGCGGCCGGGTTCCTCGTCATCATGGTGATGCTGGGGGCGGGCCTGGTCGGGCTGATCGACGACTGGATCAAGATCTCCCGCCAGCGCAGCCTGGGCCTGAACAAGATGGCCAAGACCCTGGGCCTGACCTTCGTCTTCCTGAGCTTCGCCCTGCTGGCCGTCTACAAGGCCAAGGTCCGCACCGACCTGTCGTTCGCCCGTACCGTCGCCCTCGACCTGAGCGACCCCATCTACATCGTGTGGGCCGTCCTGGTGCTCATGGCCGCGGCCAACGCCGTCAACCTGTCCGACGGCCTCGACGGCCTGGCCGCGGGCTCGGCCATGTACGCCTTCTCCGCCTTCGTGTTCATCGCCTTCTGGCAGTTCCGCCACGAGTCCTGCTACTTCCTCGGCCCCGCCCTCGACCTGTCGATCGTGGCCGCCTCCGTCACCGGGGCGTGCGCCGGCTTCCTGTGGTGGAACGCGGCCCCGGCCAAGATCTTCATGGGCGACACCGGGTCCCTGGGGATCGGCGCGGGCCTCGGCGCGCTCGCGCTCACGACCAACACCCACCTGCTGCTGCCGGTGGTGGGCGGGCTGTTCGTGATGATCACCATGTCGGTGGTCGTGCAGGTCATCGGGTTCCGGATCTGGCACGTGCGGGTCTTCCGGATGGCGCCCATCCACCACCACTTCGAGCTCATCGGCTGGCCCGAGACCACCGTCATCGTCCGCTTCTGGATCCTGGCCTCGCTGCTGACCGCCCTCGCCATCGGGCTCTTCTACGCCAACTTCCTGTCCGCCGGCGTGTGCCGGCTGATGGGGACGGGTGGCTGACGTGGCCTCGTCGGAATTGGCCCTGGTCGTGGGCATGGGCCGCAGCGGGGAGGCGGTGGCCGGCCACCTGCTGGCCCACGGGTGGCGGGTGATCGCGGTCGACGACGCGCCGGGCGCGGCCGGGCGGGAGCGGGCCGGGCCCTGGGTGTGGAGCTGGTCGAGCACCCGGGCGCCGACGACCTGCGCCGGCTGGTGGAGTCGGCCGACCTGGTGGCGACCAGCCCCGGTGTGCCGGTACGCCACCCCGTGTTCCTGGCCGCCGCCGAGCTGGGCGTGCCCGTGCTCGGCGAGATCGAGCTGGCGTGGCGGGACCTGGACCGGCCGGTGGTGGCCGTCACCGGCACCAACGGCAAGACCACGGTGACGACGCTCATCGCCCGCATGCTGGTGGAGTCGGGCGTGTCTGCCATCGCCGCCGGCAACATCGGCCTGCCCCTGTCGTCGGCCGTGGGGCGGGAGGTCGACGTGGTGGTGGCCGAGGTGTCGTCGTTCCAACTGCAGTTCGTGGACGGGTTCCGGCCCCACGTGGCGGTGTGGCTCAACCTGGCGGCCGACCACCTCGACTGGCACCCGGACGTCGACGCCTACGTGGCCGCCAAGGCCCGGATGTGGGAGCGGCAGGGCCCCGACGACGTGGCCGTGGTCAACGCCGACGACCCGGTGGTGATGGCGGCCGCCGGCCGCGCTCCCGGCCAGGTGGTGACGTTCGGGCTTTGCCGGCCGGCGGATTGGACGGTCGTCGACGGTTGGCTGTCGGGCCCGGACGGCTCGCTGCTGGCGGTCGGCGAGTTGGGCCGGGCGCAACCCCACGACGTCGCCAACTCGCTGGCCGCGGCGGCGGCGGCGTCGGTGATCGGGGGGACGGTCGAGGGCATGCGAGCCGCCCTGGCCGGCTTCGAGGGCCTGCCCCACCGGCTGGAGCTGGTGGCCTCGGCGGGCGGCGTGGATTGGTATGACGACTCCAAGGCCACCAACCCCCACGCGGCGGCGGCCGCGGTGGCCGGGTTCGACTCGGTGGTGCTCATCGCCGGGGGTCGGAACAAGGGCCTCGACCTGCGGCGCCTTGGCCGCCGGTGCGCGCCCGCATCCGGACGGTGATCGCCATCGGGGAGGCGGCGGGAGAGGTGGCGGCCGCCTTCGACGGTCTGCGGCCGGTCCGCACCGCGGGCTCTATGGACGAGGCCGTCCACCTGGCCGCCGCCACCGCCCACCCGGGGGACGCGGTGTTGCTCTCGCCCGGGTGCGCCAGCTTCGACTGGTACGACTCGTACTCACAGCGGGGCGACGACTTCGCCCGCGCCGTCCGCACCCTCCTGGAGGTCGAATCGTGACCGTCCGCCGCCCGCCCGTCCGCCGCCCGCCTGCGAGCCGTTTGGGGCCGGAAAAGGTGCGCCCACGCCCCCTTTCCATCCCCCAAACCGCGCCGTCTCGTCCCGGAGGGGTCGCCACCGCCGATCGGCCGAACCTCGACGCCGGCGTCGAGGCGGCCCGCGCCCTGGCCGCCCGCCTGACCCGACGGCCGACGGCGGCGACCGCCTCACCGGCGCCGCCCGCCCCGCCTCGCCGCCTGCCGCCCGCCCCGTCCGGGAGGTTCCGCGGCGCGCTGCGATCGCCTGGCGACTCGTCCGGGCCGCGGAACCCGCCGGCACCGCCCCGGCCCGACGCCCGCCGGACGTCGTCGGCGGTCCGCGGCCCGCTGCGATCGCCTGGCGGCTCGTCCGCGCCGCGGAACCCGCCGGCACCGCCCCGGCCCGACGCCCGCCGGACGTCGTCGGCGGTCCGCGGCGCGCTGCGATCGCCTGGCGACTCGTCCGGGCCGCGGAAGGCGCCCAAGCCGATCGGGGTGCGGGCGGCGAGGACGCAGGTCCTGGCCCCGCCGCTGCCGCCTCCCGTCGCCCGACCGGCCGTCCCTCGCACCGGCCCCCGCCTCCGGCCAAAGGCCCGCCCCGCCGGGCCCGGGTCGCCGCGGCCGGCCCCCGCCCCGGGTCTCGGATGCGGCCGGTGCGGCCGGGGCGACCGGTTCGCCCGGTCCGGGTGGCCAAGCCGGCGGCCCGAGTCGACCAGCCCAAGCTCGCCGTCGCCAGCGCCCGCGAATCCGGATGGGTGCTGCTGGCCGTCGTCACCGCCCTGCTCATCGTGATGGGGCTGATGATGGTGCTCTCCGCCTCGTCGGTGGAGGCCCTGCGCAGCTACGGCGGCGCCTGGGTCTTCTTCCAGAAGCAGGCGGCGTGGGTGGCGGTGGGGATGGCGGCCATGGCCGTCACCGCCCTGTGGGACTACCGCCGGTGGGCGCTCCTCGCCTGGCCGCTGGTGGTGGCGTCCCTCGTCCTCCTGCTGGCGGTCCACATCCCGGGGGTGGGGATCAACGTCAGCGGGTCCACCCGGTGGCTGGGCTACGGCTTCTTCACGTTCCAGCCGTCGGAGATGGCCAAGTTCGCCCTCCTCGTCTTCGTGGCCGACCTCCTGGCCCGGCGAGGCGACCGCATGCACGACTCCCGCCTCACCTTGCGGCCGGTCGTGGTGGTGGCGGGCGCCCTCGGGGGCCTCGTCCTCCTCCAGCCGGACATGGGGACGGCCATGGTGCTGGCCCTCATCGTGCTGGTCGAGCTGTTCGTGGCCGGGTTGCCCCTCATCCGCATGGCAGCGGTGGTGATCACCTCCACCGCCGGCGCCATGGTCCTGGCCATGAGCGCCGGCTACCGGCGGGAACGGGTGTCGGGGTTCCTCAACCCGTGGGCGGACGTGTCCAACACCGGCTACCAGGTCGCCCAGTCGCTGGTCGCCCTCGGCACCGGGCACCTGGCCGGCGTCGGCCTGGGCGCCAGCCGGGCCAAGTGGGGGTTCCTCCCCAACGCCCACACCGATTTCATTTTCGCCATCGTGGGCGAGGAGCTGGGCCTGGTCGGAACCCTCCTTGTGCTCGGCCTGTTCGGCGCCTTCGCCGTCCTCGGCATCCGGGTGGCGATGCGGGCCCCCGACCGGTTCGGCATGCTCATGGCCGCCGGCATCACCGCCTGGGTGGTTGGGCAGGCTCTGGTCAACATGGGCGCGGTGACAGGGATGCTGCCGGTGACGGGCGTGCCCCTGCCCTTCCTGTCCTTCGGCGGGACGTCGCTCGTCGTCACCATGGCCTCGACGGGCATCCTGCTCAACATCGCCCGCCACGCCGTCGCACGTACGAGGTGACCGAGGACCGCGACGTGGGCGATCATCACCGGCGGCGGGACGGCCGGCCACGTGATGCCCGCCCTGGCCGTGGGCCGGGCGCTGGTGGAACGGGGACATCCGGCGTCGTCCATCCACTACGTCGGCAGCGAGCGGGGCCTCGAGGTGGACGATGGTCCCCAAGGCCGGCTTCGGGCTCACCGTCCTGCCCGGCCGGGGCTTCGCCCGCCGCCTCTCGGCCCAGGGGATGGTCGACAACGCCGGCGCCGCCCTGGGCCTGTCAAAGGCCGCCGCCCGGGCGGTCGCCCTCGTGCGCCGACGGCGCCCAGCGGTGGTGGTGGCCGTCGGCGGCTACGCGGGCGGTGGCGTGCGGGCTGGCCGCGGCCGCGGCCCGGGTGCCCCTGGTGGTGGTCGAGCAGAACGCGGTCGCCGGCTCCGCCAACCGCCTCCTCGCCCGCTTCGCCCGGGCGTGCGCCGTCTCCTTCCCCGGTACCGACCTGCCCCGGGCGGTCGTCACCGGCAATCCCGTCCGGCCCGAGATCCTGGCCGTCGACCGGTCCGCCGAGGGACGGGCTGCGGCCCGGGCCGCCCTCGGCCTGCCCGAGGGACGGCAGGTGCTGGCCGTCACCGGTGGCTCGTTGGGCGCCCTCCGCATCAACCGGGCGGTGCTGGGGGCGGTCGAGCGGTGGGCGGACCGCAGCGACCTGGCCATCCGCCACGCGGTAGGAGCCCGGGACTGGGACCTGGTGCAGGCCGAGCTGCCCGCCTTGCCTCCGCCCGCCGAGGGGCTCGTCTACCAGCCCGTCCGCTACGAGGAGCGCATGGACCTCCTCCTGGCCGCGGCCGACCTCCTCCTGTGCCGGGCGGGCGGCAACACGGTGGCGGAGGCGGCGGTCGTGGGCGTGCCGGCCATCCTCGTCCCCCTGCCCAACGCTCCCGGCGACCACCAGACGGCTAACGCCCGGGCCTTGGCCGACGCCGGCGGGGCGGTCATGCTGCCCGATGCCGAGCTCGACGCCGACCGCCTGGTGACCGAGGTCGAGCGGCTGCTGGCCGACGACGGGCTGCTGGCGGCCATGGGCCGGGCCGCGGCCGGCATCGGCCGGCGCGACGCCGCCGACCGGGTGGCCGCCGTGGTCGAGCAGCACGCCCGCCCATGCATCGACCTGCTCGAGCCGCGCCCCGGCGCATCCATGTCGTCGGGCATCGGGGGCAGCGGGATGAGCGCCATCGCCGAGGTCCTGGCCGGCATGGGCCACCAGGTCTCGGGCAGCGACCTGCGGGCCTCGCCCGCCCTCGACCGGTTGGCCGGGCTCGGGGTGCAGGTCTTCGTCGGCCACGACGCGGCCAACCTCGGCCTCGGCCCCGGTCCCGGTCCCGGCCCGCTCGACGCCGTCGCCATCTCCACCGCCGTCCCCGCCGACAACCCCGAGGTCGTCGCCGCCCGGGAGCGGTCGGTGCCGGTGCTGGCCCGCGCCGATGGTGCTGGCCGCCATCTGCGGCCAGCGGCGGACGGTCGCCGTCAGCGGCACCCACGGCAAGACCACCACGTCGTCGCTGCTCGCCCTGGGACTGGTCGGCGCCGGCCTGCGCCCGTCGTTCATCGTCGGCGGCGAGATCATCGGCCTGGGGTCGGGCGCCCGCTGGGACGACGGCGACTGGCTGGTGGTGGAGGCGGACGAGAGCGACGGCACCTTCCTCGACCCTGCCGTGCGACACCGCCCTCGTCACCAGCGTGGAGCCCGACCACCTCGAGCACTACGGGAGCTTCGCCGTCCTGGAGGACGCCTTCGACCAGTTCCTCGGGCACGCCACCGGCCACCGGCTGGTGTGCGCCGACGACCCCGGCGCGGCCGCCCTCGGCCGCGCGCCACGACGCGGTGTCCTACGGGACGGCGGCCGGCGGCCGACATGCGCATGGTCGAGGTCGGTCGGCGGCCGGTCGTCGGTGCGCTTCGGGCTGCTCGACCACGGCCGGCCGCTGGGCGAGGTGGAGGTGCCGCTGCCCGGCCTCCACAACGCCCGCAACGCCGCCGGCGCGGTCGCCGCGGCCCTCGCTGGCGGGGGCACCGTTCGGCTCCGGTGGCGGCGGCGGTGGCCGGCTCGGCGGGCGTCGGCCGCCGGTTCCAGGTCCGGGGCGAGCGCCGGCGGCGTCACCTTCGTCGACGACTACGCCCACCTCCCGGGCGAGGTGGCGGCCGCGCTGGCCGCGGCCCGCGACGGCGGGTGGCGGCGGATCGTCTGCGTCTTCCAGCCCCACCGCTACAGCCGCACCGCCGCCCTGTGGCGCGACTTCGCCGGCGCCTTCGATCGACGCCGACCTCCTCGCTGGTCACCGACGTGTACGCCGCCGGCGAGCCGCCCCGGCCCGGCGTGTCCGGGCAGCTGATCGTCGATGCGGTGCGCGACCGCGACGCCGACGCGTCGGTCAGCTACGTGCCGCTGCGCGACCGAGCTGGTGGCCCGCCTGCGCCAGCTCCTGCGCCCGGGCGACCTCTGCCTCACCCTGGGGGCGGGCGACCTCACGACCCTCGCCGACGAGCTGCTCGCCGAATGACCGCCGGCGCCGGCAACGGCGACCGCGGTCGAGCGCCGCCGAGGTCCTGGGCGAGCGGGCCCGCCGGGACGTTCCCCTCGGCCCGTTCACCACCTACCGGGTCGGGGGGACCGGCCGCGCTGCTCCTCCGGGCGGACGACGAGGGCGACCTGGACGCTGGCCCGCCAGGCGGTGGCCGCGTCCGGGATCGCGGTGTTGGTCGTCGGGCGGGGCTCGAACCTGCTCGTGGCCGACGCCGGCTTCCCCGGGCTGGCCGTCACTCTGGGTGACCATTTCGCGACCATCGAGGTGGACGGGACGACGGTGCGGGCCGGCGGCGCGGTCAGCCTGCCGGTGCTCGCCCGGCGCACCGCGGCCGCCGGCCTCACCGGGCTGGAGTGGGCGGTGGGGGTGCCGGGGTCGGTCGGCGGGGGAGTGCGGATGAACGCCGGCGGCCACGGGTCGGAGATCAAGGGCACCCTCCGGCCGGGCCCGCCTCTTCGACCTCGAGGCCGGCCGCGCTCGAGGTGGACGCCGCCGACCTCGCCCTCGGCTACCGCCGCTCGACGGTCGGACCGGGCCAGATCGTGGTCGGCGCCGAGTTCGAGCTGGACGTGGGGGACCGGGACACGGCCGAAGCCGACATCGCCGCCATCGTGCGCTGGCGGCGGGAGAACCAGCCGGGAGGGGCCAACGCCGGCTCGGTGTTCACCAACCCCCCGGGCGACTCCGCCGGCCGCCTCATCGACGCCGCCGGCTGCAAGGGCCTTCGCCGAGGGTCCGCGTTCGTGTCGCCCAAGCATGCCAACTTCTTCCAGGTGGACGACCAGGGCCGGGCCGCCGACGTGGTGGCCCTGATGGACGAGGTCCGAACCGCTGTCCAACAGTCTTCGGGCGTACTGTTGGAGACAGAGGTTCAACTGGTCGGGTTCCCTCAACTCTCGATCTCACCTGGAGACTCAGCATGAACATGCAGGTCGGACCGCCCATCGACCCCCGCATCAGGCAGCGACGCATCGCCGTCCGCCGGGAGGAGGGCCGGCGCCGCCTCCGCCTCCTCATCGGCATCGCCTCGGTCACCGGCCTACTCGTGGGCGGCTGGGGAGCGACCCGCTCGCCCCTCTTGGACGTCGACGGGTTCGACGTGACGGGCGCCTCCCGGACCACCCGGGAGGAGCTGATCGCGGCCTCGGGCATCCGTTTCGGGCAGGCCATGGTCGACGTCGACGAGCGGGGCGCGGCCCGCCAGCTGGCCGATATGCCGTGGGTGGCGAGCGTCTCGGTCGAACGCCGTTGGCCCGACTCGGTGGTCATCGAGGTCGTCGAACGGGCCCCGGTGGCGGCCGCCCCGGCGGCCGACGGGTGGGCCCTCGTCGACGCGACAGGGCAGGTCCTGGCCCTGCTGGCGTCGGCACCGAGCAACCTGCTGGCCCTTGACGGGATCGCCCCCGCCGGCCCCCCGGGCTCGAAGCTGGGCGGCCCCGCGGCCGACCTGCTGGCGGTGGCGGCCGCCGTCCCCGACGACCTCCGGCCACGCGTCAGCGCCGTCCAGGCCGGGCCGAAGGCGGGGTGGAGCTACGGCTGCAGCCGGAGGGCACCGTCCGCCTCGGGCCGCCCCAACAGCTGGAGGCCAAGTTCCGGGCAGCACTCACGGTGTTGGGCCAGGTCGACACCCAGGCCCTGGCCACCCTGGACGTGAGGATTCCCGAGAGCCCAGTCTTGACGCGCCTCAACCCTGTGGGTAATGTCTCGCCCCTCGGCACAGGTTGACATAACTGTAAACCTCCTGTCAAGCGTGAGACTTGTCCACAGGCGGGGAATCCGAGAGGGAGTGGGAGACCGTTGGCTCTTACAACGTTGGACGGCACGGCGCTTCGTCGCCGGCCGGGTCAGGAGGATCGATCGATGATCGGCACACCGCAGAACTACCTGGCTGTCATCAAGGTGGTCGGCATCGGGGGCGGCGGCGTCAACGCCGTGAACCGCATGATCGACGCCGGGTTGAAGGGCGTGGAGTTCATCGCCGTCAACACCGACGCCCAGGCGCTGCTCATGAGCGACGCCGACGTGAAGCTCGACATCGGCCGTGAGCTCACCCGTGGTCTGGGCGCGGGCAGCGATCCCGAAGTCGGCCAGGAGGCAGCCGAGGCTCACCGCGACGAGATCGAGGAGGTGCTCAAGGGCGCCGACATGGTCTTCATCACCGCGGGCAAGGGCGGCGGCACCGGCACCGGCGGCGCACCCGTCATCGCCGAGATCGCCAAGAACCTGGGCGCCCTCACCATCGGCGTGGTCACCCGCCCGTTCTCCTTCGAGGGCCGGCGGCGCACGGTGCAGGCCGAGGCCGGCATCCAGAAGCTGCGGGAGAAGGTCGACACCCTGATCATCATCCCCAACGACCGACTGCTCTCCGTGAGCAACGACAAGACGTCGGTGCTCAACGCCTTCAAGATGGCCGACGAGGTCCTGCTGCAGGGCGTCCAGGGCATCACCGACCTGATCACCACGCCCGGCCTCATCAACACCGACTTCGCCGACGTGAAGATGATCATGACCAACGCCGGCTCGTCCCTCATGGGTATCGGCTACGCGTCGGGCGAGGGCCGGGCCCTGGCCGCGGCCCGGGCCGCCATCTCCAGCCCGTTGCTGGAGGCCTCCATCGAGGGCGCCCGCGGCATCCTGCTCAACATCTCCGGCGGCAGCGACCTGGGCCTGTTCGAGGTCAACGAGGCGGCCGAGATCATCCACGAGGTGGCCCACCCCGACGCCAACATCATCGCCGGCATGGTCATCGACGACGCCATGGGCGACGAGGTGCGGGTCACCGTCATCGCCGCCGGCTTCGATCGGTGGGACGAGGGCACGCAGCGGGCGGGAGCCACCAACCTGCCCCTCGCCACCACCGGCCGGCCCCGGGGCTACCAGGCCAGCGACGACCTGTTCGGCGGCCCGTCGGCCGACGTCGACATGGACGACGACGACTTCGACGTCCCCTCGTTCCTGAAGTGACCGGCCTGAAGTGACTGGGGGGCCGAGCCCCCTGCAGCAGCGACCCGCCATCCGGTTGCCCCGGCTGTGGTCGGCGCAGGGCGTGTCCACCGGACGGGACGACGGCGACATGGGCCACGGCGGCGTGTACGTGCACGCCGTCAGCCCCGAGGTCGACGCCCGCCGGCGGGCGGTGGTCGACCTGCCGTGGACCTGGTTGCGGCAGGTGCACGGCGACCGCGTGGTGCGGGTCACCGGGCCGGGCGACGGGGCGGGCGAGGTGGCCGACGCGGCGGTGTGCGCCACGCCCGGCTGCGCCATCGCCGTCCTCACCGCCGACTGCGCGCCCGTCGTCCTCGACAGCCCGGAGGGCGTCTTCGCCGTCGCCCACGCGGGATGGGTCGGACTCACCGCGGGTGTGCTCGAGCGCACCGTCGAGGCGATGCGGCCCTGGGCGCCACCGAGGTGGCAGCCGTCCTCGGACCGTGCATCCGGGTCGAGTGCTACGAGTTCGGCCCCGACGACCTCGACCGAGTCGCCCACCGGCTGGGCGACGGCGTTCGGGCCACGACCGCCTCGGGCACCCCCGCCCTCGACCTGGCCGCGGGTGTGCGCGCCGCCCTCCTGCGGGCGGGCGTCCACCGGCTCGGCGACGTCGGCGTCTGCACCGCCTGCTCTCCCGACCACTTCTCGTGGCGGGCGCGCGGCGAGCAGCAGCGGCAGGCCACGGTGGTGTGGCGATGACGGCCGCGCTGGTGGTCCCGATCGACCCGGGTGAGGTGGCGGCCCGCCTGTCCGAGGTCCGGCGGCGGATCGCGTCCGCCGGCGGCGAGCACCGTGCGATCCGCATCGTCGCCGTCACCAAGGGCTTCGGCGCGGACGCGGTGCGAGCGGCGATGGCGGCCGGCGTCCCCGACGTGGGGGAGAACTACGCCGACGAGCTGGTGGCCAAGCACACCGAGATCGCCGGCATGGCCGGCACGGCCGGGGCGGCTACCGCGACCGCAGCGGCCGCAGCGGACGCCATCGGCCGCTGGCACTTCCTGGGCCGGATCCAGCGCAACAAGGTGCGGCGGTTGGCGTCCGCCGTCGCCGTGTGGCAGACCGTCGACCGGTACCCGGCGGCGGAGGAGATCGCCCGGCGTGCGCCCGGGGCGCGCGTCCTCGTGCAGGTCAACGTCTCCGGCGAACCCCAGAAGAACGGCTGCGACCTGGCCGACGCCCCCGAGCTCGTCGACGGGCTACGGTCCCTCGACCTCGACGTCGTCGGCCTGATGGCGGTGGGCCCGGCGGGACCGCCCGACAACGCCCGTCAGGGCTACCGGCAACTGGCCGCCATGGCCGACCTGCTGGAGCTCCCGGAGCGCTCGATGGGAATGACCGACGACCTCGAGGTCGCGGTACAAGAAGGCTCGACCATGGTCCGCGTCGGCCGCGCCCTCTTTGGTGCGCGATCCGTCCCGACCGACCTGCGAACATAGGCTCGAAGGGCCAAGGAGGCATTCACGATGGCATCCATCTGGCGACGGACCATGGTGTACCTGGGTTTGGTCGACGACGACGAGTACGAGGAGTACGAGCCGTACGACGAACCGCCCCCGCAGGCCATGCCCGCCCGGCGGGCGATGCGTCCGGAGCGGATCGAACCCGCCTACGAGCCCGAGCCCACCATGTCGCCCATGGGCGGCGGGGTGCGCACCCTGCCCCGGGAGGACAGTGGCATCACCATCCAGCAGCGACCGTCCGTCGTCCGCCAGATCGCGCCGGTGAGCAGTCCCCGGGTCCATCTGGTGGCGCCCACCGGCTTCAACGACGCCAAGGAGATCGGCGACCGGCTCAAGAGCAGCCAGCCGGTGATCCTCAACCTGCAGGGCGTCGACCGCGAGCTGTGCCGCCGCCTCATCGACTTCGCCAGCGGGGTCACCTACGGATTGGGAGGCCAGATGGAGAAGGCGGCCGACCAGGTCTTCCTGCTCACGCCCACCAACGTCGAGGTCTCCGCCGAGGAGAAGCGCCGGCTCCAAGAGCGCGGCCTCTACCGCGCCTAGGGTTGTCGCATCAACGAGATCCTTTGCCTCCTCGCGTCCGTCTACCTGCTCCTCATGTTCGGACGGATCATCCTGTCCTGGTTCCCGATCGCGCCCGGCTCGGGCATGGCGTCGGTGTTCTCCGTGCTCTACGCGGTCACCGAGCCCGTGCTCGGCGCCATCCGCCGGCTCATCCCGCCCGTCGGTGTCGGGGGCATGGGCCTCGACCTGTCCCCGATGATCGTGAGCTTCGGCCTGTTTTTCGTGCGCTCCATCGTCTGCAGCTGAGGATCAGGCCCACCGCCCCGTGGGTATGGGCCGCGGCACGTACCCGGAGCGTTACCATCTGGTAGCCGGGCCCTTACTCGAACGATTGGGATGGTGACGTGGTGGTGTTGGTGAGCTTTCTGCTCGTGCTGGCTGCGGCCGTCACATTGGTCGTCGGCCTGCTGCAATCGGGCCTGACACTCATCTACCTGTCGATCGGCTGCAGCGTGGTGGCCGGACTGGTACTGGCCGTCGCCGTGCTCCGCGGTCGGCCCGAGCCCAAGGCGGCGCCCTACGTGGCTCCGCCCCGGCCGGTCAGCACCGCGCCGTCGGTGCCGAGCTACTCCCGCTCCTTCGAGCCGGAGCCCGAACTGGAGTCGGCCGACGAGCCCTGGAAGGTGGAGCCGGCCCCCGCCGCCCGCCGCTTCGGACGTCCCGCCGCCATCGCCATCGAGGAGCCGGAGGAGGAGCCGGAGCCGGCTCCGATCGCCGGCTACGCCCGCCGGGCGGCCGGCAGGGGTGCCGGCACCGGGTCGATCGACCTCACCAGCGAGATGCCGACCCCCGTCTCCCGGGGCGCATTCCCCATCGCCGGGTACGAGTCGCTGCGGGCTCCCGAGCTGCTGCGAAAGGTCGACGAGCTCGGCGACGTGGCGTCGCTGGAGGAGGTCCGGGGGGCGGAGGCGGCGGGCAAGAACCGGGTGTCGGTCCTGGCCCGCATCGACGCCCGCCTCGAGACCCTCCGGGAGCCGGGCTGGGACATCGACGAGGCCGCGTGGGAGGGGGCCGAGGAGCCGGCGGCCGAGGCCGACCTCGACGAGGGCGACGACGACCTCGACGAGGGTGCCGGCGACGGGTTCCCGATCGACAACTACGACAGCCTCCGGGTCGGCCAGATCCTGCCCATGCTGCCGCGAGCTCGACGACGCCGACCTCGACGCCGTCCGCCGGTACGAGCTGGCGGGCAAGAACCGGTCCGGCATCCTCGACCGCATCGACTCCCTCTCCGGCGGCGGCGCCCCTGCCGCCCCCGCGGCGGCACCCGCCGCGCCGGCAGCCGGGGCCGGGGGGTCGTCGGCGATCGCGGCCGCGGTGGCGGCAGCCAAGGCCAAGCAGGCCAAGAAGGGCTGAGCGGGGCCCAGGTCCACGGGGTGGTTTCCGACGGCCTGCCCCTCCTCGTCTACGACGGTGACTGCGGGTTCTGCACCCGCACCGTCGAACTGGCCCTGCGCATGAAGGTCGCCTGCCGGGCGGTGCCCTGGCAACAGGCCGACCTGGCCGCGCTGGGGCTGACGGAGGCCGAGGTCACCGAGAAGGTGTGGTGGGTTGACCCCGGCCCGGAGGCGAGAAGGTGAGCGGGCACCGGGCGGTAGCCGCCGCCCTCCGCCATGGGAGCCCCGCCTGGCAGCAGGTGGGCCGCATCCTCGACGCCGACGCCCTCGCCCCGTTGGCGTCCGCCGGCTACGACCTGGTGGCCCGCAACCGCCACCGCCTCCCCGGCGGCACCCCCGCCTGCGCCGCCGACCCGCCAGCGTGAGGAACGCTCGGATATACTGAAAGTACCTTCCCCCCTTTCCTGGTCGTTCGGTCATTGGGGGAACTCATGCGGAGGATGTTCACGACGGCGGACACGCTGGCCGACGGGCTCACTGCCAGCGCCCTGCGGTGGGGTGAGGGCCGGGGACGCTGGCGGCGGGTCCGGCAGGGTGTCTACGTGGAGGGTCCGGAGGCGCCGACCGCATTCGAGCGGGCGCTGGCCGACGTCGTCGCCACCGACGGGGTGGCCACCGGCGGGTTGGCGGCGACGCTGCTCGGGCTCGACGGCGTCGAGCTCGAAGGCCGGTGTGTGCGGCGCCGGCGGCTACCGGACGCCCGAGTCCTCGATGTCGACGGTCATCGATGCACCGACGGGCTGCAGACGCTGGTCGACCTCGCCGCTGGCGTCGACGACCTGATCTGGGAGCAGGCGCTCGAGTCGGCGCTGCGCAAGCGTCTCGTGACGGTTCCCGATCTCGAGGGGGCTCTACCTGGGTTGGGGCGGTCCCGGGTCCCGGGCACCGTCCGCATGCGGCGGGTGCTCGAACGGCGGCCGGCGGGCGCTCCACCAACCGGGAGCCTGCTCGAGACGCTGATGCTCCAGCTGGCCCGCACCGTCCCCGGACTGGGCGAGCCGGTGCGCCAGCTTCGGATCGGCCCATGGTTCCTCGACCTGTCGTGGCCCGCCATCGGGATGTTCACCGAGCTCGACGGCGAGCAGCACCTCGGCCAACCGGTCTACGACGCCCGGCGGGAGACGGCCATCGTGGCCGCTACCGGCTGGCTCTGTGGGCGTTCACCTGGACCGAGGTGACCCGGGTCCCGACCTCCACCGCCCGCCGGCTGGGCGAGATCGCGGAGCAGGCCGCCGGCGCCCGTTCCTCCCGGTCGACGCCACGACGATTCCTCCGCACCAAACGATTCGTGCGCCGAAAGCGTCGTGATCCGAGCTGCACAGGCGCCCGGAACGGCGATTCTTCGGCACGGAACGATTCGTGCCGAGGAATCGTCGTGCTAGCCGGCTACCTGGAGTTCGACCCGGACCGAGGCGCCGTCGAAGGGGTAGGTGGCGGCGTCGGGCGACGCCGTCCCGGCCGACAGCGAGGTGGCCAGCACCTGCCCCGCGACCCAGTCGCCGTGGGCGGACAGGACCGCCGCCAGCCGCGAGCCCTCGTCCGCCTCGATCACCACCTCGATGCGGTCGGAGAGCGACAGGCCCCGGGCCTTGCGCACGTCGTTGATGTCGCGGGCCAGCTGGCGGGCCACGCCCTCCAGCTCCAACCCCTCGTCCAGGGTCAGGTCGAGGGCGACGGCCCAGTCGTCGTCGGTGGCCAGGGCGAAGTCCGCGTGGCGCACGGCGCGCACCTCGACGTCGCCCGCCTCCAGCCGCTCGCCGGCGACCTCCACGAACCCGTCGGCCTCCAGCCGGCGGCGGACCTCCGACCCGTCGGCCCCGGCCAGTTCGGCCTTCACCGCGTTCACCCGCGGCCCCAGCCGCGGTCCCAGCGCCCGGAAGTTGGGGATCACCGTCCACGACATGAGGTCGGACAGGGTCTCCACGTCCTCGATGACCTTCACGTTGAGCTCGTCGGCGATCTGGTCCCGGACCTCGGCCGAGAAGCTCCACCCCCGGGTGCAGCACCAGGGCCCGGGACAACGGCTGGCGGGTGCGGACGCCGGCGTCGGTGCGGGCCGACCGCCCCAGGCCCACCAGCCGGCGGGCGGCACCCATGTCGGCCAGCAGGGCGGCGGCCGACGGTTCGGGGTCGGGCAGGTCGGGCCATCGCTGGACGTGCACCGACATCTCGCCCGTCAGCGTCACGTACAGCTCATCGGCCAGGAACGGGCAGAAGGGCGCCAGCAGCTGGCTGGCCACGGTGAGGCCGCGGTAGAGGGTGGCGATGGCGCCCGGGTCGGCCGCCCCCCCGTTGGTCCCCAGAAGCGGGCGCGGGAGCGGCGCACGTACCAGTTCGACAGGTCGTCGACGAAGGCGGCCAGGGTGGTGGCCCCGCCCAGGGCGTCGAAGTCGTCGAGGGCGTCGGTGACGGCCGTCACCGTCTGCGCCAGCCGGGCCTCGGCCCACCGGTCGAGCACGTGGTCCGGCTGGGCCGCGGGGTCCCCGGCGGGGTCCCAGTCGCCATCGGAGACGGGCGGATCTTCGGGGCCAGCCGGCTGCCACCCGGCCAGGTCGGCGTAGGTGGCGAAGAAGGCGAAGACGTTCCACAGGGTGATGAGCGTCTTGCGGGTGGCCTCCCGGATGCCGTCCTCGTAGACCCGGCGGTTGATCCACGGGGAGCCGGCGGAGAAGAAGTACCAGCGCAGGGCGTCGGCGCCGAAGGTGTCGAAGACGTGCCACGGGTCGAGGACGTTGCCCTTCGACTTCGACATCTTCTGGCCGAACTCGTCGACCACGAAGGCCAGGCAGACCACGTTGCGGTACGGCGTGGACCCGAACACGAGCGTGTTGACCGCCAGCAGGGAGTAGAACCACCCCCGGGTCTGGTCGATGGCCTCGCAGATGAAGTCGGCGGGGTACGCCTTTTGGAACTCGGACCGGTCGCCGAACGGGTAGTGGTGCTGCGCCGACGGCATCGATCCCGAGTCGAACCAGGCGTCGAGCACCGGCGCCACCCGGGTGCACATGGATCCGCACCCCGGCGTCGGACAGGGAAAGACGAGGTCGTCGACCGCCGGCCGGTGCAGGTCCAACCCGGCCAGGTCCCGCCCCGCCAGGCGGGACAGCTCCTCCACCGACCCCACGCACGTGTCGTGGCCGCCCTCGCACCGCCATATGGGCAGCGGCGTACCCCAGTACCGGTCGCGCGACAGCGCCCAGTCGACGTTGTTCTCCAGCCAGTCGCCGAAGCGGCCGTGCTTGATGTGGTCGGGGTACCAGTTGATGTGCTCGTTCTCCCGCAGGAGATCCGAGCGGTGGTGCGACGTGCGCACGAACCACGACGTCTTGGCCCAGTAGATGAGCGGCGTCGAGCACCGCCAGCAGTGGGGGTAGGAGTGGGTGTACGGCACCCGCCGAACGAGGAGGCCCCGGGCGGCCAGGTCGTCGATGATCGACGGGTCGGCGTCCTTCACCCACACGCCCGCCCACGGCTCCACCTCGGGCCCGAAGGTGCCGTCAGGACCGACCGGGTTCAAGACAGGCAGGTCGTCGGTCCGGGCCGCCTCCATGTCGTCGGCACCGAAGGCAGGCGCCAGGTGGACGATGCCCGACCCGTCCTCGGTCGACACGAACCCCGCCCCCACCACCCGCTGGCCGCGGTCGTCGATCGGGAGCAGGTCGAACGGCCGCTGATAGCGCCACCCGACCAGGTCAGCACCGGTGTACCGCTCGACGACGACCGCCCCCTCGGCGCCGCGCCTCCGCCATCACCAGGTCACGACCGCCGTCGCCGTCGCCGTCGCCAGCCGCCACCCGCACGTAGGAGATGGCGGGCCCGACGGCCGCGGCCACGTTGGAGATGAGCGTCCACGGCGTCGTCGTCCACACCAGCAGATCGACGTCGGCACCCTCCACCACCGGGAAGCGCACGTAGACCGACGGGTCGGTGACGTCGCGGTACACGCCCGGCTGGCCCAGCTCGTGCGACGACAACGCCGTCCCGCAGCGTGAGCAGTAGGGGATGACCCGATGGCCCTCGTAGAGCAGCCCCTTGTCGTACAGCTGCTTGAGCAGCCACCACACCGACTCCACGTAGTCGTTGGACAGCGACCAGTAGGCGTCCTTGGTGTCGATCCACACGCCCGCCCGTTCGGTCAGCGCCTCCCAGTCGCCCACGTAGCGCTGCACCGACTGCCGGCAGCGGGCGTTGAACTTGTCGATCCCGTAGGCCTCGATCTGGGACTTGTTGGTGAAGCCGAGCTCCTTCTCCACCTCGATCTCCACCGGCAGCCCGTGGCAGTCCCAGCCCCCCTGCGGGGGACGTCGTGGCCCCGCATGGTCTGGAACCGGGGGAAGAGGTCCTTGAACACCCGGGCCCACACGTGGTGGACGCCGGGCCGCCCGTTGGCCGTGGGCGGGCCCTCGTAGAACACCCACGGCGGCGCCGCCCTCGCGGAGGTGCAGGACGACCTCGGCCAGGTCGAGCGCGCGCCAGCGGGACAGCACGCGCTGTTCGAGCGCGACCAGATCGAGCTGGGGATCGACGGGACCGAAGGCCATGTCCTCCAGATTGGCACGTGGCCAATCAACGCCGAGATTGCTAGCGGCCGGGGGCCGTACAGTACGAAGACCGATGAACGTCGACGATCTCTTCACCACCAAAGGCGACGATGCCGTCGTCCTCCATGTCCACGTGCAGCCGGGCGCCGGCCGCTCCGCCGTCGTGGGCCGCCACGGCACCGCCCTTAAGGTGCGGGTGGCCGCCCCGCCGGTGGGCGGACGGGGCAACGTCGCCTGCGCCGAGCTGCTGGCCGAGGAGTTCGGGCTCAAGACGGCCCAGGTGGAGCTGATCGGGGGCGACACCAGCCGCTCCAAGACGTTCACCCTTTCGGGACTCGACGTCGAGGAGTTCCGGCGCCACTTGGAGCATGTCGTGGGCGCCGGTCACGCCCGTGGCGCACAGTCCCGCCCGGGACCGGAAAACCCTCAGGTGGGTCGTCTGTAGTTTTCCCACCATTGGTACACTCCGCTCCGCCATCTCCCCACGGAATCTCCAAGAACGCATCCCCCAAGACGCCCGCGACTCGGAAGCCAACGACCCCATGCCGAAAACAGCACCGAAGCCAACCCAGACCGGCGACGACGGGGGGCCGGCCGACAAGTTCCTCGCCCAGCAGCGCGAGCTGCTGCTCAGCGAACGGGAGACCTACGTCCGCCAGGCCGATGCGCTGAAGGCCGAGGCCCAGGCGCTGGCCGAGGACATGGAGCCGGGCGACATCCAGTTCGACGAGGAGTCGGGCGAGGGTGGCACCATGGCCGTGGAGCGGGAGCGCGACCTCACCCTGTCCGCCCAGGCCCGGGCCGCGGTCGACGAGATCGACCTGGCCCTGCGCAAGATCGGTATCGGCACCTATGGGATCTGCGAGAAGTGCGAGACGCCGATTCCCAAGGCCCGTCTGAAAGCCCTGCCCTATGCCGCGCTTTGCGTCGGCTGCAAGAGCGGGGGTCTGTCGCGTCGCTGAGGTCCGCCCGGCGCAGGGCTGACGACGCCGAGAGCCCGGCGCCGGCACCGGTTGGTCCTCGACCGGCCGGCCGCCTGCCGCTCGTCCTCGGGTTGGCCGTGGGCGTGCTCGTGGTCGACCAACTCACCAAGACGTGGGCGTTGTCGGCCCTGGCCGACGGTCCCATCCATCTGGTGGGCACCCTGCGCCTCGCCCTCATCCACAACACCGCCGGTGCCTTCGGCCTGGGTGGGGGGCTGGTACCCCTGCTCGCCCTCGCCGCCCTGGGCGTGGTCGTCTACCTGATCGCCTCGGGCGCGGCGGCATCCCGGCTGCCGGTGGCCATCGCCATGGGCCTGCTCCTCGGGGGGGCGGTGGGCAACCTGGCCGACCGGGTCTTCCGGGACCCGGGCCTCCTGCGGGGAGCGGTGGTCGATTTCATCGATTTGCAGTGGTGGCCGGTGTTCAACGTGGCCGATATGGGCATCACTTGTGGTTGCGTGATGTTGTTGCTGTGGGCCGGACGCCCCTCGACCGCCGCCACCGCCGTCGGGGTAGCGTCGTGATCATCCCCGGTGCCCTCGACGGCGAGCGCCTCGACCGGGTGGTGAGCCTGCTCTTCAACCTGACCCGGCGGGAGGCGGCGGCTCTGATCGCGGCGGGGGGCGCCCAGGTCGGGGGCCGGGCCGTCACCCTGCGCTCGAGCCGGGTCAACCAGGGCGACGAGCTGGCGGTCGACGCCCCTCCGCCCAAGGCCCCGTTCCGCCCCTGGCCCCAGGACGACGTCGAGGTCCCGGTGGTGTACGACGACGACGACGTCATCGTCGTCGACAAACCGGCCGGCCTCGTCGTCCACCCCGGCGCCGGGCACAACGCGGGCACCCTGGTCAACGGCCTCCTCGCCCTCTACCCCGAGATCGCCACTGTCGGCTCGCCCGAGCGCCCGGGCATCGTCCACCGCCTCGACAAGGGCACGTCCGGGCTGCTGGTGGTGGCCCGCAACCGGGGTGCGTACGACGCCCTGGTCGGGCAGCTCTCCGACCGCAGCGTCGAGCGCCGCTACCAGGCCCTGGTGTGGGGCCGGTTCGACGCCGCTGCGGGGGCGGTCGACGCGCCCGTGGGCCGGGGCTCGGGCAACCCCACCCGGATGGCGGTCTCCGCCGGTGGCCGCCCGGCCCGCACCAGCTACCGGGTCCTGCAGCTGTTCACCCAGCCGGCCAAGGTCACCCTGGTCGCCTGCCGGCTGGAGACGGGCCGCACCCACCAGATCCGCGTCCACCTGACCGCCATCGGCCACCCGGTGGTCGGCGACGACCGCTACGGCGGCGCCCGTCCGTCGATCGACCCCGGCCGGCCCTTCCTCCACGCCAACCAGCTCGGCTTCGACCACCCTGCCTCCGGCGAGAAGCTGCGGTTCACATCCGCCCTCCCGGAGGAGTTGGAAAAGGTTCTTGGGTCTCTTCGCTAAGGAGTACAAGGGCCCCCGCCGGAGCTGCTACCACCGGCGGAGCGGGCAGTCCTCGACGCGAGGGCAGCCCGGCGGACGGTGCAGTTCTTCGCCGTGGCTGTGTTCGTCCTGGTGGTGGGGGCGGTCTTCGCCTACACGGTGACGCGGGAGCGCAACGACGACCGGGTGGCGTCGTCGTCGTCCGACAGCCCGGGGACCACCAGCGCCGTCACCGGGGCCGCGGCCGACGCCGCCATCGGCCCCCTGGCCAGCAACGACGTCGGTTCCTACCTCGACGAGCGCGGGCAGGCCCTGACCGCCGCCACCGGTGACCGGGTGGCGGTGGTGTCCCTCGATGCCTACCTGTCCGAGACCGACGCCCGGGCCAAGATCGGGCCCTTCCGGTCGAGGCCCTGCTGGTGGCCGCTCCCGGGGCCCACCCGTCGGTGGTCACCAACGGGCTGGAGGCGTGGGCGAAGAACCAGCGGGCAGCCGACGAGATCGAACGGACCGAGATCCGCAAGCTGCTGCCGACGGTCACCGACGCCGCCTTCAAGTCGTTCTACGAGTCCGAGGTGGCCCGCCTGACCACCGCCATCGAGAACGCGTCCCCCACCAGCGCGGTCGTCTTCGGCCTGGTGGTGCGGGGCCCGGCCGACACCCTCCGGACGCTGGCCGGCACCGCCGGGGTCCGCCTGGTCGACGTGGGTGACGGGCCCACGTCCGCCCCCGGCGCCTCCTTCCGGGGCGTGCGCCCGGAGGAGACCACCAAGGTCGGCCAGCCCGCCACCCGCCCGGTCTGACCGGTCTGACCGGTCTGACCGGCCGACCCGGCCCCGGCTCGGTGGTGGACGGCGGTGGCCGGCCGGTGGCCGTCCTCGACTGGGACAACACCCTGCACGACGGCTGGACGCTGGAGCCGTGGGTGCGCTTCCTCGTCGACCGGGGCCAGGCGCCGGTCAGCCTGGCCGTCGACGGCGAGCGGCTGACCCGCGACTACCTCGAGGGTCGTCTCGACGGCCACAGCGACCTCGCCCACCGGGCCAACACGCTGTACGCGGCCGCCGCCGCGGGATGGGCGACGGCGGACCTGGCCGCCCTGGTGGGCCCGTACCTCGACGAGGTCGACCGGCCGCTGGTGTTCGGGTTCCTGCCCGCCCTGCTGGCGTGGCTGGTCGACCGGGGCATCGAGCCGGTGGTGGTCACCGGGGCGCCGACCGAGCTGGTGGCGGGCTACGTCGAGCCGGCCGGCGGCCGAGTGGTGGGCCTGGCCCTGGAGGAGGGCGGTGGCCGCTTCACGGGCGCCGTGCGCCGCAACCCGGGCACGGGGGAGGAGAAGGCGCGGACGGTGGCGGAGCTGCGGGAGGAGGGCTACGACGTGGTTCTCGGGGCGGGCGACAGCGAGTCCGACCTCCCCCTGCTGGAGGCCGGCCGCCGCCAGCTGGTGGTGGGGAACCCGTCTCTGGCTGAGCGTTTCCCGGGGACGTCGCTCCTGGTCGAGCCCCGGACCACGTCCGGCGACGAGCCTCTGCCGGAGCCTCGACCGCCTGTTCGGCGACCGCGACGAGGACTCTAGGACTTGGCCCCGCGGCCCTCAGGCGGGGGAGCAGGCGGGCTCGTGCTCGGAATCGCCGGTCACGGCGGGCCCGTCGACCGGCTCTCCCTGCGCACCCCGGGCCCGGACGACCATGTCGGCCAGGGTGAAGGAGTCGAGGTGGTCGCGCATGTGCCCCCCCACCTCGGCCCACACCGACAGCAGCACGCACTGGCCCTCGTGGTTGCACGCCCCGTTCTGGTGGGGCTCGCCGAAGTCGCCGGCCACGATGGGCCCGTCGACCGCGCTCACGATCTGACCCAGGGTGATCTCCGACGGGTGGCGGGCGAGGACGTAGCCGCCGCCCACGCCCCGCTTCGAACGAACCAGGCCGGCGCCCTTGAGGGCGAGGAGGATCTGCTCCAGGTAGGGCTGGGGCAGGCCGGTGCGCTCGGCCACGTCGCGGACCGAGGTGGGGCGGCTCCCGTCGGCGTGGAGGGCCAGGGAGAGCAGCGCCCGGCTGGCGTAGTCGCCGCGCGTGGACACCTTCACGCCCCCATGGTACGGCCTATCGTGAAGCTGACAGCGGGATGGCGTACACGGGCACGATCGGGAAGGAACCACCCATGGCTGACCAGCGAAGCGGCGGAGCAGAGACGAGCCCCCCGGCGACCACCCCGGCGGTGGTTGTCGAGGAGCCATCGCCCGACGAACCCTCCACCGAGACGATCTCCCAGCCGGCGAAGGTCCTGCGTATCGGCGCCATGACCAAGGAACTGCTGGAGGAGGTCCGGCGGGCCGAGCTCGACGAGGCCAGCCGGTCCCGCTTGAAGGAGATCTTCGAGACGTCGGTGCGGGAACTGGCCGACGGGATCTCGCCCGACCTGCGGGACGAGCTGTCCCGGCTCACCCTTCCCTTCGACAGCGACATCCCTTCCGAGGCCGAGCTCCGCGTCGCCCAGGCCCAGCTGGTGGGATGGCTGGAGGGCCTGTTCCACGGCATCCAGGCGGCCATGTTCTCCCAGCAGGCGGCCATGCAGGCGGCCGCCGGCGGCGCCCGGGGCCTGCCCCCGGGACCGGGCGGCCCCGGCCGCGCCGGCCCCGACATGAACCGTCCCGGGAACTACCTGTAGCAACCGGCCGCGGGCGGCCGCCCGCTAGCGCCCGACGGCCCGTTCCAGCTCGGCCTTGGTCATCTTGGACCGGCCCTCGACGCCCTTCTTCTTGGCCTCGTTGTAGAGCTGGGCCTTGGTCCGCCCGCCGGGGCCCTTGTGCGAGCGCAGCCCTCCCCGCCGGCTCGACGAGATGTCCTTGGTGGACGACCGGCTCGACGTCTTGGCCTCACCGGCGCGGGCTCGCTCCTTGTTGACGGTGCGGGCCGCGATCTCCTCGGCCTTGTCCTCGCTCTCGCCCCGCTCCTCGAGGCCTTCCTTGATGTGCTCGTACTGCCGTTCGCGCTTGTCGCTCCATGCCTGCTGGGGCATTGGCCTGCCTCCCATTCACACGCCTGTCGCCGCTCAGTCTTCCCGGGACCGGCAATGGTCATGCCGACGAGGTTTTCGCCGCCCCATTCCGGGTAGTCAGCCTCTACCACCCACCATGAAGGAGCGTCGCCATGCCTGAGATGGACACCCCCAGCCACACCGAAGGCACCCCCCGGGGCGAGGACCAGGCCGAGCCGGCCGACGAGACCAAGGGCCCCACCGACCGCCCGGTGGGCCAGGTCGAGGGTGACCCGATGGTGCCCACGGAGAACGCATCCGGCGCTTCCTGACCAGGGTGTGAGAGCCGGCCCGGGCGAGGTTCTCGTCCGGACCGCCTCCTGACCAGGGTGTGAGAGCCGGCCCGGGCGAGGTTCTCGTCCGGGCCGGTTGTCGCGTCCGGGCCGAAATGGCGGTCCGCCGGTTCGCGGGTGCTGTGGTTGCGGAACCGAACCCAAATGCGGCGCTGACTGACTCGGTCCCTGCGGTCTATGTGGAGGGGATCCGGGGGGTCGATCCCGCGCTGCGCAACCGGGACTCGATGGCGTCGATACGCATCCGGGTGGCGGTCTGCTCGGACAATGCCGCCCGGTCGTGCTCGGCCAGGTTCCGCTCGAGGTGCCGACGCATCTCCAGCACCGCCCGCTCGAGCGTCCGCACCCGGTCGAGGCTCTGGGAGGCGGCCACGTGGTGGGCCGACACGACCTCCACCACGGAGTCGAGCTCCTGGTAGACGGGCTCGAGGTCGACCGGCCCGCCCTCGCCGCCCGGTCGCCGGGAACGAGCCCGGTCGGCAAGCACGGCGGTGTCCTGCTGCAGGCGGACGATGGCGTCGGGGAGGGCCTCCAGCCGCCGTAGGCGTTGCTCGAGGAGTTGGAAGCGATCGGACGACAGCCCTTCGAGGGCGCCCAGCCGGTTGCCCAGATTCTCGATGGCGGGGGAGGTCAGCCCGGCCGCCGGCCCCCGTGGCGCGGGATCGGAGGCGACCGAGCCCAGCCGCCGCTCGAGGACGTCGATACGGTCGGCCAGGCTGGCCAGGGCGCGGGCACAGTCCTGCACCCCGCGCGCCAGGCGGGCCAGGGAAGGGTCGGGCGCGGGCTCGGCGGCCGGGGTGGCGGGTGTCGACCGCGGCCGGTGGACGACGACGGTGGCGTCGGTGGTGGGGGGCTCCGGTTGGCGGCTCGGCACCGTGGCGGCCGGGGACGGCACCGCGGCGGCGGCGACGACGCGACGCGGCGGTGCGGCGGGGGCGCGTGCCGGACCCGGTGCCGGCGCTGGCGCGGCGGCCACGCTTGGAGCCATCGGGGCGACGGCCGAAGCGACCGGAGCCAGGGCTGGTGGGACCGGAGCCGGCACCGGGGCCAGGGCTGGTGTCCGCCCCAGGACGATCTGCTCCCAGAGATCCGGCGATGGTGGAGCCGTGACCTCGTGAGGGGAGCCCCCGTTCCGGCCGAGGCGGAGGAGGGCGGGACCCCGGCGGAACAGCGTGGGCCGGGGGACGGCCTCGACGTCGCCAGCGGCAGTTCCGTCGGGGTGGGCGGCGTCCTTCGCCGTCGGGGCCCGTACCAGCGAGGTGCCCCAGTGGCGGTCGGCCACGTCGGTCATGCGATTCCCCAGACTGCGATGGAAAGACCATATCGAAGCGATCGCCTCACTACAATGACCCGCCGATCGACCCACCAGTTATCCCCAAGTAGCCGGTCGGCCTGTGGAGAATGTCCGGCGGAGAGAGATCTCGTCCGGACGTGGCCGATCTCGGGGTCGGTGGTCGCGCTGCGGTCGGCCGTGGTGGAGGGCGCCCGTGCTCCGCTGTCCGTCACTGCCACCCGCCAAGCTCCGCCAGTCGGGGAGGGTGTCACAGGTCAGGCTCCAGACCATCGAACGGGTGGCGGCGCCGCCCGACCTTCGCCGACGGACCCACTGGCATGGGGTCCGAACATGTCACAGGTACCCGCTCCCGACCCGTGAACTATGTCTTCTGAGCTGGTCGTTCTCGCTCCATCATTTGACTGGTCCCGCCGTGACCGGTTCTCGAGGAATCCGCCCCCGACCAGTGAGCTCATAGGACCGACCCGTGACCGCCACGCGCCCGCGGTGAGCGAACCGTGGTGGCTTCCTGGTGCGGTGAACGCGCCGTTGAACCGACCGGATCGACCCCTCCGGCCCTCCGTACCCCTCGACCAACGGTTGGGTGTTCGGTTCGACAGCCACGCCCGTCCGCCGGTCGTCGTTCCTCGTCCCTCCGGACATGCCCCGTAGCATGCGTGGTGTCCCGGCTGAATGTCATGCTGGTGACTGCGCAAGGCCCACTGACCTGCGAGTACGGCCTTGGAACACGCTGGTTGTGTCGAGCTGCTCCGTAACTGGTTACGACGCATAGGCGAGGCAGGGCGAGAGGACGCCGCGGGCCGCATGCGGTACCTGCCGCGCCACCCGACGTGGGCGAAGCAGGCGATCGGACCGTCTCTCGGCTCGACGGCGTCGGGTCCGAACTCGAGGTGCGGCCTCCGATGGCGGTCGTCGCCGTGTTCCGTAGCCGACCCGTGTCCGGTCCTGCGGACGAACGTGCGGGACAGGCAAAAGAACCCGCACCGTAGTTATCCCCAGGACGGATATAGGCCGGACCGAGCGTTGCCAAAACCGGGTCCTTGACTGCGGGTGCAGGGTCGTAAATGATGCTGCTCGCGCTCCCTCCCTGGGTGCGCGACGCTGGGGGCGTGACGTGACGAAGAGGACGAACCGGGCCGAGGGGTGCGATGCGTCTGCCCCGTGAGCGACGCGGGCTCGTGGTGGCAGGGCTGGTGGCGGTCGTCGGATTGGTCGGCATCCCCGTGACGGTGGTCGCCCTCCAGGCGCCGGGCACCGGGTTCGTCGAGGTGTGCAAGGCCGCCGACGGTCCGACGGTCACGGGCGTCTTCCGATTCACGGTGGGCGGGGTCACGGTCGACGTGCCCGTCGGGGCCTGTTCTCCGGTGATCTCACTGCCCGCGGGGACAGTCACGGTCACCGAAATCGAGAGGGCGGGTATTTCGGTCTCCGCGGTCCAGACGTCGCCCCCGACGCGCCTGGTGAGCTCCAACCTGGCGGCCCGTTCGGCACAGGTGCAGGTGGTGGAGGGCGACGAGTCGACGCAGACGACGGTGACGTTCACCAACCGGGCCGAGCTGGCCATCCTCAAGATCTGCAAGGTGGCGGGCACCGGGATCGCGGTGGGGACCAACTTCTCCTTCACCGCGGGCACGGTCGTGGTGTCAGTGCCGGCCGGGTCGCCACCGGGTGGCACCTGCACCGTCGTCGGATGGTTTCCGGTGGCGACCAACGTGGCGATCACGGAGTCGATCCCGGCCGGCACGGAGGTGTCGGCCATTGTCGTCGCCCCCGGGAACCGGATCGTCGGCTCGCCGAACCTGCCCGGCGGAAGCGTGGTTGTCCGGATCGGCTCGGGTGTCACGGAGGCCACGTTCACCAACCGGGTGCCGCCGCCCGGCAGCACGACCACCACGACCGTCGGCGTGAACCAGGTCACCACCACCACGTCACCCGGCGGTGGGTCGACCACCACCCTGCCCGGCGCCGCCACCACGACCCTCCCGGGCGGGCTGACGACCACGACCGTTCCCGGCGGGCTCACCACCACGACCCTCCCGGGTGGGCTCACGACCACGATCCCGCCGGGAGCCACCACCACCACGCCGGGCACGGGCGCCACGACCACCACCATCGGCGGCGGCGGGGGGGCGACCACGACCCTGCCGGGGGGAGGCGGGACGACCACGACCCTGCCAGGGGGAGGCGTGACCACCACGACCCTGCCAGGGGGAGGCGTGACCACCACGATCGGCGGCGGGGGGGCGACTACCACGACCCCAGGCGGGGGCGGCGTCACGACCACCCTCGGGGTGAGCGGGGTCACGACGACCACCATCCCGGGCGGGGGCGGGGGCGTCACCACCACCATCGGCGGCGGCGGAGGACCGACCACCACTCGAGCGACATCGGCCACCACGGTGCCCGGAGGCGGAGGATCGACCACCACCACTGCCCCGTGCGAGGTCACGTCCACCACCGTGCCGACCGGCCCGGGCTCGACCACGACCATTGGCGGTGGCGGCGGCCAGCCGACCACCACGATCGGCGGTGGCGGGGGCCAGTCGACCACGACCATCGGCGGCGGGGGCCAGTCGACAACGACCATCGGCGGCGGCGGTCAATCGACAACCACCATGGGCGGCGGCGGGGGCCAGCCGACCACCACCACGCCGTCCGGCCCGGGCTCAACCACCACCATCGGCGGTGGCGGCCAGCCGACTACCACCATGGGCGCCGGCGGTCAGCCGACGACCACCCTCGGCGGCGGTAGGCAGCCGGTGCCGACGACCGCGCCACCCGACATCTGCCTGGCCGGTTCGCCGGCCCCCCAGGCCCCCCCGCCCGTGCTCGTCCGAGCCCCCAGCCCCGGGCCGTTCCCGGAACGCTCCCAGCTGGCGACCACCGGGCGACGGATCGGCCAACTGGTGCTCCTCGGCTTCGTCGCAGTGGTGCTCGGCGGTCTCCTCGTCCAGACCGAGCCGCAGCGGGTGTGGGGCGCCGTCGGCCCCGCGCTCGGCGACCGCGATGGGACGCTGTCGACCAGGCCTACGGCCCACCGCCGTCGTTCCCGCCCGGTTCCACCGTGGCCGCGCCGGGGCCCGGTGATGTACCCCGAGACCCCGACCCCGAGCCGAAGCCAGAACCCGATCGCCAGCCCGACGGCGTGGACGGCGACCTCTTCCCCGCCCTCACATTCGTCCCCGTCGTGGTCGAGGACCACCCCGAGGGTGACGAACCGATGCGGGTGTGGGCGATGGTGGTCGAGCCGGAGGGTGACGCCGGGCGGGGTGCAGCCCCCTAAGCCGCGTCAGGCACCGTTCGTCTTCCGCCAACGGCACTTGGCCACGGCCGGGCGCAGCCCTCACGTTCTGCGACGCGCTCGGGACACTCGCCGTCCGTCGGGAGCGCGCCCAGAACCGTCTGATGGAGTATCCATCAGTTCGGTAGGGGCTGGTTCCTACCGTTGAGAGATCCTGACGGCAGGGCTCTCGAACCGTCTGCTCATCGCCGGCTGCATCGCCGACGAGGTGAGGAGATCCGCTCCTTCGGCCACACCCTCAAGTCGTGGCGGACCGAGATCCTAGCCCACCACGACACGGGGGGTTCTGAAGACTAGCTAGCGGCCTGATTGGGTCCCTCGCGAGTATCGTGCGCAGCGCGCACGGACGACGATCGTTCCAGACCTCGGGGGTGCCATGAGAATGAAGGGTGTCCCCTTTCTGTCAGCCTGACCAGAGACGCTTGAGGTAGCCGACCATCCCTCAAGGGCGAGACTGGAAACGGTAAGCACGATGACCATGCCCTTTCTGTCAGCCTGACCAGAGACGCTTGAGGTAGCCGACCATCCCTCAAGGGCGAGACTGGAAACGGTAAGCACGATGACCATGCCAACCCTGACGATGCAGCGCGCCCATGATGAGGCCATGGGTGAAGACGGCCCCGCTCTGCCCCCCAAACCCCGCCGGCGTTCCTTCAGCGCCGAGTACAAGCTGTCGATCGTCGAGCAGTACGACGCCTGTGTGGGCGACGGCGACAAGGGCGCCCTGCTGCGGCGGGAGGGGCTGTACTCCTCCCACATCGTGGAGTGGCGCCGGGCCCGTGACGCGACGGCCCTCGACGGCCTGTCGCCCCGCACCCGCCAGTCCAAGACGACCCCCGACGCGGCGGCCTTGGCCAAGGCCAACCGCCGCATCGAGCGCCTCGAGGCCGACCTGGCCAAGCACAAGCTGGCTCTGGAGATCGCGGGAAAAGCTCACGCGGCTCTTGGAGATGCTTGCCGAGAGCGCGGCGCCCGAGAACAAGCCCAAGCCGTGATCGACGCCTGCGTGGCCGATCTCGTGCCCCTCATCGGCACCGAGGCCGCGTGCCGGGCGGCGGGCAAGGCCAAGGCCACCCACTACCGGCGCAACCAGCCCCCCAAGCTCGGTCCCCCGCCGCCCCGGCCGACACCGGCCAACGCCCTCACCGACGCCGAGGTCTATGCCCTGCTGGAGCTGCTGCGCTCGGAGCGGTTCCGGGACCTGGCCCCGGCCCAGGTGTGGGCCATGCTCCTCGACGACGACGTCTACCTGGCCTCGATCTCGACCATGTACCGGGTGCTGAGAACCCACGGCGAGGTCCGTGAGCGGCGGCTGCAGGCCACCCATCCGCCCCGCAGCCGCCCCGAGCTGATGGCCAGCGGGCCGAATATGTGCTGGTCGTGGGATATCACGAAGCTCCGAGGGCCGACCGCGGCGTGTGGTTCGACCTCTTCGTGATCATCGACATCTTCTCCCGCTACGTCGTCGACTGGATGGTGGCGCCGGGCGAGTCGGCCGAGCTGGCCGAGGCCTTCATCGCCCGGGCCGTCGCCGTCCAGGGCATCGAGCCGGGAACGCTGACCATCCACGCCGACCGGGGGACCTCGATGACCTCCAAGCCGGTGGCTGAGCTGTTGGCCGACCTGGGCATCGGCCGCACCCATTCCCGGCCCCACGTCAGCAACGACAACCCCTACAGCGAATCAGCCTTCAAGACCTTGAAGTACTGCCCGGCGTTCCCCGAGCGATTCGGCTCCATCGAGGATGCCCGGGTGTTCTGCGAGCAGTTCTTCGCCTACTACAACCACGAGCACCGCCATTCGGGCATCGGCCTGCACACGCCGGCATCGGTCCACTTCGGCACGGCCACCGAGGTGCAGGCCAAGCGGGCCAGCACCCTCGATGCCGCCTACGCCGCCAACTCCGGCCGGTTCCGCCACCGCCGCCCATCGCCGCCGAAGCTCCCTACGGTGGCCTGGATCAACAAGCCCACGATCGAGAACGACGCACAGAAGAAGGACTGAGAACTCGTCTCAAAGGTCTTGACAGGTTCCGATGCCAACCCTGACGATGCAGCGCGCCCATGATGAGGCCATGGGTGAAGACGGCCCCGCTCTGCCCCCCAAACCCCGCCGGCGTTCCTTCAGCGCCGAGTACAAGCTGTCGATCGTCGAGCAGTACGACGCCTGTGTGGGCGACGGCGACAAGGGCGCCCTGCTGCGGCGGGAGGGGCTGTACTCCTCCCACATCGTGGAGTGGCGCCGGGCCCGTGACGCGACGGCCCTCGACGGCCTGTCGCCCCGCACCCGCCAGTCCAAGACGACCCCCGACGCGGCGGCCCTGGCCAAGGCCAACCGCCGCATCGAGCGCCTCGAGGCCGACCTGGCCAAGCACAAGCTGGCTCTGGAGATCGCGGGAAAAGCTCACGCGCTCTTGGAGATGCTTGCCGAGAGCGCGGCGCCCGAGAACAAGCCCAAGCCGTGATCGACGCCTGCGTGGCCGATCTCGTGCCCCTCATCGGCACCGAGGCCGCGTGCCGGGCGGCGGGCAAGGCCAAGGCCACCCACTACCGGCGCAACCAGCCCCCCAAGCTCGGTCCCCCGCCGCCCCGGCCGACACCGGCCAACGCCCTCACCGACGCCGAGGTCTATGCCCTGCTGGAGCTGCTGCGCTCGGAGCGGTTCCGGGACCTGGCCCCGGCCCAGGTGTGGGCCATGCTCCTCGACGACGACGTCTACCTGGCCTCGATCTCGACCATGTACCGGGTGCTGAGAACCCACGGCGAGGTCCGTGAGCGGCGGCTGCAGGCCACCCATCCGCCCCGCAGCCGCCCCGAGCTGATGGCCAGCGGGCCGAATATGTGCTGGTCGTGGGATATCACGAAGCTCCGAGGCCCGACCGCGGCGTGTGGTTCGACCTCTTCGTGATCATCGACATCTTCTCCCGCTACGTCGTCGACTGGATGGTGGCGCCGGGCGAGTCGGCCGAGCTGGCCGAGGCCTTCATCGCCCGGGCCGTCGCCGTCCAGGGCATCGAGCCGGGAACGCTGACCATCCACGCCGACCGGGGGACCTCGATGACCTCCAAGCCGGTGGCTGAGCTGTTGGCCGACCTGGGCATCGGCCGCACCCATTCCCGGCCCCACGTCAGCAACGACAACCCCTACAGCGAATCAGCCTTCAAGACCTTGAAGTACTGCCCGGCGTTCCCCGAGCGATTCGGCTCCATCGAGGATGCCCGGGTGTTCTGCGAGCAGTTCTTCGCCTACTACAACCACGAGCACCGCCATTCGGGCATCGGCCTGCACACGCCGGCATCGGTCCACTTCGGCACGGCCACCGAGGTGCAGGCCAAGCGGGCCAGCACCCTCGATGCCGCCTACGCCGCCAACTCCGGCCGGTTCCGCCACCGCCGCCCATCGCCGCCGAAGCTCCCTACGGTGGCCTGGATCAACAAGCCCACGATCGAGAACGACGCACAGAAGAAGGACTGAGAACTCGTCTCAAAGGTCTTGACAGGTTCCGGTCCGCCGACTCGCCCTGTTCTGCCTTCTGACCTGGACACACGCGATCCCGCTCACGCCGGCTCATGCCGCGACCACGCTGGTTCTTAATGGACGGGTGACCTGTTCGGACGGCACCGCGGTTGTCGGAATTTGGACTGATGTCGCTTCCGGATCAGACAAGTGGGCGACCAGGTACACAATGCAACAGGACCGATCGACATCTCTCTACACGGTGGACCTCGGTTCGGCTCCCGGAGCGGTTAAGCTGGTCGTCGGCTGTGACGGAACGGCCCAGACGTGGAAGACCTCGAACCGCACGCCCTCGAAGACGATCAGCCGGTCTTCTACCTGGAATGCAAGCTGCGCACCCAGGATCCCCGATGGGTCCTGCAACTGGACCGCGGCGTCGGCCGAGTGGGCTCCCGTGAGCGGTAAGGTGCTCGTTGGTTGCGGTGAAAAGAGCACCCAGGGCGACTGTCCGGTAAAAGGGCAGCCGTATCATCCCTTCGCTGCATTAGACCTCCAGGTAACGAACCAGCCCGTCTACGCTGCGGGGCCAGGTACTGTCATAGAGGTGGACACCACAGGGTCTGGCACCCGTGGAAAGTTCATTGCGATTGAACATCCAGATGGCAGAGTGTCTCGTTACCTGCACCTGTCGTCTCTTAGTGTGAAGAAGACGGACATAGTCGTTGCTCGACAGAAAATCGGGGTATCAGGTAACACCGGTGGGGTTGCGCATCACCTTCACTATGATGAGCAGAAGCCGTACGGGACGCGAGCGTCCCTGGGGCAAATGTACGGTTGGGGTGCCGCTCAGTCTGGCACGACAGATAGAGTCGGCTATATTTTCCCCCACAAGTGGGGTCCAACGACTTGGGCGGCCACCCCGGCGTACAAGTACTACCTCTATGTAGGGGTTTAGTCCAAGGGAGCGAAGGCGAAACCGGATTTGACGGATCACCAATCACTCTTGGCCGAAGGATGAATCGAGCTAGCTTAGAGCCCCTCCGTGTTGCGCGCGCGTCGCGAGGTCTTGGATCGGAAAATGGGAGGCTCCGAATGGCCGGCTAATCAAAACGTGCTCAGCAGTAGGCGCCCGATGCCCTCCGAGCGTCAGTTTCGATATGGTCAATGTCAGTTCGGCGAACAGCAGATTCATCATTCCAGCCCTGTCTGTCAGGCTGACGTGAGACACCTGCGGTAGCTCCCGAACCCTGCAGGGCGAGAACGGACACCACCGACTGCCATGACTCTGACGACTTTGACCATCGACCGCGCCCATGATGAGGCGATGGTCGGCGACCCGAGCCCTCCGCAACGACCGCGTCGGCGGACCTTCACCGCCGACTACAAGCTGGCCATCCTCGACGAGTACGACGCCTGCGCCGGTGACGGCGACAAGGGAGCCGTGCTGCGCCGGGAGGGCCTGTACTCCTCCCACATCGTGGAATGGCGCCGGGCCCGTGACGCCGCCGCCCTCGCCGGCCTGGCCCCCAAGTCGCGTCCCCCGAAGACGACAGCCGAGGCGGCCGAGCTGGTCCGGACCCGGCGGCGAGCGGAGCGGGCGGAGGCCGACCTGGCCACCGCACGCCTCGTCATCGAGGTGCAGGGAAAAGTATCCGAGCTCTTGGAGCAGCTGCTGACCGAGAGTGCCCAGGACCCGAGGCGGCAGCCGTGATCGACACCGCCTTCGTCGAGCTCAAGGCCCTGGTGGGGGTGGCCGGGGCGTGCCGGGCGGTCGGTCGGGCCCGGGCGTCGCACTACCGCCGGGGCCGCCCACCCCGGTGCGGGCCGCTGACGCCGAGGCCCACGCCGCCCAACGCCCTGTCCGCAGCCGAGCGCCAGGCGGTGCTCGACCTGTTGCACTCGCCCCGCTTCGCCGACGTCGCCCCTGCCGAGGTGTGGGCGACGATGCTCGACGAGGGTGACTACCTGGGCTCGGAATCCACCATGTATCGCCTGCTCAGGGGCACCGGCGAGGTCCGCGAGCGCCGCCGCCAGGCCACGCACCCGCCCCGCACCATCCCCGAGCTGGTGGCCGAGGCACCCAACCGGGTTTGGTCCTACGACGCCACCGCCCTCAAGGGCCCGACCAAGGGGATCCACTACGACCTGCTGGTGATGATCGACATCTTCAGCCGCTACGTGCCCGGCTGGCTGGTCGTCGACATCCACGACGGCGAGATCGTCAAAGCCTGGATCGAGGCGGTCGTGGCCGCCCAGGGCGGCATCGCAGCCGGCACCCTGACCATCCACGCCGATCGGGGCAGCCCCATGACCTCCAAGCCCGTGGCCGTCCTGCTGGCCGACCTCAAGATCGGCCGCACCCATTCCCGGCCCCACGTCTCCAACGACAACCCGTTCTCGGAAGCCGGTTTCAAGACCCTCAAGTACTGCCCCGAGTTCCCGGAGAGATTCGGGTCCCTGGCCGATGCCCGCAGCTTCTGCGCCACCTACTTCGAGCACTACAACCATCGCCACCGTCACTCCGGGATCGGCCTGCACACCCCGGCGTCGGTCCACTTCGGCACTGCCGAGGCCGTCCGCGCAGCGCGGGCCACGGTCCTCGACGCCGCCTACGCCGCCCATCCCGAGCGATTCGTGAACAAGGCGCCCATCCCGCCGGCGCTGCCCACCGTGGCCTGGATCAACCAGCCCAAGCCGTCCGAAGAGGAGGCACAGAACAAATCCTGAGGACTTGTCTCAACGGGCTTGACAGGTTCCGCAGCGACTCGACCTTCCTCGCGTAGGCGATCCGACTCCCGTGGACCTGATGGCGGACGAAACACGGACGGTGACGGCGACGGTGGACACCGCCGGACTGGCTCCCGGCGTTTACTCACTTTCGATCAGCGTATTTGGCGCTACCGCCGGTGAGGTTGTTTTCACGACGACGGCAGGGGTATCAGTGCCAGACCTCTCGAACGGGGATGAGAGGCCCAGGCCGTCGACGAGCTGCTCGATCGTCAGTGCGCCTGCAGGCAATTGCCATGATCGAGGACGCTGGCCTAAGACCCAGTGCCGCGTCAGGCAACGTTCGTCTTGTCCGCCAACGGCACTTTGGCCGCGGCTCCGAGCGCAGCCCTCACGTTCTGCGACGCGCCTTCGGGGGACACTGGCCGCCCATCGGGAGCGCGCCCAGAGCCGTCGATCGGTCGCACTGATCGAAGGCCGCAACCCGGCGAAGTGTTCTTGAACCGCCAGAAGTGCACCCGCCCAGCGCTGGCATCACGTATGGGTCGATGGAGCGGTTCGAACACCTGCCCTCTTGACCATCAGGTCGACGAAACCCATTGCCCCCGCGTCGTTCATTGCCGAGATGCGCCATACACCGAACGCAGTGACCTCGACTGCAACCCTCAGGATGCGGGGAATCCGGACGACGTCACCGGTCTCGTCAACGCTCACCGGAAGCGAGAGCCTCGCCGCCGTCAAGCCAGTCGGATCCTCAACTAACACCGAGGCTGTGTAGTTGCCCTTCTCAAGCCCGCCTGCCTCGAAGACCAGGACGACGAGCAGGATCAGCTGGTCTCCGATGTTGACCACTTCGACGTTCTGCCACCCGCCACCGAGGAGGAACATCAGGTCGCTTCGTAGTTCGGCGCTGTTCGCCAGGGACACGACAGAGAGCGCAAGTGCATCACTAGCACGACGGGGGCCAGCGCCAGCCAGGCCGCCCCTGCCGCCCAAAGCCTCGACAAAGACGTCGCTGGTCGGGTCGCCGAACCGAGTCGGTTGTCCATCCTGTCCGTCGAGTCCGTCGCTGTACCCTCGACCCTCCCGACCCTCGTCGGGCTGTGGGCGGCGGACGAGCGCGCCTGAGGCAAGTAAGCCGCCACCCCCGCCGCCGGCACCTGGAGCGTTGCCTGAGGCCCCATCGACGTCCATTGCGGCTTCGTCAGCGAGGTGAACCACAGAGCCCGGTCCACCTGGCCCACCTGTGCCGGAACCAATGACGCCTCCACCACCTCCGCCTGCACCGATAGCGCTTCCACCCAGCCCACCAAGGTGAAGGCCACCCTGTTCGACATGGATAATCGTGCCTTGCAGCATCGACTCCTCGAGTGCATCCTCGCTAAGAGC
Organism: uncultured Acidimicrobiia bacterium; assembly: GCA_963801205.1. GTDB lineage: Bacteria > Actinomycetota > Acidimicrobiia > Acidimicrobiales > AC-14 > JAXDMK01. The sequence goes on from CAWDDV010000016.1 coordinate 105,457, forward strand.
GGCTGGGTTGTCGATAACGATCTCGTGCCCCTCCCGCGAAGACTTCCACGCCTGAAGGTCTTCAGGCCGATACCGCTCAGGATGTCGTTTGTCGACGAGGTTGTGATGTGGCTTGCAGAGGAGAATCAAGTTTGAGAAAGCCCGACGGTCGTCACCGGACATCGTCGGGTCATACCGGTTTCCGACGTGAGCGTCGTAGATGTGGGCGATCTCGACGTCGAGGTACGGCTCACCCTCGACGAGAATTATCACCCGTCGGGGGCAGCCAGGGAAGTAGCAGGTGCCTCTGGAGAGTGCAGCGAGCGCTGCGCGGGTTGTCGGCGTGTAGTCACGCGGTCCGGCCACCCGAGCAACCTACGCCGTAACGGTGTATCAGAGCAGTGGCCCTGTGTGGGCTCTGCGTGACATTGTCGGTCAGGTCGAGCAAAGGCAAACCCGAGGCCCGTCGCATTGGCAGTTGATCGTCGCGCCGGAATCGGCGGTCCGGCGCGTTGGCCCTGGCGGCGGTACGCGCCAGATCTTCGCGACAGAACGTGCGTAGGTTGCGGTCTTCAACCTGACGCTGGGCCTGGTCGGCTCCAGCCTCCGGGTCCCGCTCGACCCGGAGGTGCGACATGACAACGAACAATGCGACCCCGACGACGGAGATCGCGGTCCTCGATCCGCAGTCCTCTGATGCGGAGCGCTACGCGCTCGGGGCGTTTCTGGCCGGCTACCGCGGCCAGACCCGCGACGCCTACGCCTTGGATCTCCGCCAGTTCGTTTCGTGGTGTGACCAGCACGACCTGAGGCTGTTCGCCGTGCGCCGGGCAGACATCGAGTGCTTCGCCCGCGACCTCGAGGCGCTGGGACGTGCAACCGCGACCGTCGCCCGTCGTCTGTCGACGGTGGCGGGGTTCTACCGCTACGCGGACGAGGAAGGCCTGCTGTCGCCGTCGCCCGCCGCGCACGTGCGCCGCCCGCGCATCGACTACGAGTCCCACGCCACAGGGCTCGACCGCAACGAGGTCGGCGCGCTGCTCGTCGCCGCCGGGCTGGCGTCGGCGCGCGACCATGCCCTGATCTCGCTGCTGGCCATCAACGGGCTGCGGGTCAGCGAAGCGCTCGGCGCCAACATCGAGGCACTCGGAATCGAACGCGGCCACCGCACACTCACCGTGGTCCGCAAGGGCGGCAAGATCGTGATCATCCCGCTCGCGCCGCGCACCGCCCGCGCCATCGACCTGGCGATCGGCGAACGCGTCGAAGGGCCGATCTTCCTCGCCGCAAACGGCGACCGGCTCGACCGCCACGCCGTATGGCGGATCGTGCGCCGCCTTGCTCGCAAGGCCGGGATCAACAAGCCGGTCGGCCCGCACACGCTGCGCCACGCGTTCATCACCGCCGCACTCGACGCAGGCGTCCCGCTGCGCGACGTCCAAGAAGCCGCCAGCCACGCCGACCCGAGAACCACCATGCGCTATGACCGCGCTCGGGTCTCACTCGACCGGCACGCGACCTACGTGGTCGCTGCGTTCCTCGCCGGCGCTGCCCGGTAGCTCGGCGGGCAGGGCCGTACACTGGCCGTCGTGTCCACCGTCGAGCAGCCCGAAGAGCCGACCGTGCGGGTCTACGCACCCGACGAGGCCCTCGAGCGCGCCCGACCACTGCCAGGGCGCGACCGCCTCGTCGTCGAAGACATCACCGACGAGGAGTGGAAGGCGTTCCAAGAGGCGCTCGCTGACACATGACTGAGGCCCGGGCCGCGGGCGTCGTCGTGGACACGATGGTCATCAGCTGGCTGTTCGACGACCGCCCCAACCCGCTCGCCGACACCTACCGCGAGCTCATCGGCAGCGAGCCCGTCGTGCTCGCCTTCCAGACCGTCATGGAACTCCGCTTCGGCGCGCTCCGCGCCGGGTGGGGCGAGCTGCGCCGTCGACGGCTCGAACGCCGCATCGCCGAGGTCGCTGTCGCCCAACCCGACAACGAGATGATCACGCTCTGCGCCGAGCTCCGCATGCGGTGCCAGCAGGCAGGCCACGCACTCGGAGACAAGGTCCACGACGGCGACCGATGGATCGCCGCAACCGCCATCCGACTCGGCGTGCCGCTCGCATCTCACGACCAACTCTTCAACGGCGCCCAGACTGCGACTCATCACCGCCGACGCCGCCCGCTGACGCATCGGGCCGTCGGACGTTCTGTCGCTCCGACCCCGCACGCATCGCCGTCGATCTGTGCGCCTCACCGGCCCGGCTAAATTCGGAACCCGTCAAGCCCTTTGAGACAAGTCCTCAGGATTCCTTCTGTGCCTCGTCCTCCACGGTCGGCTTGCGCTTGTTGATCCAGGCCACGCCGGGCAGCGCCGGCGGGAACGGGGCCTTGTTCACGAACCGCTCGGGATGGTCGGCGTAGGCGGCGTCGAGGACCTTGGCCCGCTCTGCTCGTACGTCGAGCGCGGTGCCGAAGTGGACGGAGGCCGGGGTGTGCAGGCCGATCCCGGAATGGCGGTGGTGATGGTTGTAGCGCTCGAAGTAGTCGGCGCAGAAGCTGCGGGCGTCGACCAGGGACCCGAACCTCTCGGGGAACTCGGGACAGTACTTCAGGGTCTTGAAACCGGCTTCCGAGAACGGGTTGTCGTTGGAGACGTGGGGCCGGGAATGGGTGCGGCCGATGCGCAGGTCGGCCAGCAGGACGGCCACGGGCTTGGAGGTCATGGGGCTGCCCCGGTCGGCGTGGATGGTCAGGGTCCCCACCGCGATCCCGCCCTGGGCGGCCACGACCGCTTCGATCCAGGCCTTGACGATGTCGCCGTCGTGGGCGTCGACGACGAGCCAGCCGGGCACGTAGCGGCTGAAGATGTCGATCATCACCAGCAGGTCGTAGTGCACGCCCCTGCTCGGGCCCTTGAGGGCGGTGGCGTCATAGGACCACACCCGGTTGGGTCCCTCGGCCACCAGCTCGGGGATGGTGCGGGGCGGGTGCGAGGCCTGACTGCGGCGCTCGCGGACCTCGCCCGTGCTCCTGAGCAGGCGATACATGGTGGATTCCGAGCCCAGGTAATCACCCTCGTCGAGCATCGTCGCCCACACCTGGGCGGGAGCGGCGTCGGCGAACCGGTCCGAGTGCAGCACGTCGAGCACGGCCTGGCGCTCCGCTGCCGACAGGGCGTTGGGCGGCGTCGGCCTCGCCGCCGGTGGCCCGCACCGGGGTGGTCGTCCCCGGCGGTAGTGCGACGCCCGGGCCCGACCCACCGCCCGGCAGGCCCCGGCGGTGCCCACCAGGGCCTTGAGCTCAACGAACGCGGCGTCGATCACGGCTGCCGCCGCGGGTCCTGGGCACTCTCGGTCAGCAGCTTGTCCAAGAGCTCGGATGCTTTTCCCTGGATCTCGATGACCAGCCTGGCCTTGGCCAGGTCGGCCTCCGCCCGCTCCGCCCGCCGCCGGGTCCGGGCCAGCTCGGCCTGGTCGGCCGTGGTCTTGGGGGATCGGGCCTGGGGGCGAGGCCGGCGAGGGCGGCGGCATCACGGGCCCGGCGCCACTCCACGATGTGGGACGAGTACAGGCCCTCCCGGCGCAGCAGGGCTCCCTTGTCGCCGTCACCGGCGCAGGCGTCGTACTCGTCGAGGATGGCCAGTTTGTAGTCGGCGGTGAAGGTCCGTCGTCGGGGTCGTTGCGGAGGGATCGTGTCAAGGGCCAACAGGACCTGAACGGTGGCGGCCATGAGAACCGCGCGGTGGTGGCCACGAGTTCTGCGCGGCCACGGCCACCAGATCTGAACGGGTCATAAGGCCAGGGGCGACACCCCCTTGCCCGAGAGGGCCTGGGCCAGGCGCACGCTGTCGCCCTGGGTGGCGCAGAGATGGGCATGGTGCAGGAGGCGGTCGACGGTGGCGCCGGCCAGGGTCTTGGGCATGATCTCGTCGAAGCCGGACGGGTGCAGGTTGGAGCTGACGGCCACGCTGCGTTTCTCGTAGGCGGCGTCGACCAGGCGGTAGAGGCCCTCGGCCGCGTCCTGGGCCACCGGCAACAGCCCGATGTCGTCGACCACGATCAGATCCGCCCGCAGGATGCGGGCGATGGCCCGGGTCACGGAGTCGTCGGCCCGGTGGCGGCGGACCAGCACCCCGAGGGACTCCAGGCTGAACCACGCCACCCGTCGCCCGGCCTCGACGGCGGCGTGGCCCAGGGCTTCGAGGAACATCGACTTGCCCGTCCCCGACGGGCCGCACACCACCAGGTTCTCGTGGCGGTGGATCCACTCCAGGCTGCGCAGCGCCGACTGGGTGGGGGCGGGGATGGAGCTCAGCGACGGCTCCCAGGCGTCGAAGGTCTTGCCCGCGGGGAAGCCGGCCGCGGCCAGGCGGGTGGCGGCCGAGGAACGATCCCGGCCGGCCACCTCCTCCACCAGCAGCACCCGCAGCACCTCGGCCGGCTCCCAGCGCTGGGCCCGGGCGGTGGCCAGCACCTCCGGGGCCAGCGCGCCGGATGTAGGGCAGGCGCATGCGGCGCAGCAGCGCCTCCAGCTCGGGCTCCAGCGGCGGAGGCTCGGGCGCCCTCACCGCGTGCCGGCCCTCGGCCCGGCGACGCAACTCGGACCCGTAGCGGCCCAGGGTGTCCACGACGTCGAGGGGCGATTCCCGGTGGGTGTCGGCGACGAAGTCGACCAGCTCGGCCACCACCTCGTCGCCGACGTGGCGCAGCCAGTCCTCGAGCTGGCCCAGCAGCCAGTGCAGCTCCTCGGCCTCGTCGGGAGCAAGGGTGACGGGGTGGGAGGCGTCGAGGTTCATCGCCCGAACCCGTCCCAGGCGCCGGTGCCGGACTGCAGCGTGTGGTCCTCGCTGGCCTGGCGTGGCTCACCGGCGGTGGTGCTGGCCCGGTGGGCGAGGATCGAGGCCAGGTCGCCCTCGGCGAAGCGGCCGTAGACGGCGGCGTGGCCGAGGGCCCAGTTGACGGCCTCGGCCCCCGACAGGCGGGCCAGAGCCACGGCGTCGGCCATCTTGGCCCGCACCCGGCTCGCTCCGGCTGCCCCCGCCTCCCTGAGCCACAGCGCCGCCCCCTCGCCGATGGCCAGGAACTCGGCCTCGGCCGGGTTGGCCGGCACCGGGGTCCGGTTGAGCGGGCCCTTCCGGCGCGGGCGGGAAGTGGGCGGGGTCGACGCGGGGGTTGCCGGGCGTGGTCCGCTGGTGGCGGGCCACCTCGACCGGCCCGTCGGCGCCGACGTGGGTGATCACCACCTCCTCGCCGTGGTAGCGGACCCACACCGTCTCGCCCGCCAGGCGATGGGGCGCCGAGTACAGGCACCAGTCCAGCGCCACCATGGGCTGGGGACAGCCGACGGTGCGGGTCTCGCCGAAGGCGGCGGTGTAGGGGTGGGTGGGCAGGCGGTGCAGGCGGTGGCGCTCCTCGACCAGCATCTCCGCCGGGGCCGGCGGGTGACCCGGTGGGGCCGGGCGTTGACCTCGTCGCAGAAGGCCGCACAGGCCGCCTCCAGCGCGGCCCAGTCGCGGTAGTCGGCCAGCAGGTTGGCGTCGGTGGGCACCAGGTCGGCCTTGGCCACCCGCACCGTCGCCTCCGAGCCGCCCTTGGACGGGGCGTCGGCGGGCAGGCACGTCACCACCGTCAGCCCGTAGTGGCCGGCGGCGGTGACCATGGCCGGGTTGCGGATGGCGATGCGGGCCACGTGGTCGACGGTGACCGTGCTTCTCGTTGTCGGTCAGTCCATAGGTGGGACAACCACCGAACCGGCGCAGGGTCGCGTCGATGCAGGCCAGCACCGTGGGCAGGGCCTTGTCCCGGATGGGGAGCACGACCCGGAACCGGCTCCAGGCCAGCCAGGCGCAGAACAGCCAGGTGGCGGCGCCGTCGATCACGGGGCCGGCGCCGAAGTCCCACTGGAACCACAGGCCGGGCTCGGGCACCCACGGCCGGTGCACCCGGCGGTGCCCGGCGGCCCACTGCTTGCGGGCGTCGGCCACGGCCCGGCGGGTGGTGCGCTCCGAGCCGCTGTAGCCCAGCGCCACCAGCTTGTCGTGGGCGACGTCGGCCCGGATCTTGCCGTTGCTGGCTTGCATCCACTCCTCCAGCTTGGGGAGGAACTCGTCGATCAGCTGGGGCCGGCGGACAGCGGTGGCCGTCAGCTCGCCGGCATCGCGCCGGGCGACCCAGTGGGCGACGGTGTTGGGCGAGCAGCCGGGCCAGCTCGCCGGCGTCTCGATAGGAGTTGGTCAGGTCGAAAGCTTCGAGTATCTGCATGATTTCCTCGCGATGCTTCACGTGCTCCTCCTGGGTGCCGAGGGTGCTTGAGCACGCCCAAAGACACTCGGGAGGAGCGCTCGGAGGGTGGATGCCCTCCGGTGACGATCAGGGAGCGATGCAGATCTGGTGGCCGTCGCCGCGCGGTTCTCGTGTCCGCCAGCGCGGCGGGTTCGTGACCGTCTACGCGCAGGTTCTCATGGCCGCCGACAGGATCGGGTCGCCGACCATCGCCTCATCATGGGCGCGGTCGATCGTCAGGGTTGTCAGAGTCATGGCAGTCGGTGGTGTCCGTTCTCGCCCTGCAGGGTTCAGGAGCTAGTGCAGGTGCCTCACGTCAGCCTGACAGACAGGGATTCGACTAGTCGGTTGCTCGGGCGGACGGCTGCCAACCGCTCTCGTTACCGTTCAATCCCATGAACGAGCCGTCATCGAGTCGACTTACGGCGATCCCCGGCCTCCTGGACGAGGGCCTGCTGGCTGGGCAGCACGAGGCGACGACCACGTTGCGCCCTGAGCGTTCGGTCCAGATCGTCTCGGTTGATGACCTGGAGGGCCTGCGTGCGGAGATGGCGCTCGCGTGTCAGATCTGGGGCGGCGGCTCCCGACCGATCGTGCCACTGGTCGGCACCGCCCTTCCTGTTCCGTATGTGCGGCTGCTCGAAACCGAGCAGATCGACGTCGTCAGCGGGGTGGAGGAGACGGACGTGTCTCTACCCGAGCGGGTTGAGCTGCGACGAAGTTGGGACATCCCTGCCCTTCTGGTTGCGGCGAGCGAACCGTTGGAGCGGTGGCGGCCTGTCCAGGTAGTCGACCTCGGGGATGACGACCCCTGGCGCGAGATCTACATCGCGGTGCTCGGGACCTGGCCCGAAGCCCCCGACCCCGGGATGCTCAAGCGTTCGTTCCTTCGGGAGGACCTGCGCTTCGAAGAGGTCGTTCCCGTCGAGCGCGTCCTGACGAATGGGTCGCTCGATGACCTGATTGCGCGGACCACCGACGAGGAGCACCTCACGCCCCGTCAGGTGGCGAACATGTTCCTCGACTACGGGCTGCGGCCCGACACCTCCTTCATGGGCGTTCGACAAGACGTACTACCGAACCCCTACGCGAAGCGGCGTGCTGCTGGTCCCAATGTCATCGTCGTGGTCACGCAGGGTTCCGTCGAAGACCTCGCGCTGCTGTGGAACCTGCGCGGAGCACATGGGCTGAGCCGAACCCTCCCGATCGGGGTCCCGGTTGAGCAGGTCTCTGCGGCTGTCCTTCGCGAGCTGCAGGAACCTGGTAGGGCGACGATGTTCGGCTGGGGGGGCGGCGCTTGTCATCTCCTGAGCGTCTCGGTACCGCTGTCCAAGCTGGAGGGCCTTGCTGAGCTGTCGGCAGCCGCGGTCGCAGCCCCGTACGAGGAGATGGTGACGTTCGGGCCGGCGCCGGGGCGCGTGCGCAGTCACGTCTCGTGGTGGCAGGACGGCAGGACGCGCCTGGACCCAATGGCCGACGCCGACCGCGATGTCCTTCGTGTGGCTCGGGATGCCCCCAGCCTCGTACTGGACGTAGCCGTGAATGGGTACCCGTTGCCGAGGGACCCGACGATGCGTGGCACCGACCTGTACGGGAGGTTCCAGGCCGGCGAGGCACAGCTGAGCGTGTCGAGCCTTCGCACGGAGCACACGGTCGAAGTCCGCTGGCCGTCGTCGTGGACATGCTTGGCTGCAGTTGCGCAGAGCCGTGGTCTGAGTGCATCAGCGTCCGAGCCCGGTCTGGCCGCAGCCACGCTCATCCGGGCGCTCGGAAGTGTGCAGGCGGTTGAGCTCCTCTTGCACCAACCGCTGATCGACCTCCTTTACCGCATGGCCGAACAGAGTGGCATGTCGTGGTGGAAGAAGCGGTGGGCCACGACGCACCGCCAGATGCTCGACGGCGGCGCCGACGCCGCCACTCTCGAGGAGATGGCTCTTCGGCTGGGTAGGGACGAGCCTGCAGTCGCTCCGCCCGGCGAGGGGAGGACAGTCCCGTTCCAGGAGTTCGTCGTTGCGCTCGGTGGGGACCGGGCTGCGCGTCATTGGGTCGGCTGGGCCGAGCGCCGCCACCTCGTCGTACGCGGCGCCGAGGTGACCTGCCCGGGCTGTCGCACGGTGTCCTGGCTTCCTCTCGCAGCGTTGCCACCACCCGTACCGTGCCCTGGTTGCGGGCGATATATCGATCAGCCGTACAACCCTCGCGAGCTCCGGTTCTCGTACCGCCTGGGCGAGCCGCTACGCCGGGTGCTGGAGACCGACAGTCTCGGTCATGTTCTCGTCCTCCGTTGGTTCGTTGAGCTCTTTGAGCGTGGGGGCTTGGTGGGAGCGCACCCCGGGGTCACGTTCGCGGGGGCAGACGGCCAGTCCATCGGCGAGGCCGACGTGTTGCTGCTGTTCTCGGACGGCAGCTTGGTGCCGATCGAGGTCAAGCGTCGGGGCGCCGGAGTCGACGAACGAGCGCTGTCCCTCATGGACACGCTCGCAGAGGCCCTAGAGGCGCGATGGGACGCACTGGCTGTCACCCAAGCAGCGCGTGACCTACCGGACATCGCCGCTGCAGAGCGCCGCTCACCAGACCGGCCACGTCTACTCCTCACCGACGACCAAATCCACAATCCTCTCGTGATCTGGACGATGGGCTCGAACCCGTTTGAGTGGGCCCCCCGCACTGCCGACCAAGACCGGGAGCGCGAGAGGGCGTACCGGAGGGCGCTGGCGGCGAACGACCCCGACGTTCCGTGGGATCGGGTGGCCGACACACTCCTTAACCCAGACATCCGCGCAAGGCGTGGTCCCGGCGCGTCCGATCCATCTGGCAACACCAGCTCGACCGAGGAGAACCCCGGCTAAGAGGCCGCGAAGTCGTCACATGGTGTGGCCGCTCGAAACCTCTATCAGTCGGTCAGTGCGCGAGAGGCGACCACGCCGAATCGGCGATCTGTTCACCGCCGAGGCGTACCGAATAGTGTCTCAGAGCGTTCGCCGATCGGGGTCTGCCCAGGTAGCCCCGAACGCCGGCTGGGCAGCGTGGTTGAACTGAGCCTCCCATGAACAGAGGACCAGCCATGATGACTATCCAGTACCGCGAGCCCGACCACCCGATTGACGATGCCGAATTGGCCGCCGCGGCGTTCCTGGCTCGGTACAGCGGACGCACTCTCGAGGCGTACCGCCATGACCTGCGCGGCTTCTTCCAGTGGGCTTCCAACAACGGCGTGGTCGTGCTCGAGGCCGCTCGCCCGCATATCGAGCTGTTCCGTGCCTCGATGGAAGATCGCGGTCTGGCCGCCTCGACGATCGACCGGCGGCTCTCGACGGTGTGCGGGTTCTACCGGTTCGCTCATATCGACGGCCGGATCGGATCGAACCCTGCGCAGCACGTCCGCCGGCCGCAGGTCCACCCCTCAGACGCTCGCGGTTTGGATCGCTCCGAGTTCGGCGTGTTTCCTCTTCACCGCCGAGCAGTACGACCGAGCACGCCGCGCTCGCGGTGCTGCTCGGACTCAACGGATTGCGAGTCAGCGAGGCGTGTGCCCTAACATCGAAGACCTCGGGATCGAACGAGGTCACCGGACGCTGCGCATCCTTGGCAAGGGGAACAAGCCCGCGACGATCCCGCTGGTTCCCCGCACCGCCCGCACGATCGATCTCGCTGTCGGGGAGCGCCACGAGGGTCCGATCCTGCGCCGACGCGACGGACAGCGGCTCGACCGGCGCACGGCGCACCGGTGGGTGCGCTCGATCGGCAAGCGCTCCGGGCTCGGGCACGTCCACCCGCACATGCTGCGCGCCGCGTTCATCATGGCCGCCCTCGACGCCGGCGTACCCCTGCGGGACGTGCAGACCGCCGCCCGGCACTCCGACCCGAGAACGACGACGATCTACGACCGGCGTCGCCAGAACTTCGACCCCCACGCCGCCTACGTCGTCGTCGCCTTCGTCGCGGGAGGCTGACGACGCCTGGGGGCGTACGCTTGTGGCCGTGAGTGACGCCGTTCGACCCTCGGGCGAGGTCCCGCACGGGACCTCGTTGCTGCCGGCCGATCTGACCGACGATCAGCTCGACGCGGCCCAGGTGCTCGACTCGATCGACTCCCTGCTGATCGAGGACCTCTCCGAGGCCGAAGACGACGCGTTCGCCGCAGCGCTCGAGTCGTGAGGATCCTCGTCGACACCGGCGTCTTCAGCGCGTCCATCAGCCGACGCCGCCGCGCCCGCTTCGAGACCCAGGTCGGCCTCATGGCCGGCCATCAGATCTTCCTCGCCGCCGGCACCGTTGCCGAGCTCCGCTACGGCGCGCTCGTTGCCGGTTGGGGAGATCAACGCCGCCAGCGGTTGGAGCAGTCGATCGCCGCGACCACGGTCGTGCCCGTCAGTGACGCCCTGCTGACGGCCGTCGCCGAGCTTCGCCACGCCTGCCGACGGGCCGGACATGCGCTGCATGAACCGGTCCATGCCAACGACCTCTGGATCGCGGCGTCTGCGATCCATGTTGGCGCTCCGCTCCTCACCGCCGACGCCGTCTTCAAGGACGCACCGGGGCTCAACCTCCACCGATAGAGATCGCCGGGCGGAAGGTCTGGGGCGACATTCGGGGGCGCGCCACCAGCCCGCGACGAATCGGCACTTTCGCTTCGCGGCGGGGTGCAGCCCGCCGCACGTTCTGGGACGCGCGTTCTAGAGAACCGGCCCCTCGGAGCGCGCCCAGAGCCGTCGTACGGCATGTGAATCACCGAAGCGGCACGCTCGCGGTTCCTTGGCTACGGAGGTCTTCGATAGCAGCACGTCGCGCGGCGCGCCGCGACAAGACTGTGGCCATGACGTCCACCGGATCACATGTAAAACGGTGGGTCTTCGCCCGACACTCGCACCCTTGGAGCGCGTGGACGCGGTGGGCATCAACACCGCTCGTCCTGGTCCCCGTCTGGAACCGCAGCGCGAGGCAGGGCGTTGTCGTCGGGGCATGGTTCGTTCTCAATGCCGTCGTCTTCCCACCACCCCACGATGACTCCGCGTTCGCGACTCGGGTGGTTCTCGGCGAAGAGCGATGGCTGGAGGAGCGTCCAGTGTCCGGCGCCCTGGCGATCAACGCCATGGCGACCGCGGCTCTTCTCATCGCCCTCGACGGCGCACGTCGTCATCGTCGCTGGCAGATGACCATCGCGACGATCGGCACGATGAGCGCGTTGCTCTGGTACTGGCGGGAGATGGTTCGCTTCTACGACACGCGGGTTGACGGCCAATAGTCGGCCGCTACCGGACCCACCAGGTCCGGGCGGCGACCCTGGCAGACCGCGCCGGAATCGGCGATCCGCTCACCGCCGACGTGTACCGAACGGTGTCCCAGCACGTTCGCCGATCGGTGTCTGCCGAGGTAGCCCCGAACGCGGGCTCGGAGGCACGCCGCCGACGACGCAAACGTTGCCTGACGCAGCGACTAGCTCGGCCACCGGCCGTCGTCACCGGGGGGAGGTACCCCCGTGCTGGCCCGCACGTCGATCCCGGCTCGGGCGATGTGCTTGGTGAGGGCGGCCCGTCGCTCGATGCCGACCGGCTCGCCGGCCCGGAGCCCGGTGGGGACGCCGAGGGCGGAACAGGCTCGGAGGAGGGCGGTGTCGTAGTCGCCCAGGTCACGCTCCCGCTGGCGCTCCCGGGCCCGGGAGATGGTGGGCTCCCGGCGGTAGCCGTCGAGCTTCGCGTACAGCCGCCGCAGCTCGGACGCCAGGTTCCCGATCTCCGCCTCCCGGCCGGGCTGCGATCGGTCGCGGCCGGGCGCCCCGTGAGGCGTGCTCGGTCCCGGCCGGGGCGTCGCTCGGGCAGGCACCGGGATCGGCGCTGGCGCCGGCGCCGGCGGCGGGGCGGTGGGCCGGGACAGGCGGACCGACCGTACCGGCGCCACGTCGGGAGGCGGCGGAGCAGGGGCCGCCACCGCCGCCGGGCGGTGCGTCCGGGCTGGTGCCGATGCCGGAGCAGGCGCCGGAACCGACAGCGGGGCCCCGGGCGGTGGCCGCCGGGTGACGGGGGAGACCAGCGGGCCCATGTCGCCGAGGTCGAGGCCGAGGAGGTCGATGGTGGCTCGGCTGGCGGTGAGCCGGTCGAGCGATCGCCGGGGACCGTCGTCGGTCGGACTGGTTCCGGGGGCCGCCCACGACGCCCCCGACGCCCCCCCCACCACGTTCGCCGGCCGCTCCGTCGTGACCGGTTCGGGCCTGTCCGTCGGGGTCTGCTCCCGGCTCTCCGGCCTCGTCGTCCTCTCCGGCGGGGACGGTCCCGCCCGCCCGTTCGTGGCCGCGGCCACCGCCGCCGTCGGCCCGGCGGCACCGGCCGCACCGGCGGCTTCGGCCGCGGCCGCGGCGGCACCGGCGGCGTGGACCTGGCGGCGAAGCTCGGCCAGCTGCCCGGACATGAACCGGGCTTCGACCTCGGCCGCCTGGAGGCGAGTCTCCGCCTGCGTGGCCCGGCGCTCGGCGCCCTGGGCCCGCTCGAACAGGGCCTCGAGGTCGGAGATGGGGATGATGGCGCTGCCGGCCGGCGGTCCCGAATCGGGGGCGGGCGGTGCCGGGCGGGGCCGCTCGGGAGGTTGCTCGGCCAGCCGGGCCTGGACATCCTCCAGCCGGACCTCCACCCGCTCCAGGCCGCCCGCCGTCGTCCGCTTGCGATCGGCGACCAACCCCGCTCTCCGCCACTTCCGGATGGCGCTGACGGAATACCCGGTGCGGGTGGCGGCGTCGGCCTGCAGCACCCAGGTGCCGGCGCCGGCCGCAGGCTCGGTGACCGCCTTCCCCCGCCCGGACGAGGCGGCCGCGCTCACCGGCGGGCTCCGTCACGCCCAAATACGAGCGAAGTGGGTGGGCCACCCGGCCCCGTGACCGACGGGAAAACGCCCCGCCGACGACTCGGACATCCAGGAGGGGGCGTCGGCGCGGTCAACCCCAAAGCGGTGGGCCGGGAAACGAGAAAGCAGCGGCGAAGAAGCGTGTGGGAATGGTGTGGAGAACGTCTGGATATCTTGTGCTCAACCTCGAATACCAGCCAGAAAGGCGGTTGATCAGGCACGAAAGTCGGCGCGGCCAGGGGGTGCCGACGATCGTCGCCGCACCGGGCGCCGGCTATCACTGCTCCCGGAAACACCGAAATGACCTCAGCCGGCGGCGGCATCGACGTCGGCCAACGGCGCCGAGCGGACGATGCGCTTGGTCACGGCCGGGACCCGGTGATCGACGGGCCCGGCAGGAGCGCCGGAGCGGTCGAAGGCGATGGTGCGGGTCCCGCTTCGAGGGCGCCCCTCACCTGCCGGCGCCTCGACCGTCGGCTGCTCGACGACCCGAGCCAGCCCGCCGTCGGCTCGATCGGCCGGTTTCCGGCCGCCGTCGGCTCGGTCGGAGGCCACCCGGCGGTCGGACGGGGCGGACGGGCCGACGTCCGAGCCGGCTGCGGGACCGGCTCGGGACTGCTCCCCAGCGCCCTGCGGGCCACGCTCAGATTCCTCGCCACCTGGTCATATGCCTGCTCCAGGCGCTGGCGGTACTCGTGCAGTCGCTGACCCTCGGCCTGCATCCGGGCCGAGCGGTCGTCGAGCTCGGCCACGACCTGGCTGCGCTGGGCGTGGGCCGCCCGCAGCGATCTCCGCGGCCTGCGCCCTGGCCGCGGCCACCAGTTGGGCCTTGGCCTCGGCCACCGCGCTCCGGAGGATCCGGGCCGCCTCCGCCTTGGCCCCGCCGACCACCTGGCTCGCCTGCTGATCGGCGTTGAGGCGGATGAGCATGACGTCGTTCTGGGCCTGCTCGACCAGGTCGCCGGCCACCTCCTGGGCCGCGGCCAGGTTCCGGGTCATTCGCAGCGGGAGCTCGGCCGCCAGCTCCTCGTCAGTCAGCCCACCGGCCCCCCGGAGCCGGCGCCGAAGCATTTCCAGCTCGGCATGTCAGCTTGGTCGTCTGGACCAAGAGCACATCGACTTCGGCGTTGGACTCGCGCAGCCGCTCCCAGAGCTCTTCCGGGCTCTCCAAGCCCGGTCAACGTGAATCGTTGGACCCGTCGTGCTGAGCCCCTCGCGCATGTCCTCGGCCCCTCCCCAGCGGTGCCCAGTACGGCACCGGGCTGTCAATGAACCCGGTGTGCGCCGGGATGATAGACCACCGCATCGATACGCACCTGCCCGTCCTGCGAGGCACCATTTCGGCCGGCGGGGCACGGCCCGTTCGCCCACCCGCAACCGGTAGAGGCTCGCCAGCCAGCGGCCGCAGGCGCTAGATTACAGAGCTGTAACTTGTTCCCCAAGTTATCCGCAAGTTTTCCCGGGGGTTGCCAGCAGTGGGGAAGAGCTTCACCCATCTCCACGTCCACACCGAGTTCTCCATGCTCGACGGGGCCGCCCGGATCGACGAGGTCGTGGCCGCGGCGGTGGCCGACGGCCAGCCCGCCATCGGCATCACCGACCACGGCAACATGTACGGCGTCCTCGACTTCTACCGGGCCGCCCGCAAGGCGGGGATCACGCCCGTGCTCGGCATCGAGGCCTACATGGCCGGCGAGAGCCGCTTCGAGCGCCCCGTGCGCCGGGGCCGCATCGACGACGGGGGCGGCGAGGGCGAGCGGGGCGAGAAGCTCTACTACCACCTGACCCTGCTGGCCGAGTCCACCCAGGGCTACAAGAACCTCATCAAGCTGTCGTCGGCCGCCTTCCTCGAGGGGTACTTCTACAAGCCCCGCCTCGACTGGGAGCTGCTCGAGCGGTACAAGCAAGGCGTCATCGCCACCACCGGCTGCCTGGGCGGTGTGGTGTGCCAGGCCCTGCTGCGGGGCGACGTCGAGGCCGCCATGCGCAACGCCTCCCGCCTGCAGCGACATCTTCGGCCCCGAGCACCTCTACGTCGAGCTGCAGGACCACGGCCTGGCCGATCAGCGCATGGCCAACGGCCACCTGCTCGAGATCGCCAAGCGCCTCCAGCTACCCCTGCTGGCCACTAACGACAGCCACTACACCCACCAGTCCGACGCCGTCGCCCACGACGCCCTGCTGTGCGTGCAGACCGGGGCCCAGGTCGACGACCCCAAGCGGTTCAAGTTCGACAGCGACCAGCACTACCTGAAGACGGCGGCCGAGATGCGCTCGCTGTTCGCCGAGGCCCCCGAGTCCTGCGACAACACCCTGGCCGTCGCCGAGCGGGTCAACGTCGAGATCGAGTTCGGCAAGCCCGAGCTGCCCCACTTCGACCTGCCGCCGGGCGTCACCGACAGCGAATACCTGCGCTCCCTCACCCTCGAGGGCGCCCGCCGCCGCTACGGGGCCCCGGTGCCGGGCGACGTCATGCAGCGGGTCGACCACGAGCTGGGCGTCATCGACCGCATGGGCCTGTCCACCTACTTCCTCGTGGTCTGGGACCTCATCAACCACGCCCGCCAGAAGGGCATCCGGGTCGGTCCCGGGCGGGGCTCGGCCGCCGGCTGCTGCGTGGCCTACTGCCTGCGCATCGTCGACCTCGACCCCATCAAGTACGGACTCATCTTCGAGCGCTTCCTCAACGAGGGCCGCCGGGAGATGCCCGACATCGACATGGACTTCGACGAGCGCTACCGGGCGGAGATGATCCGCTACGCGGCCGAGCGCTACGGGCCCGACCACGTGGCCCAGATCGTCACCTTCTCCACCATCAAGGCCCGGGCCGCGGTCCGCGACGCGGCCCGGGTGCTGGGCATGCCCTACGCGGTGGGCGACCGCATCGCCAAGACCATGCCCCCCCTGGTCATGGGCCGTGACACTCCCCTCGACGCCTGCCTCGAGCTCACGCCGGGCCACGAGGAGGGCTACAAGATGGCGGCCGAGCTGCGGGCCCTGTGCGAGTCCGACGGCGACGCCCGCAAGGTGGTCGAGGTGGCCAAGGGCCTGGCCGGCCTCCGTCGCCAGGACGGCATCCACGCGGCCGCGGTGGTCATCACCCGGGAGCCCCTCACCGAGTACCTGCCCGTCCAACGCAAGCCGGAGCCGGGCGGCGACCCCGCCGACGCCCCCATCGTCACCCAGTACGAGATGCACGGGGTGGCCGACCTGGGCCTGCTCAAGATGGACTTCCTCGGCCTGCGCAACCTCACCGTCATCGAGCGGGCCCTCGACCTCATCGAGGCCACCACCGGCCGCCGGCCCGACATCGACAACCCCGACCTGGAGGACGAGCGCACCTTCGAGATGCTGCGCCGGGCCGACTCCATCGGGGTGTTCCAACTGGAGGGCGGACCGATGCGGGCCCTCATCCGCTCACTGGCGCCCACCACCTTCGCCGACGTGGCCGCCCTGGTGGCGTTGTACCGGCCGGGGCCGATGGCGGCCAACATGCACAACGACTTCGCCGACCGCAAGAACAACCGCAAGCCGGTGGTGTGCCTCCACCCCGACTTGGCCGAGGAGCTCTCCGACACCCACGGGCTGATGATCTACCAGGAGTCGATGATGCGGGTCGCCACCCGCTTCGCCGGCTACTCCCTGCTCGAGAGCGACAACCTCAGGAAGGCCTGCGGGAAGAAATCACCGCGATCTCATCGCCATCGAGCGGGAGAAGTTCGTGGCCGGCTGCGAGGCCACCGGCTACGGGTCC
Source organism: uncultured Acidimicrobiia bacterium (assembly GCA_963801205.1). Lineage (GTDB taxonomy): Bacteria > Actinomycetota > Acidimicrobiia > Acidimicrobiales > AC-14 > JAXDMK01. Next base: position 122,302 of record CAWDDV010000016.1, read on the forward strand.
GAGCTCGGCACCAAGCTGTTCGACATCATCGAACCCTTCGCCGACTACGCCTTCAACAAGAGCCACGCCTTCGCCTACGGGATGGTCGCCTACCAAACGGCCTGGCTCAAGGCCAACCACCCGGTCGAGTACCTGGCCGCCCTGCTCACGTCGGTCAAGGACGACAAGGACAAGACCGCCGTCTACCTGGCCGAGTGCCGCACCATGGGCGTCGAGGTCCTCGTCCCCGACGTCAACCTGTCCATCGCCGAGTTCGGCGCCATCGACGGGAAGATCCCGTTCGGGCTGGCCGCCATCCGCAATGTGGGCGAGGGCCTGGTCGGGCTCATCGTGGCCGAGCGGGAGAAGAACGGTCCCTTCGCCGACTTCTACGACTTCTGCCGGCGGGTCGACCCCGGTGTGCTCAACAAGCGCTCGGTCGAGTCGCTGATCAAGGCCGGTGCCTTCGACTCCCTGAGCCACCCCCGCCGGGGCCTGCTGGCGGTGTTCGAGCAGGTCATCGATCGCACCCTGGCCCGTCGCCGGGAGCAGGAGCTGGGCGTCATGAGCCTGTTCGGCGAGATGGCTGACGGGCCCTCCTCGATCGTCGACGAGCGCATCCCCATCCCCGACGTCGAGTTCGACCAGCACCAACGACTGGTCTTCGAGAAGGAGATGCTCGGGCTCTACGTGAGCAGCCACCCCCTCTTCGGAGTGGAGTCGGTGCTGCGCCGACACGTCGAGTGCACCATCGCTGAGCTGCGGGAATGCCGTGACGGGGAGACGAAGTGGGTGGGCGGGGTGGTGACGGCCTTGCAGCGGAAGTACACCAAGCGGGGCGACCTCATGGCCGTGTTCACCCTGGAGGACCTGCAGTCGGCGGTGGAGGTCATGGTCTTCCCCCGCACCATGCTCGAGCACGGCGCGCTGCTGGCCGACGACGCCATCGTGTGCGTGAAGGGCCGCCTCGATCTGCGGGAGGAACCGCCCAAGATCATCTGCCTCGAGGTCAAGCGGCCCGACATCGCGCCCGAGGGCACCGCCCCCGTCCGCATCAAGCTGTCGCCCACCTCCCTCACCCGCGCCCTCCTCGACCGGCTCAAGTCCGTGCTGCGCGATCACCCCGGGCACCAGCCCGTCCACGTCCATCTCGATCACACCGTGCTCCGCCTCCCGGACGAGTTCCGGGTCGACTCGGGGAACGGCCTGGTGTCGGAATTGCGGGTCCTCTTGGGACCGAACGGGCTGGTGACGTAGAATCGAGGGCCAGGCCAGGGGAGGTCACAGGCGCCGATGGCTCTTGAAGTCGAAACCAGGGACTGCACCGCACTGAGCGACTCCGATGTCTCGGAGATGGCCGACATCTGCGCCGACGGATCCGCCGGCTACGACGTGGGCATCCTCTCCAAGCACTCGGGGGAGTGGGTGCTGATCACACGGGTCCACGAGGGTACGAAGCTGGTGGGCTTCGCCTTCTCCACGCTGGAGCGAATCGGCGGCACGCCCTGCGTGCTCATCGGCCTGGCGTCGGTGAAGCGCGGCCCGCGCCGCGACGCGGTGCTGCGGTTGTTGATCGGCGACCAGCTGCGGCGGGCGGTGCTGGCCTTCCCCGACGAGGACGTGCTCGTCGGCACCCGCCTGCTCGACGCCGCCGGGTTCGGCGCCTTCGAGGGTCTGGCCGACATCGTCCCCCGCCCTGGTCACAAGGCGTCGGGCGAGGAGCGGGCCTGGGGCCGGCGGCTGGCCAAGCGCTTCGGCGCCGAGGGTCGCATCAACGACCGCACCTTCGTCGTCACCGGCCTGGGCGATGCGCCCGGCGCCCTCGACCACGAGGCCGCCGACCCGGCGTCCGTCGACGCCGAGGTGATCGCTTTCGTGAGCGAGCTCGACCGCACCCGGGGCGACGCCCTCATCGCCTTCGGCTGGGCCATGGCCGAAGACCTCGCCGCCCGCGCCTCGCGCTGACGACAGCCCCCGCGGGGTGAGGGCGAGCACGGACGAGTTCGTCCTGACCGCGTCCATCCGGGTCTTCGTCCCGATCCTCTCGGTCCTCCTGATCGGGTTCGGGGCGGTTTCCGCGATCATCGTGGTGTCGTCGGATGCGCCCGGCGCCTTCGCCTCGATCTGGGTCCTCTGGTTCGGAGCGGTCGTGGCCCAGGCGTGGTGGCACCACTTCCGGACGCCCCAGCGGATCAAGGTGTCCGACGCAGGCCTGAGCTTCGTGGCCCGGCGCCGGGTCCTGGACGTGCCCTGGGATGGGCTGCGAACGGTGGTCATCCCGTTCTTCGACTTCGGTCGGCACTACCTCGTCTGGCGATGGGATGGCGGACGGCTCTGTACCTGGCGCCGGTTCGACGGTATCGACCGCCTGTTCCGCATCGTCGAGGAAGGCCCAGGCGCCAAGGTCCTGGTGTGACCTCAATCCGAAACGCCGCCCGACCCGCCGAACTGGTGACGGATTTGGGTTCCACAGGACGCGAGTTTGTGTCACCAGTTCGGCGGGGCGTGGCGAACCGGTGACGGATTCAGGGGCCAGGACCCCGATGTGTGTCACCAGTTCGGCGGGGGCTCCCGAACCGCCGGTTGCCGCGGCCGCCGCGGGCGACGAAAATGGCGTCCTAGCCGCGGCCCTCCCCAGGCCGCGGATCGTCGACGGGAGGCGAGTGTGAGGCGGATCCGTTCCATCGTGCTGGTCGTAGTGGCCGCGTCGGGGCTGCTCCTGACTGCGGTACAAGCCCCGCCGACCGCCGCCCAGGTAGCGGTCGACACCTGTGCCACGCCGCTCGACGGCGACCCCCGGCTGGGACCGGCGGTGTTACCGACCACCGGTCCGGTGGGGCTCATGGTGCGGGGGTACGACCGCTTCGGCGGCCTGGGCAAGGACGCCTTCCTCGCCCGCTACTGGGACCCGCTGGCCAATACCGGCCGGGGGAGTTGGATCTACCCGCCCGACGACGGCTTCCTGGCCAAGATCATCGTCGCCGTCGACCTGCCCGCGGGCACCCGCATCGACCGCTTCGGGAGCGAGTTCGGCGCCTTCCTCGCGCCTGCCCTCAGTCGCTACGGGCAGCGGGCCATCCCGCCCCAGAACCTCAACACCTTCGACCCCCTCTACCCCTGCAACTACCACGTCTACCTGGTGCTCAAGCCGTTCAAGGTCCGCCTGGGGATCGTGGCGCCGTGGTTCCACCAGCTCGGCCTGGGCGCCCAGGAGAAGCTCGACGCCACCCTCGTCCCCGGTGCTCCCACCCCCCTGAGCGTCAAGTGGCTGGTCGACAACGGGTACCTGAGCCGGCTCAACTGACCCGTGGACGTACGGGCCCTGCGCCGGCTGCTGGTGGAGGCGGGCGTGCCCGACGGGGTCTACGAGATCGCCGGCGTGCACGAGCCGGTGCCGCCGGCACCCGACTTCGTCTTCCTGCGCCCGAACCGGGGACGGGGCCGTTCCCGCCGGTGGGAGGTCGGCGTCTACGAGCGGGGCAGGCACAGCGTGAGCCGGCGCTTCACGTCGGAGGACGAGGGCTGCCGGTGGATGCTGGAGGTCCTCACGGGCACCTGGCCTGCCGAGGGATGACACCGCGCCGCTGACGTCCCCGTTTCTCGGTAGCCGGAGGAGCGGTTTCCGCCACCGCCGCTACCGAGAACCGCTGAGCTACGAACCCGGGAGGAGGGCGGCGACCTCTTTCCAGCAATACCCGTCGTGGGGCTCGCTGAGGACCACCAGGATGCGGCCGGGGCGATAGCCGAGGACGCGGGCCATGTCGTGGGCGCCCATGTGGCGGCGCTCGAGGTGGCGGAGGGTGCCGACGAGGAGCGGGTCGACCAGGGGGTACTGGTGGGTGGCCCCCTGCCAGCCGAAGGTGCACTCGTAACCGTTGGGGCCAAGGCGGACCTCGGCCGCCGCGCTCGGCACCACCAGGGCCAGCGACGGGCGGTCGCCCACGAGGGTCCAGTAGGGGATGCGGGAGCCGGCGAAGCCCAGCAGCGGCGGCTGGGGAGGATGGTGCAGCGGCGTGAGCCAGCGGCCGATACGGCGGGAACCGGCCCGCCCGACCCGCTGGGGGACGCCGCTGAGCTGGACCGCCTCCGGCTGGGACGGGTCGGGGGGGTCGATGGGGTCGCCCATTTCGCCCGCCACCAGGTCGAGGGGAGCGAAGGCCTCGTCGGCCGGCGCCGGGAAGGCGGCCCGGACGAACGCGCCCGAGTCGAGGTCGACCCCCACGCATCCGGTCGGTCGTGGGGCCAGCACCAGCATTCGCAGTTCCGCCCCTGCCACCGCCACCCGAAAGCGCACGTCGGCTCGCATGACGACATGCTGACCGCTCCGGAGTCGGAAATGGTGGATGCTCGCGTGCATGGAGTTCCAAGACGTCGTTCGCCGCCGCCGGATGGTCCGAAACTTCGATTCCCGCCGCCTACCGGCGGAATTGGTCGAGCGGATTCTGGCCAATGCCCTCCGGGGCCCATCTGCCGGATTCACCCAGGGGGCGGAGCTGCTGGTGCTGGAGGGACCAGAGCAGACGAGCAGGTACTGGGACGCCTGCTTCCCTGCTCATCGTCGGTCCGGGTTCAGGTGGCCAGGGATCCTGGAGGCCCCTCTCTTGCTCGTCCCCCTCGGATCCCGGGAGGCGTATCTCGACCGCTACGCGGAGGCCGACAAGGGGTGGATTGACCGTGACCCGTCCCGTTGGCCGGTGGCCTATTGGGACGTCGACGGCGGTTTCGCGGCCCTCCTGGTTTTACTGACCGCAGTGGACGCCGGATTGGGCGCGGTGTTCTTCCGCGTCTTCGAGCCGGACGCCCTGCGGGCCGAGTTCGGCATCCCCGACCATTTCTCGCCCGTCGGCGCCCTCGCCGTCGGCTACCCGCAGCCGGACGAGCCCTCGCCGTCAGTCGCCCGGGGCCGCCGCCCGATGTCGGAGGTCGTCCACCGCGGCGAGTGGTGAGGCGGGTGGGCCATTGTCGGCTCGTTTCGACTGGCGGAGGGCCGGGTAGCGCGTCGATGACACGGAGGTGAGCCCCATGGCCCCACGCCCGATCGAACTGCTCGTCGACCGGATCGTCCACGCCACCTGGCTCGACAAGGTGGCCAAGCCCCTGTCGTCCAAGGTGGCCCAGGTGGTCCCCCATGGCCCCCTGAAGGACGCCTTGAGCGGTACTTGGCTGGGCCATCCCCTCCACCCGATGCTCACCGACCTGCCCATCGGGTTCTGGACGAGCGCCATGGCGGTGGACTTCCTGGGCGGACGCAAGGGCCACAAGGCCGCCGACCGGCTGATCGCGCTGGGCATCCTCAGCGCGGTGCCCACGGCCGCCTCCGGTCTGTCCGACTGGTCGGACACCATGGGCGAGGAACGCCGCCTCGGCCTGGCCCATGCCATCGGCAACATCGTGGCCGTCGACTTCTACGTGTGGTCGTGGATCGCCCGCAAGCGGGGGCGGCGAGGCGCTGGGGTGACGCTGAGCGTGCTCGGCGCGGGTGCCGCCACCGCCGGCGCCTACCTGGGTGGCCATCTGGCCTGGCGCAAGGGCGTCAACGTCGACCGCCACGCGTGGGACCACCCGTCCGACGACTGGGTCGAAGCCCCCCTGGAGGCGCCTCTGGAGGACGGCGTGCCGGTCACCGTCACGGTCGGTGACGACACCGTGCTGGTGGTGCGCACGGGCGGCGCCGTCCACGCCCTCTCAGACGTGTGCAGCCACATGGGCGGCCCGCTGCACGAGGGCCCGCTCGACGACGGCTGCGTCACCTGCCCGTGGCACGGGAGCACCTTCCGCCTGGTCGACGGCGGGGTCGTCCACGGCCCCGCCACCGGCCCCCAGCCCGGCTATGACGTGCGCCAGTCGGGCGACGGGCTGGCTCTCCGCCGCCGTCCGACCCTGGCTCCGGCGGCGGAGGCCCAGGTGGCGGCGGCTTCCCCGCCGGCCAGCAATGGTCAGGACAGCCTGGCATCGGGAGTCCGGCCGGCCTGAGCCTCCGTCCCCGAAGTTCGGTCAGGCCAGCTGGGCCAACAGGTCCTCGACGCCGGAGACCGGCGCCTGGCAGGCGTAGTTCTCGCACACGTAGGCCAGGCCGCCGTCATCGGGGCCGGCGGTGCGGGCCTCGAACAGGGGTGACGGGTAGGGCTCGCCCCACGCCAGCACCGCGTTGGGCAGGTAGCGGGACTGCACCGCCCGCACCAGGTCGGGACGGTCGCCGACCACCGCGATCTCGGTGACCGGTCCCGACGCCAGGTCGGCGGCGGCCACCGTCCGGGTGAGGGCGGAGGGGTGCTGCTCGGCCACCGGGGCGAGCAGGCGGAGGATGGCCTCGCCCCGGTCGCGGTACCGGTCCGTGCCATCTCGATCAGGGCCAGTGAGGGCGGCCAGCCGCAGGAGGGCGATGGCGGCGGTGCCGTTGGCTGACGGGACGGCGTTGTCGACCAGGTCCTTGGACCGGGTGATGAGGCGCTCGGCGTCGGCGCCGGTGGTGAACAGGCCGCCCGCGTCGTCGTCCCAGAAGAGCTCGAGCATGCGGTCGGCCGTCTGCCGGGCCCAGGCGATCCAACTGCCCTCGCCGGCGGCCTCGGCCAGGCGGGTGAAGGCGTCGACCAGGGCCGCGTAGTCGGCGGCCAGGGCCAGGTGGCGCCCCGGCCGGCCGCCCTGCCAGGCCCGCAGCCACCGGTCGTCGTCGGCCCGGTGGAGGTGGTGGAGGAGGAAGTCGGCCCCCGTCTCGGCGTCGGCCAGCCAGTCGGCCCGGCCGGTGGCGGCGGCCGCCTCGGCCAGGGCGGAAAGGAACAGCCCGTTCCACTCGGTGATGACCTTGTCGTCGAGCCCGGGCCGGACCCGCTTCTCACGGGCCTCGAACAGGGTCTGACGGGCCCGCTCGATGGTCGCTGGCCGCCGCAGGTCGCCCCGCACCGGGCGGTGGAGGATGTTTTTGCCCTCGAAGTTGCCCGGCCGGCTCACGCCCCACCACTCGATGGCGGCGTCGACGTCGTCGCCCAGCAGCGTGCGCAGTTCCTCCACCGTCCACACGTAGAAGGTGCCCTCGTGGCCCTCGGAGTCGGCGTCCTCCGAGGAGTAGTAGCCGCCGTCGGGGTGGCGGAGGTCCCGCCGCACGTAGTCGATGGTTTCGGTGAGGACCTGGAGGAAGCGCTCCTCGCCGGTGACCTGCCAGGCGTGGAGGTACGCCCGCACCAGGAGGGCCTGGTCGTAGAGCATCTTCTCGAAGTGGGGGACGAGCCAGCGGCCGTCGACCGAGTAGCGGGCGAAGCCGCCGCCGAGGTGGTCGTACATCCCGCCCGAGGCCATGGCGTCGAGGGTGGTGACGACCATGGCCAGGGCCTCGGCGTCGTCCGGGTGGCGGGCGTGGGCCCGCAGGAGGAGCTCGAGGGTGTCGGGCTGGGGGAACTTGGGGGCGGCGCCGAACCCTCCCCAGTGGGGGTCGAAGCGGTGGGCGAGAGCGTCCCGGGCCCGGGTGAGGAGCTTCGGCCCGTCGGGGAGGGGCGTGTCGTCGGTCGGTACGGGCAAGTCGGACATGCGGCCGAGGGCGTTGGTGAGCCGGGCCGCCTGCTCGCCCACCTCGGCCCGCTTGTCCCGCCACCACTCGTCGACCGCCCGCAGGACCTGCTCGAAGGAGGGCATGCCATGGCGGGGCTTGTTCGGGTAGTAGGTGCCGCCGTAGAACGGGCGTCCGTCGGGGGTGAGGAAGACGGTCATGGGCCAGCCGCCGTGGCCGGTCATGGCCTGCACCGCCTCCATGTAGACGGCGTCGACGTCGGGCCGCTCCTCGCGGTCGACCTTGACGTTGACGAACAGCTCGTTCATGAGGCCGGCCGTGGTGGCGTCCTCGAACGACTCGTGGGCCATCACGTGGCACCAGTGGCAGGCGGCGTAGCCGATGGACAGCAGGATCGGCTTGTCCTCCGCCCGGGCCCGCTCGAACGCCTCGTCGCCCCACGGGTGCCAGTCGACGGGGTTGTCCTTGTGTTGCTGCAGGTACGGGCTCGACTCGTCCGCCAACCGGTTCATGGGCCGACAGTAGGCGTCGGCTCGCCACAACTCGGGCATCGCGGGTAGGCGAGGGACGTGGTCCGGCCACACCCCGGGCAGCGGGGGACGGCGACCTGCCGGCGGCGGAGGCGGCCGATGGCGGCCCACAGCATGCCCCCGACGGCGACGACGAGGAGCAGGTCGAGGCCGGCGTTGACGAGGTCGTCCACTGGCTCAGTCTGTCCCCGTACGCTCAGAGGCGGTGGACGAGACGGCTGAGGATGCGGCATTCCGGGAGGCGGCCCGGGCGTGGCTGGCCGAGCACGCTCCGCCGTACCGGGTGGGGGTCGATCCCGACAGCCCGTCCCTGGTGTTCGCCGACGTCTCCGACACCGAGCACGTGGTCCGGGGCAAGGCCTGGCAGCGGGAGCTGTTCGACGGCGGCTGGGCGGGACTCGGCTGGCCGACCGAGTACGGGGGCCGGGGCCTGCCGATCACCCAGCGGGTGATCTGGGCCCAGGAGGCGGCGGCGGCCGGCGTGCCGCCGGGCATCAACCTCATCGCCGAGGCCATGGTCGGGCCCACCCTCATGGCTCACGGCACCGAGGACCAGAAGCACCGCCACCTGCCGCCGATCCTGCGGGCCGACGAGATCTGGTGCCAGCTCTTCAGCGAGCCCGACGCCGGCACCGACGTGGCTGCGGTCACCACCACCGCAGTGGCTTCGGCCGATGGTTCGGAGTGGCTGGTTACCGGCCACAAGCTGTGGACGTCGGCTGCCCACTACGCCGACTGGGGCGTGCTGCTGGCCCGCACCGACTGGGACGTCCCCAAGCACCAGGGGTGCACCTACCTCCTCGTCGACATGCATGCGCCGGGGGTGACCGTCCGGTCGGTGCGGCAGATGACGGGCGGGTCGGCGTTCAACGAGGTGCTGCTGGACGAGGTGCGGGTGCCCGACTCGGCCCGGGTGGGCGACGTCGGCGGGGGATGGGCGGTGGCGGTGACCACCCTGCTGTCGGAGCGGCTCAATCTGGGCCTGGGCGTGGCCCGGGTGGCGGGCGGAGTGGAGCGCATGCTGGCCGACCTGCGCCCCCGGGGCGTGGCCGACGACCCGGTGGTGCGGCAGCTGGCGGCCCAGCTGTGGATCGACGCCAAGGTGCTGGAGGTGCTGGGGGAGCGGGTGGTGGCCAAGCTGGCGAGGGGCGAGATCCCCGGCGCCGAGGGGACGGTGGCCAAGTTGGCCGCCACCCGGGTGTCGCGGCGGAGCGACGAGCTGCTCGACGGGCTCCGGGGAGCGGGGGCGATGCTGGTCGACGAGTGGACGCTGCTGCAGCTCTGGGTCCCCGCCACCCGCATCGGCGGCGGCACCGAGGAGGCCCTGCGCAGCATCGTGGCCGAGCGGGTTCTCGGCCTGCCCAAGGCCCCCCGGGCCGACGAGGGCGTCCCCTTCCGGGACGTCGCTCGCCGAACTGGTGACGTCCCCCGAACTGGTGACGAAAACCGGGGCCAGGACCCCGCGATCCGTCACCAGTTGCCCGGGCGGGAGGGCGGGCCGGCGTGAGTTCCATCCTCCTCGTCGAGGACGACGCCTCGGTGCGGGAGGCGGTGACGATGGCGTTGGAGGGCGACGGCCACCGGGTCAGCACCGCCGCCGCCGGGGACGAGGCCATCGAGCGGTGGCGCCAGGTGCAGCCCGACCTGATCCTGCTCGACGTGATGCTCCCGGTGATGGACGGCTTCGAGGTGTGCCGGCGCATCCGGGCCGTCGACCAGGTGCCGATCATCCTCCTGACGGCCAAGGCCGACCCCATCGACGTGGTGGTGGGCCTGGAGTCCGGCGCCGACGACTACGTGACCAAGCCCTTCGAGACCCGGGTGCTGCTGGCCCGGGTGAAGGCCGTCCTCCGCCGGCAGGCCCGCCCGCCGGAGGAGCGCACCATGCGCTTCGGCGAACTAGTGGTCGACCCCCTGGGCATGGCCGTCACCCTCCGGGGCCGCGAGGTAAGGCTCAGCCGCACCGAGCTCGAAGCTCCTCCTCGAGCTGGCCCGCCGCCCGGGGCAGGTCTTCACCCGGGCCCTGCTCCTGGAGCGGGTGTGGGAGTACTCCTACCTGGGCGACTCCCGGCTGGTCGACGTCTGCGTCCAGCGCCTGCGCTCGAAGGTGGAGGACGACCCTGCCAACCCGACGCTCGTCCAGACCGTCCGGGGGGTGGGGTACAAGCTGGTGGCTCCCCAATGAGGGTGACGTGACACCGACCGAGCGGCGGCCGCTGGCGGTCGCCCGGCTGCGGCCGCGCCTGGTCGCCACGTTCGCCCTGGTGGCGGCGGTGACGGCGGTGGCGGTGGCGGTCACCTCGTTCCTCCTGGTCCGCAAGGCGGTGCTCGACCGGGCCGGCGACGACGCCCTCCGCGCCGCCCGGTCGGCCCTGGTGGAGGCGGTGGACGGGCTGCCCGAGGGGGCGTCGCAGGCGGAGGTCACCACCTTCGTCAACCGGCTCGTCACCCGGAACGGGGGCGGCTTCGACGTGGTGACAGTGATGCCCGATGGCGCCTCCGACACGACGTCGATCTCCACGTCGGCCGCGGCCGTGCCGCCCGACGTGGTCGACCGGGTGGCGGCGGGCAGGCTGGTCTCCGTCCGGACCGACGTGGCCGGACGGCCCCGCATCGTGGTCGGCGGCCAGGTCCCCGGCACCGCCAGCCTCTACCTGTTCTTCCCCCTCGACGAGATCGACCGCGACCTGGGCACCCTCCGGGCGGTGCTGGCGGGGGTCGCCCTGGCGTCGGTGGTCGTGTCGGGCGTGGTGGGCGCCCTCGCCGCCCGGGGCGTCCTCCGTCCGTTGCGGCGGGCCCGGCGGGCCGTCCACCGGCTGGAGGTCGGTCTGCTCGAGACCCGGCTGCCGGTCGCCGGCAGCGACGAGTTCGCCGACCTGGCCGAGTCATTCAACCGGATGGCGGAGGCGCTCGAGCGCACGGTGGCCGACCTCCGGGCCCTGGAGGCCACCCAACGCCGGTTCGTGGCCGACGTCAGCCACGAGCTGCGCACGCCGCTCACCGCCCTGACCACCGCGGCCGACGTCCTGGAAGCCCACACCACCGGCCTCGACGACACCGGCCTGCGGGCGGCCCGGCTGCTGGTGGTGGAGTCGCGGCGCCTGGCCGGCCTGGTGGAGGACCTGATGGAGATCTCCCGTCTGGACGCGGGGGTGGCGTCCATGGCGTGGGAGTCGGTCGACGTGGCCGAGCTGGTCACGGGCGCCCTCGGCAGCCGGGGCTGGCTGTCCCGGGTGGACGCCCGCCTGCAGCCGGGCGTGGTGATGGAGGTCGACCCCCGCCGCCTCGACGCGGTCATCGGCAACCTGGTCGGCAACGCCTTCGAGCACGGGCGGCCGCCGGTGCGGGTGGCCATGGCGGCCGACGACGCCACCGTCCGCCTGCAGGTCGCCGACGGGGGACAGGGCATCGCCCCGGAGCACCTGTCGTCGGTCTTCGAGCGGTTCTACAAGGCCGACCCCGCCCGTCCCCGCAGCGCCGGCAGCGGCCTGGGCCTGGCCATCGCCCGGGAGAACGCCCGCCTCCACGGGGGCGAGGTCACGGTCGCCAACCATCCCCAGGCGGGGGCCGTGTTCACCGTGGTGCTGCCCCGGCGCGGGCCGCAGGCCGCGTCCGCCAAAACTGTTGCCCAGTCGTTACCCGCTGGCGACGAGACGGTGACCACCGCCCGCCACGATGGGCTGGTGGACGCACTGAAGCGGCGCACGCGAGGGAGGCCATGACATGAGGGTGAAGGTCCGGGACATGAGGCTCCGGCTGACGACGATGGCGATGGGACTGGCCCTGGCGGTGGCGACCGCGGCCTGCGGGGCATCCGGCGACGGATCGGTCGACGCCGGGTCCTCGCCCACCCGTCCTCCGACCACACCCGGCGGCGGCGACGACGGCGGGACCACCGCGACCACCGCGCCCGGCACCACCGGGTCGGCGACGACCACCGACGTCACCCTCTACTTCACCCGGGGGGAGAAGATCGTGGCCGTCACCCGGGCCGTCCCCAAGGTCACCCGCATAGGTGCGGAGACGGTGAAAGCGCTGGTCGGCGGGCCGACGTCGGCCGAGGCAAGCGACGGTTTCGGCACCGCCATCCCCCCCGAGACCCGCTTCCGCAACCTCGACATCGCCAACGGCGTGGCCAAGGTCGACCTGTCGAAGGACTTCGAGTCGGGCGGCGGCAGCCTGTCCCTCAGCCTGCGCCTGGCCCAGGTGACGTGCACCCTCGACCAGTTCCCGAGCGTCTCCGGGGTCCGCTTCCTCCTCGATGGCGACCTGGTCAACGTCTTCTCCGGCAACGGGATCATCCTCGACGAGCCGGTCGGCTGCGCCGACTACGCCGAGTTCGTCGACGGCTCCCCGCCGGTGGAGGCCACGTTCCCCGGCATCTGGCCGTTCACCTCGCAGGCGGACATGGACGCCTACCTGTCGGGGGCGGATCGCACCTTCACCAGTCCGGTGGAGACGGCCAAGGCCTTCGCCACCCGCTACCTGGGGATGGTGAACCCGGCCACGTTCGGGTCCCCGGTCGTGGTGGCGGGGGGCCGGGTCGAGGTCAAGCTCGGCTTCACCGTCGGCGAGGGCGGGACGCCGATCGTCGACCCCCGGCCGACCACGAGCGCGTTGCTGATGTCCGGCGGCGCCGACGGCGACCAGGGCCCGTGGACCGTGGTGGCGGCCACCTCGCCCGAGATCGTCGTCAGCCTGCCCGCCGCGCTCGACCGGATCTCCTCGTCGGTGGCGGTTCGGGGCCAGGCGGCCACCTTCGAGGGCAACGTGATCGTCGAGGTCCGGGAGGACGGGATGCTCGAGCGGCGCCCGCCTGGGCCAGGGATTCGTGACCGGCCGGGGCGACGGCGTCCTGGGGGACTTCGCCGGCGACATCGCCTTCGACGCCCCATCCGAGCCGGCGGGGGCGGTCGTGTTCTACGAGCGGTCGGCGGCCGACGGCGTCGGCGTCATCCGGGCGACGGTCGTGCGGGTCGCCTTCTAACCACCCCGGTTGGCGGGGGGTGGCGGTGGCATCATGAGCGGATGCGCCTGCGCCGCCGCCCGCTGGCGACGGCTCTCCTCGTGCTCGTCCTGGCCGGATGCGGCGGCTCCGATTCCGACTCCGCGTCCGACGCGGAGCCGGATGAGCAGGCGGCGGTGGACGCACCGGTCGAGGGCGAGGTGTTCGCCGACCCTCAGGGCGCCTACGTCATCACCGTCCCCTCGGACTGGAAGCCGGTGACGGCCCGTGACCCGGAGGTCGAGGCCTGGGCCGTCGGCCCGAAGCGGAGCGGCTTCACGCCGAACGTCAACATGCTCACCGTGCAAGAGCCGGGGGACACCCTCCAGCACTACCTGGATGCGTCGATCGACCAGCTGGCGGTCCTCCCCGGCTTCGAGACCCGCGACCGGGAGGTCGTGGCGGGGGCGGAGGGGCAGGAGCTGGGCGTGCTCCACTACTCGGCGTCACCCAACGAGGCGCCGATCTCGTTCCTGGGGTACATCGCCGTCCGGTCGGACGGGGTCGTGATCGCCACCCTCACCGCCTTGCCGGCGTCGTTCGACCAGCTCCGGCGGGAGGTCGAGCCCCTACCTCCGCACCCTCAAGGCGACCTGAGACGACCCCCGCAGTACAGCGGGGAGGTGGAGGCCGATCCCTGCTGAGACCGTCGAACGCCTGCGGTCAGCATCGTCCCGAAGGATCGGTGTGCAGTTACGTCGGATATACCGACGTAACTGCACAGCCAAGGCCGCCGACCCGCAGCTACTTGAACCAGATGCGCTGGTAGTCGCGTGACTGCGGGTGGACCAGGAGGGCGATGAGGGCGATCTCGAACATGAGACTGAGCAGGCCCGCGCCCCGCAGCGGGTTGTCGAAGTAGTACCAGCGCAGCAGGAAGGGCACGAACGACATGAGGATGCCGAGTGCGTAGCCCCACTTCCGCTCGTTGGCGATCCCGAAGCCGGCGGCCACCTGGCCGGCGACGATTCCGAGGTACAACATCGGGAATACGCCCAGTCGCAGCAGGTCGAACAGCAGGAACGCAGAGTTGATGTAGAGCAGGAAGACGGCGATCTGGAGGGTCTGCGGTTGGGAGTTGTTCAACCACCGGCGCTGTTGCATGGCGACATTCTGGCAGGAGCGGGCGGGGTGGCCGCGGTCGTGCTGGCGGCGGGCGCCGGCACCCGCCTGCGACCACTGACGACGCTCCGGCCCAAGGCCCTCTGCCCCGTCGGCGGGCTGCCCCTCGTCGACCACGCCGTCGCCCGGGCCCGATCGGTCACCGACTGGGTGGCGGTGAACTGCCACTTCTCCCAGCCCACCCTCGCCGCCCACCTGGAGGCACTCGGCGTCCACGTCTCGCGGGAGGAGGGCGATCGCCTGGGCACGGCCGGCGCCCTGGGCCGGCTGCGGGCGTGGATCGACGGTCGTCCCACGCTGGTCGTCAACGCCGACACCTGGAGCACCGCCGACCTCGGCGCCCTCGTCGCCGGGTGGGACGGCGTTCGTCCCCGGCTCTTGTGCGTCGTCGACCCGCAGCTCGCCACCTGGGGCGACCTGGCCTACGCCGGTGCCGCCCTCCTGCCGTGGCCGCAGGTGAGCCTCTTCCCCGACGCTCCCGCCGGCCTGTGGGAGGTGTCGTGGCGCGGGCTGGAGCCGGGGGTCGGTCTCGACCTGGTGGTGGCCGACGTGCCGGTGGTCGACTGCGGCACCCCCGCCCGCTACCTGCGGGCCAACCTGGTCGCGTCGGGTGGGGCGTCGGTGATCGGAGAGGGGGCGGTGGTCGAGGGCGAGGTGGAGCGGACGGTGGTGTGGGACGGCGCCCGGGTCCACCCCGGGGAGAGGCTGGTGGACGCCATTAGGGCGTCGGACCAGGTGACGGTGCTGGTCCGGCAGGGACGGCCCCCTGCATCCCTGGCGCCGCTTCCGCCACTTCCGCCGGTGCCGCCGACGGGTTGACGTCGACCGCCTCGATGGCGACGAGGGCGTCGTCGGTGACCTCCGCCTCCGGCCGGGCCACGACCCGGCTCGCCTGACGGGCCACGACCGCCTCGAATAGGTTGCGCACCAGGCGGGCGTTGCCGAAGCCCCGGTCCCGGGCCTGGGACCCGAGGAAGGCCAGCACCGCCTCCTTGGCCTCCTCGGTCGGGACGTAGTGGCTCTTTCGGCACATCCCGTCGAAGATCGAGGCCAGCTCGGCGTCGGTGTAGTCGGGGAAGAAGATGGTCTTGGGGAACCGGGAGCGCAGTCCGGGGTTGGCGTCGAGGAACACCGCCATCTCGTCCGGGTAGCCGGCCACGATCACGACCACGTCGTCGCGGTGGTCCTCCATCAGCTTGACGATCATGTCGATGGCCTCGTGGCCGAAGTCGGTGTCGACCCCCCGGGCCAGGGCGTGGGCCTCGTCGATCAGGAGGACGCCGCCCGAGGGCGGCGGTGAAGACCTCCTTGACCTTGAGCGCGGTCTGGCCGACGTAGCCGGCGACCAGCCCGGCCCGGTCGGTCTCCACCAGGTGACCCTTCTCGACCACGCCGAGGGTGCGGTAGATCTGCGCCAGCAGGCGGGCGACGGTGGTCTTGCCCGTGCCCGGGTTGCCGGTGAAGACCAGGTGGCGGCTGTGCTCGACCACCGGCAGGCCCCTCGCCTCCCGCAGCTTCTCCACCCGCAGCAGGTCGGTGACCAGCTTGACCTCGGCCTTCACCGGGGCCAGGCCGACCAGGGCGTCCAGCTCGGCCAGCAGCTCGTCGATGGGCCGGGGCGCCCCCGCGGGGGCGACGGGCACGGGCGGCGCCGGGCCGGTGTGGTGGACGATGGGCGACTGCGAGGCCAGCGTCTGCGGCCCGCCCGGCCGGCGCACGCCGGCGCCGTCGATCTCCCGGAGCAGGGCGGCGCGGAAGCGCTCGACGGCGGACAGCTCGGCGTGGGACGGGTACGCGTCCAGCGCCAACACGGTGTGGGCGATGTCGAGGGCGGCGGTGTAGTAGGTCCAGGCCCGGTTGCCGCCGTCGCGGGCGTCGGCGTGCACCAGCAGCTCGAACAGCGACGACGGGGCGTCGAGGAACGTCCGGCTGCCGGTGAGGAGGCCGGCCGCCCGCATGGCCGGGGGGCTGGCGGCCCGGGCGACGGTGTCGAACCGGGGGCCGAAGACGTCGATGAAGGCGTCGAGCTCGTCGTCGGTGTGGCGCCCGTCGGCGTCGACGAAGGCGGCGGTGAGGTTGAACGCCTCCAAGGCCACGTCGCCCGAGAGCTTGGCGGTGTCGGCGAGTCGGGAGTCGGCCGCCAGCCGGGTGAGGGCCGGCGTAACCGCCAGGACGAAGCCGTCGACCACCCGCCCGAGGGGGTTCACCGCAGGCGGACCGGGACCGGGTCCGGGAGGGCCGGGACCGGGACCGCTCGGGCCGCCAGCTGGCCGCAGGCGGCGTCGATGTCGGTGCCCCGGTTGCGGCGGACGGTGGCGTTGACGCCCAGCCCCTGCAGCCGGTCGCGGAAGGCCCGCACCGCGGCCGGCGACGGCCCCGCACGAGGTAGCCGGGCGTGGGGTTGAGGGGGATGAGGTTGACGTGGGCGGCCGAGGGGGACGGCCATCTCGGCCAGCTCGGCGGCGTCGGACGGGCGGTCGTTGACCCCGTCGATCAGCGCCCACTCGAACGACAGGCGGCGGCCCTTGGCGGCGAGGTAGTCCCGGCAGGCGGCCACCAGCTCGGCCAGCGGGTAGCGCCGGTTGATGGGGACGAGCTCGTCGCGGAGCGTGTCGTTGGCCGCGTGGAGGGAGACGGCCAGGTTGACCGGCAGGGCTCTCGGCCGTCAGCCGGCGGATGCCGGGGACGAGCCCGACGGTGGACACGGTGAGGTGGCGGGCCGAGAGTCCCGAGGTCGTCGTGCAGCCGCTCGACGGCGGCCCACATCGGCGTCGTAGTTGGCCATCGGCTCGCCCATGCCCATGAACACGACGTTGGACAGGCGGCGGGGGAGCGCCGACCGCCGGGCCCGCACCACCTGCTCCACGATCTCGCCGGTCGTGAGGTGGCGGTCGAAGCCGGCCTGGCCGGTGGCGCAGAAGCAGCAGGCCATGGCGCAGCCGGCCTGGGTGGACACGCACACCGTGGCCCGGTCCGGGTAGCGCATGAGCACGGTCTCGACCGCCGTCGCCGTCGGCCAGCCGCCACAGCCACTTGACGGTGTCGCCGCCGTCGGACGTCGACTCCCGCTCGAGGTGGAGGGCCGGCGGCAGCTCGGTCGGCCAGCCGGCTTCGCAACGGCGGCCGGCAGGTCGGTCATCTCGTCCGGCTCTCGGCCCGCCGTGGAGGCCGGCCCACACCTGGCGGGCCCGGTAGGCGGGCTCGTCGCCCGAGCACCGCCGCCACCTCGGGCGGGCTCAGGTCGAACCGGCTGGTGGGCGTGCGTCCGGCCACGACCACGATCATGGCCCAGCGCCGGCCTCGAGTCGGCCGCCTGGGCGTGACGGGCCGTACCTCTCGCCGGTCGGCCGGTGGCCGGGCGGTACCCTCGCGGGTGAGCGCGTCCGCCCCTGACGAGATGGGAGCGGCCCCGACCGCCCCGCCGACGCTGCCCGAGAACCACCACCGCAACGTCCAGGGGGGCGCGGCCCGGGCCGCCGTCTTCGGGGTCAGCGACGGGTTGGTGTCCAACGTCGCCTCGTCCTCGGCGTCGCCGGCGCCAGCCCGGCCCGCGGCGTCGTGCGGCTGGCCGGGCTGGCCGGCCTCATCGGCGGGGCCGTCTCGATGGCGGCCGGCGAGTACGTCTCGATGAAGGCCCAGGCCGAGCTGCTCGAGCGCGAGCTCGACATGGAGCGCATCGAGCTGCGCCGCAGCCCGGAGATCGAGACGGCGCGAGCTGGCCGCGATCTACATGGCCCGGGGCGTCGACCCGAAGACGGCCGAGGAGCATGGCCGAGCCAGCTCATGCGGGACCCCGAGCTGGCCCTGGAGACCCACGCCCGGGAGGAGCTGGGCATCGACCCCGAGCGAGCTGGGGTCGCCCGTGGCCGCGGCGGTGTCGTCGTTCGTCGGCTTCTCGGTGGGCGCCGTCGTGCCCCTGTTCCCGTGGTTCTTCGGCGGGGGGACGGCGGCGGTCGTGGCCTCGATCATCCTGGGCGCCATCGCCGCCGTCGCTCGTGGGCGGCCTGCTCGGGCCGCTTCACCGGCCGCCGGGTCGTGCGCTCGGCTGCCGCCAGCTGCTGTTCACCGCCGTGCCGGCGGCGATCACCTACGTGCTGGGATCGGCCGCCGGCGTGGGCGCCGTCGGCTGAGGCGCCGGCCGGCCACGTCGCCCACGTAGGCCCGGTCGACGTGGTCGAGGGTGAAGCCGATGTCCTCGTACAGGTGCAGGGCGCCCGTCGTTGCCGGCGTCGACGTAGAGCATGCCGTCCGGATGCCCCGGCCGGCGAGCCAGTCGAGGCCGGCCAGCACCAGTTGCCGGCCCAGGCCCAGGCGCTGGAAGGCGGGGTCGACCGCGACCACGTAGATCTCGCCCAGCGGTCGTGGTCCCGTGGTCGTGGCCGTGATCGCCGTGGCGTGGCGTGGCCGTGGCCGGCGTGGTCGTCGTGGACCTTCGTCCAGCAGAAGCCGGCCAGCTTCCCGTCCCGCTCGTGGAGCAGGAAGCCGGCGGGGTCGAACCACGGCTGCTCCTCGCGCGTCGGCGGAGCGTCTCGAGGTCCCAGCCGCCCTGCTCCGGGATGCCAGCGAAGGCCCGGTTGTTGACCTCCAGCCACGCCTCCTCGTCCTGGCCGGGCACGAACGGGCGGGTCGTCGACCGTCGGCCTGCTCGTGGACGGGCAGCGCCCGACGCAGCTGGCGCAGCTCCCGTCCCCGGACCAGCCCGACCGCCTGCCGCCACCCGGTCGTGGGTGGCGGTGGGCTTGGGCACCCACATGTGGACCCGGCCGCCGCCCTCCTGGCGGACGATGTCGAGGGCGGTGCCGACCAGGGTCTCGCCGATGCCGTCGTCGGCCATGCGGTGGTGGGGATCGACGACGTACTCGAGGTCCCAGGACGGGCCGTGATGGGCGGGGCTGTCCTCCCGGGTCAGCTGGGCGTAGCCGACGGGGTGGTCGTGGCCCGGCTCCCAGGCCACCAGCCCGGCGAAGCCCGTGCCGGTTGCCGTGGACGAGGTCGAGCCACTGGTGCTCGCCGAGGGGGTGGTGGCCGTCGACCGCGGCGGCCACGTCGAGCAGCTCCGACACGGCGGCGATGTCGACCTTTCCCATCTGGCGCTTGATCTCCAGCCGGGCCATGTGCGCCCAAGGTACCGGCTGGCCCCGAGAATCCAACGCTACGTTCTCCAACCATGGCCCGGCCCCGTACACCCAAGGGCCGGGCCCGGGAGACGGTCGCCCGCCTGGCCGACGAGTACCCCGGCGACGAGCGCGACCTGTGCGCCCTCACCCACGACAACCCGTTCCAGCTGCTGGTGGCGACCATCCTCTCGGCCCAGACGACCGACGAGAACGTGAACAAGGTCACGCCCGCCCTCTTCGCCCGCTACCCGACGCCGGCCGACCTGGCCGCCGCCGACACCGCCGAGCTCGAGCGACTGGTCCATGCCACCGGGTTCTTCCGGGCGAAGTCACGCTCGTTGATCGGCATGGCGACCGCGTTGGAGGACCGGTTCGGGGGCGAGGTGCCGACCGCCATGGCCGACCTCGTCACCCTGCCGGGCGTCGGTCGCAAGACGGCCAACGTGGTCCGCAGCGTGGGCTTCGGGCTGCCCGGGCTGCCCGGTCGACACCCACGTCGGCCGCCTGTCCCGGCGGCTCGGGCTGACCACCGAGCTCGACCCGGTGAAGGTCGAAACCGACCTCGGCCGGCTGGTCCCGGCCCGGGAGCGGGGGCGGCTCAGCCTGCGTCTCATCCTGCACGGGCGCAAGGTGTGCCAGGCCCGGTCACCCCGCTGCGGCGACTGCCTGTTGGCCGACTTCTGTCCGTCGGCGAACGTCATCACAGGTGCCATCAGGACCGAAAAGAGTTGAGCAAAACTTGCTGAGAACCTGTGCTGGAGGCCGGTTGGAATCGTTCCAAGACGTGCTACCTTTTCGGCAGGGATCAGGTTCCCGCCACCTGGATCCCTATGGCGGTCAACGGGTCCCGCCGCCCGGGCCGCCCCACTGACGGCGCCCCCGGGGCGCCGTCAGTCGCGTTTGCGCAGTGCCGTGATGGCCGACGACAGCCGCCGGGTGGCGTCGAGGAGCGACCGTTCCACGTCGAAAAGCGACCGACGAAAGCCAGTCCAACTCGGTGCCCTGAGACCGGTCGGCGATGGCGGTCACCCGGCGGGTGATGTCGCTCAGGGCGGTCGTTATGGAGGACAGCTCGGGCCCGGGCGATGACGGGGAGTCGGTGGCCATGGGCCCCTTCCTACCCCAGTCCCCCCTCGAGGGAGATCGTGCACGAGATCGTGAATGGGATCGGGGGCAGCGTGGCCCGCCGGTACGATCGGGCCATGCTCTCCCGCCTCGACCTGCGGGGTGCCACCGGGCCCGGGCTCCGGTCGCGCCTGCCCCGCCCCGACCAGGGTGGGGCCGCGCCCGTCGAGGCGGTGCGGGAGATCCTGGCCGAGGTGCGCAAGCGGGGCGACGCCGCCGTACGGGAGTACACCGAGCGCTTCGACCGGGTGGTGCTCGACGACCTGCGGGTGCCGGCGGCCGAGCTGCAGGCGGCCCTCGAGGCCATCCCGGCGCCGTTGCGCGCCGCCCTGGAGCAGGCGGCCGACTCGGTGGAGGCCTACCACCGCCACCAGGTGCGGCCCGAGACCCGTCACGAGCGCAACGGGATCGTCGTGCGGGAGCTGCGGCGGGCGGTCGAGCGGGCGGGGGCCTACGTGCCCGGAGGACGGGCCGGCTACCCGTCGACGGTGCTCATGACCGCCATCCCGGCCCGGGTGGCAGGCGTGGCCGAGGTGGTGCTGTGCGTGCCGCCCGGTCCCGACGGCCGGGTATTCGGGCCGACCCTGGCCGCGGCCGCCGTCGCCGGGGTCGACGAGGTGTACCGGATCGGCGGCGCTCAGGCGGTGGGGGCGATGGCCTACGGCACCGAGTCGGTGCCGGCGGTCGACGTCATCGTCGGGCCGGGCAACGTCTACGTCGCCATCGCCAAGCGGGAGGTGGCGGCGGAGGGCGTGGTGGGGGTGGCGGCCGCCTTCGCCGGCCCGTCCGAAGTGGTGGTGATCGCCGACGGCTCGGTGCCGCCGTCGTGGGCCGCCGTCGACGTGGTGGTGCAGGCCGAGCACGGTCCCGACGGCCTGGCCTGGCTGGTGACGTGGGAGGAGGCGGTGGCCGACGCGGTGACGGCCGAGATCACCCGGCTGGTGAAGGCGTCGATGCGCCGGTCCGAGATCGAGGCCACCCTCGACGGCGGTGGCTACGCGGTGCTGGTCGACGGGCCGGAGGCGGCGCTGGAGGTGGCCAACGCCATCGCCCCCGAGCACCTGGAGCTGATGTGCGAGGGGGCGGAGGCGATGTTGGCCGGTGTCCGCCACGCGGGGGCCGTGTTCACCGGGCCGTGGGCGCCGGCGTCGGTGGGCGACTACCTGGCCGGGCCCAGCCACGTCCTGCCCACGTTCGGGTCGGCCCGCTTCGCCGGCGGGCTTCAGGTGGCCGACTTCGTGCGCACCATCCACGCCATCACCCTCGACCAGGAGGCTTTGACGGCGGTTGCCCCGGCGGTGGCCACCCTGGCTCGGGCCGAGGGCCTCGACGCCCACGCCCTGTCCGTCCAGATGCGGCTGGGCCGTAGCTGATGGCCATCACGGTGCGAGACGACCTCTCCGACCTGGAGGGATACCACTCGGCCCAGGTGACGGTCGACGTCCGCCTCAACACCAACGAGTCGCCCTACCCCCCGCCGCCGGCGTGGCGGGAGGCGTTCCTGGGGGAGCTGGCCGGGGTCCCGTTCCACCGCTATCCCGACCGTGAGGCGAGGGCGTTGCGGACGGCCATCGGCGAGCTGCACGGGGTCGGGCCGGAGCAGGTCCTGGTCGGGAAGGGCTCGAACGAGGTCCTCCAGGCCACGTGCCTGGCCTACGGCGGCCACGGGCGGACGGTGGCCGTGTTCGAGCCCACCTACGCCCTCCACTCCCACATCGCCCGCATCACCGGCACGGGCGTGGCCGTGGGGGAGCGGGCCGCCGACTTCACCCTCGACCTCGACGAGGTGCGGCGAGTTCTCTCCGGGCCGGACGAGCCGTCGATCACCTTCCTCACGTCGCCCAACAACCCCACCGGCCTGGTGGAGCCCCGGGAGGCGGTGGAGGCGGTGCTCGACCTGGCGCCCGGGCTGGTGGTGGTCGACGAGGCCTACGCCCAGTTCGCCCCGTGGTCGTCGCTGGCGCTGCTCGCCGACGACCGGCCTCTGGTCGTGACCCGGACGTTCTCCAAGACGTGGTCGATGGCCGCCTGCCGCATGGGCTACCTGGTGGGCCCGGCCGACGGTGGTGGCCCAACTGGAGCGGGTCGTCCTGCCCTACCACCTCGATGCCGCCAGCCAGATCGCGGGCCGGCTGGCCCTGGGCTTCCAGGTGGAGATGGAGGCCCGGGTGGCCGCGGTCGTCGGCGAGCGGGAACGGCTGCTGGCCGGGCTGCGACGATTGCCGGTCGAGGTGTGGCCGTCGGCCGCCAACTTCGTGCTCTTCCGCCCGTCCTCCATCGACGGCGCCACCGTCTGGAAGGGTCTCGTCGAGCGGTCGGTGCTGGTGCGCGACTGCTCGTCGTGGCCCCGGCTGGGCGGCTGCCTGCGGGTCACCGTCGGCACACCCGACGAGGACGACGCCTTCCTGTCCGCCCTAGAGGAGGTCCTCGGCTAGATGGCCGGTACACGAGTCGCCACCCGGTCGCGGGTCACCAAGGAGACGTCGATCGAGATCCGCCTCGACCTCGACGGGTCGGGGGAGACCAACGTCGCCACGGGCGTGCCCTTCTTCGACCACATGATCTCCCAGCTCGGCCGCCACGCCGGGTTCGACCTCGACCTCAAGGCCAGCGGCGACCTCGACGTCGACACCCACCACACGGTGGAGGACGTCGGCATCGCCCTGGGCGAGTGCCTCCGCGACGCGCTGGGCGACAAGGCGGGCGTCCGTCGCTTCGCGTCGATCTCGGTGCCCCTCGACGAGGCCCTCATCGAGGTCGCCCTCGACCTGTCGGGGCGGCCGTTCCTCCTCTACGAGGTCGAGCCGGGGGGCGACGCCCTGGGCGTGCCGCCGTTCGACCCCCAGCTGGCGGAGGAGTTCTGGCGGGCGTTCGTGACGTCCGCCGCCATCACCCTCCACCTGCGCATGCGCAGCGGTAAGAACAACCACCACATCCTGGAGGCGTCGTTCAAGGGCGTGGCCCGGGGCCTGCGGGACGCGGTGCGCATCGAGGGCGGTGGCGTCCCGTCCACCAAGGGCTCGCTGTGAGCCGCGGCGGCGAACCGGTGACACTTCACCCGCCCAGGACCGGGCAAAGTGTCACCAGGTGCCAGGGTGGGGCGGCGGCGTGATCGCCGTCCTCGACTACGGGATCGGCAACCTGCGGTCGGCCCAGAAGGCGTTGCAGCGGGTGGGGGCGGACGCGGTGCTCACCGACGACGTGGCCACGGTGCGGGGGGCAGAGGCGGTGGTGCTCCCCGGCGTGGGCCACTTCGGGCGGTGCATGGGCGCCCTCCGGCAGGCGGGCCTGGAGGACGTAGCCCGGGAGACGATCGAGTCGGGGACACCCTTCCTCGGCATCTGCGTCGGGATGCAGATGCTCTACGAGGGTTCGGAGGAGGACCCCGACGTCAAGGGCATGGGCGTGCTCCCCGGCACCGTGCGCCTCCTGCCCGACGGGGTCAAGCGCCCGCAGATGCAGTGGAACGTCCTCGAGCGGCGGCCGGCGGGCGAGGCCCTGTTCGACGGGCTCGACGACCCGCTGTGGGTCTACTTCGTCCACTCCTACGCCCCTGAGATGACGCCCGCTGTGGTCGCCACCTGCGACTACGGAGGGCCGGTGGTGGCCGCCGTGCGCCGGGGACGGCTGTGGGCCACCCAGTTCCACCCCGAGAAGTCGGGGGCGGCCGGGCTCCGGATTCTGGCCAATTTCGTTGGATCTGTTCCCCGCCATTGACCTCCGGGGCGGCCGGACCGTCCGTCTCTACCAGGGGGACTTCGCCCAGGAGACGGCGTACGGCACCGACCCGGTGACGGTGGCCCGCTCGTTCGTGGCCGCGGGGCCCGCTGGCTGCACCTGGTCGACCTCGACGCGGCCCGTACCGGCACCCCCGAGAACCGGCCCGTGATCGGGGCCATCGCCGCCGGGGTCGGCGGCGCGGTCAACATCCAGGCTGGCGGGGGCGTGCGCGACCAGGCGTCGGCCGAGGCCCTGTTGGAGGCGGGCGTCGACCGGGTGGTGATCGGGACGGCCGCGGTCGAGAACCCGCAGCTGGTCCGCGACCTGGCGTCGCACCACCAGGTGGCGGTCGGGATCGACGTCCGGGGCCGGGTGGCGGCGGTCCGGGGCTGGCTGGAGGGCTCGGGGGTCGACCTGTTCGACCTCCTGGCCCGGTTCGAGGACTGCGGGGTGGCCGCCTTCGTCGTCACCGAGATCGCCCGTGACGGCACCTTCGCCGGCCCTGACCTCGACGGTCTGGCCGCGGTGCTCGAGGCCACCAGGGTCGACGTGATTGCGAGCGGGGGAGTCGGGTCGGCCGCCGACCTCACCGCCCTGGCCACGCTGGAGGTCGGCGGACGGCGCCTGGCCGGTGCCATCGTGGGCAAGGCCCTCCACGACGGCCGCTTCACGGTGGAGGAGGCGATGGCCGCGTGCGCTCCGTCCGGGTGATCCCTTGCCTCGACGTCGACGCCGGCCGGGTGGTCAAGGGCGTCAACTTCGTCAACCTCCGGGACGCCGGCGACCCGGCCGAGCTGGCCGCCCGCTACGACGCCGAGGGGGCGGACGAGATCGTCTTCCTCGACATCACCGCCTCGTCCGACCACCGCCACACCATGGTCGAGGTCGCCCGCCGCACGGCGGAGACGGTGTTCATCCCCTTCACCGTCGGCGGGGGCATCCGCACGCCCGACGACGCCCGCCACCTGCTGCGGGCGGGGGCCGACAAGGTGGGGGTCAACACCGCCGCCGTGACCCGGCCCGAGCTGGTGACGGAGCTGGCGGCCGAGTTCGGCAGCCAGTGCGTGGTGGTGGCCATCGACGCCCGCCGCCGGTCACCCGGCGACGCCGACGGCGGGTGGGAGGTCTTCACCCACGGTGGACGCACGCCCACCGGCCTCGATGCCATCGCCTGGGCCGATGAGTGCGTCTCCCGAGGAGCGGGCGAGCTGCTCCTCACCTCGATGGACCGCGACGGCACCCGCGAGGGCTTCGACCTCGAGCTCACCCGCACCGTGTCCGACCGCTGCCGCGTGCCCGTGATCGCCAGCGGCGGGGTCGGCTCCCTCGACCACCTGGCCGACGGTGCCCTGGCCGGTGGCGCCGACGCCGTCCTCGCCGCGTCGATCTTCCACTTCGGCGAGCACACCGTCCGGGAGGCCAAGGACCACCTGCGGTCCCGGGGGATCACCGTCCGCCCGTCGTAGAATCCGGCCCGTGCGGATGCGGAGATCGGGCCCGGTGGTGGTGGCGGTCGCAGTGGCGGTGGTGATGGCGGTCCTCCTGGCCGCCTGCGGCCGACTCCAAGGACTCGGCGCCGGTCGATCTGGAGGACACCCGCACCGAGGCCCAACTGGCCGCCGACCGGGCCGCCGCCCAGCAGGCGCTGCCCGTCCTCGACGACTTCCCGCCCGGTTGGTCGGCCGAGCCGAGGGACGACGACGACGAGGAGGAAGGGCCGACCTCGACGCCGAGCTGGCCGCCTGCCTGCGCATCGACGAGGCCCTCCTGGGCGACGCCAAGGTCGAGGTCGAGTCGGACACGTTCCGCGCCGACGCGTCGGAGGTGGAAGCCGAGGTCTCGGTCCTACCGACGAGGGCGTTCGCCGACGAGGTGGTCGACGTCCTCAACCAGCCGGAGGCGCGGGGGTGCTTCGAGGACGTGTTCGCCGAGGTCATCGAGTTCTCCCTGCAGAACCCGAGCGAGGGCGAGGCGCTGCCCGAGGGGGTCACGTTCGGTGACGTGCGCCTCGACGTCCACGACTTCGCCGACGTGGGCGAGGACAGCCGCGCCTTCCGCATCACCATGCCCATCCGGATCGACCTGCTGAGCATCGACCTCTACTTCGACCTCGTGTTCATCCGGGTCGGGCGGGCGATCGGGACCATCTCGTTCCTCGACGACACCACCCCGTTCGACCAGGGCCTGGCCACCGAGCTGGCCCGGGACTTCGCGTCCAAGCTGCCGACGACCTGAGCCCGGGCCGGCCGTCGGCTCCACCCGTGGGGGGAGGCCATCTCCGTCCCTGGTCCGATGACGGCCGCCCGTCCCGGCCTACGCCTCCTGGCACCTCCGGTCGAGCTCCCGGGCGGGGCTGCTCCTGGCGGTAACGGCCGCGGACCTCACGAACGCTCCCTGACACACACCGAGTTGCGGGCCTCGACGGCGGCGTCCCGGGCGAAGTTGAACGACCACCACGAGCGACCGTCCTGCCCGGCGGAGCCCATGGTGCCGCACACCTGGTCGAGGACCACCCGGCGGGCGTCGGGGGAGAGCCGGGGGAGGGCGTCGACCAGGGCGGGGACGGCGTCGTCGGACAGGTCGGTGAGGTAGTCGGGGTCGAACCGGCCGCTCTCCTCGGCGAAGGCCACGTTGTGGCGGACGACGATCGCCTCCGGGTTGACCACGTTGAGGGCGAAGAGGGCGACCAGGCCGGCAGCGACGGCGGTGGACGGCAGCCACGCCCGGCCCCGTCCGACGCCGGCCAGGTCGAGGGCCAGCATCACGAACACGACGCCGATCCAGACCGCGACGACGGTGCTGACCAGACGGAGCATGGTGAGCCCGAAGGCGTCCTCGTACAGGCCGAGGCGCACGATGGCGACGATCACGATGACCAGGGTCAGCGCTACCGCCGCCTCCGCCAGCACCGTGAACCGGCGGCGGACGGCGGCGTCGGTGAGGTCGGTGGCCGCCCGCAGCCCGAGCAGTACGGCCAGGGTGATGAACGCCACCGCCAACAGCTGGAAGAACCCGGTGCGGGCGTACTCGGCGTAGGTGAGGCCGGCGGTCTCGATCACGTGCTTCCCGCCCTCGGACGCGGCCACCCCCTGGGCCACCGCGAAGGCGGCGAAGAGGGCCACCACCGACCCCAGCACGATCGTCGCCTCGGTGCGGCCCAGCCGGTACCGGGCCCGTCCGAGGGCCGGCGCGGGGCGGCCGACGCCAGCCGCAGCAGGCCGGCCATGCCCCACGCCCCGATCACCAGCAGGATCGCGTGCTCGATCGGGGTAACCAGGTTCCATCCGTCGAAGAAGCCGGCGAACACGGCGTCGGCGGACGCCAGCAGGGTGCCCAACACGATCAGCAGCGGCACCGCCAGCGCCAGGCCCCGGCGTCGCCGCCGCTCCCTTGCGAGACGTGGGCCGACGACCAGCCACCAGGAAGGCGGGGGCGGTCAGACCGTGGACGGCGGCGTGGACGGCCCGGGCCGCCGCCGCCGGGCACGGTGAGGTCGAGGAGGCTCCCGCCGGTGGCGAACGACGCCGCCAGCACCAGCAGCCCGCCGATGGCCAGGATGTCGAAGGGCAGGAGCCAGGGGCTGGTCCGCGCGGCCAGGCACACGCCGAACAGGACGGCGGCCGCGGCCAGGGCCCGGGCCTGGGGGTTCGTCACCCGGCCGCTCAGGGCCAGGCCACCGGCCACCAACGCCACCAGCAGGGCGCCGGCCAGGCCGTCGGGGGACGACCGCA
This sequence comes from uncultured Acidimicrobiia bacterium, assembly GCA_963801205.1. Classification (GTDB taxonomy): domain Bacteria; phylum Actinomycetota; class Acidimicrobiia; order Acidimicrobiales; family AC-14; genus JAXDMK01. The sequence goes on from CAWDDV010000016.1 coordinate 150,132, forward strand.
CGGCGACGTCGGTGAACACCGCCGCCGCCCCCACCGCGGCCAGGGCGATCCCGTCGACCGGCCGCCGGACAGCCAGGCTGACGTGCAGCTCCTCGAGCGAGTTCACCGCGGGTTCTCCGTCCGGTAGCGGGTTCTGTGAAGCGAAAACGACCGTGGACGTCGCTTTCGCTCCAGGAAAGCGGGCGTCATGTCCGTCCTGCGGGGAGGACGACCACCATGCGGCAGCCGGTCGGCTGGGCCCGCTCGGCCCGGATCTCGCCCCCGTGGAGGTCGACGATCCAGCGGGCGATGGCCAGTCCCAGGCCGGCCCCGCCGTGGCCCGACGAGCGGGACGCGTCGGCCCGGTAGAAGCGCTCGAAGACCCGGGTCGAGTCTTCCTCGCTGATCCCCGGCCCGTGGTCGCGGACCTCGATGGTGACGGTGCCCTTGCCCCGCCGGGCGGAAGCTCCACCGTGCCCCCGGGCGGCGAGTACCGCACCGCGTTGTCGAGGAGGTTGGCCACGACCTGGTGGACACGGGCGGGGTCGCCGTCGGCCACCGGCTCGGGCGAGCCCACCGTGACCGAGACCTCCACCCCGGGGGCGTGCAGGCGGGACTCGGAGGCGGCGTCCTCCAGCACCGGCTCCAAGGCGAAGGTCCGCCGTTGCAGCGGCACGGCCCCCGACTCCAGGCGGGACAGGTCGAGGAGTTGGGCCACCAGCCCGCCCAGGCGCTCGGTCTGGCGGAGCATGGTGCGCAGGGTCTCGGCGTCGGCCGGCTCCACCCCGTCGACCAGGTTCTCGAGCTTGGCCCGGAGGGCGGTGATGGGCGTGCGCAGCTCGTGGGACACGTTGGCCACCAGGTCCCGCCGCACCCGGTCGACCTCGGCCAGCTGCACGGCCATGGCGTTGAAGGCCCGGGCCAGCTCGCCCACCTCGTCCCGGGAGGTGGCCGTCACCCGCCGGTCGTAGTCGCCGTGCGCCATCGCCCGGGCGGCGACGGCCATCTCCCGCAGGGGCGACGTCATGCCCCGGGCCAGGATCTGGACCAGGCTCAGGGCCAGGGCCCCCGCCAGCAGGGCGCTGGCCACGGCCGACATCCCCGCTCCCCGCCCCACCGACACGACCAGCACCGTCACCGCCACCGCGGCCACGATCACCGCCCCCAGCTTCATCTTGATGGACTTGAGGGGGTCGAGGGGCCTCATCTGGCTCATTGGGCCGGGGCCCTCACGAGGCGCGGTCCTCCAGCCCGTAGCCGACGCCGTGCACGGTGCGCACGACCTCCGGCCCGAGCTTGCGGCGCAGGGCCCGCACGTGGGAGTCGACGGTGCGGGCGCCGGAGCCGTCCCGGTAGCCCCACACCTGGGCCAGCAGCTGGTCGCGGGTGTGGACGGTGCCCCGGTGGGCGGCCATCCACGCCAGCAGGTCGAACTCGGTGGGCGTGAGGTGGATCTCGACCTCGCCCTTGCGCACCCGCCGGGAGGCGGGGTCGATCTCGAGGTCGCCCACCCGGACCATCGTGCCCGGGTACACCAGCGCCCGCTCCGCTCGCCGCAGGACCGTGTGGACCCGGGCCACCAGCTCGCGGGGCGAGAACGGCTTGGTCACGTAGTCGTCGGCGCCCACCGCCAGCCCGACCAGGATGTCGGTCTCGGAGTCCCGGGCGGTGAGCATGACCACGGGGACGGGCCGGTCGCGCTGCACCAGCCGGCACACCTCGAGCCCGTCGAGGCCGGGCAGCATGAGGTCGAGGACCACCAGGTCGGGCCGGAGGTCGGCGCACAGGGCCACGCCCGACGGCCCGTCGGCGGCGACCTCCACCCGGAAGCCCTCGCTGCGCAGACGGGCGGCCACCGCCGACGCGATCGACGCCTCGTCCTCGATCACCACCACGGTCCGTTGCACATCCCGAAGGATACGGACGGGATGTGGTGGAGTCCTGCGCACCATATGGAGATCCTGTGCAGGCCGGGGGCGCCGGTACGATGGCCTCGTGCCTGTGGAGACACCCATCCGTATCGACGACGGCGATTTGGCCGCGGTGGCGTTCAACGCCGACGGGTCTGGTGCCGGCCATCGTGCAGGAGGAGGGGACGGGCGCGGTCCTCATGCTGGCCTGGATGAACGAGGAGTCCCTGCGGCGCACGCTGGAGACGGGCCGGACCTGGTTCTGGAGCCGGTCCCGCCAGGAGTACTGGTGCAAGGGGGAGACCTCCGGCGACCGCCAGTTCGTGCGAGAGGCGTACTACGACTGCGACGGCGACACCTTGCTGCTGGTGGTGGAGCAGGAGGGACGGGGCGCCTGCCACACCGGCGAGCGGTCCTGCTTCTACCGGCGCTTCGGCGTCGGCGAGCCGGCCCCCGCCGAGTAGTGGATCTCAGCCGGGACGACTTCCGCGCCCTGGCCGCGGGCCACACGGTGGTGCCGGTGTGGCGGGAGCTGGTGTCCGACCTGGAGACGCCCGTCGCCGCCTACCTGAAGCTGGCCGGCGACGGACCCGACGCGGCGCCGAGCTTCCTGCTCGAGTCGGTGGAGCACGGCGACACGTGGGGCCGGTTCTCGTTCGTGGGCCGCGACCCGTCGCTCACTCTGATGGCCCGCGACGGGCGCATCGAGGCCGACGGGGCGGTGCCGGCGGGCGTCCCCCTCGACCGGGGCGTCCTGGCCGCGGTGGAGGGGCTCCTCGGCGTGTACCGCTCGCCGGTCCTCCCCGACCTCCCCCCGCTGCACGGTGGCGTGGTCGGCTACCTGGGCTACGACGTGGTGCGGGAGGTCGAGCGCCTCCCGTCGCCTCCGCCCGACGATCTCGGCCACCCCGACGCCGTCCTGTCGGTGATCGGCCACGTGGCCGCCTTCGACCACTGGCGCCAGCGGGTGGTGCTCATCGAGAACGTGCGGGTGGCCGAGGACGTGTCGGTCGAGGCCCTCGACCGGCTCTACGACGAGGCCCAGGTCCGCCTCCAGCTCATGGCCGACGACCTGGGCCGGCCCCTGCCGTACACGCCGGCCACTCCCCCCGACCCGTCCGACCCCCTGCCCGAGGTGCGGTCGGTGGTGGGACGGCGGGCTTACACCGACGCCGTTGACGTGGCCAAGGAGCACATCCTGGCCGGCGACATCTTCCAGGTCGTCCTCTCCCAGCGCTTCGACCTCGATCTGGGCGCCGACCCCTTCGACGTCTACCGGGTCCTGCGCCAGGTCAATCCCAGCCCCTACATGTACTTCCTCCGCCACCCCGCCATCACCGTCGTCGGCTCGTCCCCGGAGCCCATGGTGCAGCTGCGCGACGGCGTGGTCGTGTCCCGCCCCATCGCCGGCACCCGCCGCCGGGGCGCCACCCCGGAGGAGGACCGCCGCCTGGCGGGCGAGCTGCGGGAGCACCCCAAGGAGGTGGCCGAGCACATCATGCTGGTCGACCTGGCCCGCAACGACGTCGGCCGGGTGGTGAGCTTCGGCACCGAGAAGGTCGACGAGCTGATGACGCTCGAGCGCTACTCCCACGTCATGCACCTCACGTCGCAGGTCTCGGGGCGGCTGACGCCGGGCAAGGGACCGATCGACGTCCTCCGGGCGACGCTGCCCGCGGGAACGGTGTCGGGCGCCCCCAAGGTGCGGGCCATGGAGATCATCGACGCCCTCGAGCCCACCAAGCGGGGGCCGTACGCGGGCGTCGTCGGCTACCTCGACTTCTCCGGCAACCTCGACACCGCCATCTCCATCCGCACCATGTTCGTGGGCGCCGACGGGCGGGCGTCGGTGCAGGCGGGGGCGGGCATCGTGGCCGACAGCGACCCCGGCGCGGAGGACGACGAGTGCCACAACAAGGCGGCCGCCCTGCTGGCCGCCGTCCCCGCCGCCCGCCGGATGCGGGCCTCCCGACAGGTGGCCGCCGGTGCCTGATGTACTCGATCTGCACGAGAACGTCGGCGTCGTCGACCTGCCCCGGGACTTCGTCCGGGTGGCGGGCCCGACGCCATGAAGTTCCTCCAGGGCCAGCTCTCGCAGCAGGTCGACGTCCCCGTGGGCACCTCGGGGTGGACGCTGCTCCTCCACCCCCAGGGCAAGGTGGTCGCCCTCCTGCGCTTCCCCGGGTCGGCGCCGAGGAGTACATCCTCGACACCGACGCCGGGTGGGCGCCGGCGGTCGTCGAGCGGCTCAACCGGTTCAAGCTGCGGGTGAAGGCCGACATCGAGGTGATCGACGGCTGGCGGTGCCTGGCCGTCCGGGGCCCGGGCGCCCACGAGGCGGTGCCCGATGGGGTCTGCCCGCCGACTGGCCCGGCCTGCCGGGCGTCGACATCGTGGGGCCGGCCGACGAGGTGGAGGCGCCGGCCGGGGTGCCGGCGGCGTCGATCGCCGACTACGAAGTGGCACGCATCGAGGCCGGCGTGCCGGTGATGGGGCGGGAGCTCGACGAGTCCACCATCCCCGCCGAGGCGGGCGTGGTCGACCGCTCGGTGAGCTTCACCAAGGGCTGCTACACGGGCCAGGAGCTGGTCGCCCGCATCGACTCGCGGGGCGGCAACGTCCCCCGCCGGCTGCGGGGGATCGTGGTGGGCGGCGACGGGGGAGCGCTGCCGCCGATCGGGGCCACCGTCCACGCCGACGGCAAGGAGGTGGGCACGGTGACGAGCGTGGTCCGGTCGGCCCGGCTCGGGGCGCCGGTGGCCCTGGCCTATGTCCGCCGGGCGGTCGAGCCGCCGGCGGACGTGGAGCTGCGCTGGGACGGCGGGAGCACCCCGGCCCGGGTCCTCGCCCTTCCGCTCGTACCCTAAAGAGAGCGGCGCCCGATGCGGAAGGTCCTGCTGCTGTTGGTGGCCGCCGTGCTGGCCACGTCCTGCGGCGGAGGCGGCGACGACGAGTCGGAGCCGACGCCGACGACGTCGCCGATCCCGGACACGACGGCCGTCATCGAGGTCACCACCGCCCCGCCGACCACCGAGGAGGAGCCCGAGACCACCATCGCCCGAGGCAACCCCCGCACCGCGACCACCCTGTCGACCGCCATCGGACCGGGGACGGCCCGCATCGTGGGCACCGTCAACGGGCCCGAGGGGCCGGTCACCGGGGCCGTCGTCAAGGTCGAGCGATTCGTGGGCACCGTCGTGGCCCAGGCCGAGGCCCAGACCCAGGCGGGCGGATGGTCGGTGGAGTCCATCCTCGGCGGCTCCTACCGGGTCACCATCTTCCGCCCGCCCGACCTGGCCCAGATCGCACCCGACGTGTTCTTCCTGGCCGCCGACGAGACCAAGGTCCTCACCACCACGCTCATCCGCCTGGGGGAGAACTCCATCACCGCCTCGATCGATCCCAACCCCCCGCTGGTCGGGCTGCCCGCCCTCCTCACCGTGCGCTTCGGCAGCGGTGGGGTCGACGCCGCCGGGCGGGTGGTGGTGACGCCCCGGCCCGGGATCCGGGTCCAGCTCAACCTGGCGTCGAGCATCGGCCTGGAGTCCGTCGCCATCGTCGTCTCCGACGGCGCGGGCGCCGCCGCCTGGCAGGTGCGGTGCCTCCAGCCGGGGCAGTTCCCGGCGTCGCTCCTGGTCGGCAACGCCTCCTCGTCCCTGGTCCTGCCTCCCTGCACCGTGGCCCCGCCCCCGTCGGCCACGCCCCCCACCACCGTGCCCTAGAGCAGCCGGTCAGGGGTGGCGACCACCTTGTCGGCGTCGATGGAGCGGTCGACCACGATGGCGGGGCATCCCGGGGGTACTCGTCGACGATGTTGAGGAGCTTGAGGATGCGGCCGTCGATGGTGGTGTCGAACTGGAAGTCCATCGCCCACAGGGCGTTGGGGGCGATGGGGCACATGGCCCCGACGGCGGTGCCGATGCCCCGGTGGGGCTTCTTGCGCTCGCGGTAGGGGATCTTGAGGCCCTCGTCCCGCCACAGGCGCAGGATGAGCTTGTCGTTGACGACGCGGCCCTCCCTCCGGGCCTGCTTGGCCGCCCGGCGCCACCCCCACCACGGGCCACCGAGTCGACCTCGGCACCGCCGGCGAGGACTCGTTGCCCTCGGCGAGCTTGCGGATGATCTGGTCGGGCGTGTGCCAACGTCGGGTCATGGTGTCGTCCTCCTGCCCCAATCCTGGGGCAACGGACTCCCACAACGCTTGGACCACTACAGGGGGGTCACCTCATCTCGACGAGGCGATCAGAGCACTCGGCGGAGCGGGATGCCAGCGCAGCTAGTACCTCGCCAGGCCGGGCAGGGCGACGAGCAGGCCTGGACCGACCGCGTCGCTCAGAAGGCGCGGGCAGGCGCCAGTCGACGCCTTCGGTCTGAGCGGTGGTGGTGGAGCCGGGCGCTCTACGCGTGGGGGAAGCCCTTGCGAACCTCGGGCCCTCGCAGCACAGGTTCGCTTCACCTCTTGGACTGGACCCGTGAAGGCGTCACCGTCAGCTTGAAAAAAGGGCGGCTCGCACCGGAATGCGCGTCAGGACCGGCGGAGGTCGACGATCGGCGCATCGGGTGCGGCTGTCCGTAGCAGCTTCACATCGTTGTTGAGCCCGGTGCGTGTTGGGTACCCCTCGCCGCTGTCAGCCACGATGCCGCCGGCAGATGAGCGAATCCGCCAGCGCCACTCCTGGGCCCGGTCGGTGTGCAGCTCGAACCTGGCCTTGCTCGCCCCCCGGCGGACGACTCGCAGATCCGCCACCAGGGCGTCACGCGTCGGATAGCCGCCGCCGCTGTCGGCGAGGATGTCGCCGCCCGGGCCGACGAACCGCCAACGGTACTGTTTCCTCGCGTCGAGGTAGACCTCGAAGCGGGCGTCGGGCAGCCCGAGGCGGCGGGCCACGTTCGGCCAGTCGGGGTGGGCGGCGAGCACCCCCGTCGTGACCCGACCGACCGTCTTGCCGATCCGCTTGCCGAGCACCTCCTCCATGGCGGCGAGGTCTAGGGGCCGTCGACGCGAACTGGACAGGTTGACGACCCTGATCTCGACGTCGCTCACGTCTCGGGGCGCGTCGAGGGGGACGTGCACGATGACATCGGCGCGCCGCTGCTCGACATGGACGTGGCCGCGGTCGCCCTGTCCAATGCCGCGCCAGGCGAGCGGGTTGCCGAGCGGCTGGATGAGCGCGGTGGCGCCCTCGACGCGGACGTGGGCCAGCCAGGCCTCGCCTCGCAATGGGGGTTGCACGGTCGGCGTGTCAATGACGACGAGGGCCGACACCGCGATCCTCGTCGTGGTGACGTCGAGCCATACCCGAAGATGCTGGTTTCCGCGCCAGGCAGGGTTGAGGTTCATCGGTAGATCGCCAGCTGCCTGTCGATCTCCCGGGCGCAGACCGGACACCAGGGCGGGTAGTTCTGGTTCATGCGGCACTCGAGCACAGGCCGGAAGATGCCCCGGGCGAAGCCGCCGCCGCCGCCCTCCAAGGCGCCCACGCTGGTCTGCCGGTTCCACCCGCCGGGGAGGCGGCCGGGGTCGGTGGGGAGCGGGGCGCCTGCCGTGACGAGCGGCCGCCACTTGAGCTGCTCCCAGCTGGGCGGCTGCTCGGAGAGGTTCGCCGACGAGGCCGCGCCCGTGAACGTCTGGTCGTCCTGGTGGTACTCGTCGCCGAGGGCGAATAGGTTGTGACCGAGCTCGTGGGCAATGACCTGCCAGCTTGTGCCCCTGTCGAAGAAGGCATGGCCCGGGCCGATACTGCTGAGGCCGCCCATCATCCCGGTGTTGACCACTACGACGACGTGGTCGGCGCCGGGCGCGAAGAGCCTGCGCAGCTTCTCGATCCGAGGACCGGTGAGGTCCGAGAACTCGAACCAGCCACGGTTCCACTCGCCGGTTGCGATCACACCGAGGCGAGAGGGGCGGAAGTCCTCGCGGTTGAGCACGTCGTCGCTTCTGTCGACCGTCCCCCGGACGTCGTAGTGCCGCTCCGTCACGCCGCTGACTCTCGACACCACGTCGATGCGGATGACCCGCAGCAGGTTCGTGTTGCCTGCGAGCTGGTCGGACGTCAGAGCGCGTAGCACACCGTGCTCCACGACACGGCGGTAGTTGTCGAGGTCGTCCTCGGCGTAGCCGTCGCTCATGACGGCGATTGTGAGGCGGGGCTGAGGTCCGGGCGCACCCACGACGTACTGGGCCTGGTCTTGACAGGCGGTGCCGTGGTCGACCCAGACCCACCGCCCTTGTCGGTCGCTCCACAGGCGCTCGAAGAGGTGGCGGTTTCGGGTGCCGACGAACAGCTTCGAGCCCATCATGGCCGCACCTGGAGCGGTGCCCACGTCCGTGCCCGGCGGTCGACCGTGGTCGACCCAGACCCACTGGCCGCGGGGGTTGAAGTACCGCTCGAACAGCCGGCCGTCGCGGGTGCCGACGAAGAACTTCGAGCCCATCATGGCCGCACCCGGAGCGGTGCCCACGTCCGTGCCCGGCGGTCGACCGTGGTCGACCCAGACCCACTGGCCGCGGGGGTTGAAGTACCGCTCGAACAGCCGGCCGTCGCGGGTGCCGACGAAGAACTTCGCGTTGAGCATGGCGGCGCCTGCGGCGGTGGCCACGTCGGTGCCGGGCGGCTTGCCGTGTGAGATCCACTCCCACTGGGTGCCATTCCAGCCCCGCTCCCAGAGGCTGCCGTCGCTGGCGCCGACGAAGAGCCGGCGGTCCTGCATCTCGGCCCCGGGTGCGGTGGAGACGTTCACGCCCGGAGGGCGGCCGTGGTCCTGCCAGGCCCACCGGCCGAGGTCGGCGCGCCAGTGCCGTTCCCAGAGCCGGCCGTCGTCCACCACGACGAACAGCTTCTCGTTCATCATGGCGGCGCCGGGCGCATGCACGATGGGCCGGTTCCCCGGGCGGCCATGCTCCTGCCAGTCCCACTGGCCCGTGTCGGCGCGCCTGTGTCGTTCCCACAGGCTGCCGTCCTCCACAACGACGAATAGCTGGTCGGTCAGCATGGCCGCGCCAGGGGCGGTGGCCATCCGCATGCCGCCAGGACGGCTGTGGTTGAGCCAGATCCACTCGTCGCCGTCCCACCAGCGCTCGTACAGGTTCGGGAAGGGGTCGTCGAAGCGGCTCACGAACAGCTTCGAGTCGAGCATCGCCGCCCCGGGGTCGCTCAGCAAGAAGGCTGTATACCACCCCCGAGGTAAGCCGCGCCGTGGCCGCGCGTCGGGCCGTGGCTGGACACCTACGTGCACGCAGTGGCCCACCGCAGCACCGGTGTCGCCCCCGAGGTGAGGATGCACACCGCCGCGCACGTCAGCGAGCAGGTGTTCCAGGAGCACTGGGGCAAGGCCCCGATCTGGCGGGGCGGCCGCCTGCCAGCAGCCAACCCCCGTCCCCGCGACTTCGCCGGCGACATGCTGCTGCAGATGGACCGCCCGACCCTGGCCGAGCTGGGCGGGGAGCACCCCGGCGTCGCCGTGGTCGGCCATCCGGTGCGCTACTCGTCGGCGAGGGACAAGCGGTACGTCGATATCGACGCCGACCCGGGCGAGGCCTACTGGCCGTTCCTCCGGCTGGGCCTGGCCCGGTTCCAGCCGTGGTCGGTCGACGGCGCCCACTGTCCAAGGCGGTCGTGGTCGACTTCGTGCAGCTCACCAACGACCGTACGGTGTCGGTCACCCGGCCCGAGCCGGACACGGTGCGGGTCACCGTCACCGGGATCGAGCAGCAGCGGCAGGCGCTCTCGGCCGGCCTCGTCGGCGCCCGTACCCGACTTCAGCCTGACGCCGGGGCGGGGGGTCCGGGCTTGGGTCGAGCAACGGGGAGAGCTGTCCAGCGACCTTGACTGGACCCGGGTCGGCCGGGTCGTCGACCTGGCCCGGATCGACGAGGACGAGCTCATGCGGGTGTGGCAGGGCGACGTCGACCTCCTCACGCCGTTGCCTCTGCGCCGGGCGGGCGTCGACCCCGACGACGACAGCACCGGCTACCGGGTTGTCGTGACCGAATGGGAGAGCCTCCTGGTCGACGACCCGTTCGGCGACGAACGAGCGTCGGAGGCGGATCGTCTACCTCGACCGGTTCCCCTCGTAGGAAGCGAGCGCGTGACTACGGCGCCGGGGGCCTGACGTACGCCTCCGTCCGCCACGGCCGGAGGGACACCACCACGCGGGTCCCACCCGTGGGCAGGGACTCGGCTCGGACGGAGGCACCCATGGCCCCGGCCAGCTCGGACACGATGGCCAACCCCAGGCCGGATCCCACTTGGCGGGTCGGCGCCCGACCCGACTGGTAGAAGGGCTCGAACACGTGGGCCAGGTCGTCGGCGGCGATCCCGGGGCCGTCGTCGTCGACGGCGATGCTCACGCCGTCGGTCACCGTCACCGAGATGCGGGACATGGCGAACTTGAGGGCGTTCTCCACCAGGTTGGCCACAATCTGGGCCAGCCGGTCGGGGTCGGCGGCGGCCATCACCGGCGGCCGTCCCGCCTCCCCGAGGTCGACGTCGAGGGCCACGCCGGCTCGCTCGGCCGCGGGCCGGAACGCCTCCGTCGTGTCGGTCACCACCTCGGCCACGTCAGTGGCCCGTATGTCGAGGGAGAAGTGGCGGGCGTCGAGCTTGGCCAGCTCGAGGAGGTCGCCGACCAGGCGCTCGAGGCGGCGGGCCTCGGCCGTGATCACTGCGCCGGCGTGGGCGGGGTCGGGCGCGCGGCCCTCGGCCAGGGCCTCGCCGAAGCCCCGGATCGACGTGAGCGGCGTGCGCAGGTCGTGCGACACCGACAGCAGGAACTGCCGCTCCGTTCCCCGCGACCGCTCCAGGCTCTCGGCCATGGCGTTGATCGACCGGGCCAGCCCGGCCAGCTCGGCCCCGTCGGTCTCGTTTTCCGGCAGCCGCACCGCCAAATCGCCGGACGCGATGCGGCGGGTGGCCTCCTGTGCCGCCCGCAGGGGACGGGTGAGGCGGCGGGCCAGGTTCCCGGCCACCGCCGCGGCCACGGCCAGGGTGGCCACCGCCGCCACCAGGAACCACGGCCCGAGCACGGGACGACCGGTGCTCACCCGGCGGCTGAGGACGACGACCACGGTGGCCCCGTCCCGCTCGGCGGGGGCGGCGGCGAAGGCGAGCCCACGGGGGACGACGCCCGTGACGGGGCGTCCGGCCGCCAACCGGGACGTGTTCAAGTCGGCCAGGGTGACGCCGGGGGGAGGAACGCCCCGCAGGCGGCCGTCGGGGTCGAGGCGGAGGACGCTCGCCCCCTCCAGCCGCAAGGCCCGGACCACCGCCGGGAGGGCGCCCGGCGCCTCTACTGTCTCCACCCTCGTCGCCAGCCGGGTGGCCTGGTCGCCCAGCTCGCTGCGCACCGCGGCGCGGGCCTCCAGGCGCAGGATCACCGCCGTCCCGATGCTGGCCACGGCCAGGGCGGCGGCCACCACCGCCACGATGGTGACTATCAATCGCCGGGTCATGGCAGACGGCGGGTCATCCGAGCCGGTAGCCGACGCCCCACACGGTGGCGAGGGGGAGGCCCGGGCCGAACTTCTTGCGCAACTGGCCCACGTGGACGTCGATGGTGCGCTCGTCGCCGTACCAGTCGGCGCCCCACACCGCGTCGAGGATCTGCTGGCGGGACAGGGCCAGGCCCGCGTTCTCGGCTAGGTACCGCAGGAGGTCGAACTCGCGGGTGGCGAGCGCCACCACCGCCCCGTCCACCCGGGCGTCCCGCCGCCCGAGGTCGACCTCGACGTCCCCCGCCAGCAGTACGCCCGGCCGGCCACCCGCACCGCCAGGACCTCCCCCCTCCGCCCGGCGCAGGATGGCCCGCACCCGGGCCACCAGCTCACGGGGGAGAAGGGCTTGGACACGTAGTCGTCGGCACCCATCTCCAGGCCCAGGACCCGGTCGATCTCGCCGTCGCGGGCGGTGAGCATGAGGATCGGGACGTCGCTGTCCGCCCGCAGCCGCCGGCACACCTCGAGCCCGTCCACCGTGGGCAGGCCCACGTCGAGGATCACCATCCGGGGCCGCTGGTCGCGCACCGCCTCGAGCCCCCGCCGGCCGTCGGCGGCCTGGACCACCCGGAACCCCTCCTGGCGCAGATAGAGCTCGACCAGGTCGGCGATGTGCTGGTCGTCCTCGACCACCACGATCGTCCCTATGTCAGCCACACCTCATGGTCGCGCAGCCGCATGTGAGGGATCTGTAAAGCGGGCGCCGGCGGAGCCGCTAGTTCTCTCGGCCGAGGCGTGGTCACGGTCGTTACGATCGACGCGATGGCCACCGTCCTCGACGAGATCATCGCTCACCACCGGCGGATGGGCGAGGCCGACAAGCGGTGGCTCGACGCCACCATGACCGCCGCCTTCGAGGCGCCCGATCCCCGGGACTTCCGGGGCCTGCTGCGGGTGGCGGCCGCCCGCACCGGCCGGCCGGCGGTGATCGCCGAGATCAAGCGCCGCTCGCCGTCGAAGGGCGACCTCGCCCCGAACCTCGACCCCGCCACCCTGGCCCGGGCCTACGCATCGGCCGGCGCGTCCGGGCTCTCCGTGCTCACCGACGCCCACTACTTCGGCGGTTCGCCGGAGGACCTGGTCGCGGCCCGGGCGGCGGCGCCCGACCTGCCCATCCTGCGCAAGGACTTCACCGTCGACGGCCGTGACGTGGCCGACGCCCGGGCCATGGGCGCCGACGCGGTCCTGCTCATCGTGGCCGCCATCCCCCCGGGCGACCTCTCCCGCCTGCGGGGCCTGGCCGACGGCCTGGGCCTGGCCGCGGTCGTCGAGGTCCACGAGGAGGAGGAGATCGCCGCCGCCCTAAAGGCCGGTGCCACCATCATCGGGGTCAACCAGCGCGACCTGCGCACGTTCGAGGTCGATCCCACCCTGGCCGCCCGCCTGGCGGTTCTCATCCCCGACGGAGTCATGAGGATCGCCGAGTCGGGCATCCACACGCCGGACCAGGTCGACGCCCTGGCCAATGCCGGCTACGACGCCATCCTGGTGGGGGAGCGGCTGGTCACCGCCGCCGACCCCGCCGCCGCCCTCCGGACCCTGCGAGGTGAACCGTCATGACCGTCACCGACACGACTGTTTCCGACGCCAGCCGCTGGCTGCTCCCCCCGGACCGTATCCCGTCGGCCTGGTTCAACGTCGCCCCCCATCTCACGACGCCGCTGCAGCCGCCGCTGCACCCGGGCACCCGCCAGCCCATCGGTCCCGACGATCTCGCCCCCCTCTTCCCGATGGCGCTCATCGGCCAAGAGGTGACAGCCGAACCGTGGGTCGACGTCCCCGGCGAGGTGCTCGACGTTCTCCGCATGTGGCGGCCCACCCCCCTGGTGCGGGCCCGCCGGTTGGAGGCCGCCCTCGGCACCCCGGCCCGGATCTACTACAAGGACGAGTCGGTGTCGCCGGCCGGGTCCCACAAGCCCAACACCGCCATCCCCCAGGCCTTCTACAACAAGCAGGACGGCACCGCCCGCCTGGCCACCGAGACCGGCGCCGGCCAGTGGGGGAGCGCCCTGTCGCTGGCCTGCTCCCTGTTCGACCTGGAGTGCAAGGTCTACATGGTGCGCTCGTCGTACCAGCAGAAGCCCTACCGGCGGGTGATGATCGAGACGTGGGGCGGCCAGGTGGTGCCCTCGCCGGTGGCCGACCCCGAGTCGCCCGGTTCCCTCGGCAGCGCCATCAGCGACGCGGTGGCCGACGCCGCCAGCCGGCCCGACACCCACTACTCGCTCGGGTCGGTCCTCAACCACGTGTTGCTCCATCAGACGGTGATCGGCCTGGAGGCCAAGGAGCAGCTGGCGGCGGCGGGGGAAGAGAAGCCCGACGTCGTCATCGGCTCGTGCGGCGGAGGGTCGAACTTCGGCGGCATCGCCTTCCCCTTCGTGCCCGACGAGGGCGTGCGCCTGGTGGCGGTCGAGCCCTCGTCGTGCCCGACGCTCACCGGCGGACGCTTCGACTACGACTTCGGCGACACCGCCGGCATGACCCCGCTCCTGGCCATGTACACCCTCGGCCACGACTTCATGCCCCCGCCCATCCACGCCGGGGGGCTGCGCTACCACGGCGACTCCCCGCTGGTGTCCAACCTGGTCCAGTCGGGACGGATCGAGGCGGTGGCGTACCCCCAGACGAAGTGCTTCGAGGCGGCGGTGCAGTTCGCCCGGGCCGCAGGGGTCGATCCCGGCGCCCGAGACGTCGCACGCGGTGCGGGCCGCCATCGACGAGGCGCTGCTGGCCAAGGAGGAGGGCGCCGAGCGGGTGATCCTCTTCTCCTACTCCGGCCACGGCCTGCTCGACCTGTCGGCGTACGACGACTACGCCAACGACCGCCTCGACGCCTGAGGGCCGGACAACCATCTCCGCTTCTCCAGGGGCCGACCGGTAGCGTCAGACCTCGGTGTTCGTGAAGATTTGCGGGACGACGACGGAGGAGGACGCCCTCCTTGCCGTCGCCATGGGCGCCGACGCGGTCGGCTTCGTCTTCGCCCCGTCGCCCCGTATGGTCTCGCCCACGCGGGTGGCCGACATCGTCAAGCGCCTACCCCGGGAGATCCTCACCATCGGTGTGTTCCGCAACGAGGCGCCCGAGCGGGTGGTGGCCATCGTCAACCAGGCCGGCCTGGGCGGGGCCCAGCTCCATGGCAGCGAGAACGTGGAGCAGGGCCTGTACGTGCGCCAGCGGGTCCGATTCCTCATCAAGGCGTTCGCCGCCGGCGACACCGCCGTCGCCCGGTCGGCCGAGTACCTGGCCGACGCGGTCATGGTCGACTCCCAGTCGCCGGGGTCGGGGAAGGTCTTCGACTGGGCCTTGGCCGAGGTCCCGTCGGGCATCCGCCTCATGCTCGCCGGCGGGCTCACCATGGCCAACGTGGGCGCGGCCATCGCTCAGGTCCACCCGTGGGGCGTCGACGTGGCCACCGGCGTGGAATCGTCCCCGGGGCGGAAGGACCCCCGCAAGCTGCGGTCCTTCATCGCCGCCGCCCGGGCCGCCGAACACGCGGCCAACGACACCGACCCCTCCGTCGTCGACACCGACGAGCCCATCGACGAGTCCGAGCTCCCCTTCGACCAGGACGATCTCTGACCAGGACGATCTCTGACCAGGACGATCTCTAGCCCGCCGCCGGCTTGGCGGGGTGCCAGTGTGGTGGCCATGGATTCGGCGGAGGGTTCCAGCCACGACCGGGCGCGGTGGGCGGGCTGGGCCGGGTGCGCCTGGGCCATCGCCTATGTCCCCATCCATGGCTTCTGGGCGCTGACCGGCAACACGTGGCCCATCGGTGAGCTCCCGCAGTCGGTGGAGGCCTCGTGGCGCCAGACGAACTGGGCCGCCTGCCTCGTCATCGCCGGAGCCGCGGTCGTGTGCCTGGCGCTCGTCCAACCCTGGGGTCGCCGGCTGCCTCGCGGGCTGTTGCTGGGCGTCGCCTGGCTCGGTGCTGGCTTCGCCCTCCTGCACTCGATCGCCCAGTGGGCACAGATCCTGATGAAGGTGACGAAGGTCAGCGACGGAACGGTCACGACCTTCGACCGCTGGGACCTCGTCGTCTTCGAGCCGTGGTTCATGGTCATGGGGTGCCTACTGGCGCTTTCGGCCGTGCAGTACGCCCGGGGCGACGACGGTGCCGGCGGGGTGCGGGCGACCCCCCTGACCCGCTCACCCGCCGCGCTCGTGTCGGCCGCATTGGTCCTGGTCGGCGCCTTGGTCGTCCTCGTCGGGGTCATGACGTTCGAGCCCTGGGCGTACGCCGCCGCCGGCCCCGGTCTCCTCCTCGCAGGCCTGGTCGGACGTCTGACGATGCGCCGCCGGACGCCGGTGTGACCGACAAAGGCGCTCGGCTCCTCCGCCACGTGCCGTAGCGTGGGCCCTTGCCCGGACCTCCGACCAGCCCGTTCCGCGACACGGTACGCATCACCCGCGCCGTCTGCCCTCGACGGCCGCAGCCATGACCTCGCCCCTCATGGGCGACCCCTCGGTGGACGGCCGGTTCGGCGAGTTCGGCGGTCGCTACCTGCCCGAATCCCTCGTCCCGGCGTGTGCCGAGCTCGAGGCCGCGTTCACCCAGGCGTGGGCCGACCCCGCCTTCCACGAGCGGTACGAAGGCCTCCTCCGGGACTATGGCGGGCGGCCGACGCCGGTCACCGAGTGCCACCGGCTCTCCGAGCGCCTGGGGATCCGGGTCCTGCTCAAGCGGGAGGACCTGGCCCACACCGGCTCCCACAAGCTGAACAACGTCATCGGCCAGGCCCTGCTCACCGAGCGCATGGGCAAGCGGCGGATGATCGCAGAGACCGGCGCCGGCCAGCACGGCGTGGCCACCGCCACCGCGGCCGCCCTCTTCGGCTTCGAGTGCCGCATCTACATGGGCGAGGTCGACGTCGAGCGCCAGGCCCTCAACGTCTTCCGGATGAAGCTCCTGGGTGCGGAGGTCGTCCCCGTCTCCTCCGGCAGCCGCACCCTCAAGGACGCCATCAACGAGACCCTCCGGGAGTGGGTGGCCACCGTCGAGTCCACCCACTACTGCCTGGGCTCGGTGATGGGGCCCCACCCCTACCCGTGGATGGTGCGCGAGTTCCAGCGCATCGTGGGCCGGGAGGCGTCCGAGCAGTGCCGCATCACGCTCGCCGGGGCCGACCCCGACGTGGTCGTCGCCTGCGTCGGTGGGGGATCGAACGCGGCCGGCACCTTCGCCGGCTTCGTCGACACCGGCGCCCGCCTGGTGGGGGTCGAGCCCGAGGGCGGGGCCGCCATCGGCCGGGGCGTGCCGGGCGTGGTCCACGGCAGCAAGTCGTTCCTCCTCCAGGACGAGCACGGCCAGGTCCTCGAGGCCCATTCCATCTCCGCCGGCCTCGACTACCCCGGCGTCGGGCCGGAGCACGCCCACCTGGCCTCGATCGGCCGGGTGACCTACGTCGCCGCCGGCGATGCGGAGGTCCTCCGCGCCTTCCGCCTCCTAGCCGAGACCGAGGGCATCATCCCCGCCCTCGAGCCGGCCCACGCCCTCGCCTGGGTGATCCGGGCCGCCGGCACCGACGCCCTCCCCCCGGCTGCACCGTCCTCGTCACCCTCTCCGGGAGAGGCGACAAGGACGTAGCGCAGGTGATGGTCGCACTCGGAAGCGGAGCTTCCTCGGCGAGTTCTGAGGAGCTGCGGTCGGCCGGCGGAGCCGGCCTCTCTCCGCGTCCTTCCTCAGGGCCGGCTGCGCCGGCCGAGGCCGCCAGCCACTCGGAGCCGCCTTCGGCGGCGACCGTGGCCGGCAGCGAGGGTTTCGAATCGTGATTGTCGGCGCGATCGAAGCTTTTCTCCGGGAACGGCGGGCTGAGGGACGCAAGCTGCTCGTCCCCTACGTCACCGGCGGGCTGGGCGAAGGACTGGACGGCCGTGGTGGAGGCGGTGGCCGCCGCCGGGGCCGACGCGGTGGAGGTCGGCATCCCCTTCTCCGACCCGGTCATGGACGGGCCGGTGATCCAGGAGGCCTCCCAGCGGGCCCTGGCCGACGGGATCACCCCCGCCGCCATCGTCACCGCCCTCGGCCAGATCGACACCGGCGGAGTGCCGATCGCGGTCATGACCTATTACAACCTGGTCTTTCGCGCCGGCCACACCCGCTTCGCCCGCCAGCTGGCCGACCAGGGCATGGCCGGCGCCATCGTCCCCGACCTCCCCCTCGACGAGCTCGACGGGTGGGGCGACGCGGCCGACGAGGCCGGCGTGGAGACCATCCTCCTGGCCGCCCCCACCACCCCCGACGACCGGCTGGTCGCCATCTGCGAGCGCTCCCGGGGCTGGGTCTACGGCGTCGGGATCATGGGCGTCACCGGCGAGCGCTCGGCCCTGGCCGCCTCCGCCACCCTCATGGCCAAGCGGCTCAAGGCGGTCACCGACAAGCCCGTCCTCATCGGCATCGGCGTCTCCACCCCCGCCCAGGCGGCGGAGGCGGCGGCCGACGGCGACGGCGTGATCGTCGGGTCGGCCCTCGTCCGCCGCCTGCTCGAGGGAGCCGGCCCCGACGGGGCGGCCGACTTCGTGGCCGAACTGCGGGCCGGCCTCGACACCCTGTAACCCCGTCCGGCACGCCCCCGGGCCGGATGTAACCTTTCCGACGCCCTGGTGGTCGGAGGTTCGGTGGGTATCGCCGTGCTCTTCCCCGGCCAGGGGACCCAAGTCCCCGGTATGGGTGAGGTCTGGCGCGCCTCGTCGGCCTGGAACGTGGTCGAACGGGCCGAATCCGCCCTCGGCCAGCCCCTCGCCCACCTCCTCCTCGACGCTGATGCGGCCGACCTGGCTCGCACCCGGGAGGCCCAGCTCGCCGTCCTCCTCACGTCGCCTGATGGCATGGGACGCCGTCCAGGATGCCCTCGACGGCGAGACCCCGATCGCCTTCGCCGGTCACTCCCTCGGCCAGATCACCGCCCTCATCGCCTCCGGCGCCCTCTCCCTCGAGGACGGGGTCCGGCTGGCCGCCGAGCGGGCCGACTGCACCCAGGCCGCGGCCGACGCCCGGCCGGGCCGGATGGCCGCCCTCCTCGGCGCCACCCTCGACCAGGCCGAGGCCGCCTCCGCCGGCGCCACGTCCGCCGGCCGCACGTCGTGGGTGGCCAACGACAACGCCCCCGGGCAGGTCGTCATCGGCGGCACCCCCAAGGGGGTGGAGGCCGCCGCCGACCGGGCCCGCGGCCTCGGCGTCAAGCGGGTCATGCCCCTCAAGGTGGGCGCCGCCTTCCACACGCCCCTCATGGCGCCGGCCGCGGCCCACCTCCTCGACCTCATGTCCGACACCTCGTTCGCCGCCCCCACCGCCCCCGTGGTCGCCAACACCGACGCCGCCGCCCACAGCGGCGCCGACGGCTGGCCGGAGCGGTTGAGCCGCCATCTGGTGGCGCCGGTACGCTGGAGGGAATCTCTGGAGACCCTCGCCGCGCTCGGTGCCCGAACCTTTCTCGAAGTCGGGCCCGGTGCCGTCCTTTCCGGACTGGCCCGCCGCACTCTCTCGGGTGTCACCACCCGCAACGTCGCCGCCCCGAGCGACGTCCCCCTTCTCCTGGAGGTCGCGTGATGGAAGCCGGATCGGTACACGGCGAGGTGCTCATGGTCCCCGAACGGGTGATCTTGGCTCCCGCCCCCGGCAAGTTCCGCCCGATCGATGATGCCGTGCTGACGGATGCGGGCGAGGCCAGTTCCGACGGCGCCGACGTGGCCCGCGAGCAGGTCATCGGCTTCGTCGACGGCATCGGCCACTCCACCCCGGTCCACAGCCCGTTCCACGGACGACTCATGGGCCTGTTGGCCTCGGCCGGGGAGCGGGTGCGTGAGGGCCAGCCGGTGGCGTGGCTCCGCATGGCTCACTGATGCCGGGAGGACTTGGCGTCGCCATCGCCGGGTGGGGGATGGCGGTCCCCGAGCGTCGGGTCACCAACCACGACCTGGCCACCATGGTCGACACCAGCGACGCCTGGATCACGGAGCGCACCGGGATCAAGGAGCGGCGGTGGGCGGGCGAGGGTGAGAGCACGGCCACCCTGGCCATCGAGGCGGGGGCGGCCGCCATCAAGCGGGCCGACCTGTGCCCGGCCGACATCGGCTGCTGCATCGTCGCCACCTGCACGCCTGAGCAGCCCATCCCCCCCACCGGCGCCTTCGTGCAGGAGGGCCTGGGGCTGCGCTGCGGCGCCTTCGACCTCGACGCCGCCTGCTCCGGGTTCGTCTACGGCCTGGTCGTGGGGGCCACCATGGTCGCCTCCGGCGGCTTCGGCCCCGTCCTCGTCATCGGGTCGGAAACTCTCAGCCGGGTGGCCGACCCCGCCGACCGCAGCACCAACGTCCTCTTCGGAGACGGTGCCGGCGCGGTCGTGCTGGTGCCCAACGCCGAGCCCAACCTCCTGTCGTGGGACTTGAACTGCGACGGCTCCACTGCGCACCTCCTCTACATCCCCGGCGGTGGCAGCCGGCGCCCCCTCACCGCAGAGACGGTGGCCGCCGGCGAGCAGTGGCTGAAAATGGAGGGCAAGGAGGTCTACCGGCGGGCGGTGCGGGCCATCGTCGAGTCGGCCGAGACGGCCATGGTCGCGGCCGGCGTCACCGCCGCCGACATCGACCTGTTCGTGCCCCACCAGGCCAACCTGCGCATCATCGAGGGCGCCGCCTCCCGGCTCGGCCTGCCGACCGAGCGGGTGTTCGTCAACATCGACCGCTACGGCAACACGTCGGCCGCGTCGGTGCCGATCGCCCTGGCCGAGGCGGCCGACGAGGGACGCCTGCACGACGGCGACCTCGTCCTGCATGTCCGGGTTCGGTGCGGGCATGTCGTGGGCGTCCGCCGTCGTGCGCTGGGGGCAAACCCGCTGATGGGGGGGCGGATCGCCCTCGTCACGGGCGCGTCCCGAGGCATCGGCCGGGCAGTGGCGATGGCCCTGGCGGCCGACGGGCACCGGGTGGCGGCCTGCTTCGGGTCCGACGCCGCCGCCGGCGGGGAGACGTGCCAGGCCATCGAGGCCACGGGCGGCCAGGCCCTTGCCATCCAGGTCGACGTCAGCCGGCCGGAGTCGGTCGACGCCGCCTTCGCCCAGGTGGAGGAGGCGTGGGGCAAGGTCGAGGTCCTCGTCTCCAACGCCGGCATCAACCGGGACGGCCTGCTCATGCGGATGTCCGACGACCAGTGGGCCGACGTCCTGCGCACCAACCTCGACGGTGCCTTCCATGTCGTCCGCCGGGCCGCGCCGGGCATGGTGCGGGCCCGGTGGGGCCGCATCGTCCTGGTGGGCTCGGTCGTCGCCCTCTCCGGCTCCCCCGGCCAGGCCAACTACGGGGCGGCCAAGGCGGGCCTGGTGGGACTGACCCGTTCCGTCGCCCGCGAGCTCGGCGGTCGGGGCATCACCGCCAACCTGGTCGCCCCCGGGCCCATCACCACCGCCATGACCGACGCCCTCACCGACGAGCGCCGGGCGCAGATGACGGGGCAGGTACCCTTGGGCCGGTTCGGTACGACCGAGGAGGTGGCGTCCGTGGTGGCCTTTCTCTGCTCCGACGCGGCAGGCTACGTGTCCGGAGCGGTCGTGCCCGTCGACGGCGGTATGGGCATGGGCCATTGAACTCGCTGATGACCCGCCACTTACTGAAGAAGGCCTGAGGAGGAATTCACAACATGGATCGCGCGACAGTCCTCGAGCAGCTGACCGAGGTGGCCGCCGACGTGCTCGGCGTCGACCCTGGCATCGTCTCGGAGACGTCCAGCTTCAAGGACGACCTCGACGCCGACAGCCTCGACCTGGTCGAGGTCGTGATGGCGCTCGAGGAGCGCTTCTCGATCTCGGTCCCCGAGGACAAGCTCGATGGGATTACCACGGTGGGCGAGGCCATCGACCTGGTCATCGGCATCGCCGAGCCGGCCGAGCCGGCCGAGAGCGCCAACCCGGCATGACCCGGGAGGCGCGATCACGCGTCGCAGTGGTGGGCATGGGCGTCAAGACGCCGGCCGGGTGCGACCTCGAGACGTTCTGGGCCACCTTGCTCTCCGGTCGCTCGTGCGCGGCCCGCATCCAGCGCTTCGACCCGTCCGCCCTCCCCGTGCAGTTCGCCGGCGAGGTGACCGGCTTCGACCCCCTCGCCTACCTGGAGTACAAGGAGGCCAAGCGGGCCGATCGGGTGGCCCAGCTCGGCTTCGCCGCCGCCGCCGACGCCCTGGCCGACGCCGGCGACCTGGGCGCCGACCCCGCCCGCTGCGGCGTGGTGGCGGGCACCGGCGTGGGTGGGCTGATGACCCAGGAAGCCCAGGAGTACGAGCTGTTCTCCAAGGGCGCGTCGCGGGTGAGCCCCATGCTCGTCCCCATGATGATGGCCAACGCCACTGCCGCCCTCATCGGCATGAAGCTGCGCTGGACGGGCCCCAACTTCTGCGTGGCCACCGCCTGCGCCGCCGGCTCCCACGGGGTGGGGGAGGGGGCTCGCCTGATCCGGGAGGGCTCGGCCGACGTCGTCCTGGCCGGGGGGAGCGAGGCCGCGGTCACGCCCATCGCCATCGCCGCCTTCGCCCGCATGGGCGCCCTCAGCATGCGTCACGATGCCCCCGAGCTGGCGTCCCGGCCCTTCGACGTGGCCCGCGACGGCTTCGTGATCGGCGAGGGCGCCGCCTTCTTGGTGCTCGAGCGCTGGGACCGGGCCGAAGCCCGGGGTGCCCGCATCTACGGCGAGGTCGCCGGCTACGGCCGCAACGCCGACGCCTACCACATCACCGCGCCGTCCCCCGGGGGCGTGGGCGCGGCCGAGTGCATGCGCCTGGCCCTGGTCGACGCCGGCCTCGAACCGTCCGCCATCGGCCACGTCAACGCCCACGGCACGTCCACCCCACTCAACGACGCGGCCGAGGCCGAAGCCATGCTCAAGGTCTTCGGCGAGGACGGGCCGCCGGTGACGTCGGTCAAGGGCGCCACCGGCCACCTCATCGGGGCGGCCGGCGCGGTGGAGGCGGTGGCCTCCTTCCTGGCCATGCGGGCGGGCCTGATCCCGCCCACGGCCAACTTCGAGCGCACCGAGGACGAGCTGTCCATCGACGTCGTCCACGGGGAACCCCGGAAGCTGGCGGCCGCCCCGGTCGTGTCGAACTCGTTCGGGTTCGGCGGTCACAACGCCAGCCTGGTGCTCGCCCCGGCAGAATGACTGTCACATAGATGACCGCAGTCCCGGTCGCCGCCCGCCGCGGTGGCGCCGTCCAGGCCTCGCTGACCGAGCTCGACGGGCGGCAGGTGGCCTGGTTCCGCCTGGCGGGAGGCCCCCACCGCGGTGCCATCGGCCCCGTCGAGGGACAGGTGCTGGAGCGGCTTATCGGCCTCGCCCTCAACGTGGGCGTCCCGGTGGTGGGGGAGCTGTCGACCTCGGGCGCGGATGTCCGGGACGGCCTGGCGTCGCTCCATGCGTGGGGACGGGTGGCCAAGGCCCTGAGCGACGCGTCGGGGACCGTTCCCATCGTGTTCTCGGTCCTCGGGCCGTGCCTGGCCGGGCCGGCCCTCATGCTGGGGATCGCCGACCATGTGGTGATGACGGCCGACGCCTACGCCTATGTGAGCGGCCCCGCCTCGGTGCAGGAGTTCACCGGGATACCCGTCACTAGCGCCGACCTGGGCGGCGCCGACGTCCACGCCCGCCGCAGCGGCCTGGCGTCGCTGGTGGTGGCCGACGAGGCGGAGGCGGCGTGGGCGGTGGGCGACCTCCTGTCCTACCTGCCCTCCAACTGGCGGGCCGACCCGCCGGTGATGGCGTGCGACGACCCGGTCGACCGGCCGTGCCGGGTGGCGGCCACCACCGTCCCCGACCGGGCCACCGCGTCCTACGACGTGCGCACCGTGATCGGCGACGTCGTCGATCGCGACTCGTTCCTCGAGGTGCGGGCCGGTTACGCGCCCAACGTGGTCACCGGCTACGGGCGCCTGGCGGGGGCGCCGGTGGGGGTCATCGCCAATCAGCCCAGCTACCGGGCCGGCACCATCGATATCGACGCCTCCACCAAGGCGGCCCGCTTCGTCCAGTGCTGCGACGCCTTCGGCATTCCGCTGGTCACGTTCGTCGACAGCTCGGGGTTCCAGCCGGGCAAGGACATCGAGTGGCAGGGCATCATCCGCTACGGGGCCCAGCTGGTGGCGGCGTACTCGGCGGCCACCGTCCCCCGGATCTCGGTGGTGCTGCGCAAGGCCTATGGCGGGGCCTACATCGTCATGGACTCCCGAGGACTCGGGAGCGACCTGGTGCTCGCGTGGCCCACGGCGGAGATCGCGGTGATGGGTGCGCCCGGCGCGGTGCAGATCCTCCACCGGCGCCGGTTGGACGCGTTCGACGACCCCTCCGACCGGGCGACGTCGGCGGCCAAGTTGGAGGCGGAGTACGCCTCCCGGTACTGCACGCCTCAGGTGGCGGCCGAGCGGGGCTACGTCGACGACGTCATCGACCCCACCGACACCCGCCGCCTGCTCGTCGCCGGCCTGGCAGCCCTACGCTCCAAGCGGGTCCCGCCCCCCGACGGTTTGAAGCACACCAACCCGCCCCTGTGAGGGGTTCGCCTTCGGAAGCGGAGCTTCCTCGGCGAGTTCTGCGGAGCTCCGGCCGGCCGGCGGAGCCGGCCTGCCTCCGCCCTGTCCCTCTTGCGGCAGGCTTCGCCTGCCGCGTGCCGGCAGCCGAGGAGGCCGCCTTCGGCGGCGGGGCACGGCCGCCGGCGAACCCATGCAAAAGGAACGGTCATGTTGCTCGAAGGTAAGAAGGTGCTGGTCACCGGGGTCCTCCACGAGTCCTCGATCGCCTTTTCGGTGGCGGCGGTGGCCCAGGAGCAGGGGGCGGAGGTCGTCCTCACCGGGTTCGGGCGGGGAATGAGCCTGACCAAGCGCACCGCCCGCCGCCTGCCGGTGGAGCCGGAGGTGCTCGAGGTCGACGTCACCGACCCCGCCCACCTCCTCTACCTGACCGAGGACCTCACCAACCGATGGGGACGGGTCGACGGGGTGCTGCACGCGGTCGCCTTCGCCCCCGCCAATTGCCTGGGCGGCGACTTCATGCAGCCGGAGTGGGCCGACGTGAGCACCGCCCTGCACGTGTCCGCCTACTCGCTGAAGGCCCTGGCGGGGGCGGTCCTGCCCCTGATGCGGGCGGCCGGCGGCGGGTCGATCGTCGGCCTCACCTTCGACGCCCGCCACGCGTGGCCGGCCTACGACTGGATGGGTGTGGCCAAGGCCGCCCTGGAGGCCACGTCCCGCTACCTGGCCCGAGATCTCGGCCGGGACGGGGTCCGGGTGAACCTGGTCTCGGCGGGGCCGTTGCGCACGATCGCGGCCAAGGGGATCACCGGATTCGAGCAGATCGAGCAGACGTGGGCCGGGCGGGCGCCCCTCGGGTGGGACACCCGCGACGCGGTGCCGGTGGCGAAGGCGTGCGTCGCCCTCCTGTCCGACTGGTTCCCGGCCACCACCGGCGAGATGATCCACGTCGACGGCGGCTTCCACTCGCTGGCGGCCGCGCCCGGCCCGATGCCCGAGCCGGTGGTGCCCGCCTCCGACGCCTGAGAAAAGCGTCCCGGCCGCGGCCCGTTGGAGGAAGGCTGCTGGCATCCTGAGCGGATGCGAACCTTGCGACGATGTGTACTGACCGGGCTCGTCCTCTCGTCGCTGGCACTGGTCCCCCACGGTCCCGCGCTGGCGGCCCCCAAGTGGGCACCGGCAGCGACGGCCCCCATCCATCCGGGCGTGCAGACGAACACCCCCAGCGGCCAGTGCACCTCGAACTTCGTGTTCTACGACGCGGCCAACGTGTACATCGGCGCGGCCGCCCACTGCACGACGACGGGCGGGGCGACGGAGACCAACGGCTGCCGGGCGGGGTCGCTGCCCCTGGGCACCCCGGTCACCGTCGGCGGGGCCTCGAAGCCGGGCACCCTGGCCTACAACTCGTGGCTGACCATGCAGGCGGCGGGCGAGACCGACGCCAACGCGTGCACGTTCAACGACCTGGCCCTGATCCGGATCGACCCGGCCGACGTGGCCAAGGTCAACCCCTCCATCCCCCACTGGGGCGGTCCGAACGGGTTGAACACCACGGGCACGACCCTGCTGCAGACGGTCTACAGCTACGGCAACTCGAAGCTGCGCCTGGGCCTGGCCCTGCTCAGCCCCAAGCGGGGGTTCGCCAACGGCACGCTGGCCGGCGGGTGGGTCCATTCGATCTCGACCCTTACGCCGGGGATCCCGGGTGACTCGGGGAGCGCCGTCCTCGACTCGACCGGGAAGGCCCTGGGCGTCCTGAGCACGGTCGGAGTGGGTGTGCCTGGCGTCATCGTCAACGGCGTCGGCGACCTCAAGCGGGAGCTCGACTACATGCGCTCCCACGTGCCTGCGCTCAAGAGCGTCGAGCTGGCCCTGGGCACGGTCACCTTCAACGGCAACAAGCTGCCCCTCGGCCTCTGATCCTCGGCGGTGACATCGACGAGCAGGCGCTGAGTGCGGCGCGCGCGGAGCCAGGCACGAGGACGATCCGGGACACGGTCAACGAGGCGTTGGTGCGGGCCGCCGGTCGGCGGGCGGCGACCGTACGACAGTCGCTCGACCGGTTGGCTCGCATCGAGTTCGAGGACCGCGACGACGCGTGGCGCTGACACATCTGGTCGACACCAGCGTCCTCATCCGGCTCCACCACGAGTCCGTCAGACGGGCGGTCGACGTGCTGGCGGCGACGGGCCTGGCCAGGGCGGGGATCACCGACCTCGAGATCAGCTACTCGGCCCGCCGCGCGGAGGAGTGGGACGAAACCCTGGAGGCGCTCAGGGCATTCGACCTCGTCGAGACCTCGTCCGACCACGTCCGCCGAGCACTGCAGGTGCAGCGGCTCCTCGCGGCCAGGCATCGGCGAGGGCGGAAGCTACCGGACCTGCTGGTGGCCGCGGCGGCGGAGGCGAACGACCTCACGGTGCTCCACTACGACGCCGACTTCGACCGCATTGCCGCCGTGACCGGCCAGCGTGTCGAATGCGTAGTCGACGCCGGCACCGTCGACTGATCGCCCAGCGCCGGAGACCGGAGGGTCGGGATCTAGGCTTTCGCGGATGCCCCTCACGCCAGGCGACGACGCGCCCGACTTCTCGCTCCAAGACCAGTCCGAGGCGACGGTGAGCCTGTCGGACTTCAAGGGCCGGAAGGTCCTCGTGTACTTCTACCCGAAGGCGGACACGCCTGGCTGCACCGCCCAGTCGTGCGGCCTGCGCGACGTGGCCGGCGACGTCGGCGACACCGCCATCCTCGGGATCAGCCCCGACCCGCCCAAGAAGCAGGCCAAATTCGACACCAAGTACGGCCTCGGCTTCCCCCTGCTGGCCGACCAGGACCACGCCGTGGCCGACGCCTATGGGGTGTGGGGCGAGAAGTCGATGTACGGCAAGAAGTACATGGGGATCATCCGGTCCGCATTCCTGATCGACGAGGACGGCCGCATCGCCGAGGCCTGGTACAAGGTCTCGCCCAAGGACACTGCCACCAACCTGCTGGCGGCCGTCGGCTAGGGCCCGCTCTGCGGTTCTCGGTTCGGTGGGGTGCGGAAATCGCAACCCCGGCTACCGAGAACTGGAACGGTCGGTGACGTAACGTCCCGGTGACGAGCGGACGACGAGGAGCATGACATGGCGGCGGCCCCCCCCTTCAGCAGGCGATGCACGGCGGTTGTTCTTCGCCTCCTTGGACTCGGTATGGCGATGTCGTTGGTCCTGGCCTCGGCCGAGGCCGCCGGTGCGGCCGGGTCCGCCGCCGCGCCGAGCATCGTCGGCCATGACGACCTGCCCTTCGTGGTCGCCACCGCCGGGTCCGCCGCCGCGCCGGACATCGTCGGCCACGACGACCAGCCCTTCGTGGTGGCCACCGCCGGAACGTCGGCCGAGTGCTTCGGTCGGCCGAGGCCACACGGTCGCGGTGCGAGGCGGCTCCCCAAGCAGCGACATCATCATCATCGAGGACATGCCCATGCTGGCGATTGCAGGCCCCTCCGACGCCCGTGGCACCGTCATCGTCGACGACATGCCGGTCGTGGCTGTGGCCGGGGCCACCGCCGCCCAGAGCATCATCGGCCACGAGGACGCTCCCTATCTCGCGGCCACCTCGGGCGGCGACGACCAGCGAGCTTCGACGCGCCGCTCGACCGCCAACGAGAGCGGGATCGCCATCGCTCAGGCGCAGGCGGGCACGGACGGCGACGGGGGCAGTACGGCATCCACATCCCTGATCGGAGTCGACGAGAACGGGGTGAGCATCGCTCAGGTGAGGGCGGGCACCGAGGCGAACGGCGGCAGTCGGGTGGTGGCGAGCGGCATCAGTGTCGGGGACGCAGGCGTGGTCATCGAACGGAGCCGGACGCGCTCCGACGCAGACGGAGACGGCCGGGCTCGGATCCGACGGATCGTCGTCGGTGACGGAGGTGCGGGCTTCGTCAGCGTGATGTTCGCCAGCGCGACACTCGACGGCGATGGAAATGTCGCCACCCGTACCCTGAACATCGTCGGCCACGAGTCGTAGCCGCGCTCCACAGGGCAGCCGACAGCCAGCCCCCTGCTGGCGCCCCCTGCGCCGTGTGCCCGGAGCGGGACTCGAACCCGCACGCCCTTTCGGACAAAGGTGTTTGAGACCTTCGCGTCTACCGTTCCGCCATCCGGGCCGGCACCGGACTGTAGGGCAAAAAGAGAGAGTCCCAAGGAAGTTTCCTCCGCTTTGGCTCCGAGGAGCCGCTGCTTTGGTTGCCCCCTTGGGACTCCGGAAGGTAAATGTAAACCTGCCCTCCCGACCTGTCAATCCCTTTTTTCGGCCCTATTTCGGCCCCTCCTGCTGCGCCTTTCGGACCCCTCTCAGACGCCCCAGGCGGGAGCCTGGTCGAGCAGGAAGCGGCTGACGGCCAGGCAGCGGTCGAGCATGTCGCACAGCAGTTCCTCGCCGGCCAGCACCTTGGCCAGCGACACCTGCTGACGGGCGACGATGGTGAGGCTGCGCTCGGGGGCGTCGGTGACCGACGCGAACGAGTCGATGGCCGAGACCTCCAGCGGCAGGTCGGGGCCGCCCACGCCCGCCAGCTCGGTGGCCAGCAGCAGCAGGTCAGGGCCCTTGGGCAGCGGCGGCAGGGCCAGGTGAAGATCAGAGGGAACTGGAAGTCGTCGGCCGGGTCCTCGTCGTCGGGGAGGTTCGACACCACGTCCTCGAAGGCGAGCAGGACCCGCGGCTCGACCTCCAACGCCAGGTGAAGGTCGAGGGGGCCGCCGCAACCCTCCTCGGGATGGAGGTCGACCTCCCACACCTGCCGCAACGAGTACGTCTCCACGAAGTGACGCTCGTCGTGGACGTGGAAGCCGTGGTCGACGGCATGGTCCTTGAGCTCCGCTACGTACCCGGCCACGTCGATGGCAGCCAACCGTCCACCTCCTCACGGCCGAATGTGTCTGCCGACGACAGTAGGCGGTGGCGCGGGCTACGGCGGGTAGCGTCGAACGGTGACCGACGACCGTCTCATCGCCGTCCTCAACGAGGTGGCGACGGCCGTCCACGCCGCCCTCGCCGACCTCGAGGACTGGGGCTCGGCCGGCACCCGTCCCGGCCAGTACTTCAGCGATCTGGCCGCCGACGAGGTGGCGGTGGCCATGCTGGTGGAGGCGGGCCTGGGCGTCCTCAGCGAGGAGACCGGGCTCCATCACCCCGATCGGGAGGTGACGGTGGCACTCGACCCGGTCGACGGGTCGACCAACGCCTCCCGCAAGCTCCCTTGGTACGCGACCAGCCTGGCCGCGGTCGACGGGGCCGGGATCCGGGCCGCAGTCGTCGTCAACCAGGCCACCGGTGACCGGTTCGAGGCGGTGCGTGGCTCGGGCGCGACCTGCAATGGCCGCCCCCTGGCCACCAGCGGTTGCACCGCCATCGGCGATGCCGTCGTCGGGCTCAACGGGTGGCCCCACGCCTACCTGGGCTGGCGCCAGATGCGGGCCCTGGGGGCGGCCGCCCTCGACATCTGCGCGGTCGGTAGCGGCCAGCTCGACGCCTACGTCGACTGCAGCCACCACGAGCAGGCCCCGTGGGACTACCTGGGCGGGGTCCTGGTGTGCCAGGAGGCGGGGGGGATGGTGGTCGACGCCGGCGGTCGCGACCTCGTCACCCTCGGCCTCCTCGACCGGCGCACGCCGGTGGCGGCGGCCACCGAGAAGCTGCTGGGCGAGGCCCTCGCGGCCCGGGCCGGGCTTGGCTGACGGGGGATGAGCCGAACTGGTGACACGTCGCCCGCCCCCGGCCCGGGTGAACCGTCACCCGTTCGGGCCG
The DNA here is from genome assembly GCA_963801205.1 of uncultured Acidimicrobiia bacterium. Lineage (GTDB taxonomy): Bacteria > Actinomycetota > Acidimicrobiia > Acidimicrobiales > AC-14 > JAXDMK01. The sequence goes on from CAWDDV010000016.1 coordinate 179,814, forward strand.
CGGTCAGGGCCCGAACCCGGAACGACGGCGTGAAAGGCCTGCGGCCCGGCTGCAGTTGGTGCTGCTGGCCGCCTACCGCCGCCTGCCCATGGCCGGCCGGCTCCTGGTCGTGCGCACCCTCACCCCGTCGTTCCGGGTCGGGGCCCTGTGCGTGATCGAGCGGGCCGACGGGGCCCTGCTCCTGCTGCGCCAGTCCTACCGGCGGCGGGAGGCGTGGGGGTTCCCAGGCGGACTGCTCAAGCGGGGGGAGGAGCCAGCCGACGCCGTCCGCCGGGAGGTCCGGGAGGAGCTGGGCGTGGAGGTGGAGGTCGACGATGCCCCCATGGTGGTCGTCGACGCCGGCCTCCGGCGGGTCGACGTGATCTACACCGGCCGCCTCCCGGGCGACGACCCGCCCCCGCCGACGCCCTCGTCCCCCGAGATCGTGGAGGTGCGCTGGTTCCCACCCAACGCGCTGCCCATCCTTCTCCCCGAGGCCACCACCGCCCTCGTCGAGCTGGCCCGGGCCATCCGCCCGGAGGCGGAGAGCCCGTAGGCTGGGCCCCCGAACCCGTTAGGGCGCTTAGCTCAGTTGGAAGAGCACCTGGCTTACAACCAGGCGGTCGGGGGATCGAGGCCCTCAGCGCCCACGCTCGCTCGCCCGGTCGGGCTGGAGGATCTGCACTTCGAGAAAAATGTGGCGGACACCGGAGCGCGGTCCGCCGTTCACTGAATGTTGATCACATAGCGCGCCCGCGTTCCGTAGCATGGCGCAACCCCATCCCGAGGAGGACCCCACGTGTTCGGACGCCTTGGTGGCTGGTGCCACGATCATCGCCGCATCGTCGTGGTCGGATGGATCGTCGGCCTGTTTGTCGCCGGTGGCATCCTCAGCTCGGTCGGCTCCGCCTACCGGGCCGACTTCAACCTTCCCGACGTCGAGAGCCGGCAGGGCTTCGAGACCCTTGAGGACCACTTCGGCGGTCAGGGCACCGGTGAGAGCGGCACCATCGTCTTCCGCTCCGACGCGGGGGTGAACGACCCCTCGGTCCGCGGCGTGATGGAGCCCTACCTGGCCGAGGTGGCCGAGGTCGACCGGGTGGCGCGCGTGGTCAGTCCCTACTCCGAGGAGGGGTCGAACCAGATCTCCGACACCGAGGGCCACCGGGGCGACATCGGCTATGCGGTGGTCGAGCTCGACCCCGACGTCACCTTCGAGAACGCGATGACGATCAGCGAGGACCTCCGGGAGGCCATGCCCGAGCAGGCGGGCCTCCAGATCGAGCTCGGCGGTGCCATCTTCGGCGAGTTCGAGCCCCCGTCGTCGGAGCTGCTCGGTGTGGCCTTCGCCATGGTCATCCTGGTGCTGGCCTTCGGGTCGGTGCTGGCCATGGGCCTGCCGATCGCCGTCGCCCTGGCCGGCATCAGCGTGGGCACCATCACCATCGGTCTGCTCTCGAACCTCATCACCATCCCCGACTTCGCCACCCAGCTGGGCCTCATGATCGGCCTCGGCGTCGGCATCGACTACGCCCTGTTCATCGTCACCCGGTTCCGGGAGCAGCTCCACGCCGGTGACGACATCGGGCCGCGGTGCGCAAGGCGATCGACACCGCCGGCCGGGCGGTCGCCTTCGCCGGCACCACGGTCGTCATCTCCCTGTTGGGCATGCTGGTCATGCAGATCAGTTTCGTGTCGGGACTGGCCATCGGCGCCGCGGTGGTGGTGCTGATGACCATGGTCGCCGCCCTCACCCTCCTGCCCGCCCTGCTCGGCTTCGCCGGGAACCGGGTGGAGCTGACCCGCTGGCGGGGCCTGATCGGCGCTTCGTTCCTGGCCATCGGACTGCTGGGCGTGGGCCTCAAGGTCCCGGTCCTGTTCGCCGTCTGCCTGCCGCTGGCCGTGATCGTGATGCTGGCCAGCCTGGCCGTGCGCCCCCTGCGGGAGCCGGTGCCCAGGCCCGCGGCCAAGCCCCGGAACCAGACCCTGGCCTACCGGTGGAGCCGGCTCATCCAGCACCACCCGTGGCCGTCGGCCATCGGCGCGGTGCTGATCCTCATCCTCCTGGCCCTGCCTGTCTTCGGACTGCGGCTGGGCTTCTCCGACGAGGGCAACTATGCCGAGGAGACCACCACCCGCAAGGCCTACGACCTGCTGGCGGAGGGCTTCGGGCCGGGCTTCAACGGCACCATGCTGGTGGTGTCCGAGGTGCCGTCGGGCACGCCCGATTCCGCCCTGCAGCGGGTCACCGACGCCCTGCAGTCGGCGCCGGGGATCGCCTTCGCCAGCGACGCCGCCCTGAACGACCCCGACAACCCCACCGCCGCCCTGTGGCGGGTGATCCCGTCCACCGCCCCCCAGGACGCGGCCACCACCAAGCTGGTCGAACAGCTGCGGGACGACGTCCTGCCGCCGGCCACCGAAGGCACCGGGCTCGACGTCTCGGTCACCGGGACGGTCGCCATCCTGGTCGACTTCTCCAGCTACATGACGGCCCGCATGCCGATCTTCTTCGCCGCCGTGCTGGGGCTGTCGTTCCTGCTGCTCATGACCGTCTTCCGATCGGTGCTGGTCCCGCTGAAGGCGGTGATCATGAACCTGCTGTCCCTGGGCGCCGCCTTCGGCGTGGTGGTCGCCATCTTCCAGTGGGGCTGGGGGGCGTCGCTCCTCAACCTGGACAAGGCCCCCATCGAGCCCTTCGTGCCGATGATGCTGTTCGCCATCGTCTTCGGGCTGTCGATGGACTACGAGGTCTTCCTCCTGTCCCGGATCCGGGAGGCGTGGAAGCACTCGGGGGACAGCCGGGAGTCGGTGGCCGACGGCCTGGCCGCCACCGCCCGGGTCATCACCGCCGCCGCCCTCATCATGGTCTTCGTCTTCGGCAGCTTCCTGCTGGAGAACGACCGGGTGATCAAGCTCTTCGGCATCGGCCTGGCCGGCGCCGTCCTGCTCGACGCCACCATCGTCCGCCTGCTGCTGGTGCCCGCCACCATGGAGCTGCTGGGCGACAAGAACTGGTGGCTGCCCCGGTGGCTCGACAAGATCCTGCCGGACGTGGCCATCGAGGGGGACATGACAGATTCCACCACTGACCTGCGGGTGCCCTCCTCGACCGGCCGGTAGGCGGTGGCGACCCCCGTCGGGCCCGTCCCGCCCGACCCGAACGACCCCGACCTGTGGTCGGAGTGGTACGACGACGAGGATGGGCTCGACGACGCCACTTCACGTGCGTACGGTCCCAGCCGCTACGGCTGGCCCCTCCGGGTGTTGGCCGCGCTGGCCGTCATAGTCATCATCGCCGTGCTCGTGCTTTGAAATGCCCTCCGCCCCCGGCCGCCGACGCCGCCGCAGGCGGCCGCCCTTCGGCTGCCAGCCATGAGGTTTCAGTGCGGAGGCCGGCCGGCTCTGCCGGCGGCCGGAGCTCCGACCAGCTCGCCGAGCAAGCTCCGCTTGCGAAGGCGAACCTCGGCCTGCCGGACGACGTACGAGCCTGCCTGTTCGACCTCGACGGCGTGCTCACCAGCACCGCCGCCGTCCACGCCGCGGCGTGGAAGGAGATGTTCGACGGCTACCTCCGGGAGCGGGCAGCCGCCACCGGCGAACCCTTCCTCCCCTTCGAGGTCATCCCCGACTACGTCACCTACGTCGACGGCAAGCCCCGCAACGACGGCACCCGCGACTTCCTGGCGTCCCGGGGGATCCACCTCTCCGAGGACGAGGTGCGTGCGCTGGGCCTGCGCAAGAACGACCTCGTCCTCCGCCTGATCCGGGAGGGGGGCGTGCAGGCCTACCCGGGGTCGGTCGACTATCTGAAGCGATGTCGGGACGCGGGCCTGGCCCGGGTGGTGGTGTCCTCGAGCACCAACTGCCGCGACGTGCTGGAGGCGGCGGGACTCATCGATCAGGTTGACGGGTACATCGACGGGATCGTGGCCGAGCAGCGCCACCTCCGAGGCAAGCCCGCGCCCGACACGTTCCTGGCCGGGGCCGAGCTGGCCGGCGCCGACCCAACCGTGGCGGCCGTGTTCGAGGATGCGTTGGCGGGGGTGGAGGCGGGCCGGGCGGGCCGCTTCCGGTGGGTCGTCGGCGTCGACCGGGTGGGCCGGGCGGAGGCGCTCCGCGCCGTGGGGGCCGACGTCGTCGTCGACGACCTGAGCGAGCTGCTCGGGCCCGTGATCCGCGAGCCCGCCTACGTCGTCGAGCCGTGGTGCATACGGGAGACGGAGCTGCGCCTCGACCTCCTCAGCCAGAGCGAGTCGGTGTTCGCCCTGTCCAACGGCCACGTGGGCCTGCGGGGCAACCTCGACGAGGGCGAGCCCTTCGGGGTCCCCGGCACCTACCTCAACGGCGTCTACGAGCTGCGCCCCCTGCCCTACGCCGAGGCCGGCTACGGCTACCCGGAGGCGGGGCAGACGGTGATCAACGTCACCAACGGCAAGATCCTGCGCCTGCTGGTCGACGACGAGCCGTTCGACGTCCGCTACGGCCAGGTCCGGTCCCACCAGCGGGCGCTCGACCTGCGGGCAGGCACGCTCACCCGGGACGTCGAGTGGGTCTCGCCCGCGGGCCAGGCGGTGAGGGTGTCGTCGGTCCGGCTGGTGTCGCTCACCCAGCGGTCGGTGGCGGCCGTCAGCTACACGGTCGAGGCGGTCGACGGGCCGGCCCGGGTGGTGGTGCAGTCCGAGCTGGTGGCCAACGAGTCGGTCCCCGTCCGGACGGGCGACCCGCGGGCGGAGGCCGGCATCGAGTCCCCCCTCCGCTCCGACGTCCATTCCGCCGAGGGGCGGCGGGTCATCCTCCTCCACACCACCAAGGCCAGCCGCATCCGGGTGGCGGCGGGCATGGACCACGTGGTGGAGGGCCCGCCCGGCGGCGGGGACATCGACGTGGAGGCGGAGAGCGAACCCGACGTGGGCCGGGTCTCGGTGACCACCACCCTCCAGCCCGGGCAGCGGCTGCGGATCGTGAAGTTCGTGGCCTACGGCTGGTCGACGCTGCGCTCGGTGCCCGCCCTGCGGGACCAAGTGGCGGCCGCCCTTCTCGCCGCCCGTCAGGCCGGCTGGGACGGCCTGGTGGCCGACCAGCGGGAGTACCTCGACGACTTCTGGGCCCGGGCCGACGTGGAGGTCGACGGTGACCCGGGGGTGCAACAGGCGGTGCGCTTCGCCCTGTTCCAGGTCCTGCAGGCGGGGCCCGGGCCGAGCAGCGGGCCATCCCGGCCAAGGGCCTCACCGGGCCCGGCTACGACGGCCACTCGTTCTGGGACACCGAGGTCTTCGTCCTCCCGGTGCTCACCTACACCGTCCCCCGGGCGGTGGCCGACGCCCTCGCCTGGCGGCGCGACACCCTGCCCCTGGCCCGCGAGCGGGCGGCCCAGCTGGGCCTGGAAGGGGCGGCGTTCCCGTGGCGGACCATTGCCGGCCAGGAGTGCTCGGCCTACTGGCCGGCGGGGACGGCCGCCTTCCACGTCAACGCCGACGTGGCCGCCGCCGCCATCCGCTACGTGGATGCCACTGGCGACTGGGAGTTCGAGCGCACCATCGGCCTCGAGCTGCTGGTCGGCACCGCCCGCCTGTGGCGGTCGCTCGGGCACCACGACCACGGGGGGCGGTTCCGCATCGACGGGGTCACCGGTCCTGACGAGTACAGCGCCGCCGCCGACAACAACGTCTACACCAACCTCATGGCCCAGCAGAACCTGCAGGCGGCCGCGGCCGCTGCCACCCGGCACCCCGACGACGCCCGCCGGCTGGGGGTCGACGACGAGGAGACGGCGTCGTGGCGGGCCGCGGCCTCGGCCATGGTGATCCCGTACGACCCCGTCCTGGGCGTCCATCCCCAGGCGGAGGGCTTCACCGACCACCAGGTGTGGGACTTCGAGGCGACCCCGTCCGACCGCTACCCCCTGTTCCTGCACTATCCGTACTTCGACCTCTACCGCAAGCAGGTGGTGAAGCAGGCCGACCTGGTGCTGGCCCTCCACCTGCGCGGCGACGCCTTCACGCCCGACCAGAAAGCCCGCGACTTCGAGTACTACGAGCGGCTGACGGTGCGGGACTCCTCGCTGTCGGCGTGCACCCAGGCGGTGATGGCGGCCGAGGTCGGTCACCTCGGGCTGGCGTTCGACTACCTGCGGGAGACCGCGCTCATCGACTTGCGGGACCTGGGCAACAACACCCGCGACGGTCTCCACCTGGCCGCCCTGGCCGGCACCTGGTCGGCGGTGGTGTGCGGCTTCGGCGGCCTGCGCGACCACGGCGGCCGGCTGTGCTTCAGCCCCCGGCTGCCCGAGCAGCTCAGTCGGCTGGCCTTCGGGCTGGCGGTTCGGGGCCGCCGGCTGCGGGTGGAGATCACACCCACGGTGGCGACGTACCTTCTGGTGGAGGGTGACCCGCTCGAGGTCGCCCACCACGGGGAGGAGCTGCTGGTGGCGACGGGTGAGCCGGTGGAGCGAAAGGTGCCGGCGGTGGCGCCCCGGCCCCGTCCGACGCAGCCGCCCGGTCGGGAGCCGGGGTCCATCCTCCGCATCCCCCAGTGAGCGACTCCGGCGGTTGGAGCACGATCTTCGAGCCCTTCCGCATCAAGGCGGTGGAGCCGCTGCACTTCACCACCTCCGCCGAACGGGAGGCCGCCCTCGTCCGCACCGGCTACAACGTGTTCGGGCTGGCGGCCAAGGAGGTCCTGATCGACCTCCTCACCGACTCCGGCACCGGCGCCATGTCGGCCGAGCAGTGGGCGGGCATCATGCGGGGGGACGAGTCCTACGCCGGCGCCGAGTCGTGGGAGCGGTTCACCGCCGCCGTCACCGGCCTCACCGGGCTGGCCCACGTCATCCCCGTCCACCAGGGACGGGCGGCTGAGCGCATCCTGTTCGCGGAGACGGTGAAGAGGGGCGACATCGTCCCCAACAACACCCACTTCGACACCACCCGGGCCAACATCGAGTACGACCGGGGCGTCGCCCTCGACCTGCCCTGCCCGGAGGCGGCCGACACCCAGGCGGAGGCGCCCTTCAAGGGCAACATCGACCTCGACCGGCTGGAGGCGGTCCTCACCGAGCGGGCCCTCGACGTTCCCTTGGTGTTCCTCACCGTCACCAACAACACCATCGGCGGCCAGCCCGTCTCCATGGCCAACGTGCGGGCGGTGCGGGCCCTCTGCGACCGCTTCGAGGTCCCCCTCTTCATCGACGCCGCCCGCTTCGCCGAGAACTGCTGGTTCGTCATCCAGCGGGAGCCGGGTTACGCCGACCGCACCCCCACCGAGGTGGCCAAGGAGCTGTTCTCCTACGCCGACGGGGTCACCATGAGTGCCAAGAAGGACGGCCTGGCCAACATCGGGGGGTTCCTCGCCCTGCGCGACGACGATTTGGCCGCCCGCTGCCGGGCCCTGCTCATCCTTACCGAGGGCTTCCCCACCTACGGAGGGCTGGCCGGGCCGCGACCTGGAGGCCATCGCCACCGGCCTGGAGGAGGTCCTCCACCCCGAGTACCTCCGCTACCGGGTGCGAACGGCGGAGTACCTGGCCCAACGGTGCTGGGATGCCGGGGTGCAGACCGTGCGCCCTCCTGGCGGCCACGCCGTCTACCTGGACGCGGCCTCGATCGTCCGCCACATCCCCCGGGAGCAGTTCCCGGCCCACGCGGTGGTGGTCGAGCTGTACCGGGTGGGCGGGGTGCGGGCGGTGGAGGTGGGATCAGTGATGTTCGGCCCCGCCGCCCAGCACGAACTGGTGCGCCTGGCCCTGCCCCGACGGGTCTACACCCAGAGCCACATCGACTACGTGGCCGAGGTCATCGCCGCCGTCCGGGCCCGCCGCGACCAGGTCCCCGGCTATCGCATCACGTGGGAGCCGCCCTACCTGCGCCACTTCACCGCCCGCTTCGCGCCCCTCAGTGCGCAGGAGCCTCAGGCGGGATAGACGACCACCTCCGTCGCCTTCACCGACACCCACACGTCGCCTCCCTCGGCCAGCCGCAGGTCGTCGACGGCGGCGGGGGTGACCTCGGCCACGATCGGCACCGGCCCGGCGACGACGATCCGCACCCGGTCGCCCTCCCGGTCGATGCTGCGGGCCACGCCCGGCCACACGTTGCGGGGGGTGCCGTCGGGTGCCCGTCGGTGGAGGGCGACGGCTCGGGGGTGGACGACGGCCAGCACCTCGCCATGGCCGGCGCCGGGGGCCACCAGGACGGCGCCCCCCGGGAGGTCGACGTGGTCGCCGGCGCCCGTCCCCCGCAGCAGGTTCACGCCCACCAGGTCGGCCACGTAGCGGCTGCGGGGACGGGCGCTGATCTCGGCCGGCGAACCCGCCTGCACCACCCGCCCCTCCTCGATCACGACCAGGCGCTCGGCCAGCGCTCCCGCCTCCAGAGGGTCGTGGGTGACGAGGACCCGCACCCCGTCGTACGACTCCAACTGCCGGCGCAGCTCCCGCCGAGCCTCCAGCCGGCTGGACGCGTCCAGCCCGGCCAGGGGCTCGTCGAGCAGGAGCAGGCGGGGCTCGGTGACGAGCGCCCGGGCCAGGGCCACCCGCTGGGCCTGACCTCCGGAGAGCTGCGCCGGCTTGGCCGCGGCGTGGTCGGCCAGGCCCAGCCGGTCGAGCCAGGCGATGGCCGACCGATTGGCGTCGGATTTGGTCGCACCCCGGCTGCGCAACCCGAAGGCGATGTTGTCGAGGGCGCTGAGGTGCGGGAAGAGGAGGTGGTCCTGGAACACGACCGCCACCGACCGGGACTCGGCGGGAACGTGGACGCCGGCGGCGACGTCGTCGAGCACGACCCCGTCGAGCTCCACTCGGCCCCCGTCGAGAGGCTGGATGCCGGCCAGGGCCCGTAGGAGCGTCGACTTGCCGGCCCCGTTCGGCCCCACCACCGCCACCGTCTGCCCGGGCGCGACATCGAGGGCCACGTCGAGGCGGAGCGGCCCGAGGCGGACCTCGACGGACGCCGCCAGTCCGTCGCCGCTCACCCGGTGAACAGCCAGCGGTCGCGCAGCCCCACCAGCACCGCCACCGACACCGCCAGGAGCACCAGGCTGAGGACGATCGCCGACTCCAGCCGCCCCGAGTCGATGAGCAGGTAGACCTGCAGGGGGATGGTCTGGGTGCGGCCGGGCGTGTTGCCGGCGAAGGTGATGGTGGCCCCGAACTCGCCCAGGGCCCGGCCCAGCACAGGGCCAGGCCGGCGGCCAGCCCGGGCCGGGCCAGGGGCAGGGTCACCCGGCGGAAGACCGTCCACCGGCTGCCACCCAGCGTCCGGGCCGCGTCCTCGTAGCGACGGTCGATCGACCGGAAGGCGGCCTCGGCGGTGATCACGAAGAAGGGCAGGGCGACGAACGTTTCCGCCATCACCGCCCCCGCGGTGGTGAACGGCAGGCGCACGCCGAACCACTCGTAGAGCAGGCTCCCGACCAGCCCCCGTCGGCCGAAGGCGAGCAGGAGGGCCACCCCGCCGACGACCGGCGGGAAGACCATGGGCAGCAGGGTGAGGGCCCGCACCAGCCGCCGGCCGGGGAACGCGACCCGGGCCAGCACCCACGCCAGGGGCAGCCCCAGGACCACCGAGAGGGCCGCCGCCGAGAGGGAGCACACCAGCGACAGGCGGAGGGTGGTCCGCACCCCCGGGGAGGCCAGCTCGGCGCCCAGGTTGGACCACGGCGCCCGCCACAGCACTCCCGCCAGGGGCAGGACCACGAACGCCACCGCCACCGTCGCCAGGCCCAGGGCCGACCACGGGAGCCGGGCCTGTCGGCGGGTGGCGGTCCGCGCTCTTGTCGTGGTGGTCACGGGCTGGCAGGGGCGAACCCGAAGCCGGCGAGGATTGCCTGACCGGTGGGCCCGAGCACGAAGTCCAACCACGCCCCGGCCGCAGTCGGGTTGGCCGCGCCCGTCGCCACCGCGATCGGATAGGAGGCGACCACGTTGTGGGCGGCGGGGATGGTGACGCCCCCGACCTGGTCGCGGGCGGCGGCCACGTCGGTCACGTAGACGATCCCCGCGTCCGCCTCTCCGAGGGTCACCTTCGACAGCACGGCCTTCACGTTCTCCTCCAGCGACGCCGCCGCCACCATCACCCCGGCCTTGTCCAGGGCCTCGACCGCCAGGCGACCACACGGCACCTCCCGGGCGCAGAGCACCACCACTAGGTCAGGTCGGGCCAGGTCGGTCAGCCCCTCGATCCCCTCGGGGTTCCCGGCCCGGGTGACGATCGCCAGCCGGTTGCGGGCGAACACCGCCGGCGCTCGCACCGCGTTGGCGTCGAGCGCCTGGCCGATGGTGGTCTCGTCGGCGGTGGCCAGGACGTCGCCTGGCGCCCCTTCGACCAGCTGACGGGCGAGGCTGGACGAGGCGCCGAAGTTGAGCGTGACCGTCAGGCCCGGATGGTCGGCCTCGAAGCGACGCCCGAGATCGGCGAACGACTCCGACAGCGACGACGCCGCCAGCACGGTGAGCGTCCCCGACAGCGGGGGAGGTGCGGCCGGCGTCTCCGTATTCCCGCCACAGCCGGCGAGGAGCAGTCCCACCGCCACCGCGGTGGCCGTGCGCACGACGGGCCGCGTCATCGGGAGCCGGGCAGGTCGACGCCGACGTTGGTGGACTTGACCGACGCCACCGCCAGCACGCCGGGCGCCAGGCCGAGCTCGTCGGCCGCCTCCCGGGAGATGAGCGACACGATGCGGTTGGGACCGGAGCGGATCTCGACCTGGGCCATCACCCCGTCGCGGACGACCCGGGTGACGATGCCGGCGAAGCGGTTGCGGGCCGAGTGGGCGGCCGCACCCTCGTGCTCAGCGGCAGGGGCGGTCTCGGCGAGGAAGCGGGCCAGTTCGGCCCCGTCGATCATGCGGTGACCACCCTCGCTGCGGTGGGTGTCGAAGCGACCGCTGTCGGCCCACCGGCGCACGGTGTCGACGCTCACACCCAGCAGGTCGGCGGCCTGCCCGAGGCGGTACTCGGTCATCGGGCGCCAGGATACCCCGCATATCCGAGGTCTACGACATCACAACCTCGCGACTGCGAGGTTTGACGGGCGGATCAGGCCGGGCGAGCCAGGCCCAGCTCGTCGTCGACGTACGCCGCCTCGGCCAACTCCTCGGCGGAGTACTCGTCGTCATACGACTCGGGGAATCCCGGCGACTCGGGGAAGTCCGGCGACTCGGGGAAGGCCGGATCGACGTAGGCCTCCTCGGCGTCCCAGGCGAAGTCGCCGTCGTCGCCGTCGCCGCCGTAGGCGAACTCGGAGAGGCGCTCGTAGCGCTGCCCCCGAGCCGAGGCGTAGGCGGGCTCGTCGGCCAGAGCGGCCAGCGCCTCCACTTCGGCGACCTCGGAGTCGTGCCAGCGGGTCCTCGCGGTGGCCACGCCGGTACGGGCGGTGCGCTCGTCGCGAGCGCGGACCAGGAGCCCGACGTAGGCCAGGCACGAGTTGAGCAGCAGCAGGTGGACCACCAGCAGGAGGCGGAAGGTGGGCAGGAGGCCGAGGACGAGGGTCGCCCCGAGGGCCACCACCAGCCCCCCCAGGACCTGCCGCCGGCGGGCGTTGGCGGTGAGCGCCGGTCCGAACCGGGGGCTGTCGACCCCGTCGTACGCCCCGCGGTCAGGACCGCCGCTGGTGTCGAGGGGGTGGGAGCCAGGTCGGAGGCTGCCGAGGAACTCGGCTTCCCGGGAAGCGCGGGCCCCGCCGCCGGCGGCACGAGGACCGCGGCCCAGATGAGGACGAGGAGGAGCACGACCAGCACAGCGTCAGCCATAAGCTCGATCTCCCGCGCGGCACGGTCGCACGCGGACCCCCCTTCCCCGGGTGTTTTACACAGGGTAGGTGATGCGCTCGACCGCCACCAGCCCCGGCCCGATCGGCCCTGGGACACGGACCGTCCCCACGAGGCGTATCCTGGTGGTTCCATGGGCACGAAAGGTCCAGTGAGTCCCGTAGAGAAGACGATGCCAGCCAAGACCACCGCGACACCGAAGACCTTCCGTTGCCCCGAGTGCTACGCCCGCGTCGTCGCCGAACCCGACGACGACGCTAAGACCGCGCTGTGGCTCCACGGCCTCTCCGGCCGGTGCCGGGCGAAGCAGACCCCCAAGACCGAGAAGCCCCGCCGCAAGGAGCGGTTGGAGGCCATGCTCGGCGAGGAGTGGGGCTGACGCCCGACGGTCGTCACGTCGTTCCCCACCAGGGCGGCGTCAAATTCGGGGCATTGGGGAAGTAGGTTCTGGCCATGGATGTCCGTCCTGCGCTCGATGCTGGGCCCGGACCGATGTCCCAGGCTGCGAGCCGGACGTTCGCCCGCTGGGCGGTCACCCTGCTCGTCGGCGGCGCCGGGCTGGCCATCGGGACGATGCTGCTCGGGCAGCAGGCGGTCAACTTCTTCACCGCCGGCTCGGTCGGGTCGGAGAGCGAGCGTCTCGACCTCGGGCCGCTGGCCACCCGATCGGTCGTCCACGCCGCCGACGGTTCCGTGATCGGGATCTTCCACGACGAGGAGTACCGCGTTCCCGTCCCCCTCGACCGGGTGCCCGAGCACGTCAAGCTGGCCGTGCTCGACGCCGAGGACGAGCGCTTCTACGACCACGGCCCCCTCGACCTGCGGGCCATGGCCCGGGCCATGGTCAACAACCTGGAGGAAGGGGCGATCTCCGAGGGCGGCTCCACCATCACCCAGCAGCTGGTGAAAACGGTGCTGCTCACGTCCAAGCAGGACATCGACCGCAAGCTGCAGGAGGCGGCCCTGGCCATCCGCCTCGAGAACCAGATGTCGAAGGACCAGATCCTCGAGCGTTACCTGAACACGGTGTACTTCGGCAACCACTCCTACGGCATCCAGGCGGCCGCCGAGCGCTACTACCGCACCGACGTCGACAAGCTCACGGTCGGGCAGGCGGTCCTGCTGGCCGGACTCATCCGCAACCCGGTGTACGCCGACCCCTACGGCAACCCGGAGGCGGCCAAGGAGCGGCGCGACCTCATCGTCGACCGCATGCTGACGCTCGGCCACCTCAGCCCGATCCAGGCCGAGTACATCAAGAGCGAGCCCATGCCGCCGCCGCTGCCCGTGGCCGACGGTCCCGCCCCCGGCACCGACTATTTCACCGAGTACGTCAAGCAGCAGCTGCTGAACGACACCCGCCTGGGCGACACCGACAGCCAGCGCTACCAGGCCGTGTTCCGCGGCGGGCTGTCCATCCACACCACCCTCAACCCCGAGTTCCAGCGCATGGCCGAGGAGAGCGTGGCGTCGATCCTGCCCGACACCGAGGGCACGTTCACCGCCGCCCTCGTCACCGTCGATCCCGCCAACGGGGCGGTGCGGGCGCTGGTCGGCGGCAGCGACTTCACCCAGACCAAGTTCAACCTGGTCACCGACACCAAGGGTCGCCAGACGGGCTCGTCGTTCAAGCCCTTCACCCTGGTGGCGGCCCTGGAGAACGGGTTGCAGCCCAACGACAGCATCCTGGGCTCGGCCCCGTGCGTCATCCCCGATCCGGGCAGCGTGGAAGGCGTCTGGAAGCCGAACAACGTCGAGGGAGGATCGTCGGGGACGCTCACCCTCACCGACGCCACCGTGAGCTCGGTGAACTGCGCCTACGCCCGTCTGGTCAAGCTGGTCGGGCCGGACAAGGTGGTCGACGCCGCCCACCGCATGGGGGTCACCAACGAGCTCCAGCCCTTCCTGTCGATCACGCTCGGGGCCCAGGACGTGACCCCGCTGCAGATGGCCTCGTCCTACGCCACCCTGGCCGCCGACGGCGAGTACCACGCCCCCTTCGTCGTCGACCGGGTGGTCGACCGCGACGGCAAGGTCATCTTCCGCAACCAGCCCGAGGGCGAGCGGGCCATCTCCGTCCAGGTCGCCCGCCAGGTCAACCAGGTGCTCACCCAGGTCGTCCAGCGGGGGACGGGCACTGCGGCTCGGGTCTCGGGCTGGGATGTCGGGGGCAAGACCGGCTCCACCGACAACAACACCGACGCCTGGTTCGTGGGCTACACCCGCACCATGGCCACCGCCGTCTGGATGGGGGCGCCGGCGGAGAACATCTCCATGCGCAACGTCAACGGCGTCACCGTCTACGGCGGCACCTACCCGGCCCAGATCTGGGGCTCCTACACCCGCAAGGCGCTGGCCGGCACCGAGCCGATCGACTTCATCGCCCCCGACCGGTCCGGGCAGCGGGCGTCGAAGTTCCTCGCCCTGGCGGGGGAGAAGGCCCCGCCGAGGGAGCTCGACGACACCCCCACGACCGCCCCGCCGGCGACGAACACGGACCCGAACACCCCCCCGACGACACTCCGGATCACGATGCCCACCATGCCCACGGGGCCGACCATCCCCGAGGTCACCATCCCCGATATCGACGCCCTGATCGCGGCCGCCCGCGAGCGGGCGCTGAATCCGAACCGGGACTAGAGGATCGCGGCCACGGGCGTTCTCGACCGGCTCCTGCTGGTGCAGGACCACGACGCAGCTGCCGATCGCCTCCGCCACCGGCGGCGGACCCTCCCCGAGCTGGCCCAGCTGGCCGCCCTGGAGGACGAAGGCGCGGCGGTCGACGCGGCCCTGGCCGACGTCGATGGGCGGCGGACCGAGGTGGCCCGGCGCCAACGGCGGCTGGAGGACGAGCTGGCGGTGGTCGAGCGCAAACGGGCGGAAGCCCGCGTCATGTTGTACGGCGGCACCATCAAGCTGATCCGCGAGCTGCAGGCCCTGCAGACCGAGGTGGACGCGTTGGGGCGACGGGCGAGCGACCTGGAGGACGGCGCCCTCGAGGCCATGACCGAGCGGGAGCCACTCGACGAGGAGGTGGCCTCGCTGCAGGCCCGGCGGGGCACGCTGGACGAGCAGGCGGCCGCGGTGCGGGCGGCTGGCCGAGACCCGGGCCGCCATCGACGGCGAGGTGGCCGGCGAGGAGGCGGCCCGGGCCGAAGCCGCCGACGACATCCCGCCCGACGTCATGTCGTCCTACGAACGGCTGCGGTCCCGCCTCGACGGCATCGGGATCTCTCGGCTGGTCAACGGCCGGTGCGACGGCTGCCACCTGAGCCTGTCGGTCACCGAGCTGTCGAACGCCACCCGGCTGCCGCCGGACGCCCTCCTGCACTGCGAACAGTGCGGGCGCATCCTCGTTCGGTGATCCTGTGGCCGGCAGGACTGGCCCTCGTGCTGGTGTGGATGATCTTCCGCGACCCGGCCATCGACTACCGGCTGGTCGTCATGGGGGCGTTGCTGCCCGACATCGTCGACGCCCCTTTCGGCGGCGCCCGGGTGATGCACACCGTGCTGGCCAGCGTGGTGCTCCTGCTGGGCGTCATGCTGGCCACCCGCCACCGGCGTCCGCTCCGTCGCCGCCTGCTCGCCGTCCCCATCGCGACCTTCCTCCACCTCGTGCTCGACGGCATGTGGACCCGCACCGAGACCTTCTGGTGGCCGTTCCTCGGCCGCACCCTCGACGGGGATCTACCCCCCCTCGTACGTCCCGTGGGATTTCTTGTGCTGCAAGAGCTCGCCGGCGCCGCCGCCCTCGCGTGGCTGTGGCGGGAGTGGAATCTCGCAAATCCCCAGGTCAGACACAACCTCATCCGTACTGGTCGTCTCCCCCGAGGTGGCCCGCGGTAAGCGTGTCTGTACCGCATCTCGTATGAGGATGCGCGGCGTCGCTCGCATCCTCGTGCGCCCAGACGCGAATCGCCAGCCAGCCGCCGTCGGCGAGGCGGTCGTTGGTGTCGTGGTCGCGACGCTGATTGCTGGCGATCTTCTCCGGCCAATACCAGACGTTGTGGCGGATCTCGCCCCGGGCATGGTCGGGGCAGCCATGCCAGAAGCAGCCGTCGACGAAGACTGCGACCCTGGCGGTGGGGAATACCAAGTCAGCAGTGCGGCGGAGCGAGGGGAGTGGCGGCCGGTTCACGAAGTAGCGCAGACCGAGTCGGTGGGCAGCCCGACGGAGCGCGAGCTCAGGTGCCGTCCCGGTTCGCGGCTGCGCTTGCATCCGTCGCCGAGTACTAGCACTCGACGCGAACGAACCTTCGGTATCGCAGGCGGGCTTGTGGCAGACGGGGTGGAGGACGAATCCGATGTCGGTCTGCCTGTCACACCCCGTGTCTAGTCTCACCGTTCCGTGAGTCCCAGCATTCGGCGCGAGCAGGGCCGCCAACTCAGGCTGCTTCCGAGCGCAACCATGCGCGCTCGCGGGAACCCCAACGGCCAAACTGACGGCGTGACCGTCGGCGCAGCGATGTCCCTCTTCTCCGGAGCGGGCGGGCTTGACCTGGGAATCGAGGGTGCCGGGTACCGGACGACGGTTGCCGTTGAGTGGGACGACGACGCCGCCGACACTATGGAGAAGAACGCGAGCACATTCTTCCCAAGGCTCAACGAGGTCGTCCGGGCCGATCTGTATCCGCTCGCGAGCGGCGCGAACGTTGGTGTCACGACAAAGGACCTGCTTCGGGTGGGCGGCTTCGGACCGCGAGAGCGGCCGGACCTGTTGGTGGGGGGCCCGCCGTGCGTGGCCTTCTCCAAGTCCGGGTTCTGGCTGGATTGGAAGCGTTGTGGCGTCGATCCTGCGGCCAGCCTCTTGCAGGCCTACACGCGGGTGCTTTCCGAGGCACGGCCGCGCCATTTCATCCTCGAGAACGTGTATGCGCTCACGTTCGACAACCGGGCCAGCAGGCCCGCCTTCGACCGCCTGCTGCGAGAGATCGAGGCGGCTGGCTACCGGCGCCCGATGGCAGGTGCTCAACGCCGCTGACTATGGCGTTCCCCAAGCCCGCCCGCGCCTCTTCATTGTGGGGGCGGCCGACGGGGAAACCCTGCCTGAGCTTCCCCGTCCCTCCCACTTCGGCGGCTGGGAGCGGCGCCGGGTGTCGGGCGGCCAGAATCCCCATGTCACCGCGGGCGAGGCGCTGGAGGGATTGCTCTGCGAGCCCGAGCCAGAGGAGGTGATCCGTGGTCAGTGGGGTCACCTACTGGGCGACATCCCCCCGGGGGGAACTACCTCCATTACACCGCTGAACGCGGCCATCCCGAGCCCGATCTTCCGCTGGCGCTCGCGCTATTGGTCATTCCTCCTGAAGCTCGATCCAGGGAGACCGTCACCCACGATCCAAGCGCATCCCGGTCCGAACGTCGGGCCGTTTCACTGGGAGAACCGGCGCCTCCGAGTTCCCGAGTTGCGCCGACTCTTCACCTTTCCCGATTCCTATTCGTTCGTTGGGAGACGAGCCTCGGTTCAGTCCCAACTCGGCAACTCGGTTCCCCCGTTACTCGGGCAGACGGTAGCCGACCTCCGTTGCCGAGGCGACCTGACCCTCGAGAGGCTCAGGTGGTGAGGTCGGTAAGCGTCGTCGCCCACCCACCGTCGATGCGCTGAACGGCCTGGATCCGGTCGGGGTTGTCCTTCCACGGGGTAAGCAAGGCGGTCCGTTGAAACCGGAACTCCCACACTCCGGTGGCGGAGAAGAGGCATGCGGCGACCACGTCGAACTGATCGAACGTGTACTTGCGTCCAGCACCGGAATCGCGCGTCTTCTGCACCTCGACCTTGAAGTCGCCGCCCTTGTAGCGGACCTTGCTCGCGGTCTTGCACTCCACTCTGAGGACAGCCCCGCCGACGAGGTGGAGCCGGAAGTCCGGTTGACCGTCCTCGTCGATTGCCTCCACCCGGTCGACTGCGGACTCCTTGCGGAGGACGCGTTCGAGATGGTGCTCGGCGACCCCGCCACGGACCGCGACGCCGAGTCGAAAGTTGTTCTCGATGATGTCGAGAATCGTCTCCGACGAGACGCCGAAGAACGCCTCGAGCTGATGCGGCCCGGAGTCGGACGTGATGAACGTCTCCGCCAGCGAGTGACGCAGCCCCGGATCGAGTCCGAGGGCGGACGCCTTGGCCTCGAACCGTACATAGTCGAGGAGGCGATGGGGTCGGAAGCCGACGAGGGTCTCGAGACCTTCCCAGCCGGGCCGACGGGTGCCGCCGGCCTTCTTCCGCTCCCAAACGGCCCAGGCGTGGTCGGCCGCCAGCTCGACGTGGCGGTCGCGGTAGTACACCGAGATCCCCATAGGCAGGTCCTCATAGATGAGAGGGTCGAGGCCGACGAGGAACTCCTGTTCCGGATCGACGGCGAGTACCAGCGTCACGTCGACGCCCGCGATGTCGCGAGCGATGCGGTTCGTCTCGTCCCGGACGCGCACCGGATCACCGAACCGGATCTGCGCCCGATGCTCGTCGGCGGGACGGTTTCGTGTCTGGCGGGGGGTCGTTGTGAAGGGGTAGACGAGGATGCCGTATCGCCGTCCCTGGGGATCCTCGGCACCGAGATAGATCGGCGCAACCTGTTCGTCCCGGAAAGAGCTGTACACGAGGCGCCCGCCGCTGGCCTCGACCGAGTGTTCTAGGAGCTCGACCACGGGAGCCCGTTCGGCCTCGATCGGGTAGAGCTTCGGTATGTAGATACGGCCCGCAAGCACTGCCATAGCAGCAGAGTCGCGCGCTCCGGGCTGCACCGGTGGGACTACGGCGCGGGGAGTCGAGCAGCACCGGAGGACGAGGAGACTGCGATGGCTCAACCTCCGGCTCCAGGGCGGGCGACTTCGATCGCTCAGGAGCGGTCGGCTGTCTCCCGAGCGGTGCCTTCCGGCTCGCCTCGGTGCTAGATGCTGCGCTGGGGGAACGGGATCTCGATGCCGGCCTCGTCGAACGCCGCCTTGATCCGGGCCCGCAGCTCCCTCGCCACCATGAACTGCTGGTTGGGCCGGTCTTGAGCACGAGCCGGATCTTGACGCTTTCCGGCCCCAGGTCCTCGCCGCCCCGCACGTCGTTTGGAGGGAGGGTCCGGGAAGAGGCGCGCCCCCTCCCGAGTTACCCCAGTTGGGCTTGGAACAGGTGGTACAGCAGGATGAGCTGGGAGATGGCCAGCGGCTCGCTGCGCAGGTTGTCCTCGATGACGCCGAGCGAGTCGGGGATGGGGTCGTTGACGCCGAGTTGCTTCCAGATCGACTGCTCCACGTCGCGGGTGATCTCCCGGTCGGCGTAGGAGTGTATGTGGAGGGCGTCGACGGGCTTGCCGTCCTCGTCCCGGATCATCTTCAGGTGCATCGCCGACCGGTGCTCCTCGGTGAGGATGGTGGCCAGGTCGGGGTGGGGGATGGTGGGCCGTAGCAGCAGGCTGGCCGACAAGGGCTCGTCGGGCTTGTCGCGGCCCTGGATGCGGTCGAAGCGCATGACGATGTCGGCGGCCGACCGCTGGGGCCGGATGTAGGCGGCCGACTCCGGCTCCCGCTTGTCGAGGTCGTCGCGCACCGCCTGCTCGGTGTAGCCCCGCTTCTGGGTGTCGCGCTTGATCTTCCACTCGTAGCGGATGGGCTCGGGCGGGTCGAGGTACACCGACACGTCGAAGCAGGCCCGGCTGAGCTTGGTGAAAAGGGGCAGCAGGCCCTCGATGATCACGAACTCGCGCGGCTCCACCAGCAACGGGCGCCCGAGGGTGCCGTCCTTGTGGTTGTAGACCGGCTTGAGGATGGACTGGCCCAAGGCGAGCAGCTGCAGGTGCTGCTCCATGATCTCGACGTAGTTGCAGTCGGGGTGGAGCGGGGTGAAAGGCTTGGTCTTGCGCTCGATCCGGTCGTACTTGTGGTAGTCGTCGACGCAGATCGACGTGATCCGGTGGGGGCCGAGGGCGTTGACCAGGCCCTTGGTGATGGTGGTCTTGCCGGCCGCGCTGTCGCCCGCGATGGCGAGCATGATGGGCCGGCCCGGTCCGTCGCCGTTGTTGCGCCACGCCCTTTGGATGTTGACCTGCTTGTCGGGCATGGAGGTTCAGCCTTCCTGAGAACGGCCGGCGGTGGCGATTGCGTCCTCGGCCCGCTTGCGGATGTCGGCCACGGCCGCGGCCAGGCCACCAGGGTGCTTGTAGAGGCCGCTGCCGGCGATGAGCGCCCGGGCCCCGGCTGCAGCCGCGCCGGACACCGTGTCGGCGCTGATGCCCCCGTCGACCTCGAGGTCGATGTCAAAGCCGCTGGCGTCGATCATGGCCCGGGCCCGGGCGATCTTGGGCTCCATGGTGGCGATGTAGGCCTGGCCCCCGAAGCCGGGGTTCACCGTCATCACCAGCAGGAGGTCGACGAGATCGAGCACGTTCTCGACGGTGTCGAGGGGGGTGTGGGGGTTGAGGGCCACGCCCGCCTTGGCGCCCATGTCGCGGATGCTGGCCAGCGTGCGGTGGAGGTGGGTGCATGCCTCCTCGTGGACGATCACGATCTGGCAGCCGGCATCGACGTACTTGGACAGCATCAGGTCGGGCTCGACCACCATGAGGTGGGCCTCGAACGGCACCGACGTGTGCTTGCGGCAGGCGGCGATCAGGTCGGGACCGAAGGTGAGATTGGGGACGAAGCGACCGTCCATCACGTCCCACTGGATGCGGTCGACGCCGGCGGCTTCTAGGTCGGCTACCTCCTCGCCCATCCGGGCGTGGTCGGCAGGAAGGACGGAAGGAATGATTGCGACACGGCTGTCCCCACTCATTTCCCCAACCTAATAGCAAGGGCGGTCGGAGCGCCTCCCTCCGCAGGTGGCTCGGACGGGGGATACTTTCGTTCCGTGAGCCCATCTCCCCATACCCCTGTACGCCTTCTCCTCGTCGACGACCACCAGGTCGTGCTCGAAGGCCTCCGTTCCATGCTGGCCTCCCAGAGCGGGCGGGTGGAGGTCGTCGGGTCCGCCACCAATGGTGTCGACGCCCTCGAACTGGCCGCCGAACTGCGCCCCGACGTCGTCCTCCTCGACGTCCGGCTGAAGGGCACGAGCGGCCTCGACGTGTGCCGCGACCTGGTGGCGGCGGTCCCGTCGGCCAAGGTCGTGTTCCTCACCGTCTACGACGACGAGCAGTACCTGTTCCAGGCCTTGCGCGTGGGCGGGTCTGGTTTCCTGCTCAAGACCACCACCGGTCCCGAGTTGGCCGACCACCTCGACCGGGTGATGGAGGGCGACGTCGCCATCGATCCCTCCCTGGCAGGACGGGTGGCGATGACCGCGGCCCGGCTCCAGAGCGGCGAGTTCTGGCCCGGCGCCCGCCTGGGCCTGACCCAGCGGGAGAGCGAGGTGCTCGAGCTGATGGTGCACGGTCTGTCCAACCGGGCCATCGGCCAGAAGCTGTTCATCGGCGAGGAGACGGTGAAGACCCACGCCCGGGGCATCTACCGCAAGCTGGAGGTGGCCGACCGGGCCCAGGCCATCGCCATGGCCCTGCGCGAGGGGATCTTCCATTAGGGACGAAGCCCCGGTGCGGGATGAAGTCCGGCTCCTGGGGCTCGTCATCGAGGCCACGTCGGCCGACATGGACGAGTCCGAGGTGGTGCAGCGGGTCGCCAACCTGGTCACCGAGGCCACCGGCTCCGACGTGTGCTTCGTCCACCTCCTCGACGAGGAGCGCAACTGCGTGGTCCTGGCCGGGGCCACCCCGCCCTTCGACCAGCAGATCGGCCAGGTGGAGCTGCGCCTGGGCCAGGGCATCGCCGGGTGGGTGGCGCTGCACGCCGAGCCGGCGGTGGTGCCCGACAAGTGGCAGGACGAGCGCTACCGCTACATCCCCGCCCTCCGGGGCGAGGACTACGCATCCATGGTGTCGGTGCCGATGCTCATCCCCCGCGGCCGGCGGGTGATCGGCGTCCTCAACGTCCATTCCAAGACGCCCCGCGACTACGGGCCCTACGACCTGGCCCTGCTCACCCAGGTGGCCAACCTGATGGCCCGGGCCATCGAGAACGCCCGCCTCTACCAGCGCCTGGCCGAGCGGGAGGAGATGCTGGAGAGCTTCGCCACCCGCACCATCGAGGCCCAGGAGCACGAGCGCCGGCGGCTGGCGGGGGAGATCCACGACGGGATCAGCCAGCGCCTCATCAGCCTCTGGTACCACCTGCTGGCGGCGGAGGACGGGGCCGCGGCGGCCGACGGGGCCCTCCTGCGGCGGGAGCTCGACGTGGCCAAGGAGCTGGTCACGGCGGCCCTGGAGGACGCCCGGGGCGCCATCGTCGGCCTCCGCCCGACCACCCTCGACGACCTGGGCCTGGGGGCCAGCCTGGAGAGCCTGGCCCGGTCGCTGCCGGTGAAAGAGGTGACCGTCGACCTGGAGGCGGTCGACCTGCCCCCCCACGTGGAGGTGGCCCTCTACCGCATCGCCCAGGAGGCGTTCCAGAACGTGGTCAAGCACGCCGACGCCACCCGGGTCGAGCTCCGCCTCCGCCGGGACGACGACGGCGTGCGCATGGTGGTCACCGACGACGGCCGGGGGTTCGCCGAGAACCCGTCGGCCGGCGACAACAGCCGGCACACCTACGGCCTCCTGGGCATCCAGGAGCGGGGCGAGCTGCATCGGGGCCAAGGTCACGGTCAGGTCCCGGCCCGAGCGGGGCACGACCGTGGAGGTCCTGCTCCCGACGGCCGGACTTTCGCGGTGACCGTCTTCGCGCCGTTGCTGGCCGCCCTCACTGCCAGCGGCGCACGCTTCGTGGTCGTCGGTGGGGTGGCGACGGTGCTGCACGGCCACCCCCGAGTCACCGCCGATCTCGACGTCGCCCTCGATCTCACCGCCGACCACCCCGCACGCGCCATCGAGGCTCTCAGCGGTCTCGGGCTGCGACCCTCCCTCCCGGTCGAGGCGAGCGACTTCGCCGATCCCGAGATCCGGGCGGGTTGGGTGCGGACCCGTCACCTGATGGTCTTCACCCTCGTCGATCCCGACGACCCGTTTCGTCGGGTCGACATCTTCGCTGAGGACCCGGTTCCCTTCGAAGACCTGTGGGGGCGATCCCAGCCGATGACCCTGGGGACGATGACGATCCGGGTGGCGTCGATCGACGATCTCATCGCCATGAAACGGGCCGCGGGACGCACCCAGGATCTGGCCGACATCGAAGCGCTGGAGCAGATCCGGGAGCGTCGTCGGTGACGGACTGGGACGCCGGTGGCTGGATCGGAGCCCGGCGGGCGCAGGAGGACGCCTGGCGGGCGACCTCGCCCGAACAGCGGTTGGCATGGCTGGAGGATGCGGTCGAGTTCGTCCGGATGGCGGCGGGAGGGCCGCAGGCGGCGGTGTCGCTGCCGGCCGAGACGTTGGAGGGTGGGCCCGTCCGGCCGGGGGTGTAGCCGGCCGGACGACAACTCCTCGTATCACGGGGCCGCGGGATGCGCTCGTAGAAGGCGTGCACTTCCAGCTGGAGGCGGTCACCGAGGCGGGCCGGCGGTTCGTCAAGCTCACCGAGGACCTGGCCGAGGAGTTCCGGGCCGGGGCGGCGGCCCACGACCGGGAGGGGACCTTCCCCCACGAGAACTTCTCGGCGCTGCGCCAGAGCGGAGCCCTGGCCGCTTGCATTCCCGAGCAGTTCGGCGGTCTCGGGATGGAGTCGCTCCACGACCTCGCAGTCGGGATCAACCGCCTGGGTCGCACCGACGCCGCCACCGCCATCGCCTGCCACATGCACATCGCCGCCGGTTGGCAGTTCACCCGGGCGTGGAGAGACGCCGCCGCCAGGGGCGACGAGCTGGTCGACATGCTCCAGGGCTTCCTGGCCTGGCTCGGTAGCGGGAAGGCGGTGCTGTGCGTCGGCGGGACCGAGCGAGGCACCGCGACCGGTTTCCCGCTCGCCACCGTGACCCCGGCCGAGAGCGGCGACGGCTGGGTCCTCAACGGACACAAGATCTTCGCCAGCAACTCGCCCGCGGCCGACGTGTTCGCGGTCTACGTCCGCATTCCCGGTCCGGAGGGCGACCACATCGGGCTGGCGTTCGTCCTCCCCGGCACCCCCGGCTTCGAGCTACGGCCGACGTGGGACGGCCTCGGCATGCGGGCGTCGGGCAGCCACGACCTGGTCTTCCAGGATGCGCCGATCCCCGCCGCCATGCTCTTCGACGTCGGCCCGTGGGGCGTGCTGGACGAGTTCTGGCTCACGTTCTTCAGCGCCGGCAACATCGGCCTGCTCGGCGCCTTCGTCGGTGTGGCCGAGGCGGCCCGGGACGACGTCGTGCGCATGCTGACCACCCGCCGGAAGGCCCCCGGCAACCGTCTTCTGGCCGAGCGCTACGGGATCCAGCACGGTGTGGCCCAGATCGAGGTCGCCCTCACCGCGGCCCGGGCCACGCTGTCGACGACGTGTCTCCGCTTGGACGACTACTTCGCCAGCCATCTGGCGTCGGAGTCCGACATCGACGAGCTGCGCCAGCTCATGAAGCTCTTCGTTTGCACCAAGCAGTTCGTCAACGCCCAGGCCATCGCCGCCGTCGACCACGCTATGACGGTCTCGGGGGGAGCGGGCTACCTCGGGGGGTCCCTCCTCGCCCGCCTGTACCGCGACGTGCGGGCGGGGCCGTTCATGCAGCCCTATTCGCCCAACGAGGCGTTCGAGTACGTCGGCAAGGTGGCCCTCGGCCTCGAGCCGACCGTCGACCTCTGAGCGGGACGGGACGACGTGGACCATCGGAACCTGTTCATGACCCCGGCCACCTACCGGCTGATCCGGCTGGAGTACGGGGCGGCGTTGGCCGTCGCCGCCGTCCTCGCCGTCGGTCACCACCGGGAGATCCGGTGGGGCGTCTTCCTGCTGCTCTTCGCGGTGATCGACCTCGTCGGCTACCTGCCCGGAGCGGTGCTTTTCCGTCGGCGGAACGGCGCGGTGCCGCCGTTCTGCTACGTGCTCTACAACGTCATGCACAGCCTGGTGACCGCCAGCGTGATCGCTGCCGTCTGGGCGACGACGGTGGGGCCGGAGTGGGCCCTGCTCGCCCTGCCCCTCCATCTGTGCGGCGACCGGGCCCTGTTCGGCAACTTCCTGAAACCCCTCTGCGTGCCCTTCGAGCCGCACGTGCACCCGGCCTACGGGGAGCTGCCGCGACCGGCTCGAGCGGGCGGTCGCCCCATGACCGCCGTCGTGACGACCCCGCCCGGGGTCGTGGGCGAGCCCGAGGATGCCCTGGAGGTCCTCCGGCGGCACTCGCACCACCCCAGCGCCTTCCTGGCCCTCAACCAGCAGACACGTCGGTTTCGCATCCGGGGGATCGACGGTTTCATCGCCTACCGGCTGGCGGGACGGCGCCACCTGGTGCAGCTGTGCGGACCGATTGCCGCCCCCGGCGACGACCTCTGGCTGCTGGCCGGGTTTCTCGGCTACGCCCGCTCGATCGGTCGCAAGGTCGTCGCCGTCCAGCTGGGGCGGGAGGACGCCGCCGCCTACGGTGACGCCGGCTTCTCCGTCAACCAGATGGGAGCCTCCTACAGCCTCGACCTCACCACCTTCAGCCTGGCTGGCACGAAGTTCGTGAAACTGCGCAACAAGGTGTCGCGGGCTCGACGGGCTGGCGTCGTGGTCGGCGAGGTGGGGGTCGACGTGGCTGCGGGCGACGACGTCGACGCCCAGCTGGCCGAAGTCGACCGCACCTGGCTGGCGGCCAAGGGTCGCCACGTGAAGGAGCTGACCTTCATGGTCGGGGAGCGGGGTGGCCCGGCCGAGGTGACCTCGCAGCGGCGGGTGTTCGCTGCCGTCCACGAGGGACAGGTCGTCGCCTACATCCAGTACTGCCCCGTCTTCGGTCGGAACCAGGGGTGGTTGCACGACCTGACCAGGAGGCGGCCCGATGTCCCGCCGGGCGTGCTCGAAGTCCTCTCCAACGTCACCGCCATCGACCGCTTCCGGGGCGAAGGGGCCGCCTTCCTGCACCTCGGGCTCACCCCCTTCACCGGCCTCGACGACGCCTACGAGGTCGACGGGAGCAGCCGGGCGACGTCCTGGCTGGTCCGCTACCTGGCCGAGCACGGCGAGGTGGTCTACCCGGCCCAGTCGCAGCTGGCGTACAAGCGCAAGTGGGGGCCGACCGTGGTCGATCCGGAGTACGTCGCCTTTCAGGGCGGTGTGCGGCTGGGGGCCGTGTGGCGCCTGCTGCGCCTCACGCACGCGGTGTGAGCTCGCCGCCGAGTGTTGACGTCGCCGTCGTCGGCGGCGGGCTGGCCGGGCTGGCGGCCGCCTACCGCCTCAAGCGGCGGCAGCCGGGGGCGACGATGGTCGTGCTCGAGGCCGAAACCATCGGGGGCGGGGCGACCGGACGGTCGACGGGCATGGTCGGGCCGGGCGTCGGCGACATCCTGACGGTACGAGCCAAGCATGGCGACGACACCGCCCGCCGCATGTTCCAGGCCTCGCTCGACGGCGTCTCGGCCGCCGCCCGCATCATCCGGGACGAGGCGATCGACTGCGCCCTCGAGGTCCCCGGGCAGCTGTACGTGGCCCGGACCGCCCGCCATGCCACCCGCCTGGCCCGCCGGTCGGCCGCCTTCGCCGACCTGGGTTTCGACGTGCCCTACCTCGGGCCGAGCGTCGTCGAGGGCGCCCTCGGGACGGACGCCTACCTGGCCGGCATGCGCTACTCCCAGGCCGCGCTCGTCGACCCCCTCCGGCTGTGCCGGGGGCTGGCCGGCCGCCTCCGGGGTCTCGGGGTCGACGTCCGGGAACACACCCCCGTGCTCGCCGTCGACCCGGGGCGGCCGGTCCGCCTGGCCACCGCCACCGGTGCGATCGGTGCCGACCGCGTCCTGCTCGCCACCGACGGGTTCTCGTCGGCGCTGGGCGTCCTGCCGAGGTCTCTGGTGCCCCTCGAGGCCCATGCCATCGTCACCGAGCCGCTGCCGGCAGCCGGGCGGGGACAGGTCGCCTGGCCCGGGCGGGAAGGCGTCGTCGAGGGCAGGAACTTCTTCCACTACTACCGCCTGACCGCGGACGACCGCATCGTCTTCGGCGGTGGTCGTCCCCGCCTGGCGACCGAGCGCAGGCCCGACGACGGGTCCCACGCCCGTCGGGTCTGGGACCAGCTCGAACGCGAGCTGGTCGAGGTGTTCCCCGCGCTGGCTGGAC
Organism: uncultured Acidimicrobiia bacterium; assembly: GCA_963801205.1. Lineage (GTDB taxonomy): Bacteria > Actinomycetota > Acidimicrobiia > Acidimicrobiales > AC-14 > JAXDMK01. Next base: position 206,685 of record CAWDDV010000016.1, read on the forward strand.
TGACCGTCACCGATCGTCGGGCCGGGCGCCTGGGCTTCACCCTCGACAGGCTCCCCGTGGTCGGACCGCTGGCGAGCATGGAGGGTGTCTGGTTCTCGGGTGCCTGGTGCGGCCACGGGCTGGCCCTCTCGGTGGGGGCCGGCGACGTGCTCGCCGACCTGATGCTCGACGGTCGCCCGGCGGCCGACGTCGGACTGCCGTGGGTCCGCAGCACGGGCCCCCACCTCCCGGGCGATCCCTTGCGTTCCGCCGGGCTGCGGGGCTACCTGGGGATCCTCGGCCTCGCCGACCGAGCAGCGCTGGCGGCTGGATCCCGCCGCCGGCGCCGCGGCCTGGCATGTATCACCGCCGGCCAATCCCGCTCTTAGTCCACGAGACCACTGCGGGAGGCGGCAGCGTCATGGCGAACCACACTCAGAAGACCATTCTCCTCACCGGCGCCTCGGGCGTCGTCGGGCAGGCGGTCCTCTACCAGCTGGGCGGCCGCCAGGTGATCTGCGCGGTCCACCGGAACCGCGTCGAGCGGCCGGGCGTGGACGAGGTCCGCCTCGACCTGCGCCAACCGTCGCTGGGCCTGTCCGAGCGGGCGTTCCGCGACCTGGCGACTCGAGTCGACGCCATCGTGCACTGCGCCGCGGTGACCGACTTCCGCCGCCGGGACGACAGCCTGGAGCGGACGAATGTCGAGGGGACCCAGCGCATCCTCGACCTGGCGGCCGCCGCCGAGGCGCCCGTGTTCCACGTGAGCACCGCCTTCGTGCACACCCGCACCAGGCGGGAGGCTGACGAGGACGCCCTGCGCTACGCCCGCTCCAAGGCGGCGGCCGAGGACCTGGTGCGAGACAGCGGGCTGCCCTACCTGATCCTGCGCCCGTCGATCGTCGTCGGCGACGGCGTCACCGGGGTCATCTCCCGGTTCCAGGGCATCTACGACGCGGCCGGCGCCATCATGAACGGGCTGGTACCCGTTCTCCCCTTCTCGCGGGACTGGTACCTGGATTTCGTTCCCCAGGACGTGGTGGCCTCGGCCATCGTCGCGGCCGTCGACCGGGAGCTGCTCGGCCAGACCGTGTGGCTGACCGCCGGCGAGTCGGCCATGACGATCGGCGAGGCGGTTGAGATCGTGCTCGACGTCGCCCGCCGCCGGGGCCGGACCGTGGAGGCGCCCCGGTTCGTGGAGCCCGAGGTCTACGACCGCCTGATCAAGCCCGTCTTCCTTCCCGCCATGCCCGGCCGCATCCGCCGTACCGCCCGGATGCTGGAAACCTTCGCCCCCTACGTGGCCATCGAGCGCCGCTTCCCCTCCTCCCTGTACGACCTGCGCTGGAAGCTCCACGTGGCCGAGCCGCCGGAGCCGGGAACGACCCTGCGGCGCAGCATCGAGCACTGGGCGTCGGCGCAGCGCCTCGCCGCCCCCGCCGGCGAGGCGGTCGCCTGATGGTCGCCGTCGTCGCGACGGGCGACGACCTTCGCCGGCCGGTCCTCGATGCCTACCGCCGCCACGTCAACCGGGGCCTGGCCAACCTCCTGTCGTTCATGGGTGCCCCCCTTGAGGTGCACTCGGCCGGCAGCCAGGTGTTCGACGAGAACGGGCGGGCCTACCTCGACTGCGGCGGCTTCGGCGTGTTCCTGCTCGGTCACTGCCACCCGAAGGTGGTCGAGGCCGTGCAGCGCCAGCTCACCCGCCACCCGCTGGCCACCCACGTGCTGGTCGACCCCCGGCTGGCGGAGGGGGCGGCGGCGCTGGCCTCGGTGACCCCCGCCGGACTCGACGTGGTCTTCCTCGTCAATTCGGGGACGGAGGCGGTGGAGCTCGGGCTGAAGGTGGCCCGGGCCAACGGCCGCCGCCGGGTGATCGCCATGGACGGTGGGTTCCACGGCAAGACGCTGGGCTCGCTCAGCGTCGGCGGGCGCGCCGTTACCGCGCTCCCTTCGAGCCCCTCCTGCCATTGGTCGAGGTCGTGCCCTTCGGCGACACCGCCGCCCTCGACGACGCTCTTGGCCGCGGGGACGGGGACGCGTGCGTGATTCTCGAGCCGGTGCAGGCGGAGGCCGGCGTGCGGCTGCCCCCGGCCGGCTACCTGCGGGCCGCCCGCGCCCTGTGCGATCGCCACGGTGCCCTGCTCGTGGCCGACGAGGTCCAGACCGGCCTCGGCCGGCTCGGCGAGTGGTGGGGCTGCGACGCCGAGGGGGTGGTCCCCGACGTCCTCCTGGTGGGCAAGATCCTCTCCGGCGGGGTGATGCCGGTGGCGGCCATGGTCACCTCGACCGGGCTCTTCGAGCCGTTCCACCAGGATCCGCTCCTGCACTCGTCGACCTTCGGTGGCAACCCGCTGGCGGCGGTGGCCGCGGCCACCACCATCGGCGTCATCCGGGACGACGACCTCGTCGGACGGCCGAGCCCTCGGGAACGACCTCCTCCCGCAGGTCGCGACGATCCTTGCCGCCAGTGGGGGCGGCCGGGTCCGGGAGGTACGCGGTCGGGGCCTGCTGATCGGGATGGAGTTCGTCGCCGCCAGCCTGGCAGCCGAGTTCATGTCGGCGCTCCTCGGCCTCGGCGTCATCACGTCCTACTCGCTCAGCTCCCACGAGGTCATCCGCCTCACCCCGCCGGCGACGCTCACCGGCGACGAGGTCAATTGGCTCCTGTGGGCACTGGGGGAGGCCGCCACGACAGTCGCCCGGTCCCGGACCGCGGCCGAGTAGGGAGAGCCCATGCGAGACGTCGAGATCGTCGTGTCCCTGCCGGGCCACGACCCCGCCCGTGCCTACGCGGTGCTGGCCGACTTTCGGTCGTATCCGGCCAACAGCCGGTCGGTCCGGTCGGTCAAGGTCGACGGGGAGGGGGACAGGGTCGTGTCGACCTGGGAGGTCGACTTCCGCGACGGCCGGTTGCGCTGGACCGAGGAGGACGTGTTCGATCGGCTGCAGGCAGAGATCCGCTTCCACCAGATCGCGGGCGACATCCCCCACTTCACCGGTCGCTGGACGGTGGAGCCGGCCGCCGCCGGGTCGCGGGTGACGTTCCGGGCCAGCTTCGACCTGGGCATCCCCACCCTGGCCACCATCGTCGAGCCCATCGCCGCATCCGCCCTGCTGGAGAACATCACGTCGATCGTCGAGGGGCTCTTCGGGCCGGACACCCGGATCGTGTCGCAGACGGAGGCGGCGGTCCCATGCGCTTCCTAGCCGCCGAGCGGCAGTGCCTGGAGCGGTTCGTGCCCGGCCTCGACGCCCAGTTGGCCGAGATCCCTCTGACCACGCTGGAGTCGCCCGGCAGCGTGGCCATCGGGCGCTTCCGCGCCTCGGGCGGGCCGGGGCTGCTGGTCCCGGGCGCCCATGGGGGCCTGGGGGCGAACGGCGTGGAGGCGGTGCGGGTCCAGCGGGCGCTGGCCAGCCGGTCCCCCTCGCTGGCGGTGGCGACCACGATGCACCACTTCTCGGTTGCAGCCCTGGTCGAAGTGGCGAGGGTCGGCACCGGGCTCGAATGGATTCTCCTGCGGGCGGTCGCCGAGCAGGGCCTGCTAGTCAGCTCCGGGTTCGCCGAGGGTCGCACCGGCCAGAACATCCTGTCCCCGGGCGTCGAGGCCCGCCCGGTTGCAGGCGGGTTCGTCGTCACCGGATCGAAGAAGCCGTGCAGCCTCTCGCGGTCGATGGACCTGCTCACCCTCAGCGTGGCCGTGAGCGACGGGGACACCGGCGAGTCCCGGCTGGCTGTCCTGCTGGTGCCGGCCGACGGCGCGGGGGTCGACCGCCGTCCGTTCTGGTCGAACTGGGTCCTGGCCGGGGCGGAGAGCGACGAGGTGATCCTGCGGGACGTCTTCGTGCCCGACCAGCTCGCCTTCTTCCCCAACCAGGACGCGACCAACGACGCCGCCTACACCCGCGGCTTCCTGTGGTTCGAGCTTCTGATCTCGGCGTCCTACCTGGGGGTGGCCTCGGCCCTGGTCGAGCGGGTGCTCGCCGGCGGGCGGGGGAGTGCGTCCGACCGGGTCGGACTCGTCGTCGAGATGGAAGCGGCCATGGCCGGCCTGGAGCGGGTCGCCTCGACCATCGACGAGCCCGGTGCCGACGACGAGAAGCTGGCCCAGGGCCTGTTCGTGCGCTACGCAGTCGAGCGGGCCGTCGAGCGGGCCAGCATGCAGGCGGCCGCCCTGGCCGGGGGCATGGCCTTCGTCGGGTCGTCGGAGACGAGCTACCTGCTGGCTGCGGCCCGGGCCCTCGCCTTCCACCCACCGGGTTTCGGCAGCGCCAGCGGCCCCCTGGCCGACTACCTGGCCGGTGCCTCACTGGATCTCCGGGGCGACCGCCTTCCCGCTCCCGCTGACGCACGCTGACCCAAAGGAGCACAGATGACCGACCTCAGAGTCTCGGACGAGCTGGACATGCCCCGCGCTGCGGACCGGCGGTTCAACGAGCTGCTGCGGCAGGTGCGAGCGGCGGGCCTGCTGGAGCCACAGCCGCGCTACTACGCCGGCCAGGCCCTCGGGATCCTGCTGATCGTCGTCGCCGGGGCGGCTGCCTTCCTCGCTCTGGGCGACTCGTGGTGGCAGTTGGCGGTGGCCGTCCTGTTCGGGCTGTGCTCCACCCATCTCGCGTTCCTGGGCCACGACGTGAGCCACCGCCAGGTGGTCAGGGGTCGGGCGGCCTCGCGCCGGCTCGGCCTGCTGATCGGCAACGTCCTGCTCGGGTTCAGCTACGGCGGTTTCGTCCGCCACCACAACGCCCACCACGTCAACCCCAACCACGTCGACCGGGATCCGGACATGGCCCGCCGCCAGCTGCTCCACGTCCCCGACCGCGACGGCGAGGCGCCCGGGCCGGTGAAGGCCTTCGTGGCCCGCCACCAGCCGGTGTTCTTCCACCCGCTCCTGCTGGCCGAGAGCGCCGCCCTGCGGGCGTCGACCTACAGGACGGTCGGCCAGCGGTCACCGGGGTCGGCCGTCATCGAGGTCGGACTCGTCACCCTCCACTTCGCGGCCTACCTGGCCGCCGTCTTTGTCGTCCTCCCGCCGATGAAGGCGGTCGCCTTCGTCCTCGTCCACCAGGTGGTGTTCGGGCTCTACACGGAGTCGGTGGTGGCGCCGAACCACAAGGCCATGCCGGTCCAGTGGCCGGGCGACGACTGGGACTGGCTCGAGCGCCAGCTGGTGACCTCGCGGAACCTGAGCCCATCCCGCGTGACCGGCTTCGCCTTCGGCGGGCAAAACTTCCACATCGAGCACCACCTGTTCCCGACCATCGCCCGCAACAACGCCCGCCGGGCCCAGCCCATCGTGAAGGCCTACTGCCACACCCACGGGCTGCCCTACAACGAGGTCTCGGTGCGGGCGTCGCTCTCGGAGCTGCTCGGACGGGGGTCCGTCAGGCGCTGACCACGAGCGCAGGGTTCTCGCCGGCTGCCAGCGCTGAGCCTCCGGCTCTAGTCCTGGGTGGCGGTCGCCGCCGCCAGTGCGAGGTCGCCGCTCTCCAGCGACGGGTCGTAGGTGGCGTTGCGGGCGGCGCCGGTGAGGGCGGCCCGGTGGGTGAAGACCTTCTGGGCCTCGGCCACGTTGTCGGGCGAGCCCCGCCACGTGCGCAGGGCCTCGTCCTGGAGGGCCCGGCCGTAGGAGAAGGTGAGCTGCCACGGGTGGGGGCCCTGCTTGTTCATGAGGTCGAGGTGCAGCGTGGCCAGGTCGGCCGACTGGCCACCCGACAGGAAGGCGATGCCGGGGACGGCCGGCGGCACCGAGTGGTAGAGGCAGCGCAGCGTCTTCTCGGCCACCTCTTCGGGACCGGCCTGGGTGGCGCACTTCTTGCCCGAGACCACCATGTTCGGCTTGAGGATCATGCCGTTCAGCTCGACCCGCAGCTGGGCCAACTCCCAGAACACCCGGCGCTGGGTCTTGAGGGTGACCTCGTAGCAGGTGTCGATGTCGTTCTCGCCGTCCATGAGCACTTCGGGCTCGATGATCGGGACCAGGCCGCCCTCCTGGCAGAGGGCGCCATAGCGGGCGAGGGCGTGGGCGTTGCAGCGGATGGCGGTGTCGCTGGGCAGGCCGTTGGCGGTGTCGATGACGATGACCGCTCGCCACTTGGCGAACTTGGCGCCCAGGCTGACGTACTCGGCGATGCGCTCGCGCAGGCCGTCGAGACCCTCGGTGACCTGCTCGCCGTCGCAGAGGGGGAGGGGCTTGGAGCCGGTGTCGACCTTGATGCCGGGCAGGATGCCCTTGCCGACCAGGAACTCGGGGATGGTCGAGCCGTCGTCGGCCTTCTGGCGGATGGTCTCGTCGTAGAGGATGACGCCGCTGACGACGTTCTCGATGCCCGTGGTGCCGAGCAGGGTGGTGCGGTAGAGGCGGCGGTTCTCCTCGGTCGACTCGATGTCGAGGGCTGCGAACCGCTTGCCGATGGTGGCGCCGCTCTCGTCGGCGGCGAGGATGCCCTTGCCGTCGGCGACCATGGCCTTGGCGACAGCAGCGAGATCGGACATGCTCATGCGGGGGGTCCTCCCAGGATGTGAACGCTCGTAGTCGAGTCGACCCTATCCCTACGTGGTGGGGGCGGCCACCAGCACGAAGCCGTCCTGGGGGTCGGCGGTGACGTGGGCGAGGAACAGGCCGGCGGTGGGCGCGAGGTCCTCCCCGGCCCTCGACACCAGGTGCCAGGCCCGGTGGCGGGGCAGTGTCGGGCACCGCCATTCCTCGAGCGTGCCCTCCTCCAACTCCCTGGCCACCGCGTCGCGGGAGATGAGGGTGATGCCCAGTCCGACCTGCACCGATTCCCGTAAGGCGCCGTTGGACCCGAGGGTCAGGGTGGTGGGGGAGATCCCCAGCTCGTCGAAGAGCTCCACCGCGGTGCTGCGGGTCCCCGAGCCCGGCTCCCGCAGCAGGAGGACCTGGCGGGACAGCTCGGCCAACGAGACCTCCCGGACGCCGGTCGAGCCCGGCCCGGCCGCCGCCACCAGCACCAGGACGTTGGGACGGGTGGCGCGGGACACGAACCGGCTGCCGCCCGGCGGCCGGCCGCCGATGGCGAGGTCGACCTCGCGCTCGGCCAGCAGGTCCCACAGCCGCTCCCGGTTGCCCACCTCCAGCGACACCTCGGCCTGGGGGTGGCGGCCCGGAACGAGGCGAGGAAGCGGGGCAGGACGTGCTCGCCGGCAGTGGTGACGGCGGCCAGGCGGACCCGTCCGCTCTCCGGGTCGAGCGCCTCCCGAGCGGCGGAGATGCCCTCCTCCGCCACCCGTAGCACGCCCCGGGCATATGGCGCGAACACTGATCCGGCGGCGGTGATGGTGACGCCCCGCCCGAGCCGGGCGACGAGGGTGACTCCCAGCTCGGCCTGCAGGGAGGCGAGGGCGGCGGAGACGGCGGGCGGGCTGACGAAGAGCATGTCGGCCGCCTCCGACACCGACCCGCAATCGACGACTGCCAGGAAGGTGCGCAGCTGATTAAACGTCACCTGAACAATATAGCCCGCCAAAAAGCGGATTCAACATGGACAGGTGAACCGAGGATGGAGCAGACTACCCACGAAGCCGCCACACATTTCAGTCAGAAAGAACTTGGGGGTACCGAATGGCAGGCAACGGAGAATCCGCGAAGGGGACCGTCCACGGCGAGAAGCGTTGGGGCGCCGGCGTCATTCCCTACGCCACCATGGGCTACTACGAGCCCGACTACGAGCCGCCCGACACCGACATCCTGGCCGCCTTCCGCATCACGCCCCAGAAGGGTGTCGATTTCGAGGAGGCCGGGGCCGCCGTCGCCGGTGAGTCGTCCACCGCCACGTGGACGGTCGTGTGGACCGACCGCCTCACCGCCTACGAGAAGTACCAGGCCAAGTGCTACAAGATCGAGCCCGTCCCCGGGAACCCGGACCAGGCGATCGCCTTCATCGCCTACAACATGGACCTCTTCGAGGAGGGTTCCATCCCCAACATGACGTCGTCGATTATCGGCAACGTCTTCGGGTTCAAGGCGCTCAAGGCCCTGCGCCTGGAGGATCTCCGGATCCCGGAGCACTACCTCAAGACCTTCCCCGGCCCCCCCCACGGCATCGTCATGGAGCGGGAGTACCTCAACAAGTTCGGCCGACCCCTCCTGGGCGCCACCGTCAAGCCCAAGCTCGGCCTCTCCGCCCGCAACTACGGCCGGGTGGTCTACGAGGCCCTGCGCGGCGGTCTCGACTTCACCAAGGACGACGAGAACATCAACAGCCAGCCCTTCATGCGCTGGCGTGACCGGTTCCTGTTCTCCATGGAGGGTGTGCAGCGGGCCCAGGAGCAGACGGGCGAGATCAAGGGTCACTACATGAACGTGACCGCGGCGACCATGGAAGAGATGTACAAGCGGGCCGAGTTCGCCAAGGAGATCGGCTCCATCATCATCATGATCGACCTCACCGTCGGCTACACGGCCATGACGTCGATGTCGAACTGGGCCCGTGACAACGGCTGCATCCTCCACCTGCACCGGGCCGGCTACGCCACCTGGGCCCGGCAGAAGAACCACGGCGTGAACTTCCGGGTGACGGCCAAGTGGGCCCGCATGTCGGGCGTCGATCACATCCACTCCGGCACCGTCGTGGGCAAGCTCGAGGGCGACCCCGCCATCATCAAGGGCTACTACGACACCCTGCGCGACGACTTCGTGCCCGAGAACCGGGCCAACGGGATCTACTTCGACCAGCACTGGGCCCGCATGGGCGGAGTCATGCCGGTGGCTTCGGGCGGAATCCACGCCGGCCAGGCCCACCAGCTGCTCCACTACCTGGGCGAGGACGTCGTCCTCCAGTTCGGCGGCGGCACCATCGGCCACCCCATGGGCATCGCCGCCGGCGCCGAGTGCAACCGGGTCGCCATCGAGGCCATGATCAAGGCCCGCAACGAGGGCCGGGACTACATGAAGGAGGGCCCCGAAATTCTCAAGAAGCTCGCCAGGGGCTACCCGTCCCTACAGACCGCCCTCGACGTTTGGGGCGAGATCGCCTTCAACTACGAGTCCACCGACACACCCGACGTCACCCCGACCCCGACTTCGGCCGGCTGAGGCAGGAGGAATCATGGGAATCCGCATTCGCCAGGGGACGTTCTCGACCCTGCCCGAGCTCACCGACGACGAGATCAAGCTCCAGATCCAGTACATCATCGACAACGACTGGGCCGTCTCCATCGAGTTCACCGACGACCCGAACCCCCGCAACGCTTACTGGGACATGTGGGGCCTGCCGATGTTCGACACCAAGGACGGGGCTGGCGCCTTCACCGAGGTCCAGGCCTGCCGCAAGGCGTACCCCAACAGCTACATCAAGGTGAACGGGTACAACCGCACGTACACCAAGCAGACGACGGCGCTGTCGTTCATCGTCAACCGTCCGGCCGAGGAGCCTGGTTTCCGCCTCGACCGCACCGAGATGAACGACCGTCACATCGCCTACACCCTGCACTCCTACGCCGCCGAGAAGCCCCACGGCGAGCGCTACGAGTCCAACGGCAAGGACTAGTTGTCACCCGCCTCCGGGCGGTGAGTTGTGAAGGGCGCCGGCTTCGGCCGGCGCCCTTCGACGTTCCGGACGGGCCATGGCGGCAGCCTGCGCCGCATCTGCATAGTGTGTGCGCCATCCGCGTCATACCTAGGGCCTAACCAAGGGGAGTGGGGGACCGTGATGAGACGGGTTTGGGTAGGATCCGTAGCGCTGGCGATGGCGGTGGTGGGCGCCGTGGTGATCACCGCCGGTCCGGCATCGGCCCAGGTGGACTGCGCTGGCGAACGCACCGCGTCGGCGGCCACGGTGACACCGTCGTCGGTGTTGCCGGGGGAGACGTTCACCGTCAGCGGCGGCGGTTTCGTCGGCGATCGGGTCCTGGGGATCGCCATCTTCAACCCCCCGGTGGTCATCGGGTCGGTGGCGTCGAGCCCCCTCGGCTACTACAGCGCCACCATCCAGCTGCCTCTGAACACCCCACCGGGGCAGAACGAGATCACCGTCTTCGGCGAGGGGCCGCTGGACGCATGCCACCAGAGCCTGGGGCTGTTCACGGTCAGGCCGCTCCCCGTGCCGGTCACCATCCAGCCCACCATCGTCGTGCCCGTGTTCCCCGTGGTTCCCAGCACGATCACGGTGACGGGAGCGGTCAACCCGGTCGTCGTCGGAGCCGGCAGCGGCGTTCCCGCGCCGATCGTGGTGCAGCAGCCGCTGGCCCGCACCGGGTCGTCCTCACCGGTCCTGGTCGCGTCCGGCTTGCTGGCCATGCTCCTCGGCTTCCACGTCCTGCGGGTCACCGGCCGGGGGCGGCCGATCTCCGGCTGACTCCGGAGGCGCGGAGGTAGAGCGGGGGGCGTTCGTCAGGAAGCGACGGCCCGCCGCCGGCGGCGGCGACGGATCGAGCGCCGCTCGGCTTCGGTGGTCCCGCCCCAGACGCCGAAGGGCTGGTCGGTGGCGAGGGCGTACTCGAGGCAATCCTCGCGGACGGGGCACCGCAGGCACACCGCCTTGGCTGCTTCCGCCTGCTGCATCGGCTCCTCGCCGAGCTCGCCGGCGGGGAAGAAGAGGTCGGTTTCGACGCCTCGGCACAGGGCGTCGCTCCGCCAGCTGTTCGGGTCGTCGAAGCTGGCCGGCGAGCCGGGAGCAACGGCAAGGCGGGGACGCGTGGTCTCAGCGGCCATCACAACCTCCCAACGGCAGCAGCCTTGTGCATGCATTCACAATCTTATCGCCATGTGAACGCGTGCACAAGCTTTTCTTCGGTTTGTTTTCAGCCTCCGGGGCGGGGGAGGGCGGCCCGTTCCGCTTCCACCTCCGGCCGGACGTGGCAGTCAGCCAGGTGGTCGTCGACCAGGCCCAGCGACTGCATGGCCGCGTACACCGTGGTCGGCCCGACGAACCGGAAGCCGCGCCGGCGCAGCTCCCGGCTGAGGGCGACCGATTCGGGCGTGGTCGGCGGCAGGTCGGCCATGGTGGTGGGGGCTGGCTCGGGCGGGAGGCTCGTAGCGCCAGACCAGGGCAGCCAGCGATCCCTCCTCCGCCTGGACGGCGAGCGTTGCCTGGGCGTTGGCGATGGTGGCCTCGATCTTGCCCCGGTGGCGGACGATGGCCGCGTCCGCCTAGCAGCCGCTCGACGTCGGCCGGCCCGAAGGCGGCGACCGTTAGCCACGTCGAAGCCGGCGAACGCCCGCCGGAACCCGTCCCGCTTGCGGAGGATCGTCAGCCACGACAGGCCGGACTGGAAGCCCTCGAGGCAGAGCTTCTCGAACAGGCGGGTGTCGTCGACGACCGGCCGCCCCCACTCCTCGTCGTGGTAGCGGCGGTACTCGGGCGGGGCGACCCCCCACGGGCAGCGGACGAGGCCGTCGTCGCTCATTGGTTCGCTCGCCTGCGGCTCGCTCATTGACGCAGCATCCTCTCGGATGCTGCGCCGATGAAGCCCTTCGCTTGATCCGGCCTGCGGCCGGCCCAATCGCTCCACATTGGTTCGCTCGCCTGCGGCTCGGTGACGCGCTCAGGCGGTGGCCAGGAAGGCGGTGAGGCCGGTCGGCAGCTCGAAGGGCGGTAGCGGGCCAGGCGGCGGATGTCGGAGAAGCCGGCCGCCACCAGGGCGGCGTCGACCTCGTCCGGCGGGTAGAGGCGCAGGACGTGGCGCTCGTGGTGGCAGCGGTCACCGGTCACGAGGGTGATGTCCCGCACGAGAGTGCGTGCCGGCCCGTCCTCCTCGGCCACCGACCGGATCGCCCACCCGTCGCCCTCCGCCGCCATCTCCCGACGACCGGTAGGCCCGGCCCGCCCGGGGACGGCGACGTCGAACAGGAGGATGCCCCCCGGCGGCAGGGCGGACCGGATCCGTCCGGAGGAGTTCGCGCAGGTGATCGAGGTCGGTGCGAGGGTCGTAGGCGTAGTTGAAGACCTCCCCGACCGCGGTCACCGCCAGGCACGGCGGGATGTCGGCATCGAGGACGGCGGCGTGGACGAACCGGGCGGCCGGCGCGTCGTCAGCGGCCAGGCGGACCATGTCGGACGAGATGTCGAAGCCCACCACGTCGTAACCGGCGTCGGTGACGGCCCGGGCCAGGATGCCCGAGCCCGATCCGAGGTCGACCACCAGGCCGCCCCCGGGTCGGTCCGGGCCGCCCACGCCGGTCGGGGCGAGCGCCTCGAGCAGGGTGGCCGCCGCCTGTCGGGCCAGATCGCCGAAGCCTGCGTGATGGGCCCTGGCCAGGTCGGATGCGTAGTGCGAGGTCACTTTGTTATCACCGGTAGGTCGATCGAATCACTGTGCCGTCCGTTTCTCAAGACGGGATTCTGACGCGCCGAAAGCGCCGTCATGCAGATGGTGCGAACGGTCCGACGTGTGTTCCGCAAGCGGGACGAGCAGGGTGCCATGCTCATCCTGGCGTCCTTCGGGATGGTGATGGCCATGATCGCCTCCAGCCTCGCCATCGACCTCGGCACCGTCGCCTACGAGGCCCGGCGCGACCAGCTGGTGGCTGACATGGCCGCCCTCGACGCGGTCCGCGTCCTTCCCGCCAACCCGACCTCGGTCGCCCAGGCCAGCGCCCTGCGCAACAACTTCCCGTACACCGACAGCGGCTACTCGCTCGTGGTCGAGTGGGCGCCGAGCATGCTCGGCCCGTTCACCTCGCTGCCGGCGAACCTGCCCTCCGCCACCGTGGTGCGGGTGACGGCGGGCTCCCCCCACCGCAACTTCTTTCCCTTCACCGAGGGTTCCCAGACGGTGACCCGCAAGTCGGTCAGCAAGATCACGCCGATCGCCGGGTTCACCATCGGCTCGTCGCTCCTCAACATCAACACGTCGTCATCGCTCCTGCTGAACCCACTGCTCTCGCAGGCCATCGGTGGAGGGCCCTCAGCCTCTCAGTACTGAACTACCAGGGGTTGGCCACTGGCACGGTGAGCATCACCGCCCTCCAGTCGCAGCTCGCCCTCATGGGCTTCAACGTGGGGTCGGTGAGCGAACTGCTGAGCGCCAATATGACCCTCGCCCAGCTCTACCAGGCCACCGCCAGCGCGCTGACCTTCCAGGGCGACACTGCGAACGCGGCCCTCTTCAACACGCTCCGGATCGCGGCCACCTCGTCCGTGCAGATGACCCTCGGTGGCCTCATCAAGGTGGCCCAGGGGGGCGAGAACGCCGCCCTCGGCACCTCACTCAACCTGTTCCAGCTGGTCACCGGCTCGGCCCTGCTGGTGAACGGTACGAACACCCTGGCGCTCAGCACCGGGATCACCGTTCCCGGCGTAACCAGCACCGGCATCAGCCTCAAGGTCACCGAGCTGCCCCAGACCTACATCGGGCCCGTCGGCGGTTACGTGACCACGGGTCAGGTCGAGCTACTGATCACCCCTGTGCTGAACCTCGACCTCTCGCTCGGCTTGAACCTGCTCAAGGTGACCGGAAACCTGCCGGTGCGGCTCGCCCTCGCGGGAGCCACCGGGACGCTGACCGCCGCCACCTGTTCCGGGATCACCGTCAGTGCCGATCCGCAGGCCTTCGCCGGCTCCCTGCAGACGACATCGCTCGAAGTGTGGACCTTGGGGCTGGTGCGGGTGCTCCGGGTGGCGATGACCAGCCTGACCCCCAGCATCGACGGGCCGGCCCAGAACCTGACGTTCTCCTACCCCTCCCAGTTCGCCCCCCCGGCCTTCTCGAAGCATGCCGGATCCCAGCCGATCGGCCTCCAAAGCCTCACCCAGTTCACATCCGGAAGCGTGTCCCTGGTCAACAACCTCCTCCTGCTTTCGCTGGGACAGACCTCCGCCTCGCTCGTGGGCGCGGTCGTCAACCTCCTGGACAACGTGATCGGCGACGTCGACACCAACGTGCTGACGCCGCTGCTCACCGCCCTCGGCCTCGACGTCGGCGGCGCCGACGTGACCGCCCTCAAGGACGCCCTGCAGTGCCTCAGCCCGGGATTGGCCGCCTGAGTCGAGGAGTCGTCAGAGGCGGTTGCGCCAGGCCAGGACCACGCCGACGGCGCCCAGGCCGAGCAGGGGCACTCCCAGCAGCAGGAGCAGCAGCATCGCGCCGCCGTTGACCACGCCGACCACGCTCAGGGCGATGCCGAAGCCGACGAGCACCAGGCACATGACCATGTCGAGGGTCACGCCGGAGCCGAAGACGCCTGACTTCTTGGTCACCCCGTCACCCTAGGCGGCGCCCGACTGCGGCTGCCTATCCGACGAGGACCGCCACCGCCCGACCTCGAGGCCCGGACAGCGCCGTGGGCGCCCCGCCGCCGCGGAGCGCCCACGTCTGTCCCGGGGGACGACAACCCGCTACACGCAGAGCCCGCCGCTGATGGAGCCGAGAACGCTGTTCTGCATGCTCAGCACCATGGCCTGCAGCTGGGCCGCGTCGAGGTCCTTCACCGCTTTGGTCCACCGGGCGGCGGTGTCCGAGTAGGCCGATGCCCGGGCGCTCACCACAGCGGCGGTCGACCCCACGTTGCCGCCGCCGTCGATAGTCGCGATGTGGTCGATGATGGCGGCGACGAGGTCGGCCGTCTTGAGGTTCAGGTCGGTGGTGGCGCTGGTGAGCTCGGTCGTGATGAGCCCGGTGAGGGTCCCGTTGGCGACCAGCTGGTTGATGATGCCCGTGACGCCCGCCGGCAAGGCGTTGCACACCTGGTCGGTGATGGAGCCAGGGGGCACGATGACGGCCTGGGCCGGCGTCGTGCCTCCCGGTCCGAGGGCGAGGGTGGCGACGGACAGGGCCCGAGGCCCAGGACGATGATCTTGCGCATTGGACGTTCCTTTCGGATCGCTAGAGGGTGACGCCGAGCAGACGGAGCTGACCGAGGAGCTGGGCTTCGATCTCTTCAGATCCGGTCGAAGCCATTGACCGTGCGCCTCGTTCCTTCACACGGGTACCGGGTCGTTCCCGGTCTCGCCGCGTGCGACCAAAGTTGAGGCAGCGACATCAACGGCGTGACCGAGAACGCGCAACATCCGCCCAACTCCGCGGCCGCCTGCCGGGGCTGCGTGCTGGCCGTTACCGCCCACCGCGTCACGAAGGGGGTCAGGCGGCGTCGGTGTGTTGCACGGGGCCGGCCTCGCGGGCCCGAGGGGCGACGACGGTCGCGGTCGCAGCCCAGTCGGTGATCGGCCGGTTCACGCGGGCCGGAGGGCGGTCCCGGACGGCATCGCGGCTGCTCACGACGGCGATCACGGCCACTGCCACGAGGGCGGCGAGGATGACCGGGCCGACAGGGCGCCGAATCCGAAGGCAACGATGACCGCCGACGACGACACCAGGCCGAGCACTACCGCTCGCCGGCTGGGCGTCGGCCGGGAGCGTCGAGGCTCGGAGGTCTCGGACGTGGACGCCATGAGGGAATGATCGGCACGCTCGGCGTCTCACTCCAGCCAAACTTTCGCAACGGGCCCGAATTCTCGACTCCGGCCCGGACGGAGGGCCGACGCGTGCGAGGCGCTTCGTAGACTTTGGGTACGCCTACCGGCATGATCGTCACCGAGATCCGGCCGGGCGCGGTGACGAAGGAGGTATGAGCTGAGCACTCGACTCGTCAGTCTTTGTTTCGATGCCAACGATCCAATGCGCCTGGCCCATTTCTGGGCGGCCGCTCTGCTCTGGGAGATCGACGACGCGACCGACGACGAGATCGGCCTGGTAGCAACGGACGGAACGCCCTTCGTCCTCTTGTTCCTTCCCGTCCCGGAGCCGAAGGCTGGGAAGAATCGGCTCCACCTCGATCTCGTCAGCGAATCACCCGAGCATCAGTCGGAGATGGTCGATCGGCTGATCGCACTCGGAGCACGGCGGGTCGACATCGGACAGGGCGATGATTCCTGGGTGGTGATGGCCGACCCCGAGGGCAACGAGTTCTGCGTGGTCGTACGAGGCGACTTCCTGGCCACGACCGGTCTGATCGGTTCGATCGTGTTCGAACCGGCCGACCCAGTCGTCGGCCGGTTCTGGAGTGAGGCGGCCGGTTGGCCGATCGTGTACGACCAGGACGGCGACACTGCCATCAGAGCGCCGGACGGACGAGGTCCGTTCGTGACGTTCGGCCCACCGCCCGGCACGGTCAAGACGGGGAAGAACCGACTTCACCTCGACATCGCACCGCCGGCCGACGGTGACCAAGCTGCGGAAGTCGAGCGTCTCATCGCGCTCGGAGCGTCGCGGGTCGACATCGGGCAGGGCGATGTGTCCTGGGTCGTGATGGCCGACCCTGAGGGCAACGAATTCTGCGTGCTGACACCCCGCTGAGCTGGGTGTCGGGATGCGCCAGCCGGCCGGCCATCCATCCGATTGCTGTGACGAGGGCGTAGCCGGTCCCAGAGCAGTCGTTGGGCTCAGGGACCGGTTCCGGCCAGGCGTGACCCGGGGACGAGCCCCCGACGTCAGGCCTCGAGACCGGCGGCCGCTGCCTCCAGGCGGAACTGCTCAATGTCCTTTCGCTGCGCCTCGGCGCGGGACACGAGTCCGGCGAAGTCGACGCCCTCGAACGCAGTCTCGCCCACCTGCTGCAAAGCCTTCCAGAGCATGACCTTGCCCTCGACGCCGAGCGCCAGGGTCTCGAGCTGCATCAGCCGGGTGATGGCTGCGCTGTGGGTGACCCGCTCGTCGAAGCGAAGGCGGCTCAAACGCTCCAGCATCCATCCCGCCGCCTGCTTCACGGTGCTGATCTCGATACCGAGGCCGAGCATGAGGCATTCCAGGGTGCCCCGGTCGGTTTCGATCTCAGTCCCCAGCCGGGCCAGCAGCTCCCCGAGAGGGGTGCCCTCGTTTTCCGAACGGATGCTCTCGACCAGTTCGACGGCGGCCTTCGAACCGGCCAAGTGGTCGTTGAGGTAGGCGGAGAGGGTGGACTGCGGCGTGGTCGTACTCGTCTGGGTGGACATGCTCCGGCACGTACCCGAATCAGACACGCAAGAACCGACGGATTGGAATCGCCTCCGCGACTCCCCGTGTTGTTCTCACTCGGTCGAGCCGACCCATCGATCGGTTGACACCCGAGTCCGACGGGCACGCACCGTGGAGCCATGTGAGGGCGGTCCCGATCGGAGCCCGGCACCGACGACCCGTGGGGCGTCTTACCCTCGCCCTGGCGGCGGCGCGACCCTATAGTCGCCGGTAACCCCGACGGATCGGGAGGACTGCATGCGGAAACTCGTTCTCCTCGTAGCGTGCCTGGTGACGGCACTGGTCCAACCGGCGGGGGCGGTCGCCCGGCCCCCAGCACCGGCCTTCACGCCGGGAGCGGCGGGGGTCGGCGACCCCTACTTTCCTCTGGCCGGAAATGGTGGCTACGACGTCCGGATCTACGTGCTCGACATCACGTACGACCCCGCCACCGACGTCCTAACCGGGGCAGCAACGATCCACGCCACGGCCACGCAGAACCTGTCCAGCTTCAACCTCGACCTCGACGGCCTGACGGTGCGGTCGATCACCGTCAACGGCCGGCCGGCGACGTGGACGCGAAGTGGCACCGAGTTGACCGTGCGCCCGGCGCAGGGACTGCCGAACAGGTCGGGATTCGCGGTAGTCGTGCGTTACGACGGCGTTCCCCGGAGCCTCTCGGGCGGCCTCGGACCGTCAGGGTTCCTCCACACCGACGACGGCACTGTCGTCGCCGGCGAGCCCGAGGTTGCCGCCCTGTGGTTCCCGGTCAACGACCACCCCACCGACAAGGCCCTGTTCACGTTCCGGATCAAGGTCCCTGCCGGGCTGGAGGCGATCGCCAACGGTCTGTTGGTCGACAGCCGCACCATCCAGGGGTGGACCACGTGGACCTGGGTCGCACGCGAGCCCATGGCCCCCTACCTGGCAACGGCCACGATCGGTCAGTTCGATGTGCGCGCCTACACCAACAAGGGAATCCGGTACTGGGACGCCGTCGACCCCGACCTCCTCACGCCCAGGAGAGCCCGCACCGGCCAGCAGTTCGCCTTCTCCCAAGCGGCGCAGACGTCGTACAAGCGACTGCGCCGGACAATCACGGTGCCTCCCGGAGGCGCCCAGCTTTCGTTCTGGATCGCACGCGACACCGAGCCGGCATGGGACTTCGCCTTCGTCGAGGCCCACACCGTCGGTCAGGACGACTGGACGACCCTGCCCGACACCTCCGGGCACACAAGCCAGGACGTCGGGCAGGTCTGTCCCTACTGGCACGGCCTCCACCCGTTCCTCACCCACTACCAGACCGACAACGGTGACGGGACCTGCTCGCCCGCGGGCACGACAGGTTCCTGGCACGCGGCATCCGGCCCAAGCGGCGACTACGAGAATTGGACGGTCGACCTGTCCCCGTACGCCGGCAGCAGCGTCGAGGTCGCCATCAGCTACGCCAGCGATGATCTGATCCAGTGGTCCGGAGTCGCGGTCGACGACATCGTCGTGTCCACCGGGGCCGGCACGACCTCGTTCGAGGCGGACGCCAATCCGTTCGACGGATGGGTCGTGCCGGGCGCGCCTGCCGGGAGCGCCCCCAACCCCAACGACTGGATCCTCACCGCAGCCGGTGTGGCGCTCCAGATCACAACGGTCATCGAGGGCTCGCTGGCCCGGCAACCCGAGATCATCGAGTTCCTGGCGGGCACCTTCGGCCGGTATCCGTGGCTGGCTGCGGGAGGGATCGTGGACGACACCCACGAACTCCACTTCGCGCTCGAGAATCAGACCCGGCCGATCTACTCGAGGGAGTTCTTCACCGACTCGTTCAACGGTGACCTCGTGGTGGTGCACGAACTGGCGCACCAGTGGTTCGGAGACAGTGTCGCGGTCGCCGACTGGCGCCAGATCTGGCTCAACGAAGGCTTCGCAACCTACGCCGAATGGCTGTGGACCGACCATGACGGGACGGTCTCGACCCAGGACTTCTTCGACTTCTACTACTTCGGCATCCCCGAGGACGACCCCCTCTGGGCGATCAGGATCGGCGACCCGGGCGCGGAGAACATGTTCAACCTCGCCGTCTACCTGCGCGGCGCGATGACGCTGCACGAGCTGCGCCTCAAGGTGGGCGACACCGCCTTCTTCTCGATCCTCAGGACGTGGTACAGCTCGCACGCCGGCGGCAACGTCACCATTCCCGAGTTCACCGCCCTCGCCGAGCGACTGTCCGGCCAGGACCTCGACGCCTTCTTCACCACCTGGCTCTCCACACCCGGCCGGCCGGAGTTCGGGGCCCCACTGGCGTCCGCCGCCCAAAGCGGGCCGCCCGGTTCGCGACCACTACCGCCGCTGGACGCCGGCCTGAGGCGGTAAACCCCGGTTGGCGACGAGGGCGCCACGGAGTTCCGCTTCGCTGAGGCAGGATCGACTACCGCGATCGTCGCCTCGGAGGGTCTGCCGCCACCGGCGGACCGACTCCACGACGCCAGTGAACGCCTCGTCGTCTACGTCGAACTCGTCCCGAGGAAGGCGGTCGAACCGGCCGAGCATGTCCAGGAACACGGATCGCACGAAACCGGGATCCTTTGCCCGTGCCAACTCGCAGAGTGATCCAGCCCGAACCGCGGTTCGAGGGCAGCAAGGTCGACGAAGTCGCGAGCCTCGGCCCGGCCGAAGATCGCCAGAACCATGTCGACAGCCGATTCCTCGACATTAAGCAGGAGCCCGAGGTCGCTCGGCTCCGCCGGGAGTAGGCGGGCATCGGCCGCGAGGTCGACTCCCGTGCGCTGGAGCGATCAGCGCACCGCCGGTGGGCCGCTCCACCGGACGTGCAGAGGTAGCTCGACCCGCCCTCTGGATAGGACGAGTCTCGTCCCACAGCACCAGCAACTCGTCGACGTCGATGCGGTGCCGGCGGTACCACTCGGCCCAGGCTCGGCGGATGGGACTCGGAGCTCATCGCCGCCGCGGTCGCCGACTGTGCCGGTTCAACGGCGTGGGCCGTGTTCATCGACCCCGGCTCACTGGGGCAGAACGCCTGGATCGAGTCGTTCAACGGCCGCCTACGTGACGAGTTCCTCAACGCCTGGCTGTTCGACAGCCTCCTCGAAGCCCAGGTGCTCATCGAGGACTGGCGGATCGGCTACAACGAGCACCGACCCCGGTGGCGTCCCAGATGCGGTGTAAATCGGGACGAGCGCAGGTTCCTCGTTGATCAATCTACGCGGCGGCTGTGACAGCTTCGGTGGACCCGGTCGGCACCTCCTCGATGGCCGTCGGGCTGAACAGCTGACGGCGCAGGTCCTGGAGCTGGCGGACGGCGACGGGGGTCATGACGACGCCCCGCCAGCCCCGGCTGGCCCGGTCCAGCACCGCCCACACCAGCCCCAGGCAGGTGCGCTCGCCGGGGAGCCGGCCGATCACCTTGACCCGGCGGCGGGTCTCGCCGAAGGTGCGCTCGATGAAGTTGGAGTGGCGGATCCGGCCGTGGTGGCCGGCAGGGAATCGCAGGTAGGTGGTGAGGCTGGCGAAGTCGGCCAGGAGGCAGTCGACGGCCGCCGGGAAGCGCTTCGAGTAGGTGGCCACGAAGCGGTCGGCCCAGCCCCGGACCACGGCGATGGCCGCCTCGCCGGGCTCGGTGCCGGTGTCGTCGAAGAGGGCCCAGAAGGCCTTCTTCACCTCGGCCTGGTGCTCCACGGGCACCTTGGCCAGGATATTCCTGGCACGGTGGATGAGGCAGCGCTGGCGCAGGCTGGCGGCGAAGACCAGCTCGACGGCGCCGATGAGGCCGGGGGCGCCGTCGGAGATGACCAGCAGCGGCGCCCGCAGCCCCCGGGCGACCATGTTCTCGAGGAAGCCCCGCCAGGCGTCGGTGGACTCCGAGGATCCCGGTTCCAGGCCCACCAGCACCGGTCGGCCCTCGGTGGTGATGCCCCACGCGGCCAGCACCGGCTCGGCCCGGGCGCCGTCGTGGTAGCGGAAGTGGCTGCCGTCGAGGTACAGGTACTCGAGGGCGACGTCGGACAGATCCCGCTTCTTCCAGGTGTCGAACTCGTCCTTGATCGCCTCGCACACCCGGCTCACCGTGGACTTGGACAGGGCCGCCTCGGGGCCGAGGGCCTCGGCCAGGGTGGCCTCGACGTCTCGCACCGACAGGCCCCGCACGAAGCCGGCGATGACGAGGGACTCCAGGGCGTTGGTCCGGCACACGCCGATGCCCAGCAGCCGGGAGGCGAAGGCCTCGTCGGTGCCCCGCAGCTTCGGGCGCTCGATGGTGATGGGCCCGGCGGTGGTCTTGATGGTGGTCGGGCAGTGGCCGTTGCGGCTGCCGGGCCGGGCCCGATCGCCGTGGGCGTAGCGCTCACGGCCCAGGAACTCGGTGACCTCGGCCTCGATGGCGGTCTGCAGGAGCAGGCGCACGCCGAGGCGGGCGACCTCCTCCAGCACGTCGCCCAGCTCACGTTCGGAGGCGAACAACTCATCGATGTCGGCGCGGACGCGCTCGACGGGGGATACTCGGGTGGACACGGGTGTGGGTTCCTTTCTCTGCTCGGAAGGCTTCGAGAGGAACCTACGCCCGTCGTCTATTTACACCGGGGACCGGACGCCACCACCGACCCCACAGCGCCCACGGTGACCTGAGACCCGCCGAGTTCGCTACTGCCTGGACCACCCGACACCAACCATCACTCGCATACGCCGAGGTGATAGAAGCGCTCTACCCGGTGGCGCACAAGCTGAGGTTCGCCAGCAACCGAGACCTCGGGAGCGACTACGTCGTCCCACCCCTGGAGGGCCTGTGGTGGGCCGCGGTCATGGACGTCTTCACAACAGCGCGGGACAAGTCACGGTGGGACTGGACGATCATGATTATGGTCCCGGACTGGATCGACCGGCGCTACGTCCCGAAGTGCTTCTCCCGCAGCTTCTCGATGACCTTCCAACAGGCCTCGTCGCCGTTGCCGGCGGTGGCGCCGCCGATGTTCGAGACGGCGAGGAACGCCACATCCTGGGCCGGGAGCACCTGGCAGCTGCAGTACCAGAGGTTGTTCGACCCGTCATGGCCAAGGCCGATCGTGGGCGCGGCGCCGAACATGATCCAGCCCCATCCGTAGCGCTCCTGGGATATCGCTGGCGTCGTCGGGTACTCCGTGTGGAGGCGGGTGAGCGTCGCCGGCGTGAGGGTGAGCGATCCCGCGGTGCCGTCCAGGTGCAGGCGGACGAACTTGGCCCAGTCGGCCAGCGACGCGTGCACCGTGCCCGCCGGGCCGATGGCGAGGGGGTTGTCGCCCTTCGAGGCGACTCGCGATCCTGATCCGTCGGAATGGCCGTACGGCTGGTTCACGTCGCTGGCGCTGCCCGGGGCCCGTAGCCGGCTGTGGTCATGCCGAGGGGGGTGAAGACGTGGGTGTTCATCAGGTCTTCCCACGACGCGCCCGTGACCCGTTCCAACATCGCCCCCACCAGGACGAAGTTCCAGTTGTGATAGAGGAAGTTCTCGCCGCCGGTGTGGTTGCGATGGATGACGAGTTTGGCTACCTCTTTGCGGCGGGCGGTGATGGTCTTCGCCGTGTCGGCCAGGGCGGTCGATTCGGCCGCCTTGGTGTCGATGATCCCGGACCGGTGCGCCATCAGCCGTTCGAAGGTCATGTCCTTGAACATGGCCTTCATGGTCGAGGCCCATTCGGTAAAGACGTCGGCCACCGTCCAGTCCCAGTCGACCTGTCCCTTCTGGGCGAGCACGGCCACGAGGGTGGCGGTCATGGCCTTGGTGTCCGACCCCAAGTGCCAGCGGTCGCCAGCCTCGACCTTGGTGGTGTTCCCGTGCTTGCGGATCCCGGCGACGTCGAGGGCCGCGACCCCACCGGTGGTGACAATGGCGCCGCCGAGGGCGGGCACGTTGAAATCGGCGCGGATGGCCTCGAGCGCGGCGCCGATGGGCCACGCCCACCAGAAGGCCCACACGTCGATGTCGATCACCGTCGAACCGGTGTTCTTGACCGTGAAATGAAGCTCCTTCTCCACCGGATCGGCCTTGATCACCGTCTTCACTTGCACAAGCTCTGCCGAACCCGTCACGCCCGGCGCCACTTTCGGCCACGCGTTCAAGTGATAGACGTCGCCGAAGGCGTTGTTCCAGGCGGCGCCGGCGGTCGCTCCCGGCTGCACCTTGGTGAAGGTGATGAGCTTGGTCGCGCCTTCGGCCATGTCAGGCGTTCCACCAGAAGGCCCAGATCTCGACGTCCGCCGCCGTCGATCCGGTGTTCTTCACCCAATAGTGCAGCTCGCGCTCCGACGGGTTTCCGTGGACTTGGAAGCTCATCTTCGTGATCTCGGCCGACGCCGCCACCCCGGCGGCGACGACTGGCCACGCCTGGAGGCTGTAGACCTCGGCGGTGGCGTTGTTCCAGTGGCGATGAACGGTCGCCCCCGGTGCCAACCCGGTGAGAGTTGTGAGCTTCTGACCTCCACTCGTCGCCAACGGGTCCTCCTCTCCTCGCGGGCGTTACTGGACGCTCTCCTAACACCGAGCCGGAGCAGCGTCAACGGTCTCGAAGGAGATCGCCTATCTCGGCCTGCTGGACCGTCGCCTCGTGGCCCGCTCGCAGGCACCCGAACCAAGGCGCACGACGGCAGCGGCCAGTACGCTCAACGTGCCGCAGGGGGCGCGCGTTCCGAGGACTGGAGGGACGATGACCACGATTGGGGAGCTTCGCGAGCAGGTTCGGGCGCCCATCATCACCGCCGATGATCCTGGCTATGACGACGCTCGTGCGGTCCAAAACGGCATGTTCGACAAGCATCCGAAGGTCATCGTCCGAGCCGAGCAGGTCGCCGATGTGATTGCGGCCGTGAACTTCGCCCGCGATGCCGGCCTGGACCTTTCGGTACGGGGTGGCGGCCACAGTGCGCCGGGGTTTGGTACCAACGACGGCGGCATGGTGATCGACCTCTCCCTGCTGCGACACGTCCATGTGAATCCTGCGGCGAGCACCGCTCGGGCCGGCGGCGGAGCCACCTGGGGTGACTTCAACTACGCCACACACGCGTACGGGCTGGCCACGCCCGGCGGCATCGTCTCCACGACTGGCATCGCCGGTCTCACCCTCGGAGGCGGGATCGGCTACCTCAGCCGCGGCTATGGGCTGACGATCGACAACCTGCTATCCGCCGAGGTGGTCACCGCCGATGGAAAGGTCGTCAACGCTAGCGCCACCGACCATCCCGATCTGTTCTGGGCCCTGCGCGGCGGAGGCGGCAACTTCGGTGTGGTGACCTCGTTCGAGTACCGCCTGCATCCCATCTCCGACGTGTACGTCGGCATCTTCTTCTACGAGATCGACCAGACCCGAAACCTCCTGCGCTTCTTCCGCGAGTTCATCAAAAGCGCGCCCCGCGAGTACGGCTGCTTCCCGGCGTTCCAGGTCGCCCCGCCGCTTCCGTTCATCCCTGAGGACCGCCACGGTGAGACGTTCTGCGCGGCCGTCGTCCACTGGACGGGACCGCTCAGCGAGGGGGAGAACGCGATGCAGCCGTTCCGCGACCTCGCCGAGCCGGTGGGGCAGATGACGGCTCAGATGCCGTACCCCTGGCTGAACGGCGCCTTTGACGCGATCTTCCCCAAGGGCATGCGGATGTACTGGAAGGGAAACTTTGTCACCGAACTGACCGACGAGGCGATCGAGGCCCATGCCGAGCACGGCCCGAAGGTCCCCGAGGTGAGCGCCACCATGCACCTGTACCCGATCAACGGTGCCTGCCACGACGTCGGCCCCGACGAGACTGCCTTCGCCTACCGCCATGCAACCTTTGCGCCGGTCTACGTGGTGGGCTGGACCGACCCCGCCAAGGACGCTGAGCGGATCCAATGGGTGCGGGACTACTACGCCGCTACGGCGCCGCACTCCGAGCCTGGCGGCTACATCAACTTCATGGACGATGACGACGGGGCGCGGATCCAAGACAACTACCGCGGCCACTTCGATCGGCTGGCGACGATCAAGGCGACGTACGACCCGGGCAACCTGTTCCACTTGAATCAGAACATCGCCCCGGCGAACTAGAGGGGCAGGCAGGCGGTCGGGGCGTGGCCGCGGACCCCGAGAGGAGTCCTCAGCGAGCGACGCCTGATCAGGCATCATGGAGGGGATGACCGATCCGGCGGTCGAAGTCGGCGACCTTCTCCGACGAGCTCGTAGCAGCGCGGGCATGAGCCAGCGGGAGCTGGCCCGCGCCGGTGAGACTGCCGCCGCACATCCGATGGAGCGGGCCTCCTCGGACCTACGACCTCGACAAGCGACGTGACCGCGCCCGTACCTACAGCAGGTGCTGCGGGAGGGGACAGAGGACGATGTCCGGCACTTCGTGAACCTCGACGAGCTTGTCGACCTATGGGACGAACTAGTTCTGCCCGAGCACGTGCGTGCCGCCTGGGACCGTTGGTTCGTGGCTCGGGCGGATGCGATCCGGTGCTGAGCGGATTTCAGGAGCGGGTCGCTCGAATGGTCGCGCTTTCCCGAGGCCCGAGGCTTCGCCCTCGCTGACGGCGGCGCTCGACGGCATGTTCCGCGCCGCCCTCCGGGTCATCGACGGAGGCCTCAGCGACGGCCCCCGTGACACGGCCAGGACACAAAAGACACGCGCAGGACACGAAATCGGGGCTTCTGGCGGTCAGCCACGGGCACTGCCGGTCAGGCCGGAAACCGGCTCTGACCAGCACTTTTGCATCGAGGCGGCGAGCGGAATCGAACCGCTGTACAGGGCTTTGCAGGCCCTTGCCTAAACCACTCGGCCACGCCGCCCTCGGCGCCAAGCTTACCTACACTCCGCTCGTGTCCCGACCCCGATCCCTGCTCACCACCTTGGCCAGCGTCGGCCTGCTCCTCGGCGCCTGCTCGTCGTCGACGTCAACGTCGCGCCCGGCCACGACCGCCACCACGGCCCCCGAGGTCCAGCTCGAGGCCCACTGGCCGGCGCCGCCCGACCCGATGGCCAAGACGGTCGCGGCCGGGCTCGTCCCCGACACCAAGGAGACCCTCCAGCACCACGTCCACTCCCACCTCGACGTCTTCGTGGACGGGGCCCACCAGACCGTCCCCGCCGGCATCGGCATCGACATCACCGACCTAGCCGTGAACCACCAGGTCAACCTCCTCGGGCAGTCCAGCTACGGCGGCATCTCCGTGCCCTGCGAGAAGCCCTGCATCTCGCCGCTCCACACCCACGACACCACCGGCGTCCTCCACACGGAGTCCCCGGTCGACGTCGACAACACCCTCGGCCAGTTCTTCGTGGAGTGGGGGGTGACGCTCGACGGGCAGTGCGTGGGCGAGTACTGCAGCCCCGAATGGCCGATCGCGGTCTACGTCGACGGCCAGCCGGTGGCGAACGACGCGGCCACGCTCACCGGCATCGCCCTCGTCGACCGCCGCCAGATCGCCATCGTGATCGGCACCCCGCCGGCGAGCATCCCGGCCACCTTCCCCAGAGGCTGACTAGCGCCGCCGCTGCCGTACATTCGGTAACCATGGCGACGTCGCTCGATAGGACTGCGACGGCCGTCGCCCACCAGTTGGCGGAGCTGGCCGGTAACCACAAGTCGGGCGTGGTCCAGTCCTCCTGGTGGACGGAGCGAATGCTCGAGTGGGCCATGTCCCACCCGTCGTTCAAGACCCAGCTCTTCCGCTTCGTCGACGTCTTCCCCGCCACGACCAGCGACGCCGACGTGATGCGTCACCTCGACGAGTACTTCGAGGGGGCCGACGTCCCCAAGGTCCTCGATCTCGGCCTCGACGTGGCCGACCACGTTCCCTTCGGCAAGGCCGCGGCGGCCACCATCGCCCGCCGCAACATCACCAAGGTGGCCGAGCAGTTCATCGTGGGCACCGGGCCAGTGGACGCGGTGGCCGGCCTCCACCGCCTATGGCGGGCCGGCAGTGCGTTCACCGTCGACCTCCTGGGCGAGAAGACGGTCACCGACGCCGAGGCCGACCGGTACGCGGCCCGGGTCAGCCAGCTGCTCGGGACGCTCATCGCGGAGACGCCCCACTGGGCGCCCGACGACCACCTCGAGTTCGACGACCTCGGCCGCCTGCCCCGGGTCAACGTGAGCGTCAAGCCCACCGCCCTGTCGGCCCGCTACTCGCCCCTGACCCGGGCCGAGGGCCTCGACCAGGCCAAGACCCGCCTCCGGCCCGTCCTCCGCCAGGCGCTGGCGGGCGGCGCCTTCGTCCACTTCGACGCCGAGCACTACGAGGTCAAGGACCTCACCCTCCAGCTCTTCCGCGAGCTGCTCGAGGAGCCCGAGTTCACCGACCTGGAGGCCGGGATCGTGATCCAGGCCTACCTGAAGGACGCCCGCGACGACCTGGCCGACGTGGTCGCCTTCTCGTCGGGCCGGCCCGGCCGGTCACCGTCCGCCTGGTCAAGGGGGCCTACTGGGACACGGAGATGGTGCACGCCCGGGCCGAGGGATGGCCGGTGCCGGTGTTCGAGCGCAAGGCGGAGACCGACGCCAACTACGAGCGTTGCACCCGCCTGTTGCACGACCATCACGGCGAGGTGCGGGCCGCCTTCGGCAGCCACAACCTCCGTTCGCTCGGCTACGCCATCGCCTACGGGCGGTCGAAGGGGATCCCCGACGCCGGCTACGAGGTCCAGCTCCTCTACGGGATGGCGGAGCCGCTGCACTCGGCGGTGCGGCGCATGGGGATGCGGCTGCGGGTCTACGCCCCGGTGGGGGAGCTGGTGCCGGGGATGGCCTACCTGGTGCGCCGGCTGCTGGAGAACACGGCCAATGAGAGCTTCGTGCGCCGCCGGTTCGTCGAGGGCCGGGCGCTCGACGAGGTCCTGGCCCCCCTGGGGTCGACACCCTGCCCGGTCCGGAGGCCCGTCCGCCGGCCGCCGACCGACCCCCGGGACCCGGGCGACTACGAGCCGGAGCCGGTCGCCGAGTGGCGGCGGGCGACAATGCGGGCCACGTTCGCGGCCGCCGTCCAACGAATGGGGGACGGAGGCCTGCTCCTGCGGGTGCCGGCGGTGATCGACGGCCGGCCGGTGCACACCGAGGCCGTCATCCGGTCGGTCGACCCGGCTGCGCCGAACACGATCGTGGCCGAGTCGGCCTCGTGCACGTCGGTGGAGGCGGAGGCGGCGTTGGCCGCGGCCTGGCGGGCGTGGCCTGGATGGCGGCGGACGCCCGCCCCCGAGCGGGCGGCGGTCCTGTTCCGGGCCGCGGAGTGGATGCGGGCCCGGCGCAACGACCTGGCCGCGCTCGAGGTGTTCGAGGCGGGCAAGCCGTGGAAGGACGCCGATGCCGACGTCTGCGAGGCCATCGACTTCCTCGAGTACTACGGGCGGGAGATGCTGCGCCTCGACGGTGGCGGGCCGGTGCAGTCGCCGCCGGGGGAGCGCAACCGCCTCCGCTACCAGGGGCGGGGGATCGGCGTGGTCATCGCGCCGTGGAACTTCCCGCTGGCAATCCCGACGGGGATGGTGGCGGCCGCCCTGGTCACCGGCAACGCGGTGCTGTTCAAGCCGGCCGAGCAGACGCCGGCGGTGGCGTCGAAGCTGGTGGAGGCGCTGGTGGCGGGGGGTCTCCCGCCGGGGGTCCTGGCCTTCCTGCCGGGGGTGGGCGAGGACGTGGGCGCCTACCTGGTCGAGCACCGGGACGTGTCCTTCGTGGCGTTCACCGGCTCCAAGGACGTGGGCCTCCACATCATCCAGGCGGCGGCCGTCCACCAGCCCGGCCAGCGCCACGTCAAGCGGGTGGTGGCGGAGATGGGGGGCAAGAACGCGCTCATCGTCGACGCCGACGCCGACCTCGACCAGGCCGTCCCCATCGCCCTGGGCTCGGCCTTCGGCTACGCCGGCCAGAAGTGCTCGGCCCTGTCCCGGCTGATCGTGGTCGACGCCGTCTTCGACCAGGTCGTGGAGCGGGTGGCGGGGGCGGCCCACCAGCTCCGGGTCGGCCATCCCCGGGAGATGGGGACCGACCTCGGCCCGCTCATCGACGCCGAGGCCTACCAACGGGTGCGGTCGTATATCGAGCTGGCACCGACGGAGGGGCGGGTGGTGGCCAGCCGGGACGACGTCCCGGACAACGGGTGGTTCGTGGGGCCGACGGTGGTGGCCGACGTGAAGCCGGGCGGCCGGCTGGCCACGGAGGAGATCTTCGGTCCGGTGCTGTCGGTGCTGCGGGCGCCCACGTTCGAGGCGGCCATCGAGTTGGCCAACGACACCGACTACGCCCTGACCGCAGGCGTCCTCTCCCGGTCGCCGGCCCACATCCGCCTGGCGGAGGCCGAGCTGCGGGCGGGGAATGTCTACGTGAACCGCTCCATCACCGGCGCCGTCGTCGGCCGTCAACCGTTCGGGGGCTACGGGCTGTCGGGAGTGGGGTCGAAGGCGGGCGGTCCCGACTACCTACTGCAGTTCCTCGAACCCCGGGCGGTGAGCGAGAACACCCTGCGCCAGGGGTTCGTCCCCGGCGAGGAGGGCGGCCGGTCGCGCTAAGGTCGCCCCGAGGGCCGTTAGCTCAGTTGGCTAGAGCGCCTGCATGACGCGCAGGAGGCCGGGGGTTCGAGTCCCTCACGGCCCACACAGTTCGGACGAGGGGTACCGCCCGTCGGCGGTGCCCCTTCTTCGCGGGCGTAGAGATTCCGTTAAGAAGAGTTCCGGGCCGCCCGGTTTGGGGTTGTACTACCAAATGATGACCCGATCGGATGACCGGCTGGTGGCTTCGGCCATTGGCCCGTTGGCGGCCATTGCCATGGCCGGCGTGCTCGTGGCCGTGCGGGGGACGATCGACAACACCAACATCGCCCTCATCCTGGTCGTGGTCGTGGTGGCCGCGGCCGCCGGCGGCGGGCGCCTGGCGGGGGCGCTGACCGCGGTCGTCGCCACCATGGCCTTCGACTTCTTCCACACCCAGCCGTATCTGTCGCTCACCATCGAGTCGGCCGACGACCTGGAGACCACCCTGCTCCTGCTCGTGATCGGCGTGGTCGTGGGCCAACTGGCCGTGGTTGGGTGGCGGCGGCGGGCGGCCGCCACCGAGGGCAAGGACGAGGTCGATCGCCTCTACCGGGTAGCCGAGCAGGCCGCCGCTGGCGGCGCCACCGAGGATCTTGTCTCCGCGGTGCGAGCCGAGTTCACCCAACTCCTCGCCCTCGAGGACTGCACGTATGTCCCCGGGCCCCGCCGGCGGAGATGCCGGCGCTGTCACCCCGCGGGTGGGTCGACGTCGGCCGGGTCCACCGGTCCACCGACGACGGGCCTCTCTTGCCGGAGACCGAGTTCGTGGTCCCCATGCGGAGCCGGGGACGGGTGGTTGGCCACCTCGTGTGCCGGCCGGTCGCCGGAGCGGGCGTCTCCTACGAACGGCGGCGGGTGGCGGTCGCCCTGGCCGACTGCCTGGCCATGGCGGTGGCGATCGACGGGCTCACAACGGCGGTTCCGCCGGCTCGAACCTGAAGCCGATGCCGGGCTCGGTGATGAAGTACCGGGGATGGGGCGGATTGGGCTCCAGTTTGTGGCGGATCTGGGTCATGAACACCCGCAGGTAGTTGGTCTCCTTGCCGTAGGACGGTCCCCAGACCTCCCGCAGGAGCTGCTCGTAGGTGACCATGCGGCGGGCGTTGCGGACGAGCACCTCGACGATGTGCCATTGGGTGGGTGTCAGGCGCACGACGACGCCGTCGCGGCGGGCCTGGCGGGCGGCGAAGTCGATGGTGAAGTCAGGGGTGGTGACAACCGCCTGGCTCTCGGGCAACACCGCCCGGCGGACGGCGGCCCGCAGGCGGGCGAACAGCTCGTCCATGTTGAAGGGCTTGGTCACGTAGTCGTCGGCCCCCAGGTCGAGGGCCTCGACCTTGGCCGCCTCGTTGCCCCGGCCGGAGAGAACCAGGATCGGCACCGAGCTCCATCCGCGCAGCCCCCGGACCACGTCGAGGCCGTCCATCGCCGGCAGGCCGAGATCGAGGATCACCGCGTCGGGGTGGTGGCGAGCGGCCAGCAGCAAGGCCGCCTCCCCCGATTCGGCCAAGTCCACGTCGTAGCCCCGGGCCCGCAGGTTGATCTCGAGCGTCCGCCGGATGCGGACGTCGTCGTCGACCACGAGGATCCGGCTCGTCACGAGGCCTCCGGCATGGTGATCACTATGGTCGTGCCACCGCCGGGGGTGTCCTCCACCGCCACGTCGGCGCCCATGGCGTCGACGAAGCCCTTGGTGACGGCCAGACCCAGTCCGAGGCCGTCGTGGCTGGCCCGGCCGCCGTCGCCCAGGCGTTGGAAGGGCCGGAACACGTTCTCCCGCTGGTCACGGGGGATGCCCGCCCCCCGGTCGACCACGTTGACCTCGATCTGGCCCCCGACCGCGCACGCCTGGACCCGGACGCACGTCCCGGGCGGGGCCCACCTGACCGCGTTGGCGATGACGTTGGCGACCGCCCGCTCGAGGAGCGCCCGGTCGGCTCGCGCCGGTGGGAGTCCCTCGGGGATGAGGACCTCGACCGCGGCGGGACCGGCGCCGAGGGAGGCCAGGGCGGAGTAGACGACCTCGTCGACCGACACCGGCTCCAGGCGGACGCCGAGCATCCCCGACTGGAGCCGGGTCATGTCGAGCAGGTTGGACACCAGGTCGCTCAGCCGGTCGGCCTCCTCGTCGATCGTCGTGCAGAACGGTGAGCACCGTCTCCTGGGGCCAGTCGACGTCGTCGCTCAGCAGGCTGGTGGCGGCCGCCTTGATGTTGGCCAGCGGACCGCGCAGGTCGTGGGACACGGCGGCCAGGATGGCATCCCGGACGTTGTTGGCCTCGGTGAGCCCGGCGGCCGACGCCGCCTCCGCCTGCAGCCGGATGGTGGACTGGGCCAGCCGCAGCTGTGACACGAAGGCCCCGAGCAGCCGCCGGTCCTCGGCCGCCAGCGGTGGACCGGTGACCACCAGCGTCGACCCGCCGCTCAGCTCGGCGGAGTAGGTGGCGCCCTCGGGGGTGGACGGCACGGGTGCCCCCGCCGCCGCCTCGACCCGCCAGCCGTCGGTGGTGGGCGGCAAGGACCGCGGCAGCCTCGATGTGGAGGGCGGCGGACAGCTCCCGGACCAGGCGGTGCGAGCGCCTCATGGTCGAGGACGGCCGCGCCCGAGGCGAGCGAGGCCAGGGTCTCCGCCTCGGCCCGGCCGCGGGCCAGCTCTCGCGCTGCGCCGGGCCAAGCGGTCGACCAGGCCGCTGACCAGGGCGGCCACCGCCACGAACACGACCAGGGCCACCGCGTCGCGGGCCAAGGACAGTCGGAGGCTGTTGGTGGGGGCGAAGTAGAACCAGTCGGCCAGGAGGAACGCGACCACCGAGGCCACCAGCGCCGGCCGCATGCCCCCCAGCAGGGCCACGCCCACCGGGGCCAGCAGGAGGAGGAGCAGCATGCCCGGAACGCCGACCGCGTCGCGCAGGGCCAGCAGCCCGACCGCCACCACCGGCACCCCGAGCAGGGCCAGGACCCACGCCAGCACCGTGATCCGGTGGGGATGCGAGGGCCGACCGGGGGCAAGGCGCCGGCGGCCGAGCGGTGCGGACGAAGCCCGCCTCCGATCCCTCCGGCTCCGAGCCCGAGGAGATGACGTGGACGTCGATCGGCCCTCCGGCAGCGGCCCGGATGACCCGGTTGATGACCGAGCCCCGGGTCAGCTCCGCCCACCGGGATCTGCTGTGACGAGCCCAGCAGCAGCTGGGTCGCGTTCTCGGAGACGGCGAAGCGCACCAGGGCGTCGGCCGATGTCGGCGCCGGTGATCTCGACGTAGCGGCCGCCCAGCTCACTCCAGCAGCTCCCGCCGGTGCTCGAGCAGCTCCTGGTCGGGTCCGGCCAGACCGTCGGCGCTCACGCACGTGGACGCCCACCAGCTCGGCGTGGGACCGGGCCGCCAGGCGGGCACCCCGGCGGATGAGGCGCTCGCCGCCGGGCGCGCCGGTGAGGGCCACCACCACCCGCTCCCGGGTCTCCCACGGCTCCGTGAGGCCGTGGCGCTCCCGGTAGTCGTGGAGGCCCTCGTCGACCCGGTCGGCGACCCACAGCAGGGCCAGCTCCCGGAGGGCGCCCAGGTTCCCGACCCGGAAGTAGTGGCCAAGGGCGGCGTCGACCTTCTCGGCGGCGTAGATGTGGCCGTGGGCCATGCGCCGGCGGAGGGCCTCGGGGGTCATGTCGACCAGCTCGATCTGGTCGGCCGCCCGCACCACGGCGTCGGGGACGGTCTCCCGCTGGGTGACGCCGGTGATGCGTTCGACCACGTCGTTGAGCGACTCGAGGTGCTGGATGTTCACCGTCGAGATGACGTCGATGCCGGCCGCGAGCAGCGCCTCGATGTCCTGCCACCGCTTCTCGTGGCGGCTGCCGGGGACGTTGGTGTGGGCCAGCTCGTCGACCAGGGCCACCTTCGGCGCCCGGGCCAGGACCGCGTCGAGGTCCATCTCCTCGAAGTCCTGGCCCCGGTACGGCGATCGTCCGCCGGGGGATCGACCTCGAGGTCGCGCACCTGGGCCGCGGTGTCGGCCCGGCCGTGGGTCTCCAGGTAGGCGACGACCACGTCGGTGCCGCGGTGCTTGCCGCCGCCAGCCCTCGTTGAGCATGGCGTAGGTCTTGCCGACGCCTGGCGCGGCGCCCATGTAGATGCGCAGCTGGCCCCTGCTCACACATCGTCAGCTCATCTCGTCGAGCGCCAGGTTGAGGTGCAGCACGTTCACCCCATTCTCGCCCAGGAAGCCCCAGCGGGCGGGCGTGGGTGTGGTCGTCGACCAGCCGCGAGCACCTGCGTCGACGGGCAACGCCCGGGCCTCGGCCACCCGGGGTGCCTGGAGGCGGGCGTAGGCGACGGAGATCTGGGGGTCGAGGCCGGAGGCGGAGGCGGTGACGGCGTCGACCGGCACTCGGTACGTCGGCCGCCAGCCCGTTCTCCTCCCGGACGGCAGCCACCCGTTCGGCCACCGCGTCGAGCAGCTTCTGGTTGGAGGGCCCGAGGTTGGAGCCGCCGCTGGCCAGGGGGTCGTACCCGTCGCCCGCGGCCGACGGCCGGGGGTGGAAGTAGGTCGGCTCGGCGAAGGTCTGGCCGAGGAGCGACGACCCGACGACCTGCCCGTCCCGCTCCACCAGCGAGCCCTCGGCCCGGCTCGTGAAGGCGAGTTGGCCGACGGCGGTGACGGCCAGCGGGTAGGCCAGGCCCAGGAGCGACGGTGAGCGCGACGGTCATCCGCAGGCCGGTGAGCAGTTGGCGAGTCATCGATCTGGGCATCAGTTCACCCCCAGGGCGGCGACGACGAGGTCGATGACCTTGATCCCGACGAACGGGGCGACGAGGCCGCCCAGCGCCGTAGACGAGCAGGTTGCGGCGGAGCACGGCGGCCGCGCTCAGGGCCCGGAACTTGACCCCCCGCAGGGCGAGCGGGATCAGGGCCACGATGATCAGGGCGTTGAAGATGACCGCGCTGAGGATGGCCGAGTGCGGGTTGTCGAGGCCCATGACGTTGAGGCGGTCGAGGGCGGGGAACACGCCCTGGAACATGGCCGGGATGATGGCGAAGTACTTGGCCACGTCGTTGGCGATGGAGAACGTCGTCAGCGAGCCCCGGGTGATGAGCAGCTGCTTGCCGATCTCGACGATCTCGATGAGCTTGGTCGGGTTGGAGTCGAGGTCGACCATGTTCCCGGCTTCCTTGGCCGCCTGGGTGCCGGTGTTCATGGCCACGCCGACGTCGGCCTGGGCCAGGGCGGGGGCGTCGTTGGTCCCGTCGCCGGTCATGGCCACGAGGAACCCGCCCGCCTGCTCCCTTCTGATGAGGGCCATCTTGTCCTCGGGGGTGGCCTCGGCCAGGAAGTCGTCGACGCCCGGCCTCCTTGGCGATGGCGGCGGCGGTCAGCGGGTTGTCGCCGGTGATCATCACCGTGCGGATGCCCATCCGCCGCAGCTCTTCGAAGCGGGCGGCGATGCCCTCCTTGACCACGTCCTTGAGGTGGACGACGCCCGAGGACCTCGCCGCCGTCGGCCACCGCCAGCGGGGTCCCGCCGCCGCCGGCGATCCGGGCCACGATGGGGTCGAGCTCGGGTGGGACGGTGCCGCCCTGGGCCAGCGACCCACCGCTTCACCGAGTCGGTGGCGCCCTTGCGGATCGAGCGGCCGCCGAAGTCGACGCCGCTCATGCGGGTCTGGGCGGTGAAGGGGACCAGCGTCGCCCCGAACAGGTCGCGCTCGCGGAGGTTGAACCGCTCCTTGGCCAGCACCACGATCGAGCGGCCCTCCGGCGTCTCGTCGGCCAGGCTCGAGAGCTGGGCGGCGTCGGCCAGGGCCTGCTCGGTGACGCCCGGGCAGGGGGAGGAACTCGGCCGCCTGGCGGTTGCCGAGGGTGATGGTGCCCGGTCTTGTCGAGCAGGAGGGTGCTGCAGTCGCCGGCCGCCTCCACCGCCCGCCCCGACATGGCCAGCACGTTGCGCTGCACCAGCCGGTCCATGCCGGCGATGCCGATGGCGGACAGGAGGGCCCCGATGGTGGTGGGGATGAGGCAGACGAGCAGGGCCACCAGCACGACGATCGTCTGCTCCGCCCCCGAGTAGATGGCGAACGGCTGGAGGGTCACCAGTGGCCAGCAGGAAGATGATCGTCAGCCCGGCGAGGAGGATGTTGAGGGCGATCTCGTTGGGCGTCTTCTGCCGGCTGGCCCCCTCCACCAGGGCGATCATGCGGTCGAGGAACGTCTCGCCCGGCTTCGACGTGATGCGGACCACGATCCGGTCGGACAGCACCCGGGTGCCGCCGGTGACCGCCGAGCGGTCGCCGCCCGACTCCCGGATGACGGGCGCCGACTCGCCGGTGATGGCCGACTCGTCGACCGAGGCGATGCCCTCCACCACCTCGCCGTCGCCGGGGATGACCTGGCCGGCCACGACCACGCACAGGTCGCCGACCACCAGCTGGCTGGACGGCTTCTCGACCAGCCGCCATCCATCGTGGCCGCCGTCTTGACCCGGGCCACCGTCTCCGACCGGGTCCTGCGCAGCGTCGTCGGCCTGGGCCTTGCCCCGGCCCTCGGCCATGGCCTCGGCGAAGTTGGCGAACAGGACCGTGAACCACAGCCAGACGGCTGACCAGGAGGGCGAAGCCGTCGGTGTCCCGGACGGCGAGGATGGTGGTGAGGACGCTGCCGACCTCGACCACGAACATGACCGGGTTGCGGGCCATGAGGCGGGGGTCGAGCTTGACGAAGCTGTCCTTGACGGCCCGGCCGCAGGATGGCCCGGTCGAGGAGCGAGCTGCGCCCCGGCGCTTCGACCGGTCGGCCGGCCGGTCGGACGGGCGTGGCCTCGATGGTCGCGCTCATCGCGGGCTCACCGTAGAACTTGCCGACCAGGTGCTCGACCACGGGGCCGAGGGCGACGACGGGGAAGTAGGTCAGGCCGACGACGATCAGGACCACGGCGGTGAGCAGGCCGGCGAAGAGCGGCGTGCCGGTCGGGAACGTCCCCGCCGACACCGGCACCGCCTGCTTGCGGCCCAGCGAGCCGGCGATGGCCAGCACCGGGACCATCAGGAAGAAGCGGCCCACGAGCATGCAGAGGCCGAGCGTGGTGTTGAACCAGTTGGTGTTGGCGGTGAGGCCGGCGAACGCCGAGCCGTTGTTGTTGGCCGCCGAGGTGAAGGCGTAGGTCATCTCGGTGAGCCCGTGGGGCCCGTCGTTGGCCAGCGAGCTCGAGCGAGGTCTTCATGACCACCGAGATGCCGGTGAAGGTCAGGATCATGATGGGGACGAAGAGGATGTAGAGGACGACCAGCTTCATCTCCGGGGCCTGGATCTTCTTGCCCAGGTACTCGGGCGTCCGGCCCACCATGAGCCCGGCGATGAACACGCCCAAGGAGGGCGAACACGAGCATCCCGTAGAGGCCGGAGCCGGTGCCGCCCGGGCTGACCTCGCCCAGCATGATGTTCACCAGCGGGACGGCGCCGCCGATGGGCGTGAAGCTGTCGTGCATCGAGTTGACCGACCCGGTCGACGTGCCGGTGGTCGACGCGGCGAACAGGCCCGACGCCGCGGGCCCGAAGCGGGTCTCCTTGCCCTCCATGTTCCCGCCCGACTGGCTGGCGGTGACGGCGGCGTCGGCGCCCAGGGCGGTGAGCTTGGGGTTGCCGCCCGTCTCGAACACCATGGCCACCAGTCGCCGCCGCCAGCCACAGGCCGAACATGGCCGCCAGCACCACGTAGCCCTGGCGCCTGTCCTTGGCCAGGATCCCGTACATCCAGGGGAAGGCGAAGGGGAGGGCGAGGAGCATCCAGATCTCGGCCATGTTGGTGATCGGGTTGGGGTTCTCGAACGGGTGCGACGAGTTGGCGTTGTAGGGGCCGCCGCCGTTCTGGCCGATCTCCTTGATCGCCTCCTGGCTGGCGATGGGCCCGCCGGTGATCGCCTGCTGGCCGCCCTCGACGGTGGCGACCGTCCGGGCGCCGTGGAAGTTCTGGATCACGCCCTGGCTGACCAGGAACAGCGCGCCGACGAAGGCGAAGGGGAGCAGGACCCGGGTGCACATGCGCACCAGGTCGACCCAGAAGTTGCCGATGGTGTTCGTCCGCCGGCGGACGAGGCCCCGGACGAGGGCGAGGACCACGGCCGCCGCCGGCGGCGGCCGACACGAAGTTGTGGAAGGCGAGGCCCGCCATCTGGCTGAGGTGCGACATCGTCACCTCGCCCGAGTAGGCCTGCCAGTTGGTGTTGGTGACGAAGCTCACTGCGGTGTTGAAGGCGAGCGCCGGCGACACCGCCCCCAGGCCGTCGGGGTTGAGGGGCAGGTGGCCCTGGAGGCGGAGCTGGGCGTAGAGGACGAGCAGCGAGACCAGGCTGAAGGCGAGCAGCGAGACGGCGTAGACGGTCCAGCGCTGCTCCCGCTCGGGATCGACGCCGCCGGCCCGGTAGATCGGCCCGCTCGATCGGGCCGAAGACGCGGTCGCCGGGCGCCTTGCCGCCCGCCGAACACCTTGGCCAGGTACCGGCCGAGCAGCGGCGTCGAGATCGCCAGCAGGGCGATCAGGAAGAGGAGCTGGGCCCAGGCGGCGGCCGTCATCAGAGCTTCTCGGGGGCGACGAGGGCGTAGACGAGGTAGGCGGTGACCAGCACGGCCAGGATGAGCCCGACGACGTTGTCGTAGCTCCTCATGCGGCGGCCTCGTCCTTGGCCGGCCGGGCGCTGTCGGGGGTCTCGAGGCGGGTCATGTCGGCCCCGCCGACGATGCGCTCGCACAGCTTCACCAGCCCGACCGCCAGGGCGAAGAACCCGATGACGAGGGCGACGAAGATCACGTCTGCCATGCCGCCGACTGTCGACTGCCGCCTCTGCCCCGACAAGGGCCTTGAGAGCTTCTTAACGCCCGGACGCTCGGTCTTGTCGGGTCCTTAACACCCGGCGGTGAGATTCGTGTATCTCGGCCGCCCTCGGCTGTCTCTACATCCTGTACCTAAGCGAAGGGCGGGCGAGATGACGGGATTCAAGCAGGCCGAGGTCGTTGTCGGACAGATCGACGACACCAACTGGAGCCTTCGGGAGGCGTTCGATTACGAGGGCAGCCTGGAGACGTTCCACGTCCCGGTGCGCCAGGAGACCGACTTCGCGTCGGTGCCGAAGCTCTTCATGTGGTTCCTGCCCCGTTACGGGCGGTACACCAAGGCGGCGATCCTGCACGACTACCTCTGGCGGGAGCGGGCCAGCAAGCGGACACTCGACTACGTCGACGCCGATGGCATCTTCCGGCGGGCGATGCGTGACCTCGGCGTCCCGTTCATGAAGCGCTGGATCATGTGGGCCGCGGTTCGGTGGGGCGCCTTGCTCAAGCCCGGTGGCCGGAAGGGTTGGCTGAAGGAGGCCCCGCGGGTCCTGCTGGTCACGGCGGTGGCGCTTCCGATCGTGTTGCCCCCGGCCGTGCTGGTGGCGGCCGCCCTCTTCCTGTTCTACCTGGTCGAGCTGATCGTGTGGGTGCCGCTCAAGGCCGTCGAGCGGGTCAAGGCAGCCCGGGAGCTCGGGCGGGACGAAGGCGGCCAACCTGCCTCACCTGAGGTGGAAGACCTAATTCCGCTCCATGGTTTGGCGGTCGGCCGCTCGGGGACACCGCCCTCGTGACCGATCGTCAGGGCGAGGACCTCATGGACCGGGCGGAGGACGCCGTCGGCGACGTCGCGTCCAACGACTGGTTCAAGCGCCTGGCCCGCTTCGGGATGGTGGTCCGAGGGGTTCTCTACATCGTGGTCGCCCTCCTGGCCCTGCGCATCGCCGCCGGAGACTTCGACGAGCGGGCCGACAAGCAGGGGGCGATGCAGGCGGTGGTGCGCCAGCCCATGGGGAAGATCCTCGTGGCCATGCTGGCCGTCGGCTTCGCCGGCTACGCCCTGTGGCGCTTCGTGGAGGCGGCCATCGGGCCCAAGGGGGAGAAGGATGCCCGACAGGCTGTCCTCAAGCGGCTGGGCTACGCGGCCCGGGGGCTGCTCTACACCGGCCTGTTCGCCACCGCGGTGAAACTGCTGGTGGGGGCCAATGAGGGCGACCGGGAGAACGCCACCACCGACTGGACGGCCCGGGTCCTGCAATGGCCCGCCGGCCGGCTGCTGGTGGGGGCGGTGGGACTGGTCGTGGTCGGCGCCGCGCTGTACATCGGCTGGCGGGGCGTCCGCCAGAAGTTCGCCAAGAAGCTCAAGGGCTATGAGATGGAGCCGGGCGAGCGGAAGTGGATCCTCCGGCTGGGTACGGTCGGCAACATCGCCCGCATGATCGTCTTCGCCGTTATCGGTTTGCTGCTGGTGGTCGCCGCCGCCCAGGCCGATGCCCACCAGGCCGTCGGCATCGACGGCGCCCTCCGCCGTCTGGCGGCGCGCGACCACGGTCCCGTCCTGCTCTCGATCGTTGCCGCCGGTCTGGCCGCCTACGGCCTCTACTCCTTCGCCGAGGCCCGCTTCCGCCGGCTGCCCAGCTCGTGAGGCGGCGACCGGGGCCGGCCGATCGACTGGCTGCAGCCGCGTCGAGGGCGGCCGACGGCTCGTTGGTGTGGTGGGCGGTCGCCGCCTTGCTCGGCGCCGCTGGCCGCCGGTTCGGAAGGCGGGCCGCCCTCCGGGGTCTGCTGTCGCTCGGCGCCGCCTCGGCGGTAGCCAACGGGCCGGTCAAGTGGGTGGCCCGCCGGCCACGGCCCAACCCGAGGCGGCGCCGGACCGGGGTGCGGCGGCCTCGGACCTCGTCGTTCCCCTCGGCCCAAGCCGCGGCCGCCTTCGGCTTCGCCACCGGCGTGGCCCAGGAGCTCCCGGTGGTGGCGGCGCCGGTCGTGGCCCTGGCCGGGCTGGTGTCGTACTCCCGGGTCCGCACCGGCGTCCACCACGTGGGCGACGTGGTGGGCGGCGCCGCCATAGGCGTGGCCGCCGGCCTCGCCACCCGCCGGCTGTGGCCGGTCGCCCCCCACGAGGCAGCCGACGCCCGGGCCGACCTGACCCCGTCCCACGTCGACCCGTCCCCCGAGGGCGACGGGTTGGTGGTGGTGGTGAACGCCTCCGCCGGCAGCGCCGACAAGGTCACCGAGGAGCTGCGGGCGGAACTGCCCCACGCCGAGATCGTCGAGGTGGACGCGGGCGCGGGCGACGATCTCATCCAGGCGCTCGAGGAGGCGGCCGACCGGGCCTGCGCCCTGGGTGTGGCCGGAGGCGACGGGACGGTGAACGCGGCTGCGGCGGTGGCGGCGGCCCGCAAGATGCCATTGCTGGTGGTCCCCGGGGGGACGTTGAACCACTTCGCCCACGCCCTCGGCGTGGAGGACATCGCCGACGCCGCGGCCGCGGTGCGGGACGGCCGGGTGGTGGTGGTCGACCGGGCCGAGATCGCGGGCCGGACGTTCCTCAACACGGGCAGCATCGGGAGCTACACCGACCTGGTCGACGCCCGGGAGAAGCTCGAGGACCGGATCGGGAAGTGGCCGGCGATGATCGTGGCCCTGGTCCACGTCCTGCGCCACGCGGAGCCGGTACCGGTCGAGCTGGACGGGGTCGCCACCACGGTCTGGATGGTGTTCATCGGCAACTGCCGGTACCACCCGGACGGGTTCGGTCCGAGCTGGCGGGAGCGGCTCGACGACGGGATCCTCGACATCCGCATCGTCCACGGCCACCCTTGGTCGCGGGTGCGCCTGCTGGCGGCCGTCCTCACCGGCACGCTCGGTCGGAGCCGGGTCTACGAACAGCGGTGCGTCGCCCGCATGAGTGTGAAGTCGCTGGACGGGCCCTTCGACTGGCCCGCGACGGGGAGACCTTCGACGGCCGCGAGGAGTTCTCGATCTGCAAGGCGGACGAACCGCTGCTCGTGTACGCCCCCGTCCCGTGACGCTGCGGGAGTCCCTGCTCCGCCGCCTCGACCCGGCGGAGCGCTACGGCCTGCGGGTGACCCTGTTGGCGGTCGCCTTCGCCCTGGTGGCGGTCCCCTTCGGGCTGCTGGTGAGCCAGGTCCGGGGCGACGGGCGGCTGGTCGACCTCGACACCGCCGGATTGGACCGCCTCCACGACTGGGTGCAGGGCTCGCCGGGGGTGGTGAGCGCGCTCAAACTGGTGACCGATCTGGGCTCGCCCGTCTGGCTGTGGCTGGTGATGATCGTGGCCGTGGTCGGGCTCCTGCGGGTAGGCCGCACCCGGCTGGCCGTGTTCCTGATCGTCACCGCCCTGGCCGGCAGCCTCATCGACACGGTCGTGAAGATCGCCGTCGACCGGCCCCGCCCCGTCCTGCTCGACCCGGTGGCGACGGCCCGGGGCAAGAGCTTCCCGTCCGGCCACACCATGTCGGCGACGGTCTGCTACGGAGCGCTGCTGCTGGCGTTCCTCCCCGCGGTGGCCCGTCGCTGGCGTCCGTGGCTGGTGGGCGGGACCGCCGGCCTGGTGCTCGCCATCGGCTTCACCCGCCTCGCCCTCGGCGTCCACTACCTGAGCGACGTGGTGGGCGGCCTCGTCCTGGGCCTGGCCTGGCTGGCCATCTCCACGGCCGCCTTCAGCATCTGGCGGGTCGAGCGGGGCTGGCGACCGGTGCAGCCGATGGAGGGCGTGGAGCCGGAAGTGGCCGGTGACCTGCGGAAAGAAATTCCTACATAGTTGAGTACAAAGGTCGGGAATCAGTATCCTTTAGGCGATGAGCGAGCACCGAAGCGAAGCGGAGGAGCGCAGCTCCAATGACACATCAGCGGGGCGACCACCGGAGGTGGCGGCCCGATGAGCGAGCACCGAAGCGAAGCGGAGGAGCGCAGCTCCAATGACACATCAGCGGGGCGACCACCGGAGGTGGCGGCCCGATGAGCAGCACCATCAATGTGGAGGTGGGGCCGGGGTCCATCAGTCCCGCAGCACTCGCCGACATTCAGAAATTCGAGCAGATGCTGGCGTTGTACCTGGCGGGTGATCTCGACGAGGACCGCTTCCGCATCTTCCGCCTGAACAACGGCATCTACGGGCAGCGCCAGGGCGGCCACAACCAGATGGTGCGCATCAAGGTCCCCTACGGCGCCATCACCGCCGAGCAGCTCGACATGATGGCCCACATCTCGGAGACCTACTCCCGGGGTTGGGGCCACATCACCACCCGCCAGAACATCCAGTTCCACTTCGTCAACCTCGAGCGGGTGCCGTCGCTCATGCGCGACCTGGCCAGCATCGGGATGACGAGCCGGGAGGCGTGCGGCGACACCGTCCGCAACGTCATGGGCTGTCACCTGGCCGGCGCCTGCCCGTTCGAGGTGCTCGACATCAGCCCGTGGGCCGAGGCCGCGTTCCAGCACTTCCTCCGCCACGGCTACTCCCAGCGCCTGCCCCGCAAGTTCAAGATCAACTTCTCCGGCTGCGCCACCGACTGCGGCCAGGCCATGTTCAACGACGTCGGGGTCATCGCCGTCAACCGGCCCAAGGACGACGGCTCGGTCGAGCCCGGGTTCCGGGTCTTCGTGGCCGGCGGCCTGGGCGCCAACCCCCACCCGGCCCAGGCCCTCGAGGAGTTCACGTCCCGCGAGGACCTGCTGGCCACCCTCGAGGCGTGCCTGCGCACGTTCGACCACTTCGGCAACCGCGACAACAAGCTCCGGGCCCGCATGAAGTGGCTGGTCGACACCCTGGGCATCGACGAGCTGCGGCGCCGGATCATGAAGGAGCGGCGCCTGCTGCTGGCCACCACCACCTGGCCGGGCGGCGTCCCCGACTACGTCACCCAGCAGGGCGACGAGCCCGCGGGCGCGTCGAACACAACCCCCCTCACGCCGATGGGGCAGGACGTCGGTACCAATGTGGTCCTGCGGTCCACCGACCGCTACGGCCGCTGGGACGAGGCCAACGTGGTGCGGGGCGCGGCCAAGGGCACGGTGTCAGCCATGGCCTACGCCCGCCTGGGCGACATCACCACTGCCCAGTTCCGGGCCATCGCCAACATCCAGCGCCAGCTCGGCTGCGAGGTGCGGGTCACCAACCGCCAGAACTTCGTGTTCCGGGGCCTCCCCGAGGACCAGCTGACAGCCCTCT
This sequence comes from uncultured Acidimicrobiia bacterium, assembly GCA_963801205.1. GTDB lineage: Bacteria > Actinomycetota > Acidimicrobiia > Acidimicrobiales > AC-14 > JAXDMK01. The sequence goes on from CAWDDV010000016.1 coordinate 250,089, forward strand.
ACACCAAGCTCGACGCCATCGGGATGGCCCTGCCCGGCGCGGAGTTGGCCCGCGACGTGGTCAGCTGCCCGGGCGCCGACACGTGCAACCTGGCCGTCACCCAGTCCCGCGGCTTGGCCGACGAGATCGGCAAGGAGCTGGAGGAAGCGGGGCTGGCCGATGTGGGCGGCGTCCGCATCAACATCTCCGGCTGCACCAACTCCTGCGGCCAGCACCACATCTCCGACATCGGCTTCGTGGGCGTGGAGCGGCGGGCCTACGGGAAGTCGGCCCCCGGCTACCAGATCATGCTCGGGGGACGGGTCGGGTCGGCCGAGATCGAGTTCGGACGCAAGACGATGCGGGTGCCGGCCAAGCGGGCGGGCGAGGCGTCGGTCCGGTTGATCGGGCGGTTTGCGGCCGAGCGGTCGGCGGGGGAGACGTTCGGCCAGTGGCTCGACCGGTCGGGCGGCCCGCCGGCCATGGCGGAGTACCTGGCCGACCTCGACCACTTCCCCACGCCGGAGGAGGGACCCGAGTTCTACGTCGACTACGACGAGACCGGCCCCTTCTCGGCCGAGGTGGGCGCCGGGGAGTGCGCGGGCGAGTGACCGCCACCTCGCCCGACCTGGCCGACCTGGCCGTCCTGTCCCGTCAGTTCGAGGACGCGCCTGCCTCCGAGGTGGTGGCGTGGGCGGTGGAGACCTACGGCGACGGTCTGGTGCTGGCGTCGTCGTTCCAGGACTGCGTGATGCTCGACATCGCCCTGAAGGTCGCCCCCGACCTCGAGGTCGTCTTCCTCGACACCGGCTTCCACTTCGCGGAGACGATGTGGTTCGCCGACCGGGTCAAGCAGCGGTACACGATGAACCTCACCGTCATGCACCCGGCGGTCGAGGTGGGCGACCTGTGGCAGCTGGATGTCGACTCCTGCTGCGGGGCCCGCAAGGTTGAGCCCCTGGCCCGGGCCCTCGCAGGTCGGGCAGCGTGGATGACGGCCGTGCGCCGGGTGGAGGCGCCCACCCGGGCCACCACGCCCATTGTCTCCCTCGACGTGGGGCGGGGCCTGGTGAAGGTCAACCCCATCGCCACCTGGACCGACGACGAGGTCGCCGCCTACATCGCCGAGCACGACCTGCCCGTCCACCCGCTGGTCGACCGGGGCTACCCGTCGATCGGATGCTGGCCGTGCACCCGCCCGGTGGCCCCCGGTGAGGATCCCCGCGCCGGCCGCTGGTCGGGCCAGTCCAAGACGGAGTGCGGGCTGCACGCATAGCGCGGGGTCGGCGGCGGCGGACGATCGAGTCCGCAGTTCTCGGTAGCGGTGAGAGTGAAAACCGCACCCTCAGCTACCGAGAACGGCGGAGGCTGCCTGCACCGTCAGCTCCAGGAGACGTCCGCTTCGGCGCCGAGGAAGGTTCCCAGGCGCTCCGCCTCCCGCTCGACCCCCTGCTGCACCCGCTTCGGCAGCTTGGTGAACGGCTCGATGGCCACCGTCAGGCGGGCGCCCTTGCGCTCGTGCTTCCAGACGGCGGCCATGCGGCCGTCGACGAGGACGACCGGCGACAGCCAGCCCTGGGGTCGGTAGACGCGGGCCCGGTGTCGGCCGGGCAGGAGTTGGTCGGCCTGGCGGGTGGACGCGACCACGTACTGGTCGAAGGCGGGGAGGAGGCGGACGACGCCCTTCGGCTTGGCCCTGGCCGCGTCGGCGACGTCGGCCGCCAGCATCCACATGGGCGTGCCGCCCACGTCGACCTCGGCCACGTCGTCGTCGAGGGCCTTGATGCGCCTGCCCGCTTCGGCCGGGGTCATGAAGAACCAACGGGCGAGGTCATCCCGGGTGGCGGGGCCGTTGACGTGCAGGAACCGGTGGGTGATGGTGGCCATGGCCTCCTCGGGCGGCTCCACGTCGAGTCCGACAGCCACTGGTCGGGGCGGACGAAGGTGACGTTGCGTCCTCGGGTGGCCCCAAAGCAGAGCTTCCCCTGGTAGGTGGCGGGCTTGAGGGTGGAGCCCCAGCTGCCCAGGAGCTTCTCGGCCAAGGAGGGTGACTTGGTGATGCGGACCACCTCGGCGGCCAGCTCCTCCCGGGTGAGCGACTTCCCGTCGAGGGCCCTGGCCACGGCCGCGATCATCTTCTCGAGCGCGTCCTGGGAGATGCCGAAGCCCTTCGACCAGGACGGCTTGAGGTAGTGGCGGTAGGTGGCCAGGCCGCCCAGCCACAGCCCGTACTCCGACGCCCGCAGGAGGTGCAGGGTCCCTCGCATGGCCCACGACTTGACCAGCGTGCGGTCGTCGAGGGCGGCGGCTACCGCGTCACGGTCGAGGTCGTCCACCCGAGCCCAGGCGGTCAGCTCGGCGGAGGACATGAGCTGGGCGTGGAGCCCGCAGATGTCGGAGACCACGGCGAGGAGGGCGGCCTTCGGTGCCCGCTCGGTCAGGTGGTGGCGAGCCATCCGCCAGGCGCCGACCTGGGCCCACGTCAACTTCCCGGGCATCGGCCAAGGGTAGGGCGGCTCGTCTACATGAAGTTGCGGGTGTGGAGGGCCGACAGGGCGGCGGCCTCCGCCGGGGGGAACCCCAGCCGGACCAGGCGCCGCTGGCGGCCCTCGTCCATGTCGGCCTGCAGCCGCTGCACCCGCCGGTGGCCGTCCCTCAAGGCCGCCGGGTCCCACGAGCCCGCCGCCAGCACCACCAGGGCGTCGAAGACCTCGTCGTTGAGGCCGGCGGTGTCGGCCAGGGCGTCGTGGCGGCGCTCGACGGCCGTCCGCAGCCGGTCCCGCAGGGTCGGGTCGGACTCCGCCTGGTGCTCGAGGTGGGCCAGCCCGAAGGCGACGTGGCGGGCCTCGTCCTGCAGGGCCAGGTGGCACACCCGGCGGGTGACGGCGTCGGGGGCGTGGCGCTCGAGGAAGGCCAGCAGGTTGAGGAAGCTGCCCTCCCCCAGCACCGAGAGGAGGAAGGATGCCAGGGCGAAGTCGGGCTCCACCACCAGGCTGGCCAGCGACGCCCGACCGCCGGCCCCGGACACGCCGAGCTGCCCGCCGCCGAGCAAGGCCCTGCGGGTGAACACCTCGACGTGGCGGGCCTCGTCGGCCACCTGCACCGCCAGGAGCTGGACCACCTCCCGGAAGTGGGGGTGGATGCGGCCGAGGAAGCGGGCGGGGACGACCAGCGCGGCCTGCTCGTTCTCGACCAGGTAGGTCATGACCTGCACCACGGCGGCCTCGACATCGGCGGGGTGGTCGCGGGGCGCGTCCCAGTCGACGGCGGTGGCCGGGTCCCACTGACCGGCGGCGGCCTGGGCGTAGAGCTTGGGCGCCACGTCGGCCCAGACCACCCGGCGATCGTCGAGGTCGAAGTCCATCTCCGGGCCGCCCGCCTCCACCAGGGCGCCCCGGGCGGCCAGTCCCCAGCGGGGAGACGGGCGGGTCACCGCCTCCGACGGGTCGGCGCCGGCCCGCTCCGCTGCGGTCCAACGTTGCTCGTCGGTGGCGCCGCGGACGACGACCGTCACCGAGTCGCCGCCGCCGCCTCCGCCTCCGCCTCCGCCGTCTCCGTCTCCGTCTCCGTCGGTCGGCTCGAAGCGGTGGCCGTGGGACCGGCACCACGCCCGCAGGTGGACGGCCAGTTCGGGCGCCCGTCCCCGGACCGTGAGGCGGGCGCCGACGGGCAGGACGGCCAGCGCCCGCGTCAGCAGGAGGTGGGCGCCCTCCTCGAACCCGAGGTCGTCAAGGTCGATAGTCGGCGGCGGTGACATGGCCCTCGGCGTCGTAGAACCCGGTCTCGTCGGCGGCTGCCTCCAGGGCGGCGTAGCCCGAGGTACGACCCGGTCGCCACTCGGTCAGTCCCTCGAGGTCGAGCAGGCGCCGCACGGCGTGGTCGGCGTACGACATCGACAGGAGGAGCTCGCCGAACCGCTCGATCGCGGGGTCGCCGGTGCCGTCGACCGTCATGTTGCAGTGGTCGTACGGGCGGGTCTGGGCCAACACCCGGGTCGATCCTGGGGCCAGCGTGCCCTCCCGCGCGAAGAGCAGGTGGTTGCTGTCGACCATGCAGGCGGCGTCGACCTCGCCCGCGGCCAGGGCCCGGGCCGCCTCCCGCTCCCCGCCGATGTGGTCGCCGTGAAGCCCGACGCCCACGTCGAAGCGGCGCACCTTCATGTCCGTCGCCCCCGCCCGCCGCAGGTGGGACAGGGGGATGAGCGTGGCCTGGGGCGAGTCGACGGCGCCCACCGCCACCGTCCGCCCGCCGAGCTCGGGCACCGACCCGATGCCCGAGTCGGCCCGAACCACGATGACCGACGTGAGGTCCTGATCGGTGTCGCGCATGACCAGGGCCCGGGCGCCGGGCATCGTGCGGACCGTCCGCACCCAGGCCAGGGGAGAGTTCCAGGCGGCGTGGATGCGGCCCGCCATCAGGTCGTCCACCTGGCGCTCGTAGTTGGAGTAGAGGACGTAGTCGAAGTCGAGGCCCTGGTCGCGGAACCAGGCCCGGAAGCCGTCCCAGATGGTGACCACCTTCGGGTCGTAGGCCACCGCCCCCATGAGCACAGAGGGTGTCATGCCCCCACCGGATCGATGAGGGGCAGCCCGCAGATGGCGCGACCCACGAAGTCGAGCAGGACGTCGGTGGTGGGAGCCATCACCCGGGCCGCCCGAGCGTCCCGGAAGCGCCGTTCAATGCCCAGCTCCTTGCGGAAGGCGGCCCCCCCGCACACCTTCATGGCCAGGTCGGTGACGGCGATGGCGGCCTCGGCCGCGACCGCCTTGACCTCCAACACCCGCAGCATGGCGTCCGGGCGGCCGCCCTCGAGGGCGGCGATCGTGTCGCCCACGAAGGCGCTGGTGCGGTCGGTGCCGATCCGCATGCGGGCCAGGTCGAGGCGGGGCACGACCTGTTGCGCGAGGGACTGGTCGAGGTGGGTGAGGCGGGTGCGAGTGAGGTGGTCCGTCGCCTCGGTGGTGACCGCTTCCGCCAGTCCGAGGCAGAAGGCGGCGTTGAGGACGAGGAACCAGGGGAGCGCGGTCGCGAGGGCCAGATCGAGACCGTTCCCGTCGGTGCCGAGCATGGCGTCGGCGGCGACCGTCACCCCGTCGCCATCGACCGGCCGGGACGCATTGCCCCGCAGCCCGAGGCCGTCGAACGCACCGGCGACCTTCAGCCCAGGGGTGTCGGCGGCGACCAGCCACAGGGACATCAGCCCCTCACCCTCGAGGGGCCGGCTCGACCAGACCAGGACATCGGCCTCGCCGGCCGATGTCACCCAGCTCTTGTGCCCGTCGAGGCGCACCCCGCCGTCGGGGGTGGACGTGGCCGTGCCGACCGGCGCCCAGAAGTGGCTGCGGGAGCCCACTTCGGAGAAGGCGAGGGTGGCCAGGCAGCGACCGGCGGCGATGGACTCCCGCACGTCCGTCGGCCCGGCCGCCTCGACCAGGGCGGTGGCCGCGTAGTGCATGAGGACGACCATGGCGGTTGACCCGCAGGTCGCCGCCAACCGCTCGACGACGGGTGCGACGCCGGAGAAGGCCAGGCCGCCGCCGCCGACGTCGGCCGCGCTGGCGAGCCCGAGGAGGCCGGCCTCGCCCAGGGCGCGCACCGCCTCTCGGGGGAAGGTGCCGGAGCCGTCGACGTCGGCCGCGGCGGGGGCGACGACGTCGGCGACGACGGCGTCGAGGGCTTCGAGATGGGAGTGAGTCATGAACGGGTGGTCCTCCTGTGGGCGTTCCGGGGCGTCTGGAGCAGCCGCGGAGGCCCAGGTCGCCGACCTCGGCTCAGCCCGAGGAGGGGAGGAGGACGGCGGGACGCGGGTTCCGCAGCGGCGGTGTGGCCGCCCGACCGGGCGGCGGCGGTGAAATCGCTCAGCGACGGTGCACGGCGCATCCCCCCTCTCCGGCCGGCACCCTACCGCCGGGCCGGGGTAGCGCTTGACCATGGTTGGGTAATGGCTCCGACACCAGGCAGACGCACAGGAGGTCGTAATGGGTATCGGTGTCAGCGTGTTCCTCATCGCCGTAGGCGCGATCTTGGCGTTCGCCGTCAACGTGCAGACGACGGGGATCGACCTGGCCACCGTCGGCGTGATCCTCATGGTCGTCGGCGGCATCGGGTTGGCGACAACCCTCCTGCTCTTCGGCGACGGCGGCTGGTGGGGTCGGCGGACCGTGGTCGAGAGCGACCTGATCGATGACGAGCCCCTCGTTGTCGGCACCAGCCGGCGACGCGTGACCCGGCGCCGGGTCGATTTCTGACGGGGGGCCACGCCGCCTCCCGCCCGTCTTCGGCCGGTTCTGGTCCGGCTCACCGTAGAGTTGGCCCTGTGGAGGACGACACGGGGCCGGCCGTGGAGGCGTCGGAGGAGCCGGAGGCGGCGGGGCTCAGCGTCCCCATGGGGCCGTGGACAGAGGCCGAGCTGGCCCGCCTGCTGCAGGCGGAGCGCGACGCCCGGGCCGCGGCCGAGCAGTCCGCTCGCCGGCTGGCCGACCTCCAGGCCGTCACCGCCGGGCTGTCCCAGGCCCGCACCCCCGACCAGGTGGCCGGCGGTCATCGTCGAGCGGGCCACCGACGGGTCGGGCGCGGCCAGCTGCGCCCTCTGCCTGCTGGCCGACGACGGCCGCACCATGGAGGTCGTCCGCTCGGTGGGCTACGACCCGGCCGCCATCGAGCGCTTCCGCACCTTCCCCCTCGAGTCCGACCTGCCCGCCGCCGACGCCCTCCGCACCCGGCGCATCGTGTTCATGGGCTCGGTGGCCGAGCGGGACGAGCTCTACCCGGGGCTCAAGGGCGTCCCCGCCCGCAACCAGGCCTTCGCCGTCGTCCCCGTGATCGGTCGGCAGCCGACCCGGTGGGCGCCCTCGCCCTCGGGCTGGGCCGAGCCGAGGACGCTTCACCGACGACGACGTCCGCTTCCTCGACGCCATCGGCCAGCAGGCGGGTCAGGCCCTCGACCGGGCCCGCTACTACGCGGCCGAGCACGAGTCGGCCGTCCGCCAGGGGTTCCTGGCCGAGGCCAGCCGGATGCTCGGCTCGTCGCTCGACTACGAGGAGACCCTCGCCCGGGTGGCCCGCCTGGCCGTCCCCGACATCGCCGACACCTGCACCGTCTACCTGGTCGACGACGACGGGCGTGCGGCTGGTGGTGACCGCCCACGCCGACCCCGAGCTCGACGCCCTGCTGCGGCAGCGGGCGGCGCAGGGCCGGCCGACCACCAACCCGCTGATCCTGGGCATCGTGGAGACCGGCGAGCCGGTGGTCCTGCCCGAGCTGTCCGACGAGTCCGTGGGCCGCGCTGGCCCAGAACCCGGAGGAGCTCGACGTCCTCCGCCGGCTGGGCGTCCGCTCGGCCATGCTCGGTGCCCCTGTCCACCCGCGACCGGCGCATCGGCGTGCTCGCCCTCACCCTGAGCACGTCCGACCGCCGCTACCGGCCGTCCGACCTGCCGCTTCGTGGAGGACCTGGCCGGGCGGGCGGCGGTGGCCATCGAGAACGCCCGGGCCCAGGAGGCCCGGGCCGAGGTGGTGCGCACCCTCCAGCGCAGCCTGCTGCCCCACATCCCTCCCCCTGCTCCCCGGCCTCGAGGTGGGGGCCCGCTACCACCCGGTGGGCGGGCGCAGCGAGGTGGGGGGCGACTTCTACGACGTCTTTCCCCTGGGCCGGGGCCGGTGGGGGGCGGCCATCGGCGACGTGTGCGGCAAGGGGGTCATGGCCGCCCAGCTCACCGCCCTGGCCCGCTACACGGTGCGCACCGCGGCCCGCAGCGAGGCCCGGCCGTCGGGGGTGCTCGAGGTCCTCAACCGCAGCCTGCTCGACCACGAGACGGGCGACCGCTTCTGCACCGTCGCCCAGGCCTTCATCGAGACCGCCGAGGAGCCGGTGCGGGTCACCCTCTCGTGTGCCGGCCACCCCCTGCCCCTCCTCGTCGACGCCGACGGCGAGGTCCGGCCGCTGGGGCGGCCCGGCACCGCGGTCGGCCTCTTCGCCTCGCCGACCGTGTTCGACGACACCCACCGGCTGCTGCCGGGCGAGACGCTCGTCCTCTACACCGACGGCGTGGTCGAGGCCCGGGCGCCCGACGGGACCTTCGCCGACGGGCTGCTGGAGGACGGTGCTGCGCGCAGACCCACGGCCAGCCGGCCGACGCCGTCGCCGCCGCGGTGGAGGCGGCCATGCTCGACTTCCAGGGCGGGCAATCCCCGGGACGACATGGCGGTGCTGGTGGTCCGCTCGCCCGTCGCCCCGGTTCCGGGAGCGGCTGGCGCCGTCGGCCGAGGGCCTGTCGGCCAGCCGCCGCCGGCTGCGGACGTGGCTGACCGCCAACCTGCGGGCCCTGGCGAGCGCTCCTCGACGACGTCCTGCTGGTGGCGGGGGAGCTGGGCACCAACGCGGTGCGGGCGGCCCGCAGCGGCGTCGAGCTGCGGGCGTGGGTCGACCCGGGCCAGGTCACGGTGGAGGTCACCGACGACGGCCCCGGCTTCGACGGCCTCCTGCCGCCGGGCGGGGCGCGATGCCCGACCCGACGTCGGAGCGGGGCCGGGGCCTGTTCATCTGGTGCAGTCCGTGGCCAAGGACTGCCGGGTGCAGTCGGGGCCCAACGGCACCCTCGTGCGCTGCACGATCGCGGTCGAGTGCGCTGACGTGGACGGTTTCGAGACCCGTGCCATCCACGCCGGCCAGGAGCCCGACCCCGCCACCGGGCGCGGTCACCGTCCCCGTCTACCAGACGTCCACCTACGCCCAGGCCGGGCTGGAGGCGACGAGCCCGAGTACTCCTACGCCCGCACCGCCAACCCCACCCGGCGGGCGCTGGAGCGGTGCCTGGCGTCGTTGGAGGGCGCGGCCCACGGGGTGGCCTTCGCCAGCGGGATGGCTGCCGTCCGACGCGGTCCTGCGCCGGCTCGGGCCCGACGACCACGTGCTCCTGCCGCACCAGGGCTACGGCGGCACGTGGAAGCTGGTGTCGCGGGTGCTGTCGGTGGGCTACGACGCCGTCGACCAGTCCGACCTCGGCCGCGGTGGCGGCGGCCTGGCGTCCGGAGACCCGGGTGGTCTGGGTGGAGTCGCCCACCAACCCCACGCTGGCCATCGTCGACATCGAGGCCCTGGCCGCCCTGGCCCACTGAGCGGGGGCGCTGTGCGTGGTCGACAACACCCTGGCCACGCCCTACCTCCAGCGTCCGCTGGAGCTGGGCGCCGACGTGGTGGTGCACTCGACGACCAAGTACCTCGGCGGCCACTCCGACGTGGTGGGCGGGTTCGTGGCCTGCAACGACGACGACCTGGCGGCCGCCATCACCCTGGTGCAACACGCGGCGGGGGCGGTGCCGGGACCGATGGACTGCTTCCTCGTGCTGCGGGGCGTGAAGACGCTGGCCGTCCGCATGGACCGCCACTGCCGGAACGCTGGCGTGGTGGCGCGGACGCTGGCCGACCATCCGGCGGTGAAGGAGGTGCGGTGGCCGGGACTGGCGTCGCACCCCGGCCACGAGCTGGCCGGCCGCCAGATGCGGGACTTCGGCGCCATGGTGGCGTTCACTCTCGCCGGTGGGCGAGGCGGCCGCCCGCGCCGTGGCCGGCGCGGGTGCGCCTGTTCACCCTGGGGGAGTCGCTGGGCGGGGTGGAGTCGCTGGTCGGCTACCCGACGCTCATGAGCCACGCCGCGGTGGTGGGCACGGCCCAGGCCGTCGACCCGGCGCTGCTGCGCCTGTCGGTGGGGATCGAGGACCCCGCCGACCTGGTGGCCGACCTCATCCAGGCGCTCGACGCCCTGGGCTGAGCGCTGCCGACCGCCCCTACTCGGGGACGTAGATGTCTTCCGTCTCCAACTCGTCGTCGGCGGCATCCTCGTCGACCACCAGACCGTTGGGCGTGAGGTCGGCGTCGGGAATGGCGACCCGGTCCGACGGCGGGCGCCCGCGGCCGCCGCCGCCTCGACCCTCGCGGCCGCCGGCCTTGTCGCTCACCGTGCGCTGGGTGTAGGGGATAAGCGCCACCTCACGGGCCGTCTTGATGGCGACGGCCACGTCGCGCTGGTGCTGGACGCACGTGCCGGTGGTGCGACGGGCCTTGATCTTGGCCCGGTCGCTGATGAACCGGCGCAGCAGGTTGACGTCCTTGTAGTCCACGAAGACGATGTGGTCGCGGCAGAAGATGCATACCTTCGGCTTGCCCCGCCGGTTGAGGTCGCGGACCGGCGTCCGCTTCTTGCCGCGATCGCGGTCGTTGTTCCGTGCCATTGGGAGCCAGTCTAGGTGGTCCCGGGACCGCGCTCGTCAGTCTAGGAAGAACCCGTACGGGCTGGGGCGGGCGCCGGACTCGAACCGCTCCTCGAAGTGGCTGGCGTAGATGGTGGCCAGGAAGTCGGCCCGGTTCTTGGTGCCGGTCTTGGCGAACATGCTGATCAGCCAGTCCTGGACGGCGAAGGCGTCGACGGCCAGGATCTGGGCGATGGTGCGGGTGGTGCGGCCGGTGGCGTAGAAGGGGAGGATCTCGACCTCGTCCTCGGTGAACTTGTAGTCGTCGGCGATGCGCTGGTCGAGGAGGACGAGTCGGTCCTCCTCCACCACGATGGCCAGGGCGCCGTCGGGGCCGACCGAGGCGTGGAGGGTGACCGATCCCTCCTCGCCGGCGGGGAGGAGGGCATGGGCCAGGCCGTCGCCACCGTGGAAGGCGGCGACCACCTCCGCCACCGCCGCCGGCACCGCCGACGGGTCGTCGACCGCCTCCAGCCGGGCGGCGGCCGCGGGCGAGGTCTCCGTGACCCCACCTTCGGCCGACACCTGCAGCAGTCCCGGGGGCCGCTCGAGGGTGCCCGGGTCCTCCGCCGCGCTGCGGAGCATGCGCAGGCGCAGGAGCTGCCCGAGCGGCTCGAGCGCGTCGCGCACCGAGCGCAGCTCCTTGTAGACGAACGGCTCCCCCGGGCGCTTGCGGTAGAGGGTCAGGGCTCCCCAGTTGAGGCCCTCGGAACGGACCACGGCCCGCACCTCGTCTACCAGGTCGAGCTCGCGCAGCAGGGCGTCGTAGCGGATCGACTTGGCCAGGTTGCCGCCGCTGGTGGTGTGAAGGTTGCCGATCGGCATCTGCTGCATCAGCAGGTTGGGGAAGCTGTTGAGGTCGTCGCCCCGGAACTCCAGCTCGAGGGCCTTGCGCTCCCTCGCCGGGCTCGACTCGATGCCGATGACCGACCGGCTCGTCCAGAGGAGCGTCGCCGGGTCGATGGTGGAGAAGGTGGACGCGTCGTAGCCGAGGACCGGCCGCAGCCGCTCGTCGAGTTGCGGCCAGACCTGGAAGACGTCGCCGCCCAGGCGGGCGACCTCGTTGACGAGGGGCTTGTAGTCGGGCCCGGGGGTAGGTGCCATGGCCAGCCAACCTACCCCTGGTCAGGACGGTGTCAGGCGAGGTAGGACCGGCAGGACCGGGCGGGGCACGTCGTCCTCCCTCTACTGGAACCGCTGGCGGATGAGGTTGAGCGCGCTGCCGGCTCGGAACCACTCGACGTGTTCCTCGGAGAGGCTGTGCCCGCACTGGAACTCCACGGCGGAGCCGTCGGGCTTCTCCAGGCGGCAGTCGACGGGGACGCCCGGGGCCAGATGGGCCAGGCCCAGTACCGAGATGCGGTCGTCGCCCTGGATGAGGTCGTACGTCGATGGGTCGGCGAACACCAGGGGCAGGACGCCCTGCTTCTTCAGGTTCGTCTCGTGGATGCGGGCGAAGGAGCGGACCATGATCACCCGCCCGCCGAGGAACCGGGGCTCCATGGCCGCGTGCTCCCGCGACGACCCTTCGCCGTAGTTCTCGTCGCCCACCGCCACCCACGGTTGGCCCTCGTCGCGGTAGTGCTGAGCCACGTCCGGCAGGGGCTCGGCCTGACCGTGGATGGCGCACAGACCGGTGCCGGGCTCGCCGGTGAAGGCGTTGATCGCCCCCAGAAAGAGGTTGCGGCTGATGTTCTCCAGGTGGCCCCGGTAGCGCAGCCACCGGCCGGCGGCGGAGATGTGGTCGGTGGTGCACTTGCCGACCGCCTTGAGCAGGATCCGCAGTCCGAGGAAGTCCTGGCCGTCCCACGGGAGGAAGGGCTCCAGCTTCTGCAGGCGGGAACTGGCAGGGTCGATGACGACCTCGATGCCGCCGCCGTCCTCCGGAGGCGCTACGTAGCCCTCGTCGCCGGCCACGAATCCGCTCGGCGGCAGTTCGTCGCCCACCGGCTCGGCCAGGCGGACGCCGTCGAGCTCGTCGGCCAGGGGGTTGAAATCGAGGGTGCCGGCCAGGGCGTAGGCGATGGTGGTCTCGGGCGAGGCGATGAAGGCGAGGGTGGACGCGTTGCCGTCGTTGCGCTTGGGGAAGTTGCGGTTGAACGAGCTGATGATCGAGTTGGCCTCGCCGTCGACCACGTCGGACCGGGCCCACTGGCCGATGCACGGCCCGCAGGCGTTGGCCAGGACGCTGGCGCCGATGGCCTCCAGGTCGGCCAGCAGCCCGTCCCGCTCGACGGTGGCCCGCACCGTCTCCGAACCGGGCGTGATGAGCAGGGGCGTCTTGGTGCGCAAGCCGGCGGCCGCCGCCTGGCGGGCCACGCTGGCGGCCCGGCTGATGTCCTCGTAGGACGAGTTGGTGCAGGACCCGACGAGCGCCTGGGACAGGTGCAGGGGCCAACCCTGGGCCTTGGCCTCGGCGCCCAGGGCCGACACCTCCCGGGCCAGGTCGGGCGTGTGGGGGCCGACCACGTGGGGCTCGAGGGTGGACAGGTCGATCTCGATGACCCGGTCGAAGTACGCCGCGGGGTCGTCGTCGACCTCGTCGTCGGCCCGCAGGTCGGCCGCGATCCGCTCGGCGGCGACCGACACCGCCTTGCGGCCGGTGGCGTCGAGGTAGACGACCGTGCGCTGGTCGAAGGGGAAGACCGACGTGGTCGCCCCGATCTCGGCGCCCATGTTGCAGATGGTGGCCTTGCCGGTGGCGCTGATGGCCGCTGTCCCCGGTCCGAAGTACTCCACGATGGCGCCGGTGCCGCCCTTGACGGTGAGGATCTGGGCCACCCGCAGGATGACGTCCTTGGGCGACGTCCAGCCCGACAGCCGGCCGGTGAGGCGGACGCCGACGAGCTGGGGCCAGCGCAGCCCGAACGTCCCCCCCGTCATCACGTCGACCGCGTCGGCTCCGCCCACGCCGACGGCCACCATGCCCAGGCCGCCGGCGTTCGGCGTGTGGCTGTCGGTGCCGATCATCATCCCGCCGGGAAAGGCGTAGCGCTCGAGGACGACCTGGTGGATGATCCCCGACCCCGGCTGCCAGAACCCGATCCCGTACTTGGCCGAGATGCTGGACAGGAAGTCGTAGACCTCGCGGTTGGTCTCCTTGGCCGACAGGAGGTCGGCGACGGCCCCCACCTGGGCCAGGATGAGGTGGTCGCAGTGGACGGTGGTCGGCACCTGCACCCGGGGCAGCCCGGCGGTGGAGAACTGGAGCAGCGCCATCTGGGCGGTGGCGTCCTGCATGGCCACCCGGTCGGGCTGCAGCTCGACGTAGGACCGCCCCCGTTGGAGGGCGTTCGGGTCGGAGGCGGTATCGCCGGCCAGGTGCCCGTAGAGGATCTTCTCGGAGAGGGTGAGGGCCCGTCCCAGCCGCCGGCGAGCGTCGGCGGCGCGCTCGGTCAGGCGGGCGTAGGCGGCCTCGATCAGCGGGAGGGGTGTGGTTGGTTCGGAGGCGGCGGACGGGTCGATGACCCCAGATTAGGCGTCCCCCGTGCGAAGGCCTCCGTGTCTTCTGCCTTTGCCATCCGCCCGTAGGCTACGGACTATGGCAGAAGACGAGGAGGGCCGCCTCCGGCAGGGCCACGGCCGCGGGGCCCCCGGGTCGTCACGGGGGACATGAAGCGAGCCGCGGGCCAGTCGCCCAAGGTCGTCACGGGTCGGTCGGTCACCCCCGCCGCCCCCGCCGACGACGATCCGACGGCGGAGACCCTCGTGGCGCCGACCGCCGCGCCCCCGCCTCCGGCGCCCGCGCCCCGCCGGCCCCGAGGTACGTCCCCGCCGCCCCCGCCCCCGGGCCCCGAGCCCGGCCCCGAGGACGAGCCCGAGCCCTGGCGCGCCATCGAGGTCACCCGCACCATCCCACCGCCCGTGCACCGGTCGGCGGCGGCCTCGGCCCCCGCCTCGGCCCCCACCTCGGCTCGCCCGCCGAAGCCGCCGAAGTCGCCGAAGCCGCCCAAACAAGCCCCCGTCCGCGGGAGCGACGAGAAGCGTGACTCGGGGGCCGGCACCGCGTTCGTGCTCGCCATCGTCTCCCTCGTCGTGGCCGGGATCACCGCCATCCCCGCCCTGATCCTGGCGGCCAGGGCCAAGCGTCGCCGCGGCGCCGGCAGCGGTCTGATCACCGCCGCCCGGGTGGTGGCCGTGGTCAGCCTGGCCGGGTGGCTGACCGTCGCCGGCATCGTGATCGCCAACCTGGCCAAGCCCGACGGGGTCGACTACGCCGAGCTCGAGGTGGGTGACTGCATCAACACGCCCGAGGGCACCGAGGTCCGCCGGCTGACGGTGAAGGCGTGCGACAAGCCTCACGACGCCGAGGTCTTCGCTCTGATCGTCCACCCGGCCGCCCCCGGGGACGCCTTCCCCGGCGCCGACGCCCTCCTCGAGTACGCCGCCTACGCCTGCCTTGGCCAGCCCTTCACCGACTACGTCGGCATTCCCCGAGGACAATCGCAGCTCACCGAGTTCGAGATCGTTCCCGAGAGCGAAGCGTGGGCCGAGGGACGTCGGGGACTGGTGTGTGCGGTCGACAACGCCGACCGTTCACCGCTGACCGCGTCGGTGAAGGGGAGCGCCCGGTAACACCCATCCGAAAGCGGTTCCGCCGGGGCCGCGCCTATCGCGGTCCGGTGCCATCGGTTCGGACGCAAATGGGGTCGCCGCGGCCGGGCTCTGATGTCGAAATCAGATCCCATTTGGTCTCCGGGACGGGCTGCGATACGGTGGCCCGGACCGGTGGGGGCCGATCGATCCCCGTCCGGCGATACCTGAATCCAGCCCCGGGTCCAGGGAACAAGGGAGCAAAGCTTGCCGGTATATCCGCTGCTGGCGCTGCTGTGGGCCATCGTGCTGGTGCCGCCGATCGTGCGTGGACGAGCCCGGCGCCGAGTGGAATTCCCCGAGTTCGACCGGGCCCGACTGAGCCTGGTGGGGGCAGCCGAGGTCACCGCTCACGTCCCTGAGGAGCCGGTGGCGCCGCCCGTCCGACGCACCGCCACCCAGCGCCGGCGACGGGTCTTGGCCATGATCGGCATCAGTATGGTGACTACCCTCGCCGTCGCTCTTCTCGCCGGGACGCGGCTGGCCTGGGGGATCCACCTGCTGTCCTACGACCTGCTCATCGCCTATATCGGGCTCCTCGCCCGATCCCGCGACCGCCAGGCGATTCGCACCTTCTCCGGGCCCCGGATTCAACCGCTGCCGCAGACGGCATCGACGCCGGCGGTCGTCCCCCAACTCGTCCTGCAGGCCGCCGCCCGCTGACGGCGGGCGGACTGGCCATTGGCGACCTAGTCGGGCAGCGGCGCCAGGCCGCGGGCGACGGTGTCGAGCGTCTGGTCGACGAAGGCCTCCGGGTCGTCGAACGTCGGGAAGCAGGGGACCGAGATCAGGAGCGACGTCAGCCCGTGGACGGTGGCCCACAGGATGGTGGCCACCCGGATGGGGTCGTCCTTGGCGAACACCCCCCGGTCCATGCACTCCTGCGACGTTCTCCACGAGCGACTGGAACGAGCGCATACCCGGGAGCAGACCGGCGTCGAAGTCCTCCTGGGAGAACTGGCTCTTGCCCATCAACATGATCCGGTAGTGCTCGGGATGGGCCACGCCGAAGCGGACGTAGGCCTGCCCCCGTCCCCGCAGCCGGTCCAGCGGATCGTCGACGCCGGCGGTGGTCTCCGCCACCACCTCGTCGAGCTTGCGGAACTGGAGCTGGCAGACGGAGTGGATCAGCTCGTCCTTGTCGGCGAAGTGGAGGTAGATCGACGGCGGGAGAGACGCCGACCTGGTCGGCGATGGCCCGGATGGACACCGCCGACTCGTCGCCGGTCTTGAGCAGGAGCTTCTCGGTGGCGGCGAGGATCTCCTCCCGCAGCCGCTCGCCCTCGCCCCGGGGGCGCGGGCCCGGCGGCCGACCGGGGCGGAGGTGGGCCCGGCCGATCTATCGGACCTTCTCCAGCTCGCGCCGGCCCAGGTCGGCGCCGCCCTCGCCGTCGCCCTCGCTCTCGCTGAAGCCCCACCGCTCGTAGATCCGGCGCAGGGGGGCGGGCGCCCACCAGTTGGCGTCGCCCGCCAGGCGCATGAAGGCCGGCACCAGGGCCGCCCGGATGAGGGTGGCGTCCATCAGCACAGCCATGGTCAGGCCGATCCCGAACAACTTGATGAATGAGACGCTCGACGTGCCCATGGCCACGAACACGATGGCCAGCAGGGCGGCGGCGGCGGTGACGATGCGACCGGTGCGCTCCAGGCCGACGGCGACCGCCTGCTGGTTGTCGCCGGTGCGGTCGTACTCCTCCTTGATGCGGGAGAGGAGGAAGACCTCGTAGTCCATCGACAGCCCGAAGGCGATGCAGAACATCAGGATCGGGGTGGAGATGGCGATGTCGCCGGTGGGGGTGAAGTCGAGCAGGCTCGGCCAGGTGGCCGTCCTGGAAGATCCACACCATGGCGCCGAAGGTGGCGCGTCAGGCTGAGCAGGTTGAGGACGATCGCCTTCAGCGGCACGAGGACGCTCCCGAACATCAGGAACAGCACCACGAAGGTGATGACGGCGATGATCCCGGCGGCCAGCGGCAGCCGGCCGAGGATGGCGGCCTTGGAGTCGACCAGGGCGGCCGACGGGCCCGCCACCTCCACCGGCGAAGGGGGCGGCGAGGGCGCGGACGTCGTGCACCAGGGCCTCGCCGTCGGCCGGAGAGGGGCTCGACCGACGGGGACCACCGAGAACCAGGTGCCGTCGGCCGACGCGAACCGGGCCGAGGCCTCGTTGGGCGGGGCGACCTGGGCGCCGCCGATGTAGGAGCCGGTGCAGGGCGTCGACCCGGGCCGTCGCCCTCCAGGCGGGAAGGTCGGAGGCGTAGGCGGCGATGGTCGCGCCGCCGGGTCGTGCGGGTCGCCGGTGCCGGTGGCCACCACCTGGACGGCACCCGCCTCGTTGGACGTGAAGTTGGTGCGGATCTCGTCCTGCACCTGGCGGCTGCTGGCCTCGGTGGGCAGGACCCGGTCGTCGGGCAGGCCCAGCTGCACGTGGAGGAAGGGCAGCCCGAGCACGATGAGCAGGGCCACCACCGAGCCGCCGATCACCACCGGCCGGCGCATGACCGCCATCGCCACCCGGTGCCAGAAGCCCTCGCCGACCTCCTTGGGGTGGCGGCGGAAGATCGACCACTTGTCGATGCGGTGCCCGATGGCGGCCAGGGCGGCCGGGCAGCACGACCACCGAGATGAGGGCGGCCATGGCCACCACCGCGATGCCGGCGTAGGCGAACGACCGCAGGAAGGCCATGGGGAACACGAGCATGGCGGCCAGCGAGGCGGCCACCGTGGCGGCGCTGAACACGACCGTGCGCCCGGCGGTGTTGACCGTGCGGACGACCGCCGGCCCCGGCTCGAGGCCGTTGCGCAGCTCCTCCCGGAACCGGGAGACGACGAACAGGCTGTAGTCGATGGCCAGGCCGAGGCCCATGGCCGTGGTGAGGTTGAGGGCGAAGATCGACACCGTCGTCAGCTCGGCGATGACCCGCAGGACCAGGAAGGTGCCGATGATCGCCAGCACGCCGATCCCCACCGGCAGCCCGGCGGCGACCACGCTGCCGAAGACGACGACCAGCAGGAGGAGGGTGATGGGGATGGCCACCGACTCGGCCTTGGCCAGGTCCTCCTCGACGGTGGTCGCCGATCTGGCGGAAGACCTCGGCCTGGCCACCGACCCGGACGTCGAAGTCGGCCGTCTGGCGGGTGAAGGCGGGGGAGAGGGTCTCGATGCGGGCGTCGACAGTGTCCTCGTCGCCGCCGATGAGGCCGAGGACGAGGGCCTGGCGCCCGTCGGTGCTGCGCAGGGGCGGGACGCTGCCCAGGGTCCAGTAGGAGTTGGCCTGCTCGACGCCGGCGGTCGGCGGCCAGCTCGGCGGTGAGGGCCTGGCCGGCGGCGGCGACCGCGGGGGCGTCGACGTCGCCGTTGGTGGCGGTGACCAGGAGGACGACGTTGGGCTCGCCGGCGTGGAAGACGTCGTCGATGACCTCTCCGGCCCGGGTCGACTCGGCGCCGGGGTCGTCGAACCCGCCCGAGGAGAGGTGCTCGGCCACCCCGCCGCCGATGGCGCCGGCGAGGGCGAAGAGGACGACGGAGACGATCAGGATCATCCTCCGCCGCCGGACCGTGAACTGCCCCAGTCGCACCAACATGCCGTCCTCCTCGCTCGCTGAACGTCCCTAACTTATGACGGATAAGTTAACGACGTTCACGACAGAAGTCCAGCATTTTCTCGGCCCCGGGGCGCGCCGCAACGGCGGGGGCTCAGACGGCGGAGGCCACCTGGCTGGCTCGTTGCTGCTCGAGCCGCTTGATGAGGTCGACGGGGGCCACCAGCCACATGTGGGCCACGGTGGCGTCCCAGTCGGCCAGCAGGGCCGTGGCCCGGGGGGACCCGGTGAGCTCGGCGTGGCGCTCGATGCGCCAGCGGAGGTCCTCCAGCAGGTCGGCGTCGGGGAGGGCGACGTCGACCAAGGCCGGGTTGAGGCGGCTGGACAGCTTGCTCTCGGGGTCCCAGACGAAGGCCTGGCCGCCGGTCATGCCCGCGCCCAGGTTGTAGCCGACCGGCCCCAGGATCACGACGCACCCGCCGGTCATGTACTCGCAGGCGTGGTCGCCGACGCCCTCGACGACCGCCGACGCGCCCGAGTTGCGCACCGCGAACCGCTCGCCGGCCGACCCGGCCACGTACAGCTCGCCACCGGTGGCGCCGTAGAGGCAGGTGTTGCCGGCCAGCACCGGGTCGCCGGCGTCGTTCTCCGGGGGACGGATCACCACCCGCCCGCCGGCCATGGCCTTGCCCACGTAGTCGTTGGCCTCGCCCACCAGCTCGAACTCGATGCCGTGGCCGAGGAAGGCCCCGAAGCTCTGCCCGGCCGAGCCGTCGTAGCGGACGGTGGCCGTCCCCGGCGGCGGGGTCTCGCCGAACTCGAGGGCCAGGGCGCCGCTGAGGGCGGCGCCGATGGTGCGGTCGGCGTTGCCGATCGGGTAGCGCAGTTCGAGGTCGGCCCCGTCCCACATGGCCTGGAAGGCGTCGTCGACCAGACGGTCGCCCAGGGCCGACCGGGGCCGCTGGATCGGCACCGTGCGCACGAAGTGACGGGCCGCGTCGGGGTCGGTGGGGGGAACGAGCAGCGGGCTCAGGTCCATGGTGTTGGCCCGGGGGTCGGCGCCCGGCCGCTGGCGGATGCACTCCACCTGGCCGATGGCCTCGTCCATGGTCCGGAAACCGAGCTGGGCCAGGTAGCCCCGGACCTCCTCGGCGATGAACACCATGTAGGCGGCCACCCCCTCGGGCGTACCCGCGAACTTGGCCCGCAGGTGGGGGCGCTGGGTGGCGATGCCGGTGGAGCAGGTGTCCTTGTGGCAGGCCCGCAGCATGATGCAGCCCTCGGCGATCATGGCCGCGGTGCCGAAGGAGTACTCGTCGGCGCCCAGGAGGGCGGCCATGATCACGTCGCGGCCGGTGAACAGGCCGCCGTCCATCCGCACCCGGACCCGGTCGCGCAGCCCGTTCTCGATGAGCGCCTTCTGCGTCTCGGCCACGCCCAGCTCCCACGGCAGGCCGGCGTGCTTGATCGACGACAGGGGCGATGCGCCGGTGCCGCCGTTGCAGCCGCTGATGTGGACCACCTCGGCCAGGGCCTTGACCACGCCGGCGGCGATGGTGCCCACCCCGTCCTCGGCCACCAGCTTCACCGAGACGTCGGCGTGGCGGTTGACCTGCTTGAGGTCGTAGATGAGCTGGGCCAGGTCCTCGATGGAGTAGATGTCGTGGTGGGGCGGCGGGGAGATGAGACCGATCCCGGGCTGGGTGTGGCGGAGGGCGGCGATCTCCTCCGACACCTTGTTGCCCGGGATCTGGCCCCCCTCGCCCGGCTTGGACCCCTGGGCCATCTTGATGTTGAGCTCGTCGGCGAAGGCGCAGTACTCGGGGGTCACCCCGAAGCGGCCGGAGGCGATCTGCTTGATGCGGCTGTTCTTGTCGCCGGTGGCCTGGCCCCGGGTCTTGAACCGGGTGTAGCTCTCGCCCCCCTCCCCGCAGTTGGAGAGGCCGCCGATGAGGTTCATGGCCTCGGTGAGGGTCTCGTGGGCCTCCCGGCTGAGGGCCCCGTGGGACATGGCGCCGGTGGAGAAGCGGCGGGTGATGGCCAACGCCGGTTCCACCTCGTCGAGGGGGACCGGCGGCCCGCTGGGCACGAGTTCCATGAGGTCGTGCAACTCGGTGGCGGGACGGTTGTTGACCAGGTCGGCGAAGCGCTGGTACGTGTCGGACCCGGCGCGGTGGGCGCCGTTGGCACCGGAGCCGTTGCCGCTCCCGTTGCCGTTGGTGACCGCCGACGCGTCCCGGAGGGCGGACTGCAGCAGGTGGGCGGCCTTCATCTCGTTGAGGGCCTTCACCACCTCGTCGTTGTGGGTGTGGAACTCGCCCCGCTTGCGGACCCGGTAGTAGCCGCCCTCGGCCAGGCGGCCGTTGGCGTGGCGGGCCAGGGCGTCCTCGCCCAACTCGTCCCACCCGATGCCGCCGACCATCGACGGGGTCCCCGGGAAGCAGAGGTCGATCACGTCGGGGCCGAGGCCGATGGCCTCGAAGATCTGCGCCCCCCGGTAGGAGTCGACGGTGGAGATCCCCATCTTGGACATGATCTTGAGGACGCCGTCCTCCATGGCCGCCTGCAGCCGCTCCTGGGCCTCGGGACCGGACAGGTCGACGTCGGGGTTGTAGTCGGCCTCGTGGGCGACCGTCTCGAGCGCCAGGCCGGGGCAGATGGCGTCGGCCCCGTAGCCCACCAGGCAGGCGATGTAGTGGGTGTCGCGGGCGTCGTCGGAGGAGATCACCAGGCTGGTGTCGGACCGGAGGCCGGACGCGACCAGCCGGGAGTGCACCGCCCCGGTGGCCAGCAGCGCCGGGACCGCGGCCCGCTCGTCGTCGACCCCGCCGTCGTCGACGATGAGGATGCCGATGCCGGCCCGGGCCAGTTCCTCGGCCCGGTCGCGCAGCCGGTCGACCGCCGCCCGTAACCCTCCGGGACCGTCGGCCGCGGGGAAGGTGGCGTCGAGGTGGGCGACGCCGAAGCCGGGGTCGGACACGAGCAGGTCGACCACCGCCGACGGGTACAGGAAGAACGACTTGAGGGCGAGCAGGCGGGTGGCCTCCGGCCCCTCCGACAGGATGGGGGAGCGGGGCCCGAGGAGCGTGCGCAGGCTCATCACCAGCCGCTCCCGCAGGTGGTCGATGGGCGGGTTGGTGACCTGGGCGAAGCGCTGCTTGAGGTAGTGGTGCAGGGGCCGGGGCCGGCCGGCCATGTGGGGCAGGGGTGAGTCGTCGCCCATGGAGTAGGTGGGCTCCTTGGCGTCGTTGGCCATGCGCCGCAGCACCATGGCCAGCTCCTCCTTGGAGTAGCCGAAGATCGCCTGCCGGCGCTCGATCTCGTCGGGTTCGGGGGTCTGCTCGATGACCCGGCCCCGGGACATGTTCCGCAGGCCGTCGGCCGCCCACCGGGCGTAGGTGCCGCCGGCGGCCACCCGCTGCTTGCAGGCGGTGTCGTCGAGGACCCCCCGGGTGGGGTCGACGAAGAGCATCTCCCCCGGGCCGAGCCGGCCGCGGGTGACCTGGCCGTGGCCGGACACGTCGATGGCGCCCGTCTCCGAACAGCAGGCGACGAAGCCGTCCTCGCACGAGGAGTAGCGCAGGGGCCGCAGGCCGTTGCGGTCGAGGGCCGCGCCCACGCCGATCCCGTCGGTGAACACCAGGCCCGCGGGACCGTCCCACGGCTCCATGAGGGAGGCGTGGTAGCGGTAGAAGGCCCGTACCGCGGGATCGAGGTCGCGCTCGCCCTCCCACGCCTCGGGGATCGTCATGGCCACCGCGTGACGGACGTCGCGCCCGCCCCGGGTGAGCAGCTCGATGGCGGAGTCGAGCTGCCCGGAGTCGGAGTCGGACGGGTCGAGCACAGGGTGGAACAGCTCTTCCGGCCCGAGCCCGACGGCTTCGGTGCCGAGGACGGCCCGGGCCCGCATGCGGTTGACGTTGCCCGCCAGGGCGTTGATCTCCCCGTTGTGGCAGAGCATGCGGAAGGGCTGGGCCCGCTCCCACGTGGGGAGGGTGTTGGTGGAGAAGCGCTGGTGGAAGATGGCGAAGGAGGCCGTGAAGCGCTCGTCGGCCAGGTCGCGGTAGAAGTCGCCCAGGGCGTCGGCGGTGACCAGGCCCTTGTAACAGACGGTGCGGAACGAGCAGGAGACGACGTAAGTGCCGTCGGTGGTGGCGTCGATCCGCCGCCTTAGGCGGAAGGCGGCCTTCTCGTTGGACCCCGCGCCGGCGAGGACGGCCTGCACGATCCGGGGCCGGGTGGAGAGGGCGAGCTCGCCCAGTTCGGCGTCGTCGGTGGGAACGTCCCGCCAGTCGACGATCTGGATGCCTTCGGCCGCCGCCGCCGCCTCCACCGCCTCGGTGGGGTCGCCGCCCCGGACGAAGAGCATGGCCAGGCCGTGGGGCGTGCCGTCGGGCTCCTGCCCGAAGATGGCGCCCGGGATGGGGACGAGCAGGCCCGACCCGTCGCCCGAGCGGGCGTCGGCGGCCAGGGCACCGCGGTGCTTCACGCACGCCAGACCCCGGAGGGCGGCGGTGACGATGGCGCGGGACGAGCGTCCGGTGGCGTCGGCGACGAAGCCGATGCCACAGGCGTCGTGCTCGGCGGCACGAATCGGGGAACGGATTGGGCTCATGCAGGTGGCCTTCCTCGAAGGAGGTGTGCAGGAACCCGGGGCGCCCCCTCAGAAAGCTTCGGGAAGCGGGAGAGGCGCCATTGCCGCTGCCCCGGTGAGTCGGGCACAGGGTAGCCGACGGAGGTCGGGGCGGGGTCGACCACCTAAGGGCGCGTCCCAACGACGTCGAGGGTCGCGTCCTGCACCTCTGCGGCGGTGTCAGACCCGGAACGGCCGGGGCCCGTCCACCGCCGAGAGCAGGCCGTCGTAGGCGATGGCGTACAGGTTGTAGGTCCCGGCGCCGAGGGTCGGGAGCGGGTAGGTGGCGGTGCAGCCGGAGCACACCCGGGCCGTCCACCCCTCGCTGAGGACCACACCGCCGGGGGTGACCACGTACATCCGCAGCCACCCGGGACTGCCGTCGGGGTCGCTGTAGACGGCGGTCGCGTTGGCGCCGACCCGTTGCAGGCCGGCGGGGGCGCGGGGCGCCGACCGGTCGACGGTGAACGCCCAGGTCGGCGACACCGCCGAGGCGGCCTTGCCGTCGTAGGCGGCGGTGACCAGCCCGTAGAAGCCGTCGGGCAGGGCGGTGAAGGAGACCCCGGCCACGCAGCCGGAGCACACGGACGGACTCCACACCTGGCGCACCACGGCCCCCGACTCGTTGAGGACGGCGAAGAAGACCCGGCCGGCGTTGCCGTCGGGGTCGGCGTAGCGGGCCGTGGCCTGGGTGAGCGAGCTGCGGACGACGCTGGTGTTGGCCGGAGTGGGCTGGGTCGGAACCGACGGCGCCCGGTTCGCAGGCGGCGTCGGCGTCGCAACCATCTTGGCGAAGTTCTGGACGATGTAGACGGTGCCGTTAGCCCAGGCGACGCCCACGCCCACCGAGTTGACGACGGTGTCGACCATGTTCGCTCGGTGCCCGGGGCTGTTGAGGAAGCCCTGGCGGACGATGTCGATGCTGCCGGCCATCCCGACGTTCTCGGACAGCTTCGACGCCGTCACCTGCGAGCCGATGCCCACGTTGTGGGAGATGTAGCCGTCGCGGGCCATCTTGGCCGCCCACGAGCGGGCCGCCGACGTCAGCGCCGAGTCGACCCGGAGGGCGGGCGCGCCCACCGCCGAGCGGGCCTGTTGGATGAGGGTCAGCACGCGGGACTCGTCCGAAGCAGCGTCGGCCGACGCCGGCGGCGCCATGACCAGGACCATCGCCGTTGCCACCAGAACGGCGGCCGCGGCGCGACAAGCAGACGAGAACACGGGGTCTCCTTCCGGGCGCGGTCACCCAGCTACGAAGCCGCGCACAGATCGTCGGGTCCGAGCCGGACATCGGGTGGCTCGGGGTTCACGCTTCGTCGGCAGGAGTTGCGAAAAACTTGATCCTTTTGACCTATTGACCTCAAGTGCCTGGTGACCTCAGGTGCCCTGTTGATCTTCGGGTGACCTGTTGACCTTCAGGTCGTGAACTGCTCCCGGAGGATGCGCTCCTCGAGGTTGTGGTCGGCGTCGAAGAGGATGCGCAGGTCCACGCTCGGGTCCTCCCGGACATCGACCGAGATGACGTTGCGCACCTCGGTATGGTCGGCCACCGCGCTCAGCGGCCGTTTCCAGTGCTCGAGGGTCTCGAACCGCACCTGGGCCTTGGAGTCGAGGAGGGCGCCCCGCCACCGCCGGGGCCGGAAGGCGCTGATCGGGGTCAGGGCCAGCACCGACGCCCCGATGGGGATGATCGGCCCGTGGGCGGAGAAGTTGTAGGCGCTGCTGCCGGCGGGGGTGGCCAGCAGCACCCCGTCGCAGATCAGCTCGTCGACCCGGACCGTCTGGTCGATGGTGATGCGGACCTTGGCCGCCTGGCGCGTCTGGCGGAGGAGGGAGACCTCGTTGATGGCGAGGGCGTTCACCGTCGCCCCGTCGGCGCTGGTGGCCAGCATGCGCAGGGGATGGAGGACGCTCAGCTCCGCCGCCCCCACCCGTTCCCGCAGCCCCTCCTCGCCGAAGGTGTTCATGAGGAAGCCGACGGTGCCGCCGTGCATCCCGTAGATGGGGGCGTCGATGGCGAGGAAGCGGTGGAGGGTCTCGATCATGAACCCGTCGCCGCCGATGGCGACGATGACGTCGGCGTCCTCCGGCTCCACGTCGCCGTAGCGGCGACGGAGGCGGTCGAGAGCCTCCCGTGTCCCCGGGGCCCCGCTGACGACGAACGCCAGCCCCGCACTGTTCATCGCCGGATCATGAGGTCCGCCTAGAGGGGAAGCGGCGAGAATCGTGTCACCAGCCGCACACGAACTCCGACCGGTGCGCCGGCACCCGGGGCGTCAGGGACGGCGGCGGCTTGGTCCCAACTCAAGGTTGCCCTGACGACCTGCAGTCGGTCGGATGAGGGACCAATGGCATCGGGAGGTAGCTCACGAGTCGTCCGCCCACCCTAGCCACCTGCACGGCGACCTTCCGGGCCGCCAGCCGGCGGCGTTCAGGGGCGCGCGGGGCACATCTCGGCGGATTCGCAGTGCTCCGGTTACATTTTTCCGTGGGGCACCGGGGTTGTGCATGAGCGGAACCAGGGCTGACATACCGCTGGTCGGCCGCCTGGCCGAACTGGAGCGGGTCGGCGAGGCTCTGGCCGCGGCCGCCGCCGGCCGCGGGCGGGCGGTCGTGGTCGAGGGCGAGGCCGGGATCGGCAAGACCCGGCTGCTCGACGCGGCCCTCGACCGTGCCCGCGGCCTCGGCATGCGGGTGTTCCGGGCCCACGCCGAGGAGTTCGAGAGCCGGCGCCCCTTCGGTGCCGTCGCCGACTGCCTCGGCGTCACCCGATCCTCGACCGACCCCCGCCGGGCCGGGATCTCCCTCCGGCTCCACGGTGGGACCGACGCCGAGGCGACGGCGGGCTCGGAGTTCCGCCTGGTGGAGGACATGGTCGCCCTCATCGAGGACCTCTGCTCCGACGGGCCGGTCGTCGTCGCCCTCGATGACATCCAGTGGGCCGACCCGGCGACCCTGCTAGTGGCCCACGGCCTGGCCCGGGCCGCCCCCGTCCTTCCTCTCCTGGTGATCCTCGCCTGCCGCCCGGCGCCCCGGTCACCCGAGCTGGCTCGCCTCCTGCAGACCCTGGCCGAACGGGGCCCCGCGCCCCTGCGCCTGGTTCCCCTCGCCGCGGAGGAGGTGGTCGAGCCGTCGGAGGCCTCCTGGGCAGCCAGCCCGGGCCCCGTCTGGCCCGCCAGGTGGCCGACGCCGGCGGCAACCCGTTCTTCGTCACCGAGCTGGTGGGCGCCCTGGTGGCCGACGGTTCGGTCCAGGCCGGGGGGGCGACGGCCGAGATCGCCTCCGTCGCCTTCCCGGTCGCCCTCAAGCCGATCGTCCTCCACCGGATGAGCTTCCTGTCCCGCGACACCCTCGACGTCTTGTCGGTGGCGTCGGTGCTGGGCTCGACCTTCACCGTCCCCACCCTGTCGCTGGTCCTCGGCCGGGGCGCGCTCGACCTCCTGCCCCGGGTCCGGGAGGCGCTGGAGGCCGGCGTCCTCGGGGAGGAGGGCGACCACCTCAGCTTCCGCCACGACCTGCTGCGGGAGGCCCTCTATGAGGACATCCCCCGCTCGGTGCGCGTCGGGCTGCACCGCGACATCGGCCACGCCCTGGCCGCTACCGGGGCGCCAGTCGTGACGGTGGCCGAGCACTTCCTCCGGGGCGAATGCCGGGGCGACCCCGTCGCCCTCGATTGGCTCCACCGGGCAGTGGAGGAGGCCACCGTCCGGGCGCCGGCGACCGCAGCCGAGCTGCTGGAACGCACCCTCGAGCTCGTCGACGCGGAGGACCCGGGCCGTGACCGCCTGCTGGCCGAGCTCGTGGTCGTCCTTCAGGTGTCAGGCCAGCGAGAACAGGCCGAGCGGGTGTGCCTCGACCTGCTCACCCGGCCCCAATCCCCGATCACCGAGGTCCGCCTGCGGTTGGCCCTGGCCCGGCTGGCCGGCTCCCGGGGCCAGCTCGACCGGGCGCTGGAGCAGGCCGCCCGGGCGGAGGCCGTCGACGGCCTGTCCCCCCACCAGCGGGCCCGGCTGCTCGGCTCCTCGTCGGTGCAGGCCCTCTCCGGGCCCCGGCTCGATGTCGCGCTGGCCCTCGCCACCAGCGGCCTGCGCGACGCCGAGGAGGTCGGGGGCACGGTGGCCCGGGCCACCTCGGCCTACACCCTGGGCAGGGTCGCCTACTACCAGGGGCGCTTCGACGACGCCCTGGCGTGGTTCGACCAGTGCCGGATCACCGGCGACGACGACCCGGGCAGCCGTATCGTCGCCGGTTGGCAGCACCTCCGGCTCCTCGCCGACATGTTCGGTGTCCTCGCCCTGGTCCAGGCCGGGCGGGCCGACCTCGCCGACGCGCCCCTGGCCCACTGTCGCCGGCTCACCTACGAGCGGGGCTACAAGCAGATGTACCTCCGCGCCTGCTGGCTGCAGGCGCTCGGGTCGTTTCTCGCCGGCCGGTGGGACGATGCTGCGGGCCAGCTGGCGGAGGTCGAAGGACTGTTCGACGGGGGCCGGCTCGACACCGAGATGCTGGCTTCGGCGAGAGGCATGGGAGTGCTGATCGCCATCCACCGGGGTGACGCCGGGCCCGCCGACCGCATCCCGATCCTCCCGGCGGAGGATGTCGACGACGGTGACTGGCCGGCACTGGCTGCGGGCCTACGAGCCGAGGCCGACGGCCGTCCGGCGGCCGCCCTGGAGGTGCTCGCCACCGCGTGGCGTAGGACCGAGGCCCTGGGGGTCGTCGTCCGGCGACTGCACATCGGCCCGTCGGTCGTCCGCCTGGCCCTCGGCCGGGGCTCTGGGGGGACGGTGCTCGACCAGGGGCTGGCCGAGGAGGTGTGCCTGGCGGTGGAGGCGCTGGTGGCGGTCAACCAGGGAGTGGCCACGGTGGTGGCCACCGGCCTGCGCTGCCGGGGGCTGTTCGACGACGACGGCGACCTCCTCGTTCGAGCGGTCGCCGCCTACCGGGACGCGGGCCGCCCCTTGGAGGCGGCCCAGGCCGCGGAGGACGCCGGCGCCGCCTTCAGCCGGAGCGGCCGGCCGGAGGAGGCCCAGCGCCTCTTCGACGAGGCCGCCCACGGCTACGAGCGACTCGGGGCGTCGTGGCACCTGGCCCGCGTCGGCGCCTCCACGCGGGCCCTCGGCCTGCGCCGCCACCGGACCGCCCGTCGCCCTCGCGGGAAGGGTTGGGACACGCTGACCGAGGGGGAGAGGGCCGCGGCCGAGCTGGTGGCCACCGGCCTGTCGAACCCCGAGATAGCCGAGCGCCTGTTCCTGTCCCGGTACACGGTGCGGGGCTACGTCTCCAGCGCCCTGTCCAAGCTCAGCCTGACCTCACGGGCGGAGCTGGCCCGGGAGGTCACCCGCCGCCAGGGGGACGGGCCGGCGGCGTAGGGCACGCCGGAGAAGGCCCAGAAAAGGGCAAAAATCCGACAGATGTCGGGTGTTCGGCGGACGCCTTTTCGTCAGAGTCCTGGCCATGAACGGGGCCGGCGCCGGCGAGACGGTGGAGATCGAGATCACCATGGCCTCGACCCGGCCCCCCCAGGGCGAGGTCGCGGTCGAGGGCGGGCACCGCCAGCCCTTCGCCGGCTGGCTCCAGCTCCTGCACATCCTCGTCGAGGTCGTCGCCCGGCCGAGCGAGATCACCAGTCCTCCACCACCGCAGGCATCGAGTCCACGAGGAGCAACGTCATGAGCACGCACCCGTGCAGTCCTGGTCGCAGGAGCGATGCTGGCCGCGCTGGCGGCGGGGTGCGCCCCGGCGGCCCGGGACATCGCCGCCCCGCCGGCGGTGCCGCAGGCCTCGGCCCCGTCCGCCGCCGCCACCGAGGCGGTGCGGGCCGGCCTGGGGGGCCTGCCGGTGTCGTTCGTGGCCAACCAGGGGCGCTGGGACCCTCGGGCGGCGTGGGTGGCCTCGGGCACCGAGGCCACCGCCTACTTCCTCGACGGCGGCGTGCGCTGGGCCCTGCTTCCCGCTCAAGGCGCCGATCCGGCCCTGGCCGGGGAAGAGCAGGGCTTCGTCCTCGACCAGGTCCTCGTGGGTGCCCGGGAGGCGGCGCCGACCGCCTCGGTGGCCGCCCCCGGGATCGTCAGCTACCTCGTGGGCGAGACCCATCACCCGGCGCTGCCCACCGCCACCGAGCTCACCCTGGAGCAGGCCTGGCCCGGGGTCGACGTGGTGTGGTCGGGCACCGGGGGCCACATCGAGGCCACCTACCACCTGGCCCCGGGCGCCGATCCCGCCCTGGTCCGGGTGGCCTGGCGAGGCGCCGAGTCGGTGGCCGTCACCGCCGAGGGCCGCCTGGGCGTCACCACCCCCGTGCGCAGCTTCGAGGAGGACGCGCCCAAGGCCTTCCAGGACGTCGACGGCCGGCGGGTCCCGGTGGAGGTGGCCTATGACCTCGACGGCGCCGGCACCTACGGCTTCCGCCTCGGCGCCTACGACCCGGCCCGGCCCCTGGTCATCGACCCCACCGTGCTGGTCTACGCCGGCTTCCTGGGCGGCAGCGGCGACGACTTCGGCAACGCCATCGCGGTCGACGGGCTCGGGCAACGCCTACGTGACCGGCGGCACCAACTCCGCCGCCGACAGCTTCCCGGAGACCACCGGGGTGTTCCAGGCCACCAACGCTGGGCGCCTCGACGCCTTCGTGGCCAAGGTGAACCCCACCGGCTCGGCCCTGGTCTACGCCACCTTCCTGGGCGGCGACAGAGAGGACGCCGGCCAGCGGCATCGCCGTGGACGGGGCCGGCAACGCCTACGTGACCGGCGACACCACCCACAGCACCCACAACTTCCTGGACGCCCCCGGCTTCCGGAAGAACGTAGGGACCCCCGGGCGCTGATACCGACGCCTTCGTGGTCAAGGTGAACCCCGCCGGCTCGGCCCTGGTCTACGCCAGCTTCCTGGGCGGCAGGCACACGGACGTCGGCTACGCCATCGCAGTGGACGGGGCCGGCAACGCCTACGTGACCGGCGACGCCGGTGCGCTATGCAGCGATGACGCTTCTTCCGCAGCACCACCGGGGTGTTCCAGCCCACCATCGGCGGGGGCAACACTGACGCCTTCGTGGCCAAGGTGAACCCCACCGGCTCGGCCCTGGTCTACCTCAGCTTCCTGGGCGGCGGCGGCGACGACTACGGCCGGGGCATCGCGGTGGACGGGGCCGGCAACGCCTACGTGACCGGCCAGACCTCCTCCGCCGCCGACACCTTCCCGGAGACCACCGGGGTGTTCCAGGCCGCCAACGGCGGGGGCAACGACGCCTTCGTGGCCAAGGTGAACCCCACCGGCTCGGCCCTGGCCTACGCCGGCTTCCTGGGCGGCAGCGACTACGACTCCGGCTTCAGCATCGCAGTGGACGGGGCCGGCAACGCCTACGTGACCGGCTGGTCCGCCTCCGCAGCCGACAGCTTCCCGGAGACCACCGGGGTGTTCCAGCCCACCAACGGTGGGGGGCCGACGCCTTCGTGGCCAAGGTGAACCCCACCGGATCGGCCCTGACCTACGCCGCCTTCCTGGGCGGCAGCGGTGAGGACATCGGTAGCGGCATCGCAGTGGACGGGGCCGGCAATGCCTACGTGACCGGCTGGACCGACTCCGCCGCTGCCACCTTCCCAGAGGCCACCGGGGTGTTCCAGGCCACCAACGGCGGGGGCTACGACGCCTTCGTGGCCAAGGTGGGCCCCGCCGGCTCGTCCCTGGCCTTCGGCTTCCTGGGCGGCAGCGGCACCGACCTCGGTAATGGCATAGCCCTGGACGGATCCGGCAACGCCTATGTGACCGGCTACACCGACTCCACCGCCACGACCTTCCCGGAAACCACCGGGGCGTTCCAGGCCACCAACGGCGGGGGCAACGACGCCTTCGTGGCCAAGATCACCGTGGTGAACGGCGTGCCCACCATCTCCGACATCGCCGGACCGGGACCATCAACGAGGACACGGCCACGCCGGCGGTGCCCTTCACCGTGGGCGACGACGAGACCGCCGCTGGGAGCCTGACGCTGACCCGGACGTCTTCCAACACCGCCCTGGTGCCGGTGGCCAACATCGTCCTCGGGGGCTCGGGGGCCAACCGCACCGTCACCCTCACCCCGGCCGCCGAACCAGTCGGGCTCGACCACCGTCCGCATCACCGTCAGCGACGGCATGGCCAGCGCCTTCGACGAGTTCGTCCTCACCGTCACCGCGGTCAACGACGCCCCCACCATCTCCAACATCGCCAACCGGACCATCAACGAGGACACCTCCACCGGGGCCATCGCCTTCACCGTGGGCGACATCGAGACGGCGGCCGGGAGCCTGACGCTGAGCCGGACGTCGTCCAACACCGCCCTGGTGCCGGTGGCCAACATCGTCCTCGGGGGCTCGGGGGCCAACCGCACCGTCACCCTCACCCCCGCCCCCAACCAGTCGGGCACCGACCACCGTGCGCATCACCGTCAGCGACGGCACCGCCACCGCCTTCGACGAGTTCGTCCTCACCGTCGCCGCGGTCAACGACGCCCCCACCATCTCCAACATCGCCAACCGGACCGTCAACGAGGACACCCCCACCCCGGCGGTGCCCTTCACCGTGGGCGACGTCGAGACGGCGGCCGGGAGCCTGACGCTGAGCCGGACGTCGTCCAACACCGCCCTGGTGCCGGTGGCCAACATCGTCTTCGGGGGATCGGGGGCCAACCGCACCGTCACCCTCACCCCCGCCCCCAACCAGTCGGGCACGACCACCGTGCGCATCACCGTCAGCGACGGCGCGGCCACCGCCTTCGACGAGTTCGTCCTCACCGTCGCCGCGGTGAACGACGCCCCCACCATCTCCGACATCGCCAACCGGACCGATCAACGAGGACACCTCCACCGGGGCCGTCGCCTTCACCGTGGGCGACGCTGAGACCGCGGCCGGGAGCCTGACGCTGACCCGGACGTCGACCAACACCGCCCTGGTGCCGGTGGCCAACATCGTCCTCGGGGGCTCGGGGGCGGCCCGCACCGTCACCGTCACCCCGGCCGCCAACCAGTCGGGCACGACCACCGTGCGCATCACCGTCAGCGACGGGGCGGCCAGCGCCTTCGACGAGTTCGTCCTCACCGTCGCTGCGGTCAACGACGCGCCCACCATCTCCAACATCGTCGACCGGACCACCAACGAGGACACGGCCACCCCGGCGGTGCCCTTCACCGTGGGCGACGTGGAGACGGCGGCGGGGAGCCTGACGCTGACCGGACGTCGTCCAACACCGCCCTGGTGCCGGTGGCCAACATCGTCCTCGTGGGCTCGGGGGCGGCCCGCACCGTCACCGTCACCCCGGCCGCCAACCTGGCGGGCTCGACCACCATCCGCATCACCGTCAGCGACGGCACCGCCAGCGCCTTCGACGAGTTCGTCCTCACCGTCACCGCGGTCAACGACGCCCCCACCATCTCCAACATCATCAGCCAAACGTTCAGCGAGGACACCTCCACCGGGGCCATCGCCTTCACCGTGGGCGACGTGGAGACCGCGGCCGGGAGCCTGACGCTGACCGGGACGTCGTCCAACACCGCCCTGGTGCCGGTGGCCAACATCGTCTTCGGGGGATCGGGGGCGGCCCGCACCGTCACCGTCACCCCGGCCGCCAACCTGGCGGGCTCGACCACCATCCGCATCACCGTCAGCGACGGGGTGGCCAGCGCCTTCGACGAGTTCGTCCTCGGCTTCCCCGCGGTGAACGACGTGCCCACCATCTCCAACATCATCAGCCAAACGTTCAGCGAGGACACCTCCACCGGGGCCATCGCCTTCACCGTGGGCGACGTGGAGACCGCGGCCGGGAGCCTGACGCTGACCGGGACGTCCTCGAACACCGCCCTGGTGCCGGTGGCCAACATCGTCTTCGGGGGATCGGGGGCGGCCCGCACCGTCACCGTCACCCCGGCCGCCAACCTGGCGGGCTCGACCACCATCCGCATCACCGTCAGCGACGGGGTGGCCAGCGCCTTCGACGAGTTCGTCCTCGGCTTCCCCGCGGTGAACGACGCCCCCACCATCTCCAACATCATCAGCCAAACGTTCAGCGAGGACACCTCCACCGGGGCCATCGCCTTCACCGTGGGCGACGTGGAGACGGCGGCCGGGAGCCTGACGCTGACCCGGACATCGTCGAACACCGCCCTGGTGCCGGTGGCCAACATCGTCTTCGGGGGATCGGGGGCGGCCCGCACCGTCACCGTCACCCCGGCCGCCAACCTGGCGGGCTCGACCACCATCCGCATCACCGTCAGCGACGGAGTGGCCACCGCCTTCGACGAGTTCGTCCTCGGCTTCCCCGCGGTGAACGACGCCCCCACCATCTCCAACATCGCCAACCGGACCGTCAACGAGGACACCTCCACCGGGGCCATCGCCTTCACCGTGGGCGACATCGAGACCGCGGCCGGGAGCCTGACGCTGAGCCGGACGTCGTCGAACACCGCCCTGGTGCCGGTGGCCAACATCGTCCTCGGCGGCTCGGGGGCGGCCCGCACCGTCACCGTCACCCCCGCCGCCAACCAGTCGGGCTCCGCCACCATCCGCATCACGGTCAGCGACGGCTCGCCTCAGCGCCTTCGACGAGTTCGTGCTCACCGTCAACCCCGTCAACGACGCCCCCACCATCTCCGACATCGCCAATCGGACCATCAACGAGGACACCTCGACGGGGCCATCGCCTTCACCGTGGGCGACGCGGAGACGCCAGTCGGGAGCCTGACCCTGGCGGCCACCTCCTCCGACAGGCCCTGGTGCCGGGGGCCAACATCGTGTTCGGTGGCTCCGGGGCAACCCGCAACGTCACCGTCACCCCCGCCGCCAACCAGACCGGCGCCTCCACCATCCGCATCACGGTGAGCGACGGCACGGCCAGCGCCTTCGACGAGTTCGTGCTCACCGTCATCGGCGTGCCCACCATCTCGAACATCGTCGATAGCACCGTCGACGAGGACACCCCCACCCCGGCGGTGCCCTTCACCGTGGGCGACGCGGATACGCCGCCCGGGAGTCTGACGCTGACCAAGTCCTCGACCAACACCGCCCTGGTGCCGGAGACGAACATCGTCCTCGGGGGCTCGGAGGCCGACCGCACCGTCACCGTCACCCCCGCCCCCGACCAGTCGGGCACGGCCACCGTCCGCATCACCGTCAGCGACGGGGTGGCCAGCGCCTTCGACGAGTTCGTGCTCACCGTCAACCCCGTCAACGACGTGCCCACCATCTCCGACGTGGCCGATCGCAGCGTCGACGAGGACACCCCCACGGGGCCACTCGCCTTCACCGTGGGTGACGTGGAGACGGCGGTGGGGAGCCTCACGCTGACGGCCACCTCCTCCGACCCGACCCTGGTGCCGGTGGCCAACGTCGTCTTCGGCGGCTCGGGGGCCGACCGCACCGTCACCGCCACCCCCGCCCCCGACCAGTCGGGCACGTCCACCATCCGCATCACCGTCAGCGACGGGGTGGCCAGCGCCTTCGACGAGCTCGTGCTCACCGTCACCGCGCTCAACGACGGGCCCACCATCTCGAACGTGGTCGACAGGGCCATCGACGAGGACGCCTCGACGGGGGCCATCGCCTTCACCGTGGGCGACGGGGAGACGGCGGCCGGGGACCTGACGCTGGCGGCCACCTCCTCCGACGAGGCGGTGGTGCCGGCAGCCAACATCGTCCTCGGGGGCTCGGGGGCCGACCGCACCGTCACCGTCACCCCCGCCGCCAATCAGACCGGCGCCTCCACCATCCGCCTGACGGTGAGCGACGGCACGGCCAGCGCCTTCGACGAGTTCGTGCTCACCGTCGAGGCGGTCACCGACGGGCCCATCATCTCCGACATCGCCGACGCGACCGTCGACGAGGACACCCCCAGCGGCGCCATCGCCTTCACCGTGGGCGACGCGGAGACGGCGGCCGAGGACCTGACGCTGACGGCCACCTCCTCCGACCCGACCCTGGTGCCGGTGGCCAACGTCGTCTTCGGGGGCTCGGGGGCCGACCGCACCGTCACCGTCACCCCGGCGGCCGACGAGAACGGGGGCACCGCCATCCGGGTCACGGTCAGCGACGGCGTGACCACCGGCTTCGACGAGTTCGTCCTCACCGTCAACACCGTCAACGACGCCCCCAGCTTCACCGAGGGGGCCGACCAGTCGGTGATCCAGGACCAGGGGTCACAGACGGTGAGCGGCTGGGCCAGCGACCTGGCCACCGGCGCCGAGGAGGCACAGGCCCTGAGCTTCGTGGTCACCAACGACAGCAACGCCCTGTTCTCGGCCCAGCCGGCGCTGTCGCCGACGGGGACGTTGACCTACACCACCGCCACCCACGCCAGCGGGACGGCCACCGTCACCGTCGTCCTCCACGACGACGGGGGCACGGCCCGCGGCGGGTTGGACACCTCCGCCCCGGAGACCTTCTCCATCACCGTCGTGGCCGACACCGCCGCCCCCGTCTGCTCCATCACCCGCATCGCCGTCGACAGCGAGGGCCGCAAGTTCGTGGAGGTCACGGCCCAGGATGCGGCGTCGGGCATCACCCGCATCGACGCCACCACCGCGGTGAACATCGTCACCCCGGTGACCACCTCACCGTCGCCCTGGGTCGAGGGCACCACCGATCCAGTGGTGATCACCGCCTACAAGGACGTCCAGAGCGCGCCCTCCCAGGTGGCCTTCGTGATCACCGACCGTGCGGGCAACCAGGGATCGTGCACGTAGCGGCACCCGGCCAACCGAGCGGCTGGGCGACCAACCTCTCCACCGGCGCCAACGAGACACAGAGCCTGAGCTCCTGGGCCCTCCACCCATCGGCGGCTCCGTTCACCACGGCGGTTCGGCCCTCGGTGGCGACGTGCACCGGACCAGCCCGTCGGGTCGGGTGACTTCGAAGGTGGCGTCGGGGAGCAACTTGGCCTGCCAGTCGGGTTCGTGCAGGCGATGGTGATGGCGGGCGCAGACGAGGACGAGGTTCGACAGCTCGGTCGGTCCGTCGTTGGTGACCCAGGTGACGTGGTGGGCCTCACACATCTTCGAGGCACGGTCACATCCGGGGAACCGGCACTGCTCGTCCCGGATGACCAGGGCGTTCCAAAGTGGCGCCGGGATGGTGCGGGTGGAGGTGCCGTAATCCAAGATGGCCGACCGCCCCGACATCAGCACCCGGTGCACGGCGCAGTCGCAGAGCACGGTCGAGACGCTGGGCCCATCGAGCGTCGGTCCGCCGATCACCCGCCCACCCCGGCCCTGCTCCAGGGCGTCGAGGTCGATGACCACGTTGAGGTGGGGCCGGTGCCGGCCCCCGGATCGCGTCTGCTGGTGGTCGAGGAAGAACCGACACACATCCACCAGGGCGTCGGCCCGGCGCCGCCGCGGGTCGCGGATGGTGTCGGTGTCGTCGGTGGTGGCCAGGCGAAGAGCGGTGGTCGCCACCGCTCCTCCCTCGGCGTCGAGGGAGCCGTCGATCACATAGCGGTCATCCAGCGTCTGGGACAGGCTCAACGAACGCTCGGCATCGTCAGGCTCAGCCGGCTCGGACGCACTCGACTTCCACGAGGCCATG
Organism: uncultured Acidimicrobiia bacterium; assembly: GCA_963801205.1. Classification (GTDB taxonomy): domain Bacteria; phylum Actinomycetota; class Acidimicrobiia; order Acidimicrobiales; family AC-14; genus JAXDMK01. The sequence goes on from CAWDDV010000016.1 coordinate 286,639, forward strand.
GCCCGGGAGCAGCCGGCCACGCTCAGCGGCACGAGGTAGGGCACCAGCCCGGCCTCCGCCTCGGCGAAAAGCTCCACCGTCGAATCGTCGACGTGGGCCATTATCGCCTCCACCTGCCCGCCCGACAACGACCCTGACGCGAACGCAGCGGCGCACACCGGCAATTTCCGCAAGCGACGCCCGAGCAGGCTCAATCGATTGGCCAAACGCGGTGTCATCGACGCCGAATCCCTCAACCACGCCGTCATCGAGGTGGCCGCGTCGAGATCCCACAGCCCGGCAGCATCGAAGGCCCCGACCGCCTCCGCGATCTTGGCCTCGAGCTGATCCCGCAGGGCCAGTACCTGCACCAGCGTAGGACCGTTCACCGGTATGTCGAGCGTCTCGACCGCCTCGGCCAGCTTCTCCAGCACCCTCCTAATCGTACATACGTTCGATCCGCAGTGCAAGTCTATTCGAGCGATTTTCGACGCCCTGATAGTGGTCCCGCCGACCCACTCACCTACCGTATTGTGGCGGGTGCGAACAGATCTCTATGCGGCTCCGGGCACCGATGCTCGGCTCCGGCGTCCCTCCCGCGAGTGCCCTCGGGGTCGTGGATCTGTCCGCGCTCTTCGACATTCGGCCCGAGGTCCGCGGCGGCAAGCCGTGCTTCGTCGGCACGCGGATCGCGGTGTACGACGTGCTCGAGTACCAGGCCAGCGGGATGACGCACGACGAGATCGTGAGTGATTTTCCGGAGCTCACGGAGGCCCACATCCGAGCCGCGCTTGCGTTTGCCGCCCTGCGTGAGCACCGGCTCGCTGCCCCTGCGTGAGGTTCGACCAGAACCTGTCCCGCCGGCTCTCAGCGAAGTCGCGCCGTGGTTCCCCGACAGCGCCCACGTCTTGGCGCTCGGGCACGATTGACGAGGTTCGAGAGCTCGGTCGGTCCGTCGTCGCCCCGCCGGCCCCGCTCTCACGGGGTTGGGCCGGCGGTGTGCCCGGACGCGGCCAGGAGGGCTTGGGTGACGGGGTGACGGGCGGCTCGGAGCAGCTCGTCGCCTCGGCCCTGCTCCACGATGCGGCCGGCGTCCATCACCACCACCCGGTCGGCCACCCGGAGGACGACGGCCAGGTCGTGGGAGACGAAGACCATGGCCATGCCCCGTTCCACCTGCAATTCCTTGAGGAGCTGGAGCATCTTGGCCTGCTCGCTCGGGTCGAGCATCGACACCGGCTCGTCGGCCACCAGCAGCTTGGGCTCGAGGATCAGGGCCCGGGCCAATGCCAGCCGTTGCAACTGCCCGCCCGACAGCTCGTGGGTGTGGCGGGCGAGGAAGGCGGCGTCGGTGGGCAGGCGCACCGCGGCCAGCTCGTCGCGCACCCGGCCGTCCCGCCAGTCGGGCTCGCCCACGGCCTGCACGTCGAGCGGCTCCCGGACGGCGGCGCCGACGGTCAGCCGGGGGGACAGGGCCTCGTACGGGTCCTGGAACAGCAGCTGCACCCGGCGGCGGGCGGCCCGCAGCTCCGCCCCCCGGAGGGCCAGGAGGTCGGCGCCCTCGAACCGCACCGATCCCGCATCGGGCTCCAGGAGGCGGACGAGGAGCAGGCCGAGGGTCGACTTGCCGGCCCCGGTCGGGCCGACGACGCCGACCACCTCGCCCTCCCGGACGTCGAGGGAGACGCCGTCGACGGCCACGACCGTGGTCCGGCGGCCCAGGCCCGTGCGGTGCCCGCCAGCCGGTAGGAAACCCGCAGGTCACGGGCCTCGAGCAGGCGTCACGACCCCGCCCCGCACGCACGCCACCAGCCGCTCGCCGTCCTCGCCCGACGGCGCCACCAGCGGCGGCCGGCCCGGCCCCGCACAGGTCGACGGCCTGGGTGCAGCGGGCCACGAACGGGCACCCGGCCGCGACCTCGGTGGGGTCGGGCGGGTCGCCCGCGGATGCCCCGCAGGTCCTTCACCGACCCGAGGGTCGGGCGGGCGTTGAGGAGCGCCCACGTGTACGGCGCCCGGGGTTCGTCGAGCACCCGGCGGGCGGGGCCGACCTCGGCCAGCCACCCCCGGTAGAGCACCGCCACCCGGTCGGCCACCGCCTCGATCGCCTCCACGTCGTGGCCGAGGATCACCAGCGCCACCCGCCGCTCGTCCCGCAGCCGGCGCAGGGTGTCGACCACCCGCGCCCTGGTGGACGGGTCGAGCCCGGCGGTGGGCTCGTCGAGCACGACCACCGACGGGTCGCAGACGAGGGCCATGGCCAGCAGGACGAGCCGGCGCTGCCCGCCCGAGAGCTCGCTCGGGTACCGGTCGAGGGCCTCGGCGTCGAGGCCGACCTCGGCCAGCACCGCGGCCGAACGCTCGTCGGCCTGCGGCCCGCGTCCGGCCGCAGGTGCACCATCTGGGGCTCGGCCAGCTGCAACCCGACCCGCAGCACCGGGTTCAGGGACGACGTGGACTGCACCGCCAGCGCGATCCGTCGCCACCGGAACTCCTGCCAGCCGGCCTCGTCCAGCCCGACCAGGTCGACGCCGCCCAGGCGGAGCCCGCCCTCCACCGCGGCCCCGGTGGCCAGCCCGAGCAGGGCCTTGGCCAGGGTGGACTTGCCCGATCCCGACTCGCCCAGCACGCCGACGCACTCGCCCACGGCCACCTCGAGCGAGAGCCCGTCGAGGGCCCGGACCGGCGGCGGGCCGGCGTAGGTCACCCGCAGGCCGGCGATCGCCAGCGCCGGAGCGGCCGTCCGTCACCCGTCGACGCCGACCGGCTGGTGGCGGGACAGCCGGGGGTCGAGGCGGCGCTCGAGCGAGGTGCCCACCAGGGCCAGTCCGATGAGGAGGAGGGCGACGGCCGCCACCGGCGGGCAGCAGCCACCACCGCCACGAGTCGGTGAGGAACAGGCCCCGGAAGTCGAGGGCGTCGCGCATGATCGAGCCCCAGCTGGCCCGGGTCGGGTTCACCAGCCCGAGGAAGGCCAGCCCGGCCTCGATGGCGATGGCCCGTTCGACGGCGGAGATGAGGCCCGCGATCAGGACCAGCCCGACGTCGGGCAGGACGTGGGTCCGCAGCACCTGGCCCGTGCTCGCCCCGAAGCCGACCGCGGCCCGGATGTCGGCCCGCCGGCGGAGGGGGAGCACGGCCGCCCGCACCAGCCGGGCGTACACCGGCCACGACACGAGCACGATGATCGCCGACAGCCCGACCACGTCAGGGTTGACGGACGCGCCCAGCACGACCATCAGCGGGATCGGCGGGAGGACGAGGACGACGTCGACGACCCGCATGACGACCGAGTCGGTGGCCCCTCCTCGCCAGCCGGCCACCGCTCCGGCCAGCGCGCCCAGCAGCAGCGTGCCCCCGCCCGCCAGCAGGGCGATGACCAGCGACGTCCGGGCCCCGGACAAGAGCTGGCTGGTGAGGTCCTGGCCCACCGAGTTGGTGCCGAACAGGTGGTGCAGGCTGGGCCCCTCCAGCGGGTCGCCGGCCAGCTCCGTCACCCGGTAGGGCGCCAGCGCCGGCCCGGCCACGGCCAGCACCACGAACCCGGCCACCACGCCCACCCCGACCCACCCGGCCGGCCCCAACCGCCGCCGTCAGCCGGCTCATCGGGTGCGGGCCCGGGGGTCGAGGCGGCCGTAGAGCAGGTCGACGAGGAGGTTGAGGGTGAGGACGACGAGGGCGAGGACGAGGAACGTCGCCTCCAGCACCGGGTAGTCGCGGCTGGTGACGGCCTGGAGGACGAGGGTGCCCATGCCCGGGTAGGAGAAGACGGTCTCCACGAAGACGGCCCCCCCGACCAGGAACCCGGCCTGGAGGCCGACCGACGTGACGAAGGGCAGGAGCGCGTTGCGCCCCGCGTGCCGGTGCTGCAGCAGCCGCGGGGGCAGGCCCTTGGCCCGGGCCAGCACCATGTAGTCCTGGCCCAGGGTGGACACCATCGTGTTCCGCACCAGCAGCACCTGGCTCGCCACCAGGGCCGATGCCAGCGCGGTCACCGGCAGGACCAGGTGGCGGGCCAGGTCGCCGATCTCGGCCAGGGGCGAGGCGTAGTGGGCGAAGGGCGTGCGGGCCCCGCCGAGGGGCAGGAGGCGCCACGTCACCGCCCCGCCGAGGAGCAGGAGCGACGCCAGGGCGTAGGTCGGGACGGGCCGGACGGCACTGCTGGCCGTGACCACGATGCGGTCGAGGAGCCGTCCCCTCCGCCAGCCGGCGGCGCAGCCCAGGAGGTAGCTGAGGACGCGACGACGAGGGCCAGCGAGGCGCCGATGAGGAGCAGGGTCCACGGCAGGTGGGCCCGGAGGAGGTCGCTCACCGGAACCCGCCGGCCGATCGAGACCCCCATGTCCCCGTGGCCCAGGCGGGAGAGGAAGTGGCCGAGCTGGCCGACGAGGGGCCGGTCGAGCCCGTAGTAGGCCCGCAGCTCGTCGAGCGACGGCGGGGTCGACCGCCTCCGGGTTGTCGGCCGCGGAGGAAGGCGAGGGGGTCGCCGGGCATGGCCCGGGGCAGGGCGAAGACGAGCACGACCACCGCCGCCACCGTGAGCCCGTAGTGGGCCAGCGACCGCAGGGCCCGCCGGCTAGGGGTCGGCAGGAGACCCAACCCGACGGGGGATCAGAATCCCACCTTCTTGCCCGTGACCAGGGCGTGCTTGTTGAGGACCCCGGAGTGGAGCGAGAAGCCGCCGGGCGTGAAGTACCAGCCGGCGAAGACGTCCTTGACGAAGATCTCCTGCGGCTCCGGCAGGTAGAGGGAGAGCGAGGGCAGGTCCTCGGCGACGATGCGCTGGATCTGCTGGACGATGGCCAGGCGGGACGCCGTCGTCGGCGGTGAAGAGCTGCTGCTCGCCGAGGGCCACGACCTCGGGGTTGTCGTAGCCCTTGGACTTGGACAGGAGGTTGATGGCCGCCGGCGTGTGGCGGATCCGCAGCAGCAGGTCGGGATCGGCGCCCAGGGCGCCGTAGCCGAGCAGGGTCATCTCGTAGGTGCCGTTGAACGCGGAGTCGTCGGCGGCGGCGGCGTCCAAGGTGCGGATGGAGATGGAGACGCCCACCTGGCGCAGGTACTCGGAGATCAGCTCCGCCGTCTTCGGCGAGAACTGGGCGTTGGTCTGCAGCTCGGGGACGAAGGGGCTCCCGTCGGGCAGGTCGCGCACGCCGTCGCCGTCGGCGTCCTTCAGGCCGACCTCGTCGAGGAGGGCGTTGGCCTTGGCCACGTCGTGGGTGTAGGCGGGCAGGTCGGGCGCGACCCACGGGCTGGCGGGGGAGAGCCCGCCCGAGCTGCCGACGACCCCCTGGCCGAACAGGATGCGCTTCACCATGTCGTCGCGGTCGATGGCGTAGGCGACGGCCTGGCGGAACCGCTTGTCGTCGAAGGGGAAGCCCTTGGTCAGGTTGAAGTGGAGGGCCCGGTTCCACTCCGGCGGCCCCCTGACGGCGCCGAACCGGGGGTCGTTCAGGAAGGGATCGAGGGCGTTCTCGGGGAGCTGGTCCTCGGTGCCGGCGTCGGCCGCGTCGATGTCGCCCTGCTGGAGGGCGAGGAGCTGGTCGGCCGCGGGGACGAACTCGATGCGCCGGACGTGCGGCGGCCCGAGGAAGTAGTCGTCGTTGGCCACGAAGGCGGCGGTGAACGTGGCCAGGTCGTACGACTCGAGCTTGTAGGGGCCGGAGCCGATCACCGCCTGCGGGCCGGTGAACGCGGCCGGGTCGGTCACCGTCTCCCAGATGTGCCTGGGGATGATGCGGACGATGCCCGCGATCTGGGGGAGGAACGGCGCCCACGGTTGCTTCATCCGGAAGACGACCTGGTTGGGGGCGACGGCGACGACCTCGTTCACGTTGCCGACGAAGATGGCGCCGAGGATCCCGGCGGCGGCCATCCCCGGCGGCTTCATCAGGTACTGGTAGCTGAAGACGACGTCGTCGATCGTCAAGGGCTGACCGTCGTGCCACCGGACGCCGTCGCGGATGGTGAACGTGGTCTCGGTGCCGTCGGCGGAGCGCGTCCAGGAGCTGGCCAGCCACGGGATGACGTCGCCCGTCGAGTCCTTCCACACCAGGGTGTCGAAGACGAGGGTGCTCTGGAGCTGGCCCTGGCGCCGCGGCCCCGATCGGCGTCGGGTAGCTCCCCGGGCGGGCCGCCACCCGCACCCGTTCGACCCGGCCGCCGCCCGTCGGCGGGTGCCGCCGGGGGCTCGGTGCTGGTGGAGCAGGCGCCCGCGACCAGGGCCAATGCCACCGCCACGATCACCGACCGCCGGTACGTCGCACTCCTCATCCCGCAACGCTCCTTCGCCCCGTAGTGAGTGACCCCGCGTCGACGGCCATGGCCCGGGCCGTCCAGACGGGCGCGCTCGGACTTACTACCGCGGCTACGGCCACTCGCGGGGGACGGGCGCTCGGCCCTGGCCCTCGAGGGCCACGCCCGCCGCCACGCGCCCGCCTCGGGACCCTGAGCGAGGGGGTGGCCGTGGCCGCCGCCCGCTTGCGGGCCTGCCACCAGTCGGTGCGCTGCTCGTCGGCCAGGGCGGCCACCGCCGCCTCGACGCGACCGGCGAAGCGGCGGGAGCTCTCCTCCTTCCCGTCCAGCCCTTTGTCGGGCCACATGGGCGCCCCGAAGGTGACCCCCACCGCCGACTTCTTCTCGATGGGCGTGGGCAGCTTCTCGCCCCGCTTCCACACCTTGCGGGTGCCTTCGAGGTGGACGGGCACCACCGGCCGGCCGCAGCGCAGGGCGAGGTAGGCGGCGCCGCCCCGGAAGGTCGTGGTCCACCCGTCGGGGCTGCGGCCGCCCTCGGGGAAGATCACCACGCTCCACCCGTCGGCCAGCAGCTCGGCGGCCAGGTCGGCCGACCGGCGGTCGACCTTGTTGCGCTCCATGGGGATGGCCCCGATGGTGAGGGCGGAGATGGCGCCCTTGACCTTGGTGGGGAAGAAGTAGTCGGCGGCCGCCGCCACCACCGTCTTGTGGCGCCACTTCTCGGGGATGGTGGCCAGGAGCAGGGTGGTGTCGAGGTGGCTGTTGTGGTTGGCCACGAAGATGACGGGCCCGTCGAGGTCGTCGAGGCGGTCGAGGCCGGTGACCTCGGGCCGGGCCAGGAGGTGGGCGACGGGCCGGAGGATGTCGTCGACGATCATCGCCCGCGCCACCCGGGCCGGGAACTTGCGGGCCCACGCGGTGTCGTAGGCGACGCCCGTGTCGGGCTCGACCGGCGGCCGGGGCACCGGCGTGGGCCACGTCGGCGGCCCCAGCGGGAACTTGGGCCTCGGGATCCTCACCCGCCCGAACCCCCGATTGATCCGCGCAATTACACCGTGTGAGGGGGCAACTGCGCGAACTGTTCGAGGTGGAAGCGGCGTTCACGTCACGTCGGCGAGCAGGATCGGCGGGGCGTGGAGGTGGGTGATCGACGGGTTCGCGCCCGACCACGTCCTCCGCCATCTCCAGGGCGTCGCGCATGGTCGACGCCGGCTTGAAGCCCATCCGCCGCACCGCCTTGGGGTCGCCGCCGACGATGATGACCCCTCCCACGTGCTGCAACGCGTGCGCACCCCAGTACCACATGTAGAACGCGTGGACCCCGTGGTAGGCGTAGGAGTTCCGGTACAGGTGGATGTACCAGGGGTCGTTGGCGAAGTCGTCCTCGAACTTCTTCTCGATCTCGAGGGGGTCGGTGGTCTCCGCCAGCACCTGCTCGAAGAAGTCGATGTAGCTCGGGTGGTGGACGGGGTGGAACTCCCACCGGGTGGGGTGGCTGAGGATGACCACGCCGCCCTCCCGCACCAGGGGCTTGCCCCGGTAGAGGTTGAAGAAGTACCCGAGGCCGAGGCACATCACCAGCAGCGGGTTCATGATCGAGTTGACGTTGTAGGGCCCGATGTAGGGCAGGCCCATGGTGAGGATGTCGGCCTGGCCCTCGACCGGCACGCAGGTGCTGGCGGTGGACCTCGGCCAGGGTCAGCCGGTGCACCGCCTCCACCTCGCCCGCCTGCACGCTCGTCATCTTCTGGGGCGACTTGATCCCGTGCATGATCTTGCGGGCCATCGCCGGCGGGCACGCCTCGAGGCTCTTGGCCGTGGCCAGGTACGACGCCCGGTCGCGGATCGACCACTCCCACTCCCGCTTCTGGAGGAAGCCGAACTGGCTGGGGAAGGTGTCGGAGTTGAGCGTGGTCTCGATCTGGAAGACCTTGCAGTGCTGGGCGAAGACCCGGCCCATGCGCCAGGTGGCGTTGTGCAGCTCGGAGTTGGGCGGGTCCATGAACGAGCGGCTGTGCTGCATCCCGACCACGTTGTGGTGGTGCTTGAGGCTGCGGTAGGAGACGAGGCCGGTCATGGTGGACTTGTGGCCGCCGTCCATCGCCACCAGGTTGATGTTGACGTAGACGAGCAGGTCGGAGGTGGCGGCCCGCTTGTTGACCTCGACGTACTCGCCCTCGGCCGTCTTGCCGACGACGACCAGGTTGTCGTGGTCCTCGGCGTCGTGCTGCTGGAGCGGCGCCGTGGGGGGCGAAGGCGTCGTAGACCCGGTCGCCCAGCATGTGGCGCAGCTCGGCCTCGGTGGCCCGGCGGTGCAGGCCGTGGGCGGCGATGAGCACCACGTCGTCGACGCCGGCCTCGGCCGCCAGCTCCAGGACCGCCTCGATCACCCGCTGGCGGTTGTCGGGACCCGCCATCGGGGGGAGGGGCACGGCCTCGTTGTCGAAGGCGATGGTGAGCTTCATCCCCGGCCGGAGCAGGGCCCGCAGGGGCTCGCTGTCGCCGACGGGGTGCTCGAGGGCGTGGCGGATGGCGCCTTCGGGGTCGTCCAGGGGATCGACGGGCTCGGCCGGGTAGACGACCCGGCTGCCGGCGGGCAGCTTCTCCAGCCGGAAGCCCTCGCCGTGGTGGAACAGGATGGGAGGCGTCGACCGGTCGACCTCCAACACGAACCCGGGCCTGACTCACGCCGCCACCGCCACCGATTGATCCGCGCAATGACACGTGTGAGGGGGCAACTGCGCGAACTGTTCGTTGGGGCTCAACGACGCTTCTCTCCTCGTAGGTCGAAAACCACCTTGACCGCGCCGCGGGATCCGGCGTTGGCGGCGTGGTCGATGGCCTCACGGTAGCGGTCGAGGGGGTACCGGGCGGAGACCAGCCGGCCCAGGCGGGCGTGCTCCACCAGCTCGAAGGCGAGGTCGAACGTGCGCCGGGTCTCGCCGTCGAACGACTCGGTGCCGTAGGCGTAGGAGCCCCGCACCCGGATCTGGCGGTGCCACAGCGGGGTGAGGTCGACGGTGACGGTGGACGGCATGCCCAGGAGGATGACGTCGCCCCCGGGGCGGACCACGGCCAGCGACTCCTCGATCGACTTGGCGCTGCCCACGCAGTCGATGACCACGTCGACGCCGCCCGACAGGGTGGCGCCCACCTTGAGCGAACGGGTGGCCCGCCGGACCAGGCGGTGGGTCTCCCGGGGCTCGACGACCACGTCGGCGCCCAGCTCCCGGGCCCATTTCCGCTGCTCAGGGTGCTTGGCCGTGGCGATGAGCGTGCCCGGGGTGGTGAAGCGGCGGAGGGCGGCGATGGCGCACAGCCCGAGCGTGCCCGCCCCCAGCACCAGCACGGTCGACCCCTCCGCGCCCAGGACCCGTGCACCGCGCAGGCGGCGGGCTCCACCATCACCGCGGCGTCGTCGTCGAGCTGGTCGGGGACGGGGTGGATCTGGCTCTCGTGGGCCACCATCGACGTCGACCACCCGCCGCCCGTGTCGTGGCAGTAGCCCGTCTGCAGGCCCGGCTTGAGGTGGCCGAAGGCGGTGCGCTCGCAGTTGTCGGTGCGGCCGGCGGCGCACTCCCGGCACATCGGGTCGACGCCCCGGGCCGCGCACCCGAGCACCGGCTCGATGACGACCCGTCCGCCACCCTACCTCGTCGAGGTCGCCCACGATCTCGTGGCCGAGGACGAAGGGGAACGAGACCAAGGGCTGGAAGTAGGGGGACGACTTGCCGTCGACCGTGGCCAGGTCGGACCCGCAGATGCCCGACAGGCGGGGCCGAACCCGGTGCCACCCCTTGGCCGGCAGGTCGGGCTCGTCGATGTCGACCAGGGAGACGGGGCCGAGCTTGGCCCCCAGCCCGGGCGCCAGCGAGCCCGCCACCTTGGCCAGCCCGTAGCGGGGGATGGAGTCGACGACCTGGATCGCCTTCATTTGGCCCCTCCGACCAGGCGCGGCGCCAGCGGGAGGATGCCCTGGGCCCCGCCCGACGACTTGGTCCACTGCTCCACGTGCCAGCCCCGCTTGCGGGCGATGGCGGCCAGCTTGGGCTCGGCGTTGACGGCCACGGGATGTCCGACCGCTTCCAGCATGGGAAGGTCACTGGCCGAGTCGGCGTAGGCGATCGATTCCGACAGCTTCAGCCCCTCGGCCTCGGCGTAGGAGGCCATGAGCAGGGCCCTCGCCTCGCCCGTCGGCGGCGAGTCGAGCAGCTCGCCGGTGAACTTGCCGTCCTTCACCGCCAGGCGGGCGCACACGATCTCGTCGAACAGCGGGCCGCAGGGGCTCGACGATGAAGTCGAGGGATCCGGTGATGAGGACGGTGCGGTGGCCGAGCTTCTGGTGCTCCCGCACCCGGCGGAAGCCCTCGGGGAACGACTTGGTCAGCAGCAGGTAGCTGAACAGCTGCTTGGCGTCCTCCCGCAGCTCGTCGGCGGGGGCGTCCTCGTAGCGGCGGTAGAAGTGGCGGAGGAAGTCGCCCCGGTCCTTGCGGTCGAGCGACAGCAGCCCCGGCGCCTGGGAGAGCATCTTCATGACGAAGGCGGGCCGGTCCTCGTCGGGCTTGTGACGGGTGGCCAGCCACGAGTAGCTCTCCACCACGTTGGACGCGATGAGGGTGTTCTCCAGGTCGAAGGCGGCGATGTGGCGGTCGGGGGAGAGGACGGACCGCTTGCCCCGCTCGTACCGGGACAGGCCCTCCCGGCCCCCGCTGGTGGTGCGCACCCGGGCCTGCTTCACCACCGAGGGCATGTGGCCGACCTGGACGTACGTGCGCCAGTCGATGACCGTGGTGTCGAAGTAGAAGGCGGCCTGGTCCTCGGCCGGCAGCGTCGCCCACAGGGCCCGCAGGCGCTCGTCGTCGAAGACGGCCTCGGTCTCGGCGTAGGCGCCGTAGAGGCGGACGTAGTCGAAGGCCCGCTCGCCCAGGGTGCGGCGCTCCTCCAGCCGGCCGGTGACCTCCGCCTTCTCCCCCCGGATGGGGAGGTTGCTGACCACCTTCTCGGCCGTGGCCAGCAGCTTGATGCCCCGCTCGAGCTGCTTCTGGGCCCGTCCCCGCTTCGAGAACTGCCACGGGGCGACCACGATGGGCTGGCCGTGGGTGTCGTAGAGGGGGTTGGCCTGGAAGTACTCCCGCACCAGGTCGACCAGCATCTTGTAGCGCAGCGGGTTGCGGTTGCCGGTGGCCACCTGGAACACGTTGGCAGTCGGGCTCGGGACCGGCCGCCGCCACCGCGATGATGGCCGCCACCACCAGGTCGACGGGGATCACGTCGATGATGCCCTCGGGGATGCCGGGGAACTCCTTGAGCAGGCCCCGCCCGTAGGAGATGATCACCGGCTCCGCCATCCGGAAGCCGCGGATCCATCCGGGGGACGGCTCGGCCAGGGCCGACTCGATGATCGACGGGCGGACCACGCTCACCGCCACGTCGCCCTTGGTCTCGTGGACGGCCCGCTCGGCCAGGGCCTTGGTGTAGGCGTAGGCGTCGGGCCAGCCCAGGGCCTTGGCCCGCTGGCGGCCGGCCTCGACCATCCAGTCGGACAGCCACGCCTCCCGCCGCTTCTCGGCCTTGGCCGCCAGCAGGGGCGGGCCGGCCGCGCCCAGCTCGTCGCGGGCCTCCTTGGTGAAGCGGGCCAGCAGCTCGGGGCGGCGGCTCTCGGCGTCGGCGTCGGCCCGGGTGCGGCGGGCGGCGGCCACCTCGTTGCGCCAGTCGACCTCGGTGCTGAACGGCGTCTCGCCGAGGGGTGCCTCGGGGGACAGGCCCCGGCGGCTGCCGGCCACGTAGGCGGTGGAGACGGTGATCAGGTGGGCCGGCGGCTGGCCGGTGGCGACGGCCGCCGTCCTTCACCGCCTCCAGCACCCGGAGCGGGCCGACCAGGTTGACCTCCACCGCCGCGTCGAGGGGCGAGTCGAAGCTGACCCGGGCCGCGGAGTGGATGACGGTGGTGCAGGTGGCGAAGAGAGCCCGTCCGGCGTCGTCGAGACCGAGGCCGTCGACCGACACGTCGCCCGCGACCACCTGCACCCGGCGGGCGACGTTGGCGTCGAAGTCGGCGCCCCACTCCTGCCGCAGCCGGCGGAAGGCGTCGTTGCCGAACAGCTCCCGCTTGGCCCGGGTGGCGGGGGTGGTCCGGCGCCCGCCCCGGATGAGCAGGACGAGCTCGCAGTCGGGCACCGAGCGCAACAGGCGCTCGACCAGGGCGGTGCCCAGGAACCCGGTGGCGCCGGTGATGCCGATGCGCTGGCCGGCCAGGGCCTCTCTGATCACCCTCTTTCTTTAGTCGAACCCTTCACCGAACGCTCATCCGGGCCGTGAGAGGCTTGGCGCCGGGATGGACTGCGAGAGCCCGCGACCTGGTGTGCAAGGCCCTGCACAAGCTGGGCGTGGAGGGGTCGGCGGCCGACACCGTCGAGTCGCTGATCGAGGGGCCGTTCCGGGTCGCGTTCATCCTGGTGGCGGCCATGGTGGCCAGCCGCATCGGGAGCCGGCTGGCCGTCGCGGTCGGTCACCCGCCTGGGTCGGGCGGGGCCGCTGGCGGAGAAGTCGCCCCGGGCCGAGCAGCGGGCCACCACCCTCGGCAGCGTGGCCGCCAGCACCCTGCGGGTCGGCATCTGGACGGTCGCCGTCCTGCTGGTGGCGGGCGAGGTGGGGCTCAACCTCGGTCCCCTCCTGGCCGGCGCCGGCATCGTCGGCCTCGCCCTCGCCTTCGGCGCCCAGAGCCTGGTGAAGGACTTCGTGTCCGGCTTCTTCATCCTGGCCGAGGACCAGTACGGGG